>NZ_JAME01000023.1 GCF_000521865.1 Roseivivax isoporae LMG 25204
CGCGCGGATCGGCCATCCCGTGACGTGGCTCGGGCGACTGATCCTCGTCCTCGATGCGCGGCTCAACGATCCCCGGCGCAGCGTCGCGCAGCGGCAGCTCCTCGGGGGCATCGCGACGCTGCTCGCCGTGGCGGCCGCGGCGCTGCCCGCGGCGCTGGTGCAGACTGCGCTGCCCGGCGGCGCCGCCGGTGCCATCCTCGCGGGTGTGCTCGCCTGGCCGCTTGTCGCGGCCCGGTCGCTGCACGAACACGTGGCGGCGGTGGCCGCGCCGCTCGGACGTGGGGACGTGGCCGGCGCGCGCCGGGCCGTCGCCATGATCGTCGGGCGCGATCCCGAACGGCTCGACGCCGCCGGCATCGCCCGCGCCGCGACCGAGAGCCTCGCAGAGAACGCCTCCGACGGGATCGT
Source organism: Roseivivax isoporae LMG 25204 (assembly GCF_000521865.1). GTDB lineage: Bacteria > Pseudomonadota > Alphaproteobacteria > Rhodobacterales > Rhodobacteraceae > Roseivivax > Roseivivax isoporae. The sequence continues at coordinate 409 of NZ_JAME01000023.1, forward strand.
CGCGCCGCTCTTCTGGGGCGCCGTTGGCGGGCTGCCGGGGATCGCCGCCTACAAGGCCATCAACACGCTCGATTCGATGATCGGCCACCGCACGCCGCGGCACGAGGCGTTCGGCGCGGTGGCGGCGCGCGTGGACGACGTGGCGAACCTCGTTCCCGCGCGGCTGACCGGCCTGCTCTTCGCGCTGGCCTCGGGGCGGCCGCGCGCGGTGATCCGCGTCATGCGCCGCGACGCACCGCACCACCGATCGCCCAATGCCGGCTGGCCCGAGGCCGCGATGGCCGCCGCGCTCGGGGTGCGCCTGTCCGGCCCGCGCGTCTATTCCGATCGCGTGGCGGAGGAGCCGTGGCTCAATGCCGCGGCGCCCGATCCCGACGCCGCGGCGCTGGCGCGGGGCCTCGCGCTCTATCTGCGCGCGCTCCTCCTGCTCGCGCTCGGCCTCGCGCTCGCGGCCGTGATCTGAACGGGGCTTGCCCGGGCGCCGCCGCCGTGGTCTCTGACCGGCATGCGCGATCATGGCGGAGACCTCGACCGGGCGATGGCCCGGCATGGCGGCGACGAGGGCGCCTGGACCGACCTGTCCACCGGCATCAACCCGGTGCCCTATCCGCTGCCCGACCTGCCCGGGCGGGCCTGGACCGCGCTGCCCACCGCCGCCGACCTGCAGGCCCTGCGCGATGTCGCGCGGGCGGCCTATGCCACCCGCGCGGCCGTCGTGCCGCTCGCCGGGGCGCAGGCGGCGATCCAGTTGGTGCCGCGGCTCGACGCCCCGCGAACCGCCCGCGTCCTCGGGCCGACCTACAACGAACATGCCGCGGCGCTCGCCGCTGCCGGCTGGTCGGTCGAGACAGTCGGGGACACCGACGCGCTCGCCGGGGCCGACCTCGCCGTGGTGGTGAACCCGAACAATCCCGATGGCCGCCGGACGCCGCCCGACGCCCTGCGTGCGCTGGCCGCGCGGGTCGGCCAACTGGTGGTCGACGAGAGCTTTGCCGATGCCGAGCCCGCGCTGTCGCTGGCCCCCCTCCTCGACGGGACGGACACGCGCGTCGTCGTGCTGCGTTCCTTCGGCAAGTTCTACGGGCTCGCCGGGCTGCGGCTGGGCTTCGCGCTGGCGGGGCAGGAGACCGCGGCGCGCCTCGCGACGCTCGCGGGACCCTGGGCGGTGAGCGGCCCTGCGATCGCGGCGGGCGTGCGGGCGCTCGCCGACAGCGAATGGCAGGCCGGGACGATCGCCCGGCTGACCCGCGATGCCGCGCGCCTCGACGCCCTGGCGGGGCGGGCGGGTTGGCGGCTCGTCGGTGGCACGCACCTGTTCCGGACCTACGACACCGGCGACGCGCGCGCGGCCCAGGAGAGGCTCGCGCGACGGCGCGTCTGGTCGCGCGCCTTTCCCTATTCGGGCGGCTGGCTGCGCCTCGGCCTGCCCGGGACCGAGGCCGGGTGGCGCGCGCTCGCGGCGGCGCTCTGAGCGATGGAGTTCTCGTCCGAAGACCGCGCACGGCTCAAGGCGCTCATGACGTGGCGGCGGGACGTGCGCCATTTCCGCACAGACCCGCTCGACCCGGCGCTGGTGGCGCGGCTTGCCGAGGCGATGGCGCTTGCACCGTCGGTCGGTAACGCTCGGCCGTGGCGGGTGATCCGGGTCGAGGACCCGGCCGTGCGGACCGCCATCCGCGACGAGTTCGCCCGCTGCACCGCCGCCGCCGAGGCCGCCTATGCGGGCGCGCGACGCAAGGAGTACGCGGCGCTCAAGCTGGCGGGTCTCGACCGCGCACCGCTGCAGCTCTCGATCTTCTGCGACACCGACCCCGAGGAGGGTCACGGCCTCGGCCGCGCGACCATGCCCGAGACGCTGATGCAGTCGACGGCCATGGCGGTCTACGCGCTGATGCTCGCCGCGCGGGCCGAGAACGTGGGCGCAGGGCTCGTGTCGATCCTGTCTCCGGACGTCATGGCACGCATCCTCGACGTGCCCCCGCGCTGGCGGTTCGCGACCCATGTCTGCCTGGGCTACCCCGAGGCGGTGGACGACACGCCGCTCCTGCACCGCGCGGGTTGGCAGGAAAACGCCGAGCCCGAATGGGAGACGCGCTAGCGCGCCACGGCGATCAGCCCGGCCACGTCCAGGTGCGCCTCGAGGTGATCGGCGAGCGCGTCGAGCGTCGCCTCGACCTGCGCGTCGTAGCGCGTCCCGGACGCGGCGCCGAAGCCGCCGAGCCACGCCGCGCGGAACCGGTCGTCGCGGAACATGCCGTGTAGGTAGCTGCCTGCGACGCGGCCCGACGGCGCCACCGCGCCTTCCGCCGCGCCGTCGACATGGGCGAAGGGGCGGGCGCGGTCGGGCCCCGTCGTCCGGCCCACATGGATCTCGTAGCCCGTGAACGCTGTGCCGGTCGCGGCGTGGATCGCGGCAGCCTCGGTCACGCGCTTGTCGCCCGTCATGACCGTCTCGACGTCGAGCAGGCCGAGACCCGCATCGCTGCCGGGCGGCCCCTCGATCCCCTCGGGGTCCGAGACGCGGCGCCCGAGCATCTGGAACCCGCCGCAGATGCCGAGGACATGCCCGCCCCGGCGCACATGCGCGGCGAGGTCCACGTCCCACCCCTGGGCGCGCAGATGGGCGAGATCGCCCCGCGTGGACTTCGACCCCGGCATGATCACCACGTCGGCGTCGCCCGGCAACGCCGCGCCTGCGCGCAGCATGGTCAGCCGCACGCCGGGCTCCTGCGACAGCGGGTCGAGGTCGTCGAAATTCGCCATCCGCGACAGGCACAGGCACACCACGTGCAGGCCGGTCCCGCGGGCCTGCGTCCGGATGTCGAGCGCGTCCTCCGCCGGCAGCCGCCAGGCGTCCGCGAACCACGGCACGACGCCGAAACCCCGCCAGCCGGTCCGCTCCGCGATCATGCGGTAACCCTCGTCGAAGAGGCTCGGATCGCCGCGGAAGCGGTTCACGAGGAAACCTGCGACCATCGCGGCATCGCCCGGGTCGATCACCGCCTGCGTTCCCACGATCTGCGCGATGACGCCGCCCCGGTCGATGTCGCCGGCGAGGATCACCGGCACCTCCGCCGCACGGGCGAAGCCCATGTTGGCGATGTCGCCCGCCCGCAGGTTGACCTCGGCCGGGCTGCCCGCGCCCTCGACGAGGACGAGGTCGTGCGCCCCGCGCAGCCGCGCGAAGCTCTCGAGCACGCGCGCCATCAGCTGCGGCTTCAGCGCGGCGTAGTCCCGCGCCCGCACCGTGGTCAGGCGGCGGCCCTGCACGACGACCTGCGCGCCGGTATCGGTCTCGGGCTTCAGCAGGACCGGGTTCATGTCGGTCCGGGGCACGAGGCCCGCGGCGAGCGCCTGCAGCGCCTGCGCGCGGCCGATCTCGCCCCCGTCCGCGGTCACGGCGGCGTTGTTCGACATGTTCTGCGGCTTGAACGGCGCGACCGAGAGGCCGCGCCGCCGCGCCGCGCGGGCGAGCCCCGCGACGAGCAGCGACTTGCCGACATTCGACCCGGTGCCCTGGATCATCAGCGCGCGGCTCATGCGTCGATCCCGAGCAGCGCCGGCAGCCGCGCGCGGCTCTCGGCGGTGAAGTGGAAGGCCTGCCAGCCGCGGCCCCGCGCCGCCGCGACGTTCGCCCGCGCGTCGTCGATCAGCAGGATGCGCCCGGGCGACAGGCCGGACCAGTCCTCGATGGCGCGCCAGAAGCCCGCATCGGGCTTGGCGACACCGAGGCCGCCCGAGGCGAAGATCGCCTCGACCCGGGCGGCGAAGCCCATGCGCTCCATGATGTAGCGGGCGCGGGGCACGGTGTTGTTCGTGCCGATGACCGCGCGCTGCGGGGCGGCGTCGAGCCAGCGCACGGTTTCCGCGTCGGGCCGCGCATCGCGGTCGAGCCAGTAGGCATGCAGCTCCGCCGCGCTGACCTGCGTGTCCCGCGTGGCGAGCCAGGCGGCCAGCGCCTCCTCGAGGTCCCGCCGTCCGCGCAGCACGTCGCGCGCGAGCCCCGGCTGGCGCAGGAACGCGCGGAAGGCGCCCGCGTCGATCCCCATCTCCTGCGGCAGGTCGTCGATCCACGGGAACGGGCCCGACGGCGGCTCCGTGTTCAGCACGCCGTCGAAATCCCACACGACGAGGTCGGGCGCCCTCAGAACTCCACTCCCGCCTGGGCTTTCACGCCCTCGCGGAACGGATGCTTGACCAGCGTCATCTCGGTCACGAGGTCGGCCGCCTCGATCAGCTCGGGCTTGGCGTTGCGCCCGGTCAGGACCACGTGGGTCATGCGCGGCTTTTCGGTCAGAAGGAAATCCACGACCTCGTCGATGTCGAGGTAGTCGTAGCGCAGCGCGATGTTGATCTCGTCGAGCAGCACGAAGCGGATGTCCGGATCGCGGATCTGCGCCTTGGCGATCTCCCAGCCGTTCCGGGCGGCGGCCACGTCGCGGGCTCGGTCCTGAGTTTCCCAGGTGAAGCCCTCGCCCGAGACGAAGAAGCGGCATTCCTCGGCGAATCGTTCGCGCAGGAACGTCTTCTCGCCGGTGTCCCAGGTGCCCTTGATGAACTGCACCACCGCACAGGGCATGCCATGGGCGATGCAGCGCATGATCATGCCGAAGGCCGAGGACGATTTTCCCTTGCCGGCGCCGGTGTGCACGACGATCAGGCCCTTCTCCTCGGTCTTCGACTTCATCATCTCGTCGCGGGCGGCCTTGATGCGGCGCATCTTGGCATTGTGGCGTTCGGTGACGTCGTCCATGGGACCTCCGGTCGGGGATCGGTGCGAATGGGGCGCGCGGCTTGACAGCCGGCCGCGTTCCTGAGCATGTCGCAAAGGCTGGTGCCCGTGTAAACGGGTGAAAAGGGAAGCTGCAGCCGGGCCTGGCCCCGGCGAGGCACGCCGCCCCCGCGACCGTAACCGGAGAGGTCGCCCAGGTGCCACTGGTCCCGCGAGAGGGCCGGGAAGGCCGGGCGACCGTCGGAGTCCCGCATGCGCCCCACGGCGCCGCGTCGGGCCCCGGGATCCGCAAGCCGGGAGACCTGCCAGCACGAAACGACGTGGACCGGACGGGGTGCGCCGGTGTCGGGAGGCTCAGAGGCTCGCGCCCGCCTGGCGACGCGTGCCGGACCCCCCGTTCCAAGGTGCCGCCGTCCCGATGGACGACCCCCGGGACCCCGCGGTTCCGCGGCGGGACAGGCAGAGGGGCCGAGAGCGATGAGCGACAGAAGCCGAGCCGGGACGGACGGGGCGGGGGCCGAGCTGCTCGTCTGCATGACCTGCCGCCGCGGACAGGACATGCCGGCGGACGAGCGCCGCCCGGGCGCGCACCTTCACGACAACCTCGCCGCGGCGGGACTGCCCGAGGGCGTGCGGCTCGTGGGCGTCGAGTGCCTGCAGAACTGCGACCACGGCTGCACCGTCGCGCTGCGCGGGCCGGGCCGCTGGACCTATGTCTACGGCCGCCTCGACGAGGTGGCGGACGTGGACATGCTGCTCGATGGGGCGGCGCGCTACCGGGCGACCGCGGACGGGCTCATCCCGTGGCGCGAGCGCCCGCAGCATTTCCGCAAGAACTGCATCGCCCGCATCCCGCCGCCCGTGGCGGCCGACGATGCCGATCCCCAGACCCAACCCCGAACGGAGGCCGCCCATGGCTGATCTCGAGAAGCTGCCCGTCACCATCGTCACCGGCTTTCTGGGCTCGGGCAAGACGACGCTGATCTCGAACCTGATGCGCAATCCGATGGGCAAGCGGCTCGCCGTGGTCGTGAACGAGTTCGGCGACGTGGGCGTCGACGGCGAGATCCTCAAGGGCTGCGCCATCCCAGACTGCCCGGCCGAGAACGTGGTCGAGCTCGCGAACGGCTGCATCTGCTGCACAGTCGCCGACGATTTCCTGCCCACGATCGAGGCGCTGCTGAAGCTTGACCCGCGCCCCGAGCACATCCTGATCGAGACCTCGGGCCTCGCCCTGCCGAAGCCGCTGCTGAAGGCCTTCGACTGGCCCGCGATCCGCTCGGCGGTGACCGTCGACGGCGTGATCGCGCTTGCCGATGCGGAGGCCGTGGCGGCGGGCCGCTTCGCCCCCGACGTCGCGCGCGTCGACGCCCAGCGGCTCGCGGATGACAGCCTCGACCACGAGACGCCGCTATCCGAGGTCTTCGAGGACCAGATCGCCTGCGCGGACATCGTGCTCCTGACCAAACCCGACCTCGCCGGGCCCGAGGGCGTTGCGAAGGCGCGCGCTGTCATCGCCGCCGAGGCGCCGCGGCCCTTGCCGGTGGTCGAGGTCGCCGAGGGCGTGGTCGACCCGCGCGTGATCCTCGGGCTCGGCGCCGCGGCCGAGGACGACATGGACGCGCGCCCCTCGCACCACGACGACGCGCCCGACCACGACCACGAGGATTTCGAGAGCGTGGTGATCGACCTGCCCGAGATCGGCGCCCCCGCCGACCTCGTGACGCGGATCGAGGACCTTGCCCGCGCGCGCAACATCCTGCGGGTCAAGGGCTACGCCGCGGTCGCGGGCAAGCCCATGCGGCTCCTCGTGCAGGCGGTGGGCGCGCGGGTGCGCCACCAGTACGACCGGCCCTGGGCGCCTGGCGAGGCGCGCGGCGGCCGGCTGGTGGTGATCGCCGAGCACGACGACATCGACGCCGCCGCGATCCGCGACGCGCTCGTTCCCGCCGCGGCCGCGGCGGAGTAGCGGCACGGCCACGCGGGGCCTGGGAGGGCCGCCATGCACGTCATCTTCCGCGAGAGCCACGGGCTCGAGGAGACGGACACCCCGACCGATCTCGGGCAGGAGCCCGCAGACCTCGTGGTGCTGTCCTTCTCCGACAGCGACCTCGGCGCCTTCGCGGCGGGGTGGGAGCGCGGCGGCGGGCGCGCGGGCCGGCTGCCGTCCCTGAGGCTCGCGAACCTCGCGGCGCTGCGGCACCCGCTGTCGGTCGACACCTATCTCGACGCGACGCTGGCGGGCGCGAAGGGCATCCTCGTGCGGCTGATCGGCGGGCGGTCCTACTGGAGCTACGGCCTCGACCAGCTGGCCGCGCTGGCGGCGGCGCGCGGCATCGCGCTCGCCGTCCTGCCCGCGGACGGGCGCGCGGACCCGCAGCTCGACGCGGTCTCGACCGTGCCCGCCTCGACCCGCGCCCGCCTCGCGCGGCTCTGCGACGGCGGCGGCGCGGTGGCGGCGCAGGCGGCGCTGCAGCAGCTGGCGCTGGCTGCGGGGCTCTATGCGGGGCCCGTGCGCGGAGCGAAGGCGCTGCCCCCGGTGGGCGCCTGGACCGACGGGGACGGGGTCTGCTGTCCCGCCGCGATCGCGTTCGGCGGGGACGGAGGGGGGCTGTCCGCCCCCCGCGCCTCCGGCGCCCCCCCGGAGGATATTTCGGCCAAGAAGAAGCCCCTCGTGCTCGTGGTCTTCTACCGCTCCTATCTCGTGGCGGCGGACCTCGCGCCGGTCGAGGCGATGATGGCGGCGCTGCGCGCGCGCGGCTGCCGGGTGGCGGGGCTCTTCGCGCCGTCGCTCAAGGCGCCGGAAGCGGCGGGCTGGCTCGCGCGGCAGGTGGCGGCGCTCGCGCCGCAGGCCATCGTGAACGCGACCGCGTTCTCGGGACGCGGCGCGGACGGCGCGTCGCCGCTCGACGCGGGGGGCGTCCCGGTGTTCCAGGTGGCGCTCTCGACCGCCACGCGGGATGCCTGGGCCGCGGCCGAGCGCGGGCTCTCGCCCGCGGATCTCGCCATGCATGTGGTGATGCCCGAGGTGGACGGCCGCATCTTCGCGGGCGCCGTGTCGTTCAAGGAGGCGGGCACGCGCGACCCCGACCTGCAATTCGCGCGCGTGGCCCACGTGCCGGAGGCGGGCCGCGTCGCGGCGGCGGCCGACCGGGTCGCGGCGTGGATCGCGCTCGCCCGGAAGCCCGCGGCGGCGCGGCGCGTGGCGCTGGTGCTGTCGACCTATCCCGGGCGCGCGTGGAACATGGCGCACGCGGTCGGGCTCGACGCGCTCGCCTCGGCGGAGGCGATGCTCGCGGACCTCGCCGCCACGGGGCACGATGCGGACAGCGCCGCGCCGCTCGGCGCGGCGCTGTCCGCGGGACGCATCACCTGGCCGCTCGAGGCCTACCGCGCGGCGCTGGCGCGGCTGCCGCGGGCGCTCCGCGACGATCTCGCGGCGGCCTGGGGCGCGCCCGAGGACGACCCCGACACGGGGCCCGGCGGCTTTGCCTTTCGCGCGGTGCGGCGCGGCCGCGCGCTGGTGGCGCTGCAGCCCGAGCGCGGCCTGCCCGAGCGGCGCGGCGAGGATTACCACGACCTCGGCCGCGTGCCGCGGCACGCCTACGTGGCATTCTATCTCTGGCTGCAGGAGCAGGCCGACGCGCTCGTGCATGTGGGCGCGCACGGCACGCTCGAATGGCTGCCGGGCAAGGCCGTCGCGCTGTCCGAGGCGTGCTGGCCCGAGGCGCTGACCGGCGCGCTGCCGGTGATCTACCCCTTCATCGTGAACGACCCGGGCGAGGCGGCGCAGGCCAAGCGGCGGGTCGGCGCGGTCACCCTCGGCCACGTGCCGCCGCCGCTGCGGGTCTCGGGCACGCCGGCGCGGCTCGCGCGGCTCGAGGCGCTGCTCGACGAGTTCTCGAACGCCGACGGGCTCGACCCCGGGCGGCGCGACCGGCTGACCGGCGACATCCGCGACGAGGCGCGCGCGCTCGGCGTCGAGGAGGACCTGGGTCTCGGGGTCGAGGCCTGCCCGGCCGAGGCGATCACCCGCATCGACCGCTTCGTCTGCGACGTGAAGGAGAGCCAGTTCGGCGACGGCCTGCACGTCTGGGGACGTGCGCCCGACATGCCGCCCGGGGCGTTCGACGCGCGGCCCTCGGCCGCGGCCGAGCGGCGGTCGCTGCCGGACGCGCTGTCGGGACGGTGGATCGCGCCCGGGCCGTCCGGGTCGCCCCATCGCGGACGCACCGACGTGCTGCCCACGGGGCGCAACCTCTACACCACCGATCCGCGGAGCGTGCCGACCCGGTCGGCCCACGCCCAGGGCGTGCGGCTGGCCGAGGCGCTGGTGCGCCGGCACCTGCAGGACGAGGGCGACTGGCCGCGGGGGGTGATCGTCGACCTCTGGGGCTCGTCCACCATGCGCACCGCGGGCGAGGATTTCGCCATGGCGCTGGCGCTGATCGGCGTGCGCCCGACCTGGGACGAGGGGTCCGAGCGCGTCTCGGGGATCGAGGTGCTGCCGGTGGCCGAGCTCGACCGGCCGCGGATCGACGTGACCCTGCGGGTCTCGGGGCTGTTCCGCGACGTCTTTCCCGGTCTCGCGGCGCTCTTCGGACAGGCGGTGCGCGCGCTCGAGGGGCGCGACGAGGCGGCGGACTGGAACCCCTACGCGGGACGCGCCGCGGGCGCGCGGGTCTACGGGCCGAAACCCGGCTCCTTCGGCCTCGCCATGGGCGGGCTGCTGACCGACTATTCCGAGGACGGCCGCCGGGCCGCGGGCGAGGCGTGGCTCGCGGCCAGCGCGTGGGCGCTGGACGGCACGACGGCCCGGCCCGATCCCGACGGCATCCGGGCGCGGGTAGCCACGACGGACGCTTTCGTGCACGCGCAGGACCTGCCCGAGACCGACCTCCTGCTGGCCGAGGACTACGCTGCGCACGAGGCGGGCTTTGCCGCGGCGCAGGGCGTGGCGGGGGGCAGGGCGGCGCTCTGGCATCTCGACAACACCGATCCCGCGCGCCCGCGGGTCCGCGCGCTGACCGAGGAGGTCGCGCGCGTGGTGCAGGCGCGCGCGGCGCATCCCGGCTGGATCGCGGGCATGCGGCGGCACGGCTTCCGCGGCGCCGCCGAGATTGCCGCGACGCTCGAGCACATGGCGGCCTTCGCGCATCTCGCGGGCGCCGTGCCGGCGCATCTCTTCGACCTCTACTGGGAGGCCACGCTCGGCGACGCGGGCGTGACGGATTTCCTCGGGGCCGAGAACCCGCAGGCGCTCGACGCCATGCGCGCGCGGTTCGCGGAGCTCGCCGCCGCGGGGCTCTGGCAGACGCGGCGCAATTCCATCCTCGCGGGGCTGGAGGCGGGCGCATGAGCACGGCGCGGGTCCGCGGCTGGTGTCCCGGGGCGCTGACCCCGATGCTGTCGGGCGACGGCTACGTCCTGCGCGTGCGCCCCCGGGGCGGGCGGCTGTCGGCCAACGAGGCACGGGCGCTCGCGGCCCTGGCGGCACGGCATGGCAGCGGAACGCTCGAGATCACGCAGCGGGCGAACCTGCAGATCCGCGGGATATCCGCGGCGGCGCTGCCCGCGTTGCAGCAGGGGCTGGCCGCCGCGGGCCTCGTCGATGACGACGCGGGCGTCGAGGCGCGGCGCAACGTGGTCGTGTCGCCCTTCGACGACGACGGCACGGCTGCGCCGCTTGCCCGGGCGCTGGAGGCGGCGCTGGGCGCGACGGGCTGGCCGCCGCTGCCGTCGAAGTTCGGCTTCGCCGTCGATGCGGGCCCCGCCGGGCGGCGCATCGCGGCGGCAAGCGGCGATGTCCGGATCGAACGCTGCGCCGCAGGGATCCTCGTGCGCGCGGACGGCGCGCGGGCGGGGCGCCCCGTGCCGGACGCGGCGGCTGCGGTCGCGCTGGCGCGGGCGCTCGCGGAGTGGTTCGCGGCCTCGGGCGGCATCGGAGCGGACGGCCGGGGCCGCATGGCGCGGCACCTGGCCCGCGGCGCGGTGCTGCCGCCGGACCTTGCGGGCGACGCGGTGCCGGACCCGGCCCTGTCGCCGGTGCCGCCCGGACCCGGCGCGGGCGGGCTGTCGCTCGGCGCGGCCTTCGGGCTTCTGCGGGCAGAGCGGCTCGCGGGCATCGCCGATCGGCTCGATGACGCCCCGCTCTGCGTCACGCCGTTCCGCACGCTGTTCGTGCCGGGCGCCGGGGACCGCCTCCAGGATTTCGCCGCGCCCGACCTCGTGACCGCGTCCGGCGACCCGCGGCTCCGCGTCGTGGCCTGCACCGGCGCGCCGGGCTGCCCGCAGGCGGAGGGGGCCACGCGCCCGCTCGCCGCCGCGCTCGCGGCTCGTGTGCCCGAGGGCGCGCTCTGGCACGTGTCGGGCTGCGCCAAGGGCTGTGCGAATCCACGGCCTGCCGACGTCACGGCGGTGGCGCGCGGGGGGCGATACGACCTTGTGATGGGCGGCGCGCCGTGGGAAGAGCCCAGCCGCCGCGGCCTCTCCGCCGCGGAGATCGAGGAGGCGCTCGGCACCTGATGCCCTACAGCTACGAGACCGACGGTGCGGCGATCTATCGCCAGTCCTTCGCCACGATCCGCGCGGAGGCCGCGCTCGACGGCTTCGCGCCCGACGAGGAGCAGGTGGCGGTGCGCATGATCCATGCCGCCGGCATGGTCGGGCTCGAACGCTTCATCCGCTTCTCGCCCGGGATGGTCGCGGCGGCGCGCGCGGCGCTCGGCGCGGGCGCGCCCGTGCTTTGCGACGCGCGCATGGTGAGCGAGGGCATCACCCGCCCGCGCCTGCCGGCCGGAAACGAAGTGATCTGCACGCTGCACGACCCCTCGGTGCCAGGGCTCGCGCAGGAGATGGCGACCACGCGCTCGGCCGCCGCACTGGAGCTCTGGCGGCCGCGTCTCGGCGGCGCCGTGGTGGCGATCGGCAACGCGCCGACCGCGCTCTTCCACCTCTTGAACATGCTGGAGGACCCGGCCTGCCCGCGGCCCGCCGCCATCGTCGGCTGCCCCGTGGGGTTCGTCGGCGCGGTCGAATCGAAGGACGCGCTCTGGCAGGCGGCGCCTGCGCCCTGCGTCATCGTCGAGGGGCGGCTCGGCGGCAGCGCCATCACCGTCGCCGCCATCAACGCCATCGCGAGCCGGGCGGAATGAGCCCGGGCACCGTCCATTGCGTCGGCCTCGGGCCGGGCGATCCCGAGCTCATGAGCGTGCGGGCCGACCGGCTGGTACGCGCCGCGCGGCATGTCGCGTTCTTCCGCAAGGCCGGGCGGCCGGGCCGCGCGCGCGCCATCGTCGAGGGCATGCTGCGGGGCGACGCGGTGGAATACCCGATGGAATATCCCGTCACCACCGAGATCCCGCTCGACGACCCGCGCTACAACGACCTCCTGTCGGCGTTCTACGCGCAGTGCACGGCGCATCTGCGCGCGCTCGCCGAGGCGGGCGAGGACGTGGTGGTCCTCTGCGAGGGCGACCCGTTCTTCTACGGTTCGTTCATGCACCTGCACGCGCGGCTCCGCGACCACGTGCCGGTGCGCATCGTTCCGGCGGTGACCGGCATGTCCGCGGCGTGGACCGCGACGGACATGCCGGTGACGTGGGGCGACGACGTGCTGACCGTGCTCATGGGGACGCTGCCCGAGGCCGACCTCGCGCGCGGCGCGGCGCAGGCCGACGCGCTCGTGGTGATGAAGGTGGGCCGCAACCTGCCGAAGATCGCCCGCGCGCTCGCCGCCGCGGGCAAGGCCGACCGGGCCTGGCTCGTGGAATATGCCAGCATGGAGGGCCAGAGCGTCGTGCCGCTGGCCGAGGCGGGCGCGCGTGTCGCGCCGTATTTCTCCATCGTCGTGGTGCACGGGCAGGGACGGCGGCCGTGACCGGCCGGGTGGTCGTGGCGGGCCTCGGTCCCGGGGCGGACGCGCTGGTGACGCCCGAGGTGACCGAGGCGCTGGCAGAAGCCACGGACGTCGTGGGCTACGGGCCCTACGTGGCGCGGGTGGTTGAGCGGGCCGGGCTCGCGCTTCATGCCAGCGACAACCGGGTGGAGCTCGACCGCGCGTGCCACGCCCTAGCGCTCGCGGCCGCGGGGCGGCGGGTGGCGGTCGTGTCCTCGGGCGATCCCGGCGTCTTCGCCATGGCCGCCGCGCTCTTCGAGGCGCTCGAGGCCGGGCCGGCCGCGTGGCGCGGGCTCGACATCCGCGTGCTGCCCGGCATCACCGCCATGCTCGCCGCCGCAGCGCGGGCGGGCGCGCCCCTCGGCCACGATTTCTGCGCGATCAACCTCTCGGACAACCTCAAGCCGTGGGCAACCATCGAGAAGCGCCTGCGCCTCGCGGCCGAGGCGGATTTCGCCATGGCCTTCTACAACCCGCGCTCGCGTGCGCGGCCCGAAGGCTTTTCGCGCGCGCTGTCGGTCCTGCGCGACACCTGCGAACCCGCGCGCGTGGTCATCTTCGCCCGTGCCGTCAGCACGCCCGACGAGGCGCTGCGCGTGGTGCCGCTGGCAGAGGCCGCGCCCGAGATGGCGGACATGCGCACCGTGGTGCTGGTGGGCTCGTCGCTGACGCGCGTGGTCGAACGTCCGGGCGCCGCGCCCTGGGTCTACACGCCGCGCTCGGTCCCGGCATGAGTCTCGGCCACCCAGTCCAGCACCTCGGCGGGCGTGGCGCGCTCGGGCCGGTCGGGCAGGTCGGGCCGGTCGATCATGATGACCCGCAGGCCCAGGGCGCGCGCCGCTGCGATCTTGGCATAGGCGCCGCTGCCGCCCGCGTTCTTCGACACGACGAGGTCGATGCGGTGCTCGGTCAGGAGCGCGCGGTCGGCCTCTTCCGCGAAGGGGCCGCGGTCCACGACGGCGTGCACGCGCGGGAAGGGCGGCGGCATGGCCGGGGGATCGACCAGCCGCAGAAGGTAGAAATGCTGCGGGTTCGGCGCGAACTCCTGGAGATGCATCCGCCCTACGGCCAGCAGCACGCGGCGCGCGGGACCTGCGAGCGCCGCGACCGCGCCCGCGATGTCGGAAACGCGGATCCAGTCGTCACCCGGGACGGGCTGCCAGGGCGGCCGCGTCAGGGCCACGAGCGGCACGCCCGCGGCGGCGCACCCCGCCACGGCATTGGCGCTCATCTGCGCGGCGAAGGGATGCGTCGCGTCCACCACGTGGGTGATGCCGTTTGCCGCGAGATAGGCCGCGAGGCCCTCCGGCCCGCCGAAACCCCCGATGCGCTGCGGCAGCGGCTGGCGCAGCGGCCGCTCGACCCGCCCCGCGAAGGAGACGGTGCCGGCAAGCCCCGCCTCGGCCGCGGCGCGCGCGAGCGCGGTCGCCTCGGTCGTGCCCGCGAGGATCAGGAGGTTCGGTCGCATGGCTGAGGGTCCGTGGCTGACGATACTCGGTCTCGGCGAGGATGGCCCGGACGGGCTGCCTCCCGCAAGCCGCGCCGCGCTCGATGCGGCCGAGGTGGTCATGGGGCCCGCGCGGCACATGGCCCTGGTGCCCGGGACCGGCACCGAACGGGTGGTCTGGCCCGTGCCCTTCGCCGACGGTCTGCCGATCCTCGAGGGCTTTCGCGGCAGGCCCACGGTCGTGCTCGCCTCGGGCGATCCGTTCTGGTTCGGCGCCGGCAGCGTGATCGCGGCGCGGCTTCCGGCCCGCGAATGGCGCGCGCTGCCGGGACCCTCCACCGCGTCGCTCGCCGCCGCGCGGCTCGGCTGGCCGCTCGACCGCGTCACGTGCCTCGGGCTGCACGCGGGGCCCCTGTCGCGGCTCGCGCCGCACCTTGCCCCGGGGGCACGGCTGATCGTGCTCCTGCGCGACGGCGCGGCGGTGGCGGAGCTCGCCGCGCATCTCGACGCCGGCGGGTGGGGCCCCTCGCGCCTCGTGGTGCTCGAGGCGCTCGGGGGCCCGCGCGAACGCGTGACTGAGGCCTCGGCCGCCACACCGCCCGACCACGCCGTGGCCGCCCCGGTCTGCGCTGCCATCGAGGTCGCGGGCACCGGGATCGCCCTGCCGCGCGGCACCGGCCTGCCCGATGCGCTGTTCGACAGCGACGGGCAGATCACCAAGGCGCCGATGCGCGCGCTGACTCTCGCGGCGCTGGCGCCGGTGCCGGGTGAGACGCTCTGGGACATCGGTGGCGGGTCGGGGTCGGTGGCCATCGAGTGGCTGCTGCGCGACCCCTCGCTGGCCGCCGTCAGCGTCGAGCGCCGCGCCGACCGCGCCGCGCGCATCGCGTCGAACGCGGCGCGGCTCGGCGTCGACCGTCTGCGCGTGGTCGAAGGCACGGCGCCCGAGGCGCTCGCGGATCTGCCCGCACCGCAGGCGGTCTTCGTGGGCGGCGGGCTGTCGGACGCGCTGGTCGCGGCGCTGCGCGCCGCCGCGCCGGCCGCGCGTCTCGTCGCGAATGCCGTGACGCTCGAGGGCGAGGCGACGCTCGCCCGCTGGCACGAGCGGCTCGGCGGCGAGCTTCTGCGCATCGAACTCGCGCGCGCGGCGCCGCTCGGCGGCTATCGCGGCTGGCGCGCTGCCTACCCGGTGGTGCAGTGGAGCTTCCGGCCGTGATCGTCGCGGGCTTCGGGTTTCGCGGCGGGGCGAGCGAGGGCAGCCTCGCCGACGCGCTCGCGCAGGCGGAGCGCGCGACGGGCGCGCGCGCGCAGGCGCTCGCGACGGTCGCGGACAAGTGCGAGGCGCCGGCCTTCGCCGCGCTTGCCCGCGCGACCGGCCTGCCGGCCCGGCCGGTTGACAGCGCGGCGCTCGCGGCGCAACAGGTCCCGACGCGGTCGGCGGCCTCGATCGCCGCCCGCGGCACCGGCAGCGTGGCCGAAGCGGCGGCGCTGGCAGCGGCAGGGCCGGGTGCGCGGCTCCTGGCGCCGCGCACGGTGTCGGCGGACGGCGCGGCCACCTGCGCGCTGGCGCGGGACGGACGGACCGCAGGCAGGATGGAGGGATCCCAGTGAAGGTGCATTTCATCGGAGCGGGCCCGGGCGCCCCGGACCTCCTGACGCTCCGGGGGCGCGACCTGATCGCGGCCTGCCCGGTCTGCCTCTATGCGGGCTCGCTCGTGCCCGAGGCGGTGCTCGCGCATTGCCCGCCGGGCGCGCGGGTGGTGAACACCGCGCCCATGGACCTCGACGGCATCATGGCCGAGATCGACGCGGCGCGGGAGGCGGGCCAGGACGTGGCGCGGCTGCATTCGGGCGACCTGTCGGTCTGGTCGGCCATGGGCGAGCAGCTGCGCCGGCTCGACGCGATGGGCATCGCCTACACGGTGACGCCGGGCGTGCCGTCCTTCGCCGCCGCGGCGGCGGCGCTCGGGGCGGAGCTGACGCTGCCCGGGCTCGCGCAATCGGTGGTGCTGACCCGCACGCCCGGGCGCGCCTCGGCGATGCCGCCGGGCGAGCGGCTCGAGGCCTTCGCCGCGACCGGCGCGACGCTCGCCCTGCACCTCTCGATCGGGCGGCTGGCCGAGATCGTGGCGACGCTCGTGCCGCATTACGGCGCCGACTGCCCGGCGGCCATCGTCCACCGGGCGAGCTGGCCCGACGAGCGCGTGGTGCGCGCGCCGCTCGCGGCGCTCGCGGAGGCGGCGGGCGCGGAGATCACGCGCACGGCGCTGATCCTCGTCGGTCCGGCGCTCGCGCGCGAGGGCTTCGACGAGAGCCGGCTCTACGCCGCGGACTACGACCGGCGCTACCGGCCGCAGAGCGCGGAAAGCCCCTGGGCGGAGTGGACGCATGGCGACGACTGAGGCGCGCGGGACGGGCCGGGCAGGGGCGCCGCCCCTCTTCGCCTGCGGCGAATTCACCCCGGGATGTTTCGACCAAGAAGAAGCCCGGGCACCGGGCGCGGGGAGGCCGCCATGCTGCCGGGCGGACTGATGGTGTCGGCGCCGGCCTCGGGAACCGGAAAGACGACGGTGATGCTGGGCCTCCTGCGGGCGCTGTCCGAGGACGGGCTCGCGGTGCAGCCGTTCAAGAGCGGGCCGGACTACATCGACCCGGCGTTCCACCGGGCGGCGGCGGGGCGGGCGTCGTTCAACCTCGACTGCTGGGCCATGGACGCGCCGCTGCTCGGCGCCGTTGCCGCGGGCGCGGCGGGCGCCGACATCTGCGTGGGCGAGGGGTCCATGGGCCTCTATGACGGGGTGGCGACGGCGGGGCGCGCGGGCTTCGGCTCGAGCGCCGAGATCGCGCGCGCCATGGGCTGGCCGGTGGTGCTGGTGCTCGACGTGGGCGGGCAGGCGCAATCGGCGGCGGCGACGGCGCTCGGCTTCGCGCGCTACATGCCCGACCTCGCGATCGCGGGCGTGATCCTGAACCGGGTGGCGAGCCCGCGGCACGCGCGCCTGGTGCGGCTCGGGATGGAGCGGGCCGGCCTGCCGGTGCTGGGCGCGCTGCCGCGCCGGGGCGACCTGGCGCTGCCCGAGCGGCATCTGGGGCTCGTGCAGGCGGTGGAGCATCCGGACCTCGAGGCGGCGATCGCGGGCTACGCGGCGTTCCTGCGCGACCACGTGGACCTCGCCGCGATCCGTGCCGCGGCGGCGGGCGGCGGGCCCGCGCGGCCGGGCCGGCTGCCCGCGCCGCCGGGCCAGCGGATCGCGCTGGCGCAGGATGCCGCGTTCTCCTTCGTCTATCCGCACCAGCTCGCGGGCTGGCGCGCGGCGGGCGCGGAGATCGTGCCGTTCTCGCCGCTCGCGGACGAGGCGCCCGACCCGGACGCGAACGTCGTCTGGCTGCCGGGCGGGTATCCCGAGCTGCATGCCGGCAGGCTCGCCGCCGCGGAGCGGTTCCGCACGGCGCTCGCCCAGCACGCCGAGACGCGGGCCGTGCACGGGGAGTGCGGCGGCTACATGGCGCTCGGCGCGGGGCTGATCGACAAGGAGGGCCGCCGGCACGCCATGGCGGGGCTCCTCGGGCTTGTGACGAGCTACGAGACGCGGCGCTTTCACCTCGGCTACCGCCGCGCGGTGCTGCGCCACGCGATGCCGGGCCACGAGGCGGGCGCGGCGCTCCGGGGCCACGAGTTCCACTACTCGACCATCCTCGCGCAGCCCGACGCGCCGCTCGCCGCGGTGAGCGACGCGGACGGCAGCCCGGTTCCCGAGACCGGGTCCGTGCGCGGGCGGGTGAGCGGGACGTTCTTCCACCTGATCGCGGCGGAGGAGGCGGCATGAGCGGCTTCGTCAGTTTCGTGGGCTCGGGGCCGGGCGATCCTGAGCTCCTGACGCTCAAGGCGGTGGACCGGCTGAAACGCGCGGACGCGGTCCTCTTCGACGATCTCTCCTCGGGGCCCATCCTCGCCCATGCACGCAGCGGCGCGGACCTCGTGGGCGTGGGCAAGCGGGCCGGCCGGCCCTCGCCGCGCCAGCACCACGTGAGCCGGCTGCTCGTCGATTACGCCCGCGAGGGCGGGCGCGTGGTCCGGCTCAAGTCCGGGGATGGGGGATTGTTCGGGCGGCTCGAGGAGGAGCTCGTGGCGCTGCGGGAGGCGGGCATTCCCTACGAGATCGTGCCGGGCGTGCCCTCGGCCTGCGCCGCCGCCGCCGCAGCGGGCATCCCGCTGACCCGACGGCTGACCGCGCGGCGGGTGCAGTTCGTCACGGGCCACGACGCCGATGGCGGGCTGCCGCGGGACATCGACCTTGCAGCGCTGGCCGATCCCGGCGCCTCGACCGTGGTTTTCATGGGCAAGCGCACCTTTCCCGCGCTGCTCGCGGCGCTCGTCGCGCGGGGGCTGCCGCCCGGCACGCCGGCGATCCTCGCCGAGGCGGTGTCGACGCCGGCGGAACGGGTGGTGCGCTCGGACGTGAGCGCGCTTGCCGAGATGCTCGCGGCAGAGCCGGGCAGCCAGCCCGCGCTGATCCTCTACGGGCCGCTCGCGGACGGGGCCGGATGAGCGGGACGCCGGATCTCTGGCTCGTGGGGATCGGCACGGGGGCGCCGGGGCACGTGACGCTCGAGGGGCAGGAGGCGCTGCGCGGCGCGAGCCTCGTCCTCGTGCCGCGCAAGGGGCCCGACAAGGCCGACCTCGCGGAGCTGCGCCATGCCATCCTGCGTGCGAGCGGCAGCGGCGCACGGGTCGTGGAATTCGACATGCCCGGGCGCGACCCGGACCTGCCCTACGTGCGTGCGGTCGAGCTCTGGCACGACGAGATCGCGCGGCGCTGGTCGGCCGCCATCGCCGCGGCGGCGCCGGACGGGCCGGTCGCGCTGCTGGTCTGGGGCGATCCCGGGCTCTACGACAGTACGCTGCGCATCGCGGCGCGGCTCGACCCCGCGCCGCGGGTGCGGGTGGTTCCGGGGATCACCGCGCTGCAGGCGCTGACCGCCGCGCACGCGGTCCCGTTCAACACCGTGAACGGCGCGGTGGTGGTGACGACCGGCCGGCGGCTGCGCGACGGCGGATGGCCCGCGGGCGCCGAGAGCGTCGCGGTCATGCTCGACGGCGCGTGCAGCTTTCAGGACCTCGATCCGGCGGGCCTCCGCATCTGGTGGGGGGCGTTCCTCGGCATGCCGGAGCAGGTGCTCGATGCGGGGCCGCTTGCCGAGGCAGGGCCCCGCATCGTCGCGCGGCGCGCGGCGGCGCGCGCCCGGCACGGCTGGATCATGGACACCTACCTGTTGCGGAAGGGGTGAGGCGTCACGCGCCCACCAGTGTGCAGATCCGCCGGGTGGCGGCCGCGTAGCCCTCGATCCCGAGGCCCGCGATCACGCCGTCGGCGCGGGCGCTGATGTAGGAATGGTGGCGGAAGCCCTCGCGCCGGTGGACGTTCGAGATGTGCACCTCGATCACCGGGCCGTCGAAGGCGTTGAGCGCGTCGAGGATTGCCACCGAAGTGTGCGTGTAGGCGCCCGCGTTGATGACGATGCCGCAGGCGGTGTCGCGCGCGCCGTGAATCAGCTCGACGATCTCGCCCTCGTGGTTCGACTGCGCCTGCCGGATGTCGAATCCCTCGGCGCAGGCGGCGCGGCAGGCCGCCTCGACGTCCGCGAGCGTCTCGTGGCCGTAGATCTCGGGTTGCCGCCGGCCGAGGAGGTTCAGGTTGGGACCGTTCAGAACGAGGATCGTCTTCATGCCGGGAGGGTTCCGCGAATGCGCCGCCGATGGCAAGCGCAAACGCGCGCGGATCAGCCCGCGGAGAGCGCCGCGGCGACGCCGCGCAGCTCGGCCAGGCCGCGCATGCGACCGAGATAGGGATAGCCGGCGCGCATCCCGCGGTCCTGGTCCCAGGCGATCATGTGGCCGTGGTCCGGGCGCATGGGCAGGGCCGCGCCGCGCCGTGCCTCGATCGCCAGCGCCACGCGCACGACCTCGACGAGGCGCGCGTCGCCGCCGAGATGCTCGGCCTCGTGGAAGCTGATCCCGTCCGCCTCGCGCCGGGTCGAGCGCAGGTGCAGAAAACGCACCCGGTCGCCCAGCCGGTCGAGCATGCGGGGGAGGTCGTTGTCCGCGCGCACGCCGAGCGACCCGGTGCAGAACGTGATCCCGTTCGCGGGCGATGCGGACTGCGCGACGATTGCCGCCAGGTCTGCCTCGGTCGACACCACGCGCGGCAGCCCGAAGAGGGGGAAGGGCGGATCGTCGGGATGGATGGCGAGATCGACGCCCGCCGCCTCGGCCGCGGGCAGGACGCGGTCGAGAAAGGCGAAGAGGTTCGTGCGCAGACCGTCCGCGCCGATGTCGCGATAGGCGTCGAGCCGGGCACGGAAGCTCTCGAGCGTCCAGCTTTCCTCGGCGCCCGGAAGGCCCGCGATGATCGTGTCGGTGAGCCGCGTGCGCGCGGCCGCGTCGAGCGTCGCGTGCCGCGCGGCGGCGGCCTCGACGATGTCGGGACGGTGGTCGGATTCGGCTTCGGACCGTTCCAGGACGTGGATGTCGAAGAGCGCGGCGTCGACCGCGTCGTAGCGCAGGCAGCGCGCGCCGTCGGGCAGCGCGTGCGAGAGATCGGTGCGCGTCCAGTCGAGGACAGGCATGAAGTTGTAGCACACGGTCCGGATGCCGGCCGCCCCGAGGACCCGCAGGCTGTCCGCCCAGGCGTCGGCATGCGCCTCCCAGCCCGGGGCGCCGGTCTTGATGTCCTCGTGCACGGGGATGCTCTCGACCACGACCCATTCGAGGCCGGCGTCGCGGATCATGTCGCGCCGCGCCTCGACGTCGGCCCTCGTCCAGGCTGTGCCCGCGGGCACGCCGTGCAGGGCGGTGACCACGCCGCGCGCGCCCGCCTGCCGGACGTCGGACAGGGTGATGGGATCGTCGGGGCCGAACCAGCGCCAGGACTCGATCATGGAAAGCCTTTCTTGAAGGGGGACGTGGCGCTCAGCCGGTGCGCGTGACCGGTTCGAAGAGGTAGCCGTCGAAGGACGGGTCCTCCACGTCCGACAGCGTCATCAGCGTCTCGCGCACGTTGCCGAGATGCCGCCACATGGCGGTCTGCGCCTGTTCCGGGTTGCGCGCCTGCAGCCCGGCGAGGATCGCCTGGTGGTCGTCGAGCCAGGCGCGGCGGTAGGTCGTCTCGAAGATGCGGTTGTGCAGCCGCGCCCACATCGGGCTCTGCTCGCGCTTGCGCCAGAGCTCCTCGACCACGTCGACGAGCACCGAGTTCTGCGTGGCCTCGGCGATCAGGCGGTGGAAGGCGCGGTCGCCGGAATAGTCCGGGTCGCCGCGCGCCATGTCGGCGCGCTCGGTCTCGAGCGCCTCGCGCAGGCGCAGGATGTCGTTCTTGGTCACCATGCGCGCGGCAAAGCCCGCGATGTCGGACTCGATCAGCTGGCGCGCCTGCAGCAGCTCGAAGGGCCCGATATCGTCGCGCGCCGGCTGGGCCGCCGTTGCGGGGTCGGAGATGTAGATGCCCGATCCCTTGCGAACCTCGACCACGCCCTCGATCTCGAGCAGGATCAGCGCCTCGCGCACCAGCGAGCGCGACACGCCCAGCCGGTCCGAGAGCGCGCGTTCCGGGATCAGCCGGTCGCCCGTGGCGAGCCGTTCGGCCGCGATCAGCGCGCGGATGGCGCGGGCGACGTCCTGGTACTGGCGTGGCGTCTTCATGTGTCCTCCTCCGCGGCGCGCTCTGCGTAATGCGCGGCGAGGATGTCGAAGGCCGGCTTCCTCGTCGTCTTGTCGGCCGCGATCAGGCCCTTGCGGTTCCACCCGCGCTGGAACACGTTCTGCCGCCGTTCCACGCGGAAATCGTAGAGAATCCAGGGCGACATGCCCTTCACGTAGTCGAGCCCGCGCAGCGTCGCGATCTGCTTCTCGTAGACCTCGGCCTGGTAGGCGAGCGAGAAGAGGCCGCTTTCCGGTCCCGCTTCGTGGTCGCCGTCGGCGCCGGTCTCGGAGATCACGACCGGGCGGTCGGGCGCGGAATTCTCGCCGATCACGCCCAGCTCGTCGAAATCCTCGTCATACCAGCCGTAATACTCGTTGATGCCGATCACGTCGATGTGCGCCGCGAGCCGGTCCTCGATGCGCAGCTTGCGGTGGTTGACGAGGCACGCGGCCGCGACGAGCCGCGTCGGGTCCTCGGCGCGCGCGGTCTCGGCGAGCTTGCGCATGAAGGAGAGCCGCGCGTCGGTGTCGGGGTTCTCGTTGCCGATCGACCAGATCACCACGCTGGCGCGGTTGCGGTCGCGCCGCACGAGTTCGGTGAGCTGGTTCGTGGCGTCACGCAGCGTCGCGGGATTGGCGAAGTCGATGGCCCAGTAGACCGGGATTTCCTCCCACAGCAGGAAGCCCATCTCGTCGGCGATCTCTGCCGCGCGCTCGTGGTGGGGATAGTGCGCGAGGCGCAGGAAATTGCAGCCGAGATCGCGCGCATGCGCGAAGCGGCGGCGGATGTCGGCCTCGCTCGTGCACTTGCCCGTCGCGGCGTCGTCCTCGTGCACCGAGATGCCGCGCAGGAAGATGGGCCGGCCGTTCAGCACGATCTCGGTGCCGCGCCGTTCGATGGTCCGGAACCCGACGCGGTCGCTGACGCGGTCGCCGCCGGCGGTGCAGGTGACGTCGTAGAGGTGCGGCGTCGCTGGCGACCAGAGGTCGGGCCGCGCGTCGAGGCGCGCCGTCCCGCGGCCGTCCTCGAGGGGGATGTCGACCGACGCGCCGAGGCCGGGGATCTCGACCCGCGCGGTGTCGGCGGGCCCGTCCACGGTCACGCTGGCGACGACCTGGCCGCCCTCGAGCCGGACGAAGAGGTCGCGCACCACGCTCGTCGGCGTCTCGTAGAGCGTCACCTCGCGGTAGATGCCGCCGTAGTTGAACCAGTCGGTGTTGCGCATGGGCACGCGGTCGCGCGTGCGCGCGTTGTTCACGCAGAGCGTCAAGTGGTTCTCGCCCTCCGCGAGCGCATCGGTCAGCTCGACGCAGAAGGGCGTCGAGCCGCCATAATGGTTGCCGAGAAATCGGCCGTTCACGAAGACCTTGCAGTCGTATTGGGCGGCGCCGATCCGCAGGAACCGGCGCCGGCCCGCGCCCAGGGGCGCGACGGTGAGGGCCCTAGTGTACCAGCCAGAGCCTTCGAAGAAGTACCACTTCTCCTTCAGCATCTGCCAGCACGAGGGCACCGGCACCGTCTCGCCCGCATGGGGGTCATAGTCCCAGGGTTCGATCCGATCCTCCGGTCGGGCCGGCGTCATGGCAAACCATTTCTGCCGGAGCCCGGTGTCGAGGAGGTCGACGCAGAAGTTCCAGTCTCCGTCGAGCGACCGGCCCTGCCGCCCGCCCGTGAAGATGAGGGTGTCCGCGTTCAGGTCCTGCGTGTTGAACGGACGGTCGTAGTCCTCGTCATGCAGGGCCTGGAGCGCGTTTTCCGCGATATCGGATCGTTCCAGCATGGCCGGATCAGGAACCCGAGCCGGCCGAGGCGCGGATGCGCTCGATCAGGTCGGCGACGGCGTCGGACTGTGCCGCGACTTCTTCGTACATCGGCTGCACGGCCTCGACGAAGGGCGCCTTGTCGACCTCGTGGATGGTCACGCCGAGCTCGCTCTGCGCCTGCTCGATGGCGGCGTCGGACGCCTCGGCCCAGGCTTCGCCGTGGCGGTCCTGCATCTCGGCGGCGGCGGTCATCAGCGCTTCCTGCTCCTCGGCGCTCATGGCGTCCCAGGCGCAGTTCGAGATCACCACGACCGACGGGATGATCGTGTGCTCGTCGAGCGAGAAGTCCGACACGACCTCGCCGTGGCGGGCGGTGGTCAGCGCGGTCGGGTTGTTCTCGGCCGCATCGACGACGCCCTGCTGCAGCGCGCTGTAGAGCTCGCCCCACGAGATCGGCGTCGGGTTGCCGCCCAGCAGCTCGACCATGCGGATGGCCGACGGCGAGGGCTGGACGCGCACCTTCACGCCCTGCAGGTCAGCGGGCGACAGGATCGGCTTTTGCGCGTAGAACGACCGCGCGCCCTCGGTCAGGAAGGCCACGCCGCGAAAGCCGTTGTCGGCGGAGGCGGCCAGGATGTCCTTCCCGATGTCGCCCGAGATCACCTGCTCGAAATGTTCTTCCGAATCGAAGACATAGGGCAGGTTGATCGCCGAGTAGCTTTCCTCGAAGGCCTCGAGCTCGGAGGCGTTCGACCGCGCCATCTCGAGCGCGCAGTTCTGCACGAGCTCCATCGATTCGCGCTGGGTGCCGAGCTGGGCGTTCGGGAAGATCTGGATCTCGACCTCGCCATCGGTCAGTTCCGACACGCGGTCGGCCATGTACTGCATCGACAGGTGGACCGGGTGGTCCGGCGGGTTGTTGTGGCTCAGCCGCATCGTGTCGGCATGGGCGCCGGCTGCTGCGGCGGCGACAAGCGCGCTTGTCGCGAAAAGGGCAGTGATCTTCATGGTCTCCTCCCGGGAATCTGGATGCTTGGCCGCCGGATCGGCCGACCAATCACGTGGGATGATGGGCCGGTTGCGGCAAGGCAGTCAACCAAAATTCCAAAATTGGTTGACCAAAATCTCCGATCCTGACAGGTTGCCCCAACGCTCTCGGCACGGAGGAGACGAGATGACGGACGTTCGGGCACTGGTTGGACGCGCACCGGGAGGTGCGCCATGAAGCGGGCGGTCGACGCGGTGCTGCGCACCACGGTCATCGCGATCTTCGCGGTCCTCGTGGTCTGCGTGTGCTGGCAGGTGGTCAGCCGCTACGTGCTGGGCACGCCGAGCGTCCTGACCGACGAGATCGCGCGCTTTCTGTTCATGTGGCTCGCGCTCATCGGCGGGGCCTACACCTTCGGCGCGAGGCGCCACCTCGCCATCGACCTGCTGACCTCCGGTCTGACCGGCCGCAAGCAGCTCGCCTCCGAGGCGGCGGTGCTGGTCGTCGTCATCGCCTTCGCCCTCGTGGTGATGGTCTGGGGCGGCGGGACGCTTGTCGCGCGGACCTTCGCCTCGGGGCAGGTCACGCCGGCGCTGCGCATCTCGATGGGATGGGTCTACGCCGCGATCCCCTTCGCGGGCATCGTCATCAGCTATTTCTGCCTGCTCTTCTTCGCCGACATCGCCCGGGGCCGGATGCCCTCGGCCGAAGGCGACGTCGAGCTGCCGCTCGAGTGAGGAGGCACCCGTGAACACAGCGATTCTCGTCCTTTTCGGCTCCTTCGCCGTCTTCATGGCCATGGGCGTGCCCGTGGCCTTCGCGATCGGGTCCGCCGCGACGCTCACCTTCTTCCTCTTCATGGGGTTCGAGCAGTCGATCTTCATCGTCGCCCAGCAGATGGCCTCGGGGCTCGACAGCTTCACGCTGCTCGCGATCCCGTTCTTCATCCTCGCGGGCAACATCATGAACCGCGGCGGCATCGCCATCCGCCTCATCGACTTCGCTAAGGTGCTGGCGGGCCGGCTGCCCGGCGCGCTCGCCCACTGCAACGTCATCGCCAACATGCTCTTCGGCTCGATCTCGGGCTCCGCGGTCGCCTCGGCCGCGGCGGTGGGCGGCGTCATGGCGCCGCTGCAGGAACGCGAGGGGTACGACCGCAGCTTCTCGGCCGCGGTCAACATCGCGTCGAGTCCCACCGGCCTGCTGATCCCGCCCTCGGCGACGCTGATCGTCTACTCGCTCATCACCGGCGGAACCTCGATCGCCGCGCTCTTCGTGGCGGGCTACCTGCCGGGGCTCCTGATGGGGCTCGGGCTGATGCTGGTCGCGGGCATCATCGCCAAGCGGCGCGGCTACCCTGTCTCGCCCCGGCCGAGCTGGAGCGTGGTCTGGCGCGCGGGCCGCGACGCGGTCCTGCCGCTCGGCCTCATCGTGGTCATCATGGGCGGCATCATCACGGGCATCTTCACCGCGACCGAGGCATCGGCCGCCGCCGTGGTCTACGCGCTCGTCCTCGCGCTCGTGTGGTACCGCGAGATCGGGCTGCGCGACCTGCCTAAGATCCTCATGGAAAGCGCGGTCACCACCTCGGTCGTGCTGCTGATGATCGGGGCGTCCATCGCGATGAGCCGCGCCATGGCGTTCGGCATGATCCCGAACACGATCTCGGACGTGCTCCTGAACATCTCCGAGAACCCGCTGGCGATCCTGCTCGCCATCAACATCACGCTGCTGCTGATCGGCACGTTCATGGACATGACGCCGGCGCTGCTGATCTTCACGCCGATCTTCCTGCCGGTGGTGGGCGATCTGGGCATGGACCCGGTGCATTTCGGCATCGTGATGACCTTCAACCTCTGCATCGGCATCTGCACGCCGCCGGTGGGATCGGCGCTCTTCGTCGGCTGCTCGGTCGGCGGCACCTCGATCGCCGAGGTCATCCGACCGCTCCTGCCGCTCTACGCCGTGCTCGTGACGCTGCTCATGGTCGTGACCTACGTGCCCGAGATCAGCCTCTTCCTGCCGCGCGTGCTCCTGGGATACGGACAATGAAGACACTTCGCCACTGGACCGTGACCGCCCGCCACGCGGCCGGCGCCGACCTCCTGGTCGAGGGGCGCCACATCCTGCGCCTCCGTGCGCTCGGGGAAGACCTGATCCGGGTGTCGCTGCTCAAGGACGGGGTCTGGCGGCTCGACCGGACGTGGACCATCGCGCCCGGGGGCGAGGTGCCCTGGGAGGGGCGGCACCGCGACGACCTCTCGGGATTTTCCTGTCCCCCGGTGACCATCCGCGAGGAGGAGGGCGCGCTCGCGCTCGAGACCGCGACCCTGCGGCTCACCGTGGCGCAGCCCCTGCACCTGGCCTGGGCCGCGCGCGTCGATGGCGCCTGGGTGACCTTCGCCGAGGAACGTCCCACGGGCGGCGTCCTCCTCGGTACCGACGACCACCGGCACGGCCATTTCCTGCGCCGCCATCCGGGCGAGCGCGTGCACGGTCTGGGCGAGAAGACGGGCGACCTGGAACGGTCCGGGCGCCGGTTCGAGATGCGCAACCTCGACGCCATGGGCTACGACGCGGAACGGACCGATCCGCTCTACAAGCACGTGCCCTTCACCATGACGCAGACGCCGGCGGCCGGCGCATGGTCGATCTTCTACGACAACCTCGCCTCGTGCTGGTTCGACCTCGGCAACGAACTCGACAACTACCATCTGCCCTACCGGTCCTTCCGGGCCGAGGATGGCGATCTCGACTACTGCGTAAGGTGGGCGCCGCGGCTCCTCGACCTCGTGAAGGGGCAGGTGCGGCTGACCGGCGGCACGGCCTTCCCGCCGCGCTGGACGCTCGGCTATTCCGGATCGACCATGAGCTACACCGACGCGCCCGACGCGCAGGCGCGGCTCGAGAGCTTTCTCGACCGGATCGCCGAACACGACATTCCCTGCGACAGCTTCCAGATGTCCTCGGGCTACACGTCGATCGGAGCCAAGCGCTACGTGTTCAACTGGAACCGCGAAAAGGTGCCGGACGTCGACGCGATGACGGCAAGGTTCCGCGATGCGGGCATCCACCTCATCGCCAACATCAAGCCGTGCTTGCTGCAGGATCATCCGCAATACGGGTCGGCGGCCGAGGCCGGTCTCTTCGTGCGCGACAGCGAGGCGCCGGAGGCTCCCGAACGGTCGAGCTTCTGGGATGACGAGGGCTCGCATCTCGATTTCACCAATCCCGACGCGGTCGCCTGGTGGAAGGACGGCGTGACCCGTCAGCTTCTGGCGCACGGCATCGGGTCGACCTGGAACGACAACAACGAATACGAGATCTGGGACCGCAAGGCGGTCTGCGCGGGCTTCGGCACGCCGGTCGAGGTGGGGCTCCTGCGCCCGCTCATGCCGATCCTGATGACCCGCGCCTCAGAGGAGGCGCAGCGCGCGCACGCGCCCGGACAGCGTCCCTACCTGATCTCGCGCTCGGGCGCGCCCGGGCTGCAGCGGCATGCGCAGACCTGGTCGGGCGACAACCGCACCGAGTGGAAGACGCTGCGCTACAACATCCGCACGGGTCTCGGGATGAGCCTCTCGGGCTTCTACAATATCGGCCACGACGTGGGCGGTTTTGCCGGGCCGCGCCCGGAGCCGGAGCTGTTCGTGCGCTGGGTGCAGAACGGCATCTTCCACCCGCGCTTCACCATCCATTCCTGGAACGACGACGGCACGGTGAACGAGCCGTGGATGTATCCCGAGGTGCTGCCGCAGATCCGCGATGCGCTGGCGCTGCGCTACCGCCTGCTGCCCTACCTCTACACCTGCCTCCGCCAGGCGGTGGCGGAAGGCGAGCCGATGCTGCGCCCGCTCTTCCTCGACCATCCCGACGACCCCGCCGCCTGGGAGGAGCGCGACGAGTTCCTGCTGGGCCGCGACCTGCTCGTCGCGAACGTGATCGACAAGGGCGCGACCGCGCGGCACGTGCGCCTTCCGCGGAACGCGACAGGGTGGTGGGACTTCCACACCGGGACCTGGCACGCGCCGGGCAGCGTGGT
Source organism: Roseivivax isoporae LMG 25204 (assembly GCF_000521865.1). Taxonomy (GTDB): domain Bacteria; phylum Pseudomonadota; class Alphaproteobacteria; order Rhodobacterales; family Rhodobacteraceae; genus Roseivivax; species Roseivivax isoporae. The sequence goes on from NZ_JAME01000023.1 coordinate 28,978, forward strand.
CACGCTCGCGGTCGATCTCGGATCGATGCCGCTCTTCGTGCGGGCGGGCGCGGTCCTGCCGATGTCCGCGGGTGCCCTGCGCGCCGCCCCCGACGCCGATCAAGGGCGCGAGCTGCACCTCTTCCCCGCGCCCGAGGGCACGGGCGGCGGGCTCCTCTACGAGGATGACGGCGTGAGCGTCGATCCGGTGTACAGCCTGCTCGACTTCACGCTCGCGGCCGATGGCGAGGCGGTGACGCTCGAGTGGCGCCAGCGCGGCGCCGGCGCGCCGGTCCTGCCGACCGCGCGCCTCGTCCTGCCCGCCGGGGAACGCCGGTCCCTGCGGGTCCGGGGCACAGAGGTCGCATCGGGCGCGGAGGTGACGCTGTGAGCGCAGGCGACGTGACCTTCGAGGCGCCGCGCCACGACCGCGCGGCACTGCGTCCGAGGATCCTGCACCTGGGCTTCGGCGCGTTCGGCCGCGCGCATCCCATGTGGTTCCTCGACCGCGGGCTCGATGCCGCGGGCGGCGACTGGGGCGTGATCGCCGCGCGGCTCAATTCCGGGGCGGACGCGCTCGACGCGCTCGACGCGGCGCAGGGGCGCTACCACGTGGCGGCCGCGGACGAGCAGTCGGCCCGGGTGCGGCGCATCGACTGCGTGATCGGCACCCGCCATCCCGCGCGGGACGGATCGGACGCGCTGCCCGACCTGATCGCGACGCCGGGCCTCGACGTGATCCTGCTGACGGTGACCGAGAAGGGCTATTGCCAGAGGGCCGGGCGGCTCGATCCCGACCGCCCCGACGTGGCGGCCGACCTCGCGCGCCAAGGGGAACCCGGCACCGCGATCGGCGTGCTGGCCGAAGGGCTGCGACGCCGCCGCGATGCGGACGGCGCGGGCCTGACGATCCTGTCCTGCGACAACATCCCCGGCAACGGTGACCTCCTGCGCCGCGTCGTGCGCGATTTCGCCGAACGGGTCGCGCCCGACCTCGCCGAGTGGATCGGCGACAAGGTGGCCTTTCCGAATTCCATGGTCGACCGCATCACCCCGGCGCTCGACGCCGATGGCCGCGCGCTCCTGCGCGACGCGGTCGGCGGCGAGGACGCGAACGGGATCGTGACCGAGCCCTTCCACCAGTGGGTGATCGAGGACCGGTTCGTTGGGCCGCGCCCGCCCTTCGCCGAGGGCGGTGCGGAACTCGTGGCCGACGTGCGGCCCTTCGAGGAGATGAAGCTGCGCATGCTGAACGGCGCGCACACCTTCCTCGCCCATGCGGGCCGCCTTGCGGGGCACGAGACCGTGGCCGACGCCATCGGCGATCCGGTCCTGCGGGCCGCCACGCGTCGCCTTATGATGGACGAGCAGGTGCCGACCCTCGACATGCCCGGGGGCGTCGACCTTGCCGCCTATGCCGACGCGCTCGTCGCGCGGTTCGACAACACCCGGCTGCGCCACAGGCTGGACCAGATCGCGCAGGACACGAGCCAGAAGGTGCCGCAGCGCCTGCTGGCGCCCGCCGCCGCGAACGCCGCCGCCGGGCGCGGCTGGCCGCTGACCGCGCTTGCCATCGCGAGCTGGATCGTCGCGCTGCGCGAGTTGCCCGCTGTGGCCGATCCCCGGCAGGACGACCTGCGTCAGGCGGCGTCGGGATCCGATCCCGTCGCGTCGGTCCTGTCCCTGCCGGGACTCGCGGACGCGCCCGACGCGCTCCTCGGGCCCGTCACCGACGCCCATGCAACCATCGCCGAGCGCGGCATCTCGGCCGCGCTGAAGGAGGCCATGTGACCCGGTTCCTGAACGACGACTTCCTGCTCGACACGGGCGAGGCGCGGCGGCTCTTTCACGAGGTGGCCCGCGACCTGCCCATCATCGACTACCACAACCACCTGCCGCCGGCCGAAATCGCCGAGGACCTGCACTGGAGCGAGCTCGGCACGCTGTGGCTCGGGCACGACCACTACAAGTGGCGGGTGATGCGCTGGGCGGGGATCGAGGAGCGGCTCGTGACCGGCGATGCCGATCCGCGCGACAAGTTCGACGCCTTCGCGCGCGCCATGCCGCGCATGATCGGCAACCCTGTGCACCACTGGAGCCACCTCGAGCTCTGGCGCTATTTCGACCTCGACGGGACGGTGCTGAGCGCCGAGACCGCGGACCGCGTCTGGGACGTGACGCGGGAGCGGCTCGCACAGCCGGATTTCGGGGCGCAGGGACTGCTCACGCGCATGAAGGTCGAGCTCGTGGGCACGACGGACGACCCGCTCGACACGCTCGAACACCATGCCGCGCTGCGCGGCGCGCCGTGGCGCGTGGTGCCGACCTTCCGGCCCGACCCGGCAGTCAAGATCGACGCGGCGGGCTTTTCCGACTGGGTGGCGCGGCTCGAGGCGGCGACGCACCCGATCCGCGGCTTCGACGACCTCGTGGGCGCGCTCGAGACCCGGCTCGACCACTTCGTGGCCCATGGCTGCCGGGCAGCGGACCACGGCATCGACCGGCTCGACGCGGGGGCGGAGGTGGCGGGGGCCACGCTCGACGCCGCGCTCGACGCGGCACGGGCAGGGCGCGCGGTCGCGGCGGACGACGCCGCGTCGTGGCGCGCGGCGCTCTTCGTGGCGCTGGGGCGGGCCTATGCGCGCCGCGGCCTCGTCATGCAGCTGCACGTCAACGCGCTGCGCAACACCCGCACGCGGCTCCTCGACGCCGCGGGGCGGGACGCCGGCGCGGACTCGATCCGCGACATCGCGGTGGCCGAGCCGCTCAACGCGCTCCTCGACCGGCTCGACCGGACGGAGGAGCTGCCGCGCATGGTGATCTACGGCCTCGATCCGACGCGCAACCCGGCCATCGTCACCACCGCCGGCAACTTCCAGGACGGCAGCGTGCCCGGCAAGGTGCAGGCCGGGACGGCATGGTGGTTCAACGACCAGCTCGACGGGATGGAGGACCAGATCCGCACCCTGTCGCAGATGGGCCTGATCTCGACCTTCCTCGGGATGCTCACCGACAGCCGGTCGTTCCTGTCCTTCCCGCGCCACGAATATTTCCGCAGGCTCTTCTGCCGCATCGTCGGACGCTGGCAGGTCGAGGGCCACGTCCCGGACGCGCCCGACATGCTCGACGCGCTCGTCCGCGACGTCTGCTACCGCAACGCCCGAGACTGGTTCGCGGCGCCCGGGGCGGACTGAGCCCCGCCGCCCTCAGGGCTGCGCCACGCTGCGCAGCTCCTCCTCCGTCTTGGAATAATGCTCGGTCGTGAGCGCGCAGGCGGTCTCGGCATCGCGCGCGAGCACCGCGTCCGAGATCGCCCGGTGCTCAGCGCCGAGATCGCGGGTGCTGCGCGCGCTGCCCACGGACACCCGGCGGTACCTCTCGGCCAGCATCTGCAGCCCGTCGCGCACCCGCAAGAGCCATTGCGACCCGCAGGCCGATACCATCGCCCTGTGGAAGGTCGTGTTGGCTTGCTCCCACGCATCCGTTCCGGGTGACGTTTCGCGGTCGGCCTTGGCCATGAGGTAGCTCGCCGAGACGACACTGCCCTCCCAGTCGTTGCCGCCCTGCGCGATGGCCAGGCGCAGCGCCTCGCGTTCCACGGCGATTCGCGCCCGCGTGAGGTCGCGGAACTCGTCTGGATCGAGCGGCGCGACGGTGAACCCGCGGTTGCCCTCGGCGATCACCAGCCCGTCGGCCGACAGACGCTGCAGCGCCTCCCGCAGCGGGCTCGCGCCGATTCCGTAAAGCTCGCGCAGGCGCTCTATCCGCAGGCGTTCACCGGGTTTTCTGTCGCCGGAGATGATGTCGCGCTTGAGGCGCGACCAGGCGATGTCCGCCAGCGTGGACCCCGGCTCGGGTTCAAGAGGCGTCAGAATCGCATCCATGCTCAACGATGCTCCGGAATTGACAGATCGATCAAGTCGTGCTCAATTTTATCGGTAAAGGGAGAGATTGTCGATAAAATGAAGTACGTGACATTGGAGACGGAGGGGAAGCCCGCGGCCGGGATCCTCGAGGGGGACGAGATCCGCATCTGCGCCGAGGGCGAGGGGGCGCGAGACGCCGTGATCGACGCCATCGTCGCGGGTGAGCTTGCAGGCTGGGACACCAGGGAGGGACGGCGCGTGCCGCTGTCGGCGGTCCGGCTTTTGGCGCCGATCCCTCTGCCCCGCGGGGCGATCTACTGCGTGGGCAAGAACTACCACGCGCATGCGGACGAGTTTCACAGCTCCGGTTTCGACAGCTCGAGCAAGGAGGCCGTGCCGAAGCACCCGGTGATCTTCACCAAGCCGCCGCACAGCGTGGTCGGCCCCGAGACGCCCGTGCGCGGCTCGCTCGACCCCACCGGGACGGTCGACTACGAGGGCGAGCTCGGCGTTGTGATCGGCAAGGCGGCGTTCCAGGTGGACAAGGCCAGCGCCTACGACCACGTGCTGGGTTATGTCATCATTAACGACGTCACATCGCGCGAGCTTCAGCGCCAGCATGGGCAGTGGACCATCGGCAAAGGACTCGACACGTTCTGTCCAATGGGTCCGTGGCTCGTCAGCGCGGACGAGGCGGGTGATCCCGCGCGGATGGAACTGCGGACCGAGATCAACGGAGAGCTGCGCCAGAAGGCGAGCGTCTCTGACCTCGTCTTCGACATCCCGACGCTGATCGAGACCATGAGCCGCACGATGACGCTGCATCCGGGCGACATCATCGCCACGGGCACCGCGGCGGGCGTCGGCATCGGCTTTACCCCACCCCGGTACCTCCAGCGCGGTGACGTGATGCGGGTGTCGATCACCGGGCTCGGCGCGCTCGAGAACACGGTCGAATAGGCGGATGATGTCGACGCATGCGCAAAGTGCCGGCCCGGTAGACGCCGCCCTCGCGGGGCCGGCGGTAATCGCGGCCCGCGACCTGAGAAAGACCTTCGGTGGCGGGTCCGTGGTGGCGGTGGAGGATGCGAACTTCGAGATCCGGCCGGGTGAGTTCATCTCACTCGTCGGACCCTCGGGTTGCGGCAAGTCCACGCTCCTGCGGATGGTGGCGGGACTTCTCGACAGAACGAGCGGCAGCCTGACGGTGCACGACGCGGAGGTGCGCGGGCCGCATCATTCGGTCGCGATGATGTTCCAGAAGCCGACGCTCCTCGACTGGCGCACCTCGCTCGAGAACGTGCTGCTGCCGACCGAGATCGCGGGAAGGGTCACCGACGCCGACCGCCACCGCGCCATGGACCTGCTCGAGCTCGCGGGCCTCCGCGACTTCGCGTTCTCGTTCCCCACGCAACTTTCGGGGGGCATGCAGCAGCGCGTCGCACTGGCACGGCTCCTGCAGACCGGCGCGGACATCCTTTTGCTCGACGAGCCCTTCGGCGCGCTCGACGAGTTCACGCGCGAACACCTGAACGTCGAACTGATGCGCATCGTGGGAGAGGTCAACGCGACGACGCTCTTCGTGACGCACAACATCGCCGAGGCGATCTTTCTCGCCGACCGGGTCTTCGTGATGACGCCGCGCCCCGGACGCATCGCGGGCATCGTCGAGGTGCCGTTCGAGCGGCCGCGCCCGCCGTCGATCCAGCAGGGGGCCGAGTTCAACGCGCTCGTCTCCAGGGTGCGGCAGACCTTCGGGGATCGCGGATGACCGACAGTTCCGACCTCGGCCCCGTGCCGCCGGGCGGGCGGACCCGCGGCGTCATAGCTCGCCACGTCGCGATCCTCGTCACGCTCCTCGCCGCGTGGGAAATCGCGTGCCGCATGGGCTGGCTCGACCCGCTGTTCTTTCCCTATCCGAGCGCGATCCTCGTCGGATTCTGGCGGCTCTACGTCACGCAGGGCAACATCTGGCCGCATCTTGGGCTCACCATGGCCGAGGTGCTCGCGGGCTTCCTCGCGGGCTCGGCGCTCGGGATCGCGCTCGCCGTGTGCGTCGGTCTCATCGACCGGCTCAGGCGCTACCTCAAGCCCTATGTCATCGTGCTCGAGGCGACGCCGCGGATCGCGATCGGCCCGGTCATCATCGCTGCCTTCGGGTTCGGCTGGACGTCGAAGACCGCGATCGTGATGCTGGTGTGCTTCTTCGCGCCGTTCGTGAACACGCTGAACGGCATGGTGGGCGTCGAGCCAGAGAAGGTGTCGATGTTCCGCTCGATGGGGGCGAGCAAGCTCCAGACCTTTCGCAAGCTGATGCTGCCTTCCGCGCTGCCCGAGATCTCGGCCGGCCTGCGACTCGCCATGGCGTCCGCCCTCGGAGGTGCGCTCGTCGCCGAGTTCATCGCCTCGAACGCGGGTCTCGGCGTCCTCATCACGCAGTATACCGGCACGCTCAACATGTCGTCGGCCTTCGTTTGCGTGCTGACCCTGAGCGCGCTCGGCTACTTCATCTTCCGTTCGATGGAGGAACTCGACCGCATCCTGGTGTTCTGGACCGACCGAGACCGCACGGCCCGGGTCAGCCGCCGGCGCCTCGCCTCGTGGCGGGCTCGGATGGGGGACGACGCATGAAGGACCATCTCCTTTCGCGTGCCGTGCCGCTGGCCAAGCACCTCCTCGTCTTCGCGGCGCTGATCGCGTTCTGGGAGGCGGCCGCGGCCATCGGGCTCATCGACGTGATCCTGTTGCCCGAACCGCATCAGATCGCGGCCAGCATCTGGGATCTCTACGTCGAGAACCGCACGATCTACCGCCACTTCTTCATCACGCTCTACGAGGCGCTGGGCGGCTTCCTCGTCGGGGGCGCTCTGGGGCTCGCCCTCGCGGTCGGCTCGTCGCTCAACGACAGCTTCCGTCGCTACGTGTCTCCCTACGCGATCCTGCTCAACGTGACGCCGGGCCTTGCCCTCACGCCCATCGTCATCGCTTGGTTCGGCTTCGGTTACAGCTCCAAGATCGCACTCGGCGCCATCGTGTGCTTCTTCCCGGTCTTCGTGAATACGCTGATCGCGCTGACCCGGTCGGATGCCGAGACGCTCGAGATGTTCCGCTCCATGGGCGCGAGCGAGCGGCAGATTTTCTGGAAGCTGCGTGTGCCGTCCGCGCTGCCGATGATTTTCGCGGGCTTCAAGATCGCGATTACCACCGCGCTCGTCGGCGCCGTGGTGGCCGAGTTCAGCCAGGCGACGGCGGGGATTGGCGTGCTGATGCAGCGGCTGAGCTTCTCGCTCGACATGAGCGCGGCGATCGCGGCGCTTCTCAGCATGTCGCTGCTGGGTCTCATCCTTTTCACGCTCATCGAGCTGCTCGACGACCGGATCGTGTTCTGGCGCCGGGCGGCCCGGATGGACGCCGTGAGCCGGAAACGGCGCGCCCGCTGGACGGGAGAGCGCGAGAAGCAGTCCGGCAAACCCCAAGGGAGGAGAAGATCGACATGACACGTTTCATGACGGCAACGGCACTCGGTGCGATCCTGGCGGCTGGAAGCGTCGCAGCGCAGGACCTGACGACGGTCAACGCGGTGATGCCCAAGCAGCGCTCGGCCAACTACTTTCCGCTGATCGTGGGCGAGGCGCTCGGCTACTTCGAGGAGGAGGGCATCGAGGTCAACCTGCTGCCCTCGGACACGCCGATCCCCTTCGTGAACTTCCTGCGCAACGGTCAGGCGGACATCGCGATGCTCGATTCGGCCGAGGTACTTCAGGCGGTCGCCGCGGGTGTCGACCTGCGCGTGGTCTACGAGGTGATGCAGACTGCCCCGGACGGGATCGCGGTGTCGGGCGAGAGCGACATCAGCGATGTCGAGCAGCTGCGAGGCGAGACAGTCGGCCTCGTGTCCGACCGCGACCGCGTGACCATGCAGATCGCGCTCGATGCGCGCGGGCTGACCGAGGACGACGTGACCACCGTCGTCGTCGGCGAGGCGGGCCCGACGCTGGCCGCCGCCTTCCGCGATCAGACCGTCGCGGCCATCGCGGGCTCGGGCCCCGACTGGCTCGCGATCCAGGCGAACGGCATCCCGGTGTCGCTCATCACCCCGGAGGAGGTCTCGAACAAGCCCGGCAACACCTTCGCCGTGGCGGCCGGGACGCTCGAGGAGAAGGGCGATGCGATCGAGGGTTACCTCCGCGCGTGGTCCAAGGGCATGTACGTGGCGACCTTCGCCCCCGACGTGGTGGCGAAGATCGCGCAGGACGCGGTGCCCGAGGAATGGGAAGATCCCGAGTTCGGCCAGCAATATCTCGAGAACGCGATCCGGCTGAACGTGTCGGTGACCGACACGCTTGGCGGGCTGAACGCCGACACCTGGGAGTCGATCCAGCCCGGCATGCAGAAGTTCGGCCTGATCGAGAAACAGGTCGCGCCGTCCGACTTCCTTGAGCCCGGGCCGGTCGAAGCCGCGAACGATTTCGATCGGGCCGAGGTCGAACAAGAGGTCGAGGCTTGGCGCGACGCGAACATGTGACCGCGCGGGTCCTAGATGACCGTTCGGGCGGGGCGCCAGCGCGCGTCCCGCCCGCATGCGCGCCGGTCCCATGAGCCGGCTGCGCGAAGCCTACGGAGCCCGCGTCGCCGACGCGGGCCTCCGCCGCGATCCGGACCAGGAGGCGGTGATCGACCGGCTCGACGCACTCCGCGACGCGCTGCAGCGGCCCGCGCGGTTCGGCTGGCTGCATGCGCTGCGGCGCGCTCCCGCGGCGCCGCGCGGGCTCTACCTCTGGGGAGACGTGGGTCGCGGCAAGTCGATGCTCGCCGAAATGCTGACCGCAAATCTCGGGCGTGCGCGGGGGCGCCGAACGCATTTCCACGCCTTCATGCGCGACGTGCACGGGGGCCTGCACCGCGCCCGGGGTGCGGGCGCCAATGACCCGGTGGCGTCCGTCGCCGACGCGCTGACCGAAGGGCTCGACATCCTGATCCTCGACGAGGTTGAGGTCACCGACATCACCGACGCCATGATCGTCGGGCGGATCTTCGAGCGGCTCTTCGACCGGGGGATCGTGCTCGTCGCCACATCGAACGCGGCGCCCGGCGACCTCTACCGCGACGGGCTGAAGCGCGAGCATTTCCTGCCCTTCGTACGCCTGATCGAGGGCCGCTGCGAGGTGGTGCACCTCGCGGGGCCGCGCGACTACCGCGACGCGGCGGGGGGCGACGCGGACCTCTACCTCGCGCCTTCGGGGGTGGAGGCGGCGGCCCGCATCGACGCGCTGTGGGACCGGGTCCCCGGAGCGGGAGCGGCGGGAGAGATCACGCTCGCGGGCCGCGTGTCGCTGCGGCGCCGGGGGGAAACCGCACGCGGCAGCTTCGACGCGCTCTGCCGCGCGCCCCTGACCGCGGCAGACTATCTCGACCTCGCGCGTCAAGCCGAGATGGTCTTCGTCGAGGACGTGCCGCGGCTCGGCGAGCGGGACAATGACGCCGTCCGCCGCTTCATCCTGCTGGTGGACGCGCTTTACGACGCGCGCCGCGGCATCGTGGTCAGCGCTGCCGCAGGGCCGGGAGAGCTGCTTGCGGGGGGCGAGTTCGCGCGGGAATTCCGGCGCACCGAAAGCCGCCTGCGCGAGATGACCCGGCCGGGCTGGCCGGGCCGCGCGCCCCTCAGCTGAATCCCACGCTCCGCCTCAGCGCGTCCGCGTCGGGATCGGTCAACAGCTCGATCAGGACGCGCGCGTCCTCTGCCGCCGCAGACCCGGTGGCGATCGCTGCGGTATAGACAGTGTCGAGGCCGAAGGGCTCGGGCAGCGGGCCCACATAGGTGACGCCCGCGGTGTTGAGGATCTCGGTCACCTGCGTGCAGCCGACCGGGTTCGCCTCCTCCGAGGCCGCCATCCTTGCCATGGCGGTCTGGCCGTTCGGATGTTCCGACAGCGTGACGCGGTCGGCGATGCCGAGCCGGTCGAGGACGGCGGCCACGTGGATGCCTGCCGTGGCCTTGACCGTGTCCGGACAGTAGAGCGCGTCCGCCGAAGTGAACAGCGTCGCGAGCGCCTCGCCGTCATCGATCGGCGGCACGGGCGCGCCGTCCCGGACCGCGACGCCCGTCACCACGTTGCCGAGATCCGTCACGCTGCCGGCATCGAGATGACCCGCCGCGACGAGCCCGTCGATGGCGGCACGGGTCAGGATCGCGAGGTCCACCGCCTCCCCGCCGGCGATGCGGTCGCGCATGCCGCCCACCGCGCCGAAATCGCCCTCGATCGTCCGGCCGGTGCGGGCCTCGAAAGCCTCGCGCACCTTGTTGACCAGTCCGTTGGCGGCTCCGCCGCTCAGAATCCGTAGCGTCACGTCATCCCATCCTGCTTGCTGTTCGCGTCGGCGGAAACCTCGCAGCTTTGCGCCGGGGTGCAAAGGGGCAGGACACTGCCGATGCGCGATCAAGGTCGGATGGTGCGGGCGAGGCGGACGCGGTACCCTCGGGACGGGCAACCGTTGGGAGGACGCGATGCTCGACCTGGACCATGTGGACGAGATCGACCGCGTGCTGCGCGGGGTCGAGACCGGGCGTGACCGGCTGGTGGCGGACAGCTGGCGGCGCTGCGTGGACAGCTACGGGATGGACCCCGCGCGCCCCGATCCCGCGCTCATCGTCACCGAGGCGGAACTGCGCGAGCACCGCGAGCAGTCCGAGCGGCTGATCGCGACCGCGCGCTCGGGGCTGCAGGCGCTGTTCCGCCAGGTGGCGGGGCAGAACTACGTGCTGCTCCTCGCCGACGCGCAGGGCGTCTGCGTCGACTTCTTCGGCGACCCGCGGTTCGAGGACCAGCTGCGCGCGGCGGGGCTCTACCTCGGCTCGAACTGGACCGAGGCGCTGGCCGGCACCTGCGGGGTGGGGTCCTGCATCGTCACGGGCGAGGCCATCACCATCCACCAGGGCGACCATTTCGGGCTCGCGCACACGCCGCTCTCCTGCACCGCGGCACCGATCTACGACACCCGAGGGGAGCTGTCGGCGGTGCTCGACATCTCGCTGCTGCGCTCGCCGTCGCCCAAGTCGTCGCAGAACCTCGCCATGAACCTCGTCACCGCCTCGGCGCGCCGCGTCGAGATGGCGAACCTCATGGCCATGACGCGGCGCGACTGGGTGCTGCGGTTCTCCACCAGCCCCGAATTCCTCGAGGTCGACCCCGAGGCGGCGGTCGCGCTCGACGGCTCCGGCCGGATCGTCGGCATGACCTCGGGCGCGCGGCGTGCGCTCGATCCGGCGGGGCAGGGGCGGCTCATCGGGTCGCGCATCGACGCATGGCTCGAGATGTCGGTGGACGACCTGCCGGACCTCATGCGGGGCCGACCGACCGAGGAACGCGTCCTGCGGCTGACCGATGGCCGCGGCGTCTTCGGCCATGCCATCGCGCCGCAGGTCCCGCAGCCGGCGGGCACCCCGCGCGGCCGCGAGGTGGCGGTGCCGGGCCCGCTCGGCGCCTTCGCCGGGCCCGACCCGCTGCTCGGGCGGCTCCTCGCACAGGCGGCGCGGCTCGCGCGGACGGGCGTGCCGATCCTGATCTCGGGCGAGACCGGCACCGGCAAGGAAAAGCTCGCCCGCGCGGTGCACATGGCGGCCGGCAAGGCGGCGGGATTCCGCGCGGTGCGCTGCGCCGATGCCGGCGCGGTCGCGGCCGTGGCGGACGCGGCCCCCGGCACGCTGTTCCTGCGCGGGATCGAAGGCTTGTCCGAGGACGCGCAGGCGCGGCTCCTCGCCTGTCTCGACCGCCGCGACGACCTCAGGGTCATCGCCTCGTGCCTCGTCCCGCCGGCCGCGGCGGCCGAGGCGCTGCGGCCCGACCTGTTCTTCCGGATCGCGGGCGCGACGCTGGCGCTGCCGCCCCTGCGCCAGCGCGGCGACATCGACTGGCTGATCGACCGGCTCCTGCGACGGCGGAGCAGCGAGGACGTCCGCCTCTCGCCCGCCGCCCGCGCCGAGCTGAAGTCGCGCGCATGGCCCGGCAACATCCGCGAGCTGGGGCAGGTGCTCGACGTCGCGGTGGCGCTGTCGGAGGGGCGGGTGATCGACGTCACGGACCTGCCGCCGCCGGTCTGCGCCGCGCGGCCCGAACGCGGCAGCGGCGACGCGCTCGAGGCGACGCTCGCGGCCTGCGGCGGGAACATGGCGCAGGCGGCGCGGCGGATGGGCGTGAACCGTTCCACCGTCCTCAGGCGCGCGCGCAAGGCTGGGCTGGTGCCGCCGTCCTGAAGCCTGCGCCGTTGCGCGCCCGTTGCGCGCGCAACGGCCGGGCCGCAATTCGCGCCCAGGCGGCGCGCGGCGCCCGGAATTCCTTTGCCTGCGGGCCCCGCCCCTTGCCAGCCTCGGCACCGGAGGACGACCGGATCCGAAAAGAGGGAGGACCACATGCTCGATTCAACGATCACAGACCGGACCCAGGCATTCCTGGACGAGTTCGGGCAGGCCCTGGAGCAGGGCGACATCGCGCGCGCCCGGGACATGTTCCTGGACGAGTGCTACTGGCGCGACCTCGTGACCTTCACCTGGAACCTCAAGACCGTCGAGGGCAAGGACCAGGTCGAGGACATGCTGCGCCACCAGCTCGCGACAACGAAGCCCACGGGCTGGGCCCTGGCCGACGGCGAGGTCCCGACCGAGGAGGGCGGCGTCACCACCGCCTGGATCACCTTCGAGACCTCGGTGGCGCGCGGCTACGGCCTGATCCGGCTCAAGGACGACCGGATCTGGACGCTCCTGACCACCATGGTCGAACTCAAGGGTCACGAGGAGCCCGCGGGCTTCAACCGGCCGCTCGGCGCCAAGCACGGCGCGGGCAAGCACCGCGAGACCTGGGCCGAGGAACGCGCTCGCGAGGCGGCGGAGCTCGGCTACGAGACCCAGCCCTACTGCCTGATCGTCGGCGGCGGGCAGGGGGGCATCGCGCTCGGCGCAAGGCTGCGCCAGCTCGGGGTGCCCACGATCATCGTCGAGAGGAACGACCGCCCGGGCGACAGCTGGCGCAACCGGTACAAGTCGCTCTGCCTGCACGATCCGGTCTGGTACGACCACCTGCCCTACATCAAGTTCCCCGAGAACTGGCCGGTCTTCGCGCCGAAGGACAAGATCGGCGACTGGCTCGAGATGTACACCAAGGTGATGGAGCTGAACTACTGGACGCGCACCACCGCGACGTCGGCGGAATTCGACGAGGCCGCGCAGGAATGGACGGTCGTGCTCGACCGCGACGGCGAGGAGGTCGTGCTGCGCCCGAAACAGCTCGTCATGGCGACCGGCATGTCGGGCAAGAAGCGGATGCCGGACTTTCCCGGCATGGACCGCTTCCGGGGCGTGCAGCAGCATTCCTCGGAGCACGAGGGCCCCGATCGCTGGGCGGGCCGGAAGGTCGTGGTGGTCGGCTCCAACAATTCCGCCCACGACATCTGCGCCGCGCTCTGGGAGAACGACGCCGACGTGACCATGGTGCAGCGGTCCTCGACCCACATCGTGCGGTCGGACAGCCTGATGGAGATCGGCCTCGGCGCGCTCTATTCCGAGGAGGCGGTGCGCTCGGGCATGACGACCGAGAAGGCCGACCTGGTCTTCGCCTCGCTGCCCTACCGGATCCTGCACGAGTTCCAGATCCCGCTCTACGAGCAGATGAGGGAACGTGACCGCGCGTTCTACGAGGGTCTCGAGAAGGCAGGCTTCTGGCTCGACTGGGGCGACGACGGCTCTGGCCTCTTCATGAAGTACCTCCGCCGCGGATCGGGCTACTACATCGACGTCGGCGCGAGCCAGCTCATCATCGACGGCAAGATCAAGCTCAAGCGTGGACAGATCACGGGTCTCGACGAGACCGGCGTGATGCTCGACGACGGCACCCACCTCGACGCGGACCTCGTGGTCTACGCAACGGGCTACAATTCCATGAACGGCTGGGTGGCCGACCTGATGGGGCAGGAGACGGCCGACCGTCTCGGCAAGTGCTGGGGGCTCGGGTCCGACACCACGAAGGATCCCGGCCCGTGGGAAGGCGAGCAGCGCAACATGTGGAAGCCGACGCAGGTGCCGAACCTCTGGATGCACGGCGGCAACCTGCACCAGTCGCGCCATTACTCGCAGTTCCTGTCGCTGCAGATCAAGGCGCGAATGGAGGGCCTCCCGACCCCGGTCTACGGCCTGCAGGAGGTGCATCACCTGAGCTGAGGCCGCCCCTGTCGCCCGCGTCCGGGCCGCTCCCGGGCGCGGGCGCTCGCGCCGCCGCGCGGCGGCCGTCCGGCCGGTCATGCGCGGGCGCAGGTTTCCCCCGGCGATTGCTGGACATTGTGCGCCGGGCCTGATGTGGTCGCGCCGATTTCGGACCAAGGGAGCGACGCCATGCGCCTGCGCGATCTCGACATCCTGACCGTCGCGCCGCCGCCGCCCGGCTGGGGCGGGCGCTACTGGATCCTCGTGAAGGTCACGACCGACGACGGCATCACGGGCTGGGGCGAGTGCTACGCCTCGGCGGTCGGCCCGAAGGCGATGGAGGCGGTGATCCGCGACGTCTTCGGCCGCCACATGGAGGGCGAGAGCGCCGAGAACGTCGAGATGATGTTCCGCCGGGCCTATTCCTCGGGCTTCACCCAGCGGCCGGACCCGACCGTCATGGGCGCCTTCTCGGGACTCGAGATCGCCTGCTGGGACATCCTCGGCAAGGCGCGGAACCGGCCGGTCTGGGCGCTTCTGGGCGGGCTGATGAACGAGCGCGTGCGCGCCTACACATATCTCTACCCGCTCGAGCATCATCCGCTGCCCGGGTTCTGGGTCGATCCGGACATGGCGGCGGAGTCTGCGGCCGACGCCGTCGCGCGGGGCTACACCGCGGTCAAGGTCGATCCGGCAGGGCCCTACACGGTGCGGGGCGGGCACCAGCCCGCCATGTCCGACATCAGCCGGTCCGTGGCCTTCTGCCGGGCGATCCGCGCGGCTGTCGGCGACAGGGCCGACATCCTCTTCGGCACGCACGGGCAGTTCAACACCGCGGGCGCGATCCGGCTCGGGCGCGCGATCGCCGAGTTCGACCCGCTCTGGTACGAGGAGCCGCTGCCGCCCGACAACGCGCTCGAGTTCGCCGAGGTGGCGCGTGCCACGGGCCTTCCCGTCGCCACCGGCGAGCGGCTGTCCACGCGGGCGGAGTTCGCGCTGCTGCTGCGCACCGGCGGGGTCGAGATCGTGCAGCCGGCGCTCGGACGGGCGGGCGGCATCTGGGAATGCCGCAAGCTCGCCGCGCTCGCCGAGAGCTTCAACGCGCAGGTCGCGCCACACCTCTACGCGGGGCCGGTCGAATGGGCCGCGAACATCCATCTCGCCGCGTCGATCCCGAACCTCCTGATGGCCGAGACCATCGAGTCGTCGTTCCATGACCGGCTGATCCGGGGCAGCCTGCGCGTCGAGGAGGGGTTCGTGGCCGCGCCGCGGGAGGCGGGTCTCGGGATCGAGGTCGACGAAGATCTGGCGCGCGCGCATCGCTACGAGGGCGATGGGCTGCACCTCGAGATGGCGGAGGCGCCCTGCGACTACGCGCGCGGCAACGTTTTCGAGGGCGGCGCGCCGGCCCCGAAGGCGTGAGGGCCGGGGCTCAGGCGGCGGTCTCGGCGGACCGTGCCCGGGCCGCGTCGCGCCGCGCCCGGTCGAGCCAGCCCGCATCCATCTGCGGCACCGAGGCGAGAAGCCGCCTTGTATAGGCCTGCCGCGGCGCGTCGAAGATCTGCGCGCGCGGCCCGGATTCCACGATGCGGCCCTCCTTCATCACCACGACCTCGTCGGCGATCGCCTCGACCGTGGCGAGGTCGTGGGTGATGAACATGTAGGTCAGGCCCAGGTCCCGCTGCAGCCGGATCAGCAGCTTGAGGATCCCCTCCGCCACGATCTGGTCGAGCGCCGACGTGATCTCGTCGCAGATGATGAAGCGGGGCTCGGCGGCCAGCGCGCGGGCGATGCCTATGCGCTGCTTCTGCCCGCCCGAGAGCTCCGGGATCCGCCGGTCGAGAAAGGCGTCGGGATCGAGCTCGATCAGTTCCATGAGTTCGCGCACCCGCGCGCGCCGGGCCTTGCCCGACAGCCCGGTGAAGAAGGCGACCGGGCGGTCCAGCGTCTCGCGCACCGTGTGGCGCGGGTTCAGCGCGGTGTCGGCCATCTGGTAGATCATCTGGACCTGGCGCAGCTGGTCCTTCGTCCGGCGGTCGTGATGCCCGGCGAGCGGGGTGCCGTCCCAGGCGACGCGGCCCGCGCCGGGCGGCATCAGCCCGGCGATGACCTTGGCGAGCGTCGACTTGCCCGAGCCGCTTTCGCCGACCACGGCGGTGGTGCGGCCGCGGCAGAGGCCGAACGAGATGTCGTCGAGCGCCTTGAAGTCGCGGTAATGCGCGCTCACCCCGTCGAGCGTCAGGACCGGCTCGGCCGGGCCGGTCGCCTCGGGCTTGCGGATCGACCGCACCGCCCAGAGCGACCGGGTGTAGTCCTGCTGCGGCGCGTCCAGCATGCGCCGCGTCGGCGCGGTCTCGACCTCGCGGCCGTGGCGCATGACGGTGATGCGGTCCGCCATCTGGCTGACCACGGCAAGGTCGTGGGTGATGTAGATCGCCGCCGTGCCGAAGCGTTCGGTGATGTCGCGCATGGCGCCCAGCACCTCGATCTGCGTGGTCACGTCGAGCGCCGTCGTCGGCTCGTCGAAGATGATGAGGTCCGGCCGGCAGGCCATGGCCATCGCCGTCATCGCCCGCTGCAACTGCCCGCCCGAGACCTCGTGCGGGTAGCGGAACCCGATCTCGTCGGGATCGGGCAGCTGCATCTGGCGGTAGAGCGCGCGCGCGTCGGCCTGCGCGGTGGCGGCGTCCGCGGTGCCGTGCAGGATCGGACCCTCGGCGAACTGGTCGATGAGCCGGTGCGCGGGGTTGAAGCTCGCCGCGGCCGATTGTGCCACGTAGGCGATGCGGCGGCCGTGCAGGCGGCGCAATGTCCGCTGCGGCGCGCGCGCGAGGTCGGTGCCGTCGAAGTCGATGCGGCCGCCCGCGATGCGCACGCCGTCCCGCACGAAGCCCATGGCGGCAAGCCCCGCCGAGCTCTTGCCGGCGCCGCTCTCGCCCACGAGGCCCAGCACTTCGCCCCGATCGAGATCGAGGTCGAGACCCTCGAGGATGACGGTCGGCGCGGACCGGGACCCGGCCTCGAGCCGCAGGTCGCGGATCGTCAGGAGATTGCCCATGGTGTCCTCCTCAGCTCTTGAGGCCGCTGGCGCGGTGCAGCATCCAGTCGACGATGAAGTTGATCGAGACGGTCAGCAGCGCGATGGCGCCGGCCGGGATCAGCGGCGTCACGTCGCCGAAGGTGATGAGCGTCGCGTTCTCCTTGACCATCGAGCCCCAGTCGGCCGTGGGCGGCTGGATCCCGATCCCGAGGAACGACAGCGCCGCGATGAACAGGAACACGAAGCAGAAGCGCAAGCCCGCCTCGGCCACGAGGGTCGAGGAGATGTTGGGCAGGATCTCGCGCCGCAGGAGCCAGATCGTGCCCTCGCCGCGCAGCTGCGCCGCGCCGATGAAGTCGAGCGCGACCACGTTCATCGCCGCGGCGCGCGACAGTCGGTAGACCGGCGCGAGGTAGATCACCGCGATCACGCCGACCATGTTCGGGATCGACGGCCCCACGATGGCCAGCAGCATCAGCGCGAGGATGAGCGGCGGCACCGCCATGATCACGTCCACCGCACGCGACAGCGCCTGGTCGATCCAGCCGCCGCGGAGCGCGGCGAACATGCCGAGGGCGGCGCCGATCGAGAAGGCGATACCCGTGGTCAGGAGTGCGAGGCCCACGGTGTTGCGCGCCCCGTAGATCATGCGCGAGAGCATGTCGCGCCCGAGGTTGTCGGTGCCGAGCGGGTGCTCGGCGCTCCACGGCAGGTATTCGCCGCCGACGATCTCGGTCTCGCCGTAGGGCGCGATCAGGGGTGCGAAGAGGCCGAGCACGAGCGTCGCGGCCAGCACGAGGAGACCGAAGAGGGCGGTCGGCGGGGCGGTCCTGAGAAGCGTCATCTGGATCTCCTCTCAGCGTGCGTGCCGCAGGCGCGGGTTCGACAGGATCGACAGGATGTCGGCGGCGACGTTCAGCAGGATGTAGGTTCCCGCGAAGAACAGCCCGACCGCCTGCACCACGGGAAAGTCGCGGCTTGCCACGGCATCGACCAGCAGCTGCCCGAGGCCCGGATAGGAGAACACCACCTCGACCACGACGACGCCGACGATCAGGTAGGCCAGGTTCAGCGCGATCACGTTGATGATGGGGGCCAGCGCATTCGGCAGCGCGTGCCGCAGCACGACGCGCCAGCGCGGCACGCCCTTGAGGCGCGCCATCTCGATATAGGGCGCGGCGAGCACGTTGATGATGGCGGCGCGGGTCATGCGCATCATGTGTGCGATCACCACCATGATGAGCGTGAGTGCCGGCAGGAACGTCACGTGAAGCGCCTGGCCGAGGCTCGTGGCGGTGTCGATCCGCGCAAGCGTCGGGAACCATCCGAGCTTGATCGAGAAGACGAGGATCAGGAGGTAGGCCACGAAGAACTCGGGCATGGAGATCGCGCTCAGCGCCCCCACATTGGCGGATCGGTCGAACAGCGAGTTGCGCCAGAGCGCGGCGAGCAGCCCGAGGGTCACCGCGATCGGCACCGCGATCACCGCCGCGTACCCGGCGAGGAACATGGTGTTGGCGAGCCGGGTGGACAGCAGGTCCGTCACCTCGCGCCCGGAGGCGAGGCTCTGGCCCAGATCGCCCTGCACGACCCCCGACAGCCAGTCGAGGTAGCGGGTGTGCGGGGCCTGGTCGAGCCCGAGCTCGGCGCGGAAGGCGGCGAGCGTCTCGGGCGTGGCGGACTGGCCGAGGATCTGCTGCGCGAGGTCTCCGGGCAGCAGTTCGATCCCGACGAACATCAGCGCCGAGACGACGAACAGGGTCGCGATCCCCAGCGCGAGGCGGCTGAGGATCAGCTTTTGCAGGCGGGTCATGTGCGGGTCTCCGCGGCCCGCGGCGGCGGGCCGGTCAGCAACGCGGCGGCCCGGCTTCGGGCCGCCGCAGGGAAGGCTCAGGAACGGATCAGGCGAACCACCAGCGTTCGATGAAGCGCTGGCTGTCCAGATCCCACATCTCCGAGATCTGCTCGGGCATCTGCACCTTCTCGTTCATCGCCGAGACGTACTGGCCGAAGGCGGGGATGAGCGCGCCGCCGTCGGTCTGGCAGAGCTGCTGCATCTCGCCGTACATCTCGGTCCTGCGCGCGGAATCGAGCTCGGCGCGCGCGGCGAGCAGGAGCTCGTTGAACCGCTCGTTCTGCCACTTCGTCGCGTTCCAGTCCGCGTCGGCGGCATAGCCGGCCGAGAACATCAGGTCGGGCGTCGGGCGACCGCCCCAGTAGCTCGTGCAGAACGGCTTCTGCAGCCAGACGTTCGACCAGTAGCCGTCGTCGGGCTCGCGCGTGACGTTGACATTGATGCCGGCAGCCTTCGCGGCCTCCGAGAACAGCACCGAGGCGTCAACCGCGCCGTTGAAGGCCGCGTCGGCGGTGTGCAGCGTGACGTCGAGGCTGTCGAGACCCGCCTTGCCGAGGTAGTGCCGGGCCTTGTCCGGATCGTAGGCGTGCTGCGCGAGATCGGCATTGTAGAACGGCATCGAGCTGGCGATCGGGTGGTCGTTGCCGACGGTGCCGTAGCCCTTCAGCACCTTCTGCACGATCGCCTCGCGGTCGATGGCGTGCTTGAGCGCCAGCCGCACGTTCACGTCGTCGAAGGGCGCGGTCGTCACGTGCATCGGCATCGTGTAGTGCAGCGTGCCGTCCTGCGTGTGGATGCGGATGTTCGGGCTGCGCTCGAGCATGTGGATCGTCTTGAGGTCCGGCCGGTCGATCAGGTCGACCTCGCCCGTCATCAGCGCGTTCATCCGCGCCGCGGCGTCGCCGACCTTGAGGATCGTCACGCGGTCGAAATGCGCGGCGCCCTGCTTCCAGTAGTCGTCGCGGCGCGCGAGCTCGATCCTGACGCCGGGCTCGAAGCTCTCGATCACGTAGCCGCCGGTGCCGATCCGGCTGTCGGGGTCGATCGTCCCGTCGCCCCGGTCCTGCCGGATGGTCAGGTGGTAGTCGTTGAAGATGAACGGGAAATCGGCGTTGCCGGCAGCCAGCGTGAAAACCACGACATTGTCGCCGTCGGCGTGGATGTCCTCGATCTGCGCGAGCAGCGGCTTCACGCCCGACTTCGACTGGTCGCCCATGTGGTGGCGGATCGAGGCGACCACGTCCTGCGCGCTGACCGTCTTGCCGTCCGAGAAGGTCGCGTCGTCGCGCAGCCGGAACGTCCAGGTCGCGGCGTCGGGCGTCGCCTCGAAGCTTTCGGCGAGGTCGGGCTTCGCGCTGCCATCGGGCGCGATCTCGATCAGGGTCGAGAAGACCGCGTAGCTCGTCGCGAACATGAAGTCGTTGGAATAGGTCGCGGGGTCGAGCGAGTCCGAGGTGCTGCCCTGCGTGAAGCCCACGCGCAGCGTGCCGCCCTTCTGCGGCTCGGCCGCGCGGGCGCGGTAGGGGCTCAGGCCGAGCGCCATGCCGGCGGCCGCGGTGCCCGCGAGAAAGCCGCGGCGGGTCGGGGAGGTGAAGCTGATGGACTGGGTCAAAATGGTACCTCTTCTGTTCCGTTTCCTGCCCCGGCGGCCCAAGGCTGCCGGAGGATCGATCGGGGCGCGCGCGCGCATTCGGGCGCGCCGGGGGCGGGGTCACCGCCCCGTCATCTCAGCCCGCGAGCGTGATCGCCTTGGCGCGGGTATAGGCGTCGAGCCCTTCGAGCCCCTTCTCCCGGCCGAAGCCGGACTTGCGGTTGCCGCCGAAGGGAAGCTCGATTCCGCCGGCCCAGTAGTCGTTGACCGTGACCTGGCCGGCATCGATGGCGCGGGCGACGCGCAGTGCGCGGCCGGTATCGCGCGTGTAGATGCCGGCATTCAAGGCGAAATCGGTTCCGTTCGCCAGCGCCACCGCCTCGTCCTCCGACGAGAACCCCTGAACGGCGAGCACCGGGCCGAAGATTTCCTGCGTCACCGCCTCGTCGGCGGGATCGGTCGTGTCGAGGATCGTGGGCTCGAAGAACCAGCCCGTGCCGGTCTCGGGATCGGTGGTGACCGACCCGCCGGTCAGCACCGGCACCCCGCGGTCGCGCGCGCGGGCGACGAAGCCCGCGACCTTGTCGAGGTGGCCGGCCGAGTTGATCGCGCCCATGTCGGGCGTGCGCAGGCCGTGGCCGAGTTCCAGCGCGCGCGCCTTCTCGACGAGGCGCGGCAGCACCGCGTCGCGCAGCCCCTCGTGCAGCAGGAGCCTCGAGCCGGCAGAGCAGATCTGTCCGGAATTCGAGAAGATCGCCCAGAGTGCGCCGTCGGCCACCGCCTCGGGATCGGCATCCTCGAAGGCCACGAGCGGGGACTTTCCGCCAAGCTCCAGCGTCAGCCCGGTGACGTTGGGCGCGACCGCGCGCATCACGTCGATCCCGGTGGCGACCGAGCCGGTGAAGGTCACGTGGTTCACGCGCGCATCGGCGACGAGCGGCGCGCCGGCGGCGCGCCCGGTCCCGGTGACGACGTTGACCACGCCCGCGGGCAGGCCCGCCGCGACCAGGAGCTCGGCGATCAGCAGTGCGGTGAAGGGCGTCGTCTCGGCCGGCTTGACCACTGCCGAACACCCGGCGGCCAGCGCCGGGGCGATGCCGCGGACGAGTGTCGAGGTCGGGTAGTTCCACGGCACGATGTGCGCCGTCACGCCGACCGGTTCGCGCAGGGTGAAGGCGGCGGCGTCGGAGCCGAGATTGACCGACCGGCCGTCGAGCTTGTCCGCCGCGCCGGCATAATACTCGAACAGCCTTGCCGAGCCCGCGACATCGCCCCGCGCCTCGGCGAGGCTCTTGCCGCTGTCGAGCGATTCCACGACCGCCAGCCGGTCGGCATGGGCCCGCAGCGTGCGGGCGATCTCGTTCAGGACCGCGCAACGCTCGGCCGGGCTGCGCCGGCGCCAGGTCTCGAAGCCCCGCTTTGCCGCGTCGAGCGCGCGGTCCACGTCCTGCGCGTCGCCCGCCGCGAAGGGAGCGTAGGCGCGGCCCGTGCCGGGATCGAAGCTGTCCATCATGCCGCCACCCTCGGGCGCCACGAAGGCGCCGTCGATGAAGTGGCCGCGGGGCAGGTCGGGCAGGGTGCCGGTCTCGAAATAGGTGGTGATCAGGGCATCGGCGTTCATGCGTCGGCCTCGCTTTTCAGGTAGGTGGATTTCGACAGCCATTCGGGGGCGATCTCGACGCCCCAGCCCGGCGCGTCGGTGACGCGGACGCGGCCGTCGGTGATGCGGTAGGGGCTCTCGACGAAGAGGTCGTCCTGCCACGGATAGTAGTCCGGCCCTTCGATCGAGAGCTCGAGATAGCGGCCCGCCAGGGGCAGCGCGCGCATCAGGTGCATGGTGAAGAGCGTCACCATCGACAGATTGGCGGCATGGGGCGTGCAGGGCAGGCCCGCCCCCGCGGCCATGCGGGCGACCTGCAGGGTGCGGGTGATGCCGCCGAGATAGAGGATGTCGGGCTGCACGATGTCGACCGCGCGCATGGCGACCATCCGTTCCCAGGTCCCGAGGTCCCAGTCCTGTTCGCCGCCCGCAACGTCGATCCCGAGCGCGCGGGTGACCTCGGCCGTCTCCTCGAGCCGCCAGTAGCGGCAGGGTTCCTCGAAGTGCTCGAAACCCTCGGCCTCGAGCATCCGGCCGACCTCGATCGCGCGCGGCGGCGAAAAGCCGGAATTGGCGTCGGCCAGGAGGGCTGCATCCGGGCCGAGCGCGCGGCGCAGCGCGGGCACGATCGCCTCGGTGCGCCCGGGCCATTCGTCGATGTCGTTGCCGCATTGGGCGCCCACCCGCAGCTTGAACGCGTCGAAGCCGTGGCGGTCGCGCAGCTGCAGCATGCGCGCCGCCTCGTCCTCCGGCGCGATGTCGCGCCGCATCGAGGACGCGTAGGCGCGGATGTCTCCGGCCGTGCCGCCCAGAAGCTCGGCGACGGGGCGCCCGGCACGCCGGCCGCGCCAGTCCCACGCGGCGGTGTCGAGGCCAGCGAGCGCCCGCATCAGGTAGGTCCCGGGATACTTGTGCTCGCGCTCGGGGATCTCGGCCACGACCGCCTCGAGCGCGTCGATGCCGCGCCCGAGCGCCCAGGGCGCCACCTGACGGTGGAAAACCTGCGCGGTGATGTCGGCGTTGTAGGTGGACACCTGGCCCCAGCCCTGCGCGCCGTCCTCGGTGGTCAGCCGGACAAAGCCCACGAGCGGGGTCGCGAATGTCTCGAGCCGGGCGATGCGCGGGCCGGTATCCGCGGCGCCGCGGCCGGCCTTCGGCATCGCGCCCGAGGCGGAATAGGGCGTCGCGGTCATGCGGCCTCCAGGATCAGGTCGGCGGCGCGGTGGGCCACCATCATCGTCGGCGCGTTGGTGTTGCCCGAGGTGATGTTCGGAAAGACGGAGGCATCGACCACGCGCAGCCCCTCGAACCCGTGCAGGCGGAGCCGCGGGTCGACCACCGACGCGCCCTGATCGGCGCCCATCCGGCAGGTCCCCACGGGGTGGAAGACGGTGCCGCAGCGGGCGCGGAAATCCTCGAGGATCGCCTCGCCGTCGAGGGTGCGCAGGTCCGGTTCGAGCGCGCGGTCGACGAGGCCCTGCAGCGCCGGCGTCTGCATGATCCGGCGGCAGAGCCTGCCGCCTGCGATGACCGCGGCGCGGTCCTCCTCGGTCGAGAGCGCGTTCGAGCGGATCCGCGGCGCGTCGTCCGGGTCGGCCGAGGCGATGTCGATCCGCCCGCGGCTCGTGGGCCGCGTCGGCTGGTAGCCGATGATGAAGCCCGGGAAGGGATCGGGGTTGACCACGTTGCGGGTGCCGCTCGGCGTGGTCGAGTAGCTGACCGGGTTGAAGTAGATCTGCTGGTCGGGATGCGGCTGTGCAGGGTCCGACCGGAAGAGCCCGCCGCACTGGTTGACCGACAATGCGAGCGGGCCGCGCCGGGTCAGCGCATAGCGGAGCGCCGCCTTCGCCTTGCCCCAGAACGGGCGCAGGTCGTCGTTGAGCGTGGGCTCGGTGGCGCGGAAGAAGTAGTTGAGCCCGAGATGGTCCTGCAGGTTGCCGCCCACATGCGGCATGTCGGCGCGCACGTCGATCCCGTGCCCGCGCAGAAGCGCCGCCGGCCCGATGCCGGACAGCTGCAGGAGCCGCGGCGAGGTCACCGCACCCGCGGACAGGATGATCTCGCGCCCGGCGTGCAGGGTTTCCGCCCGGCCGTTCGCGCGCAGCTCCACATGTGTGGCGCGCCGTCCGTCGAAGCCGATGCGGCCCACGGTCACGCCGGTGCGCAGCGTGACGTTCGGCCGCTTCAGCGCGGGCGACAGGTAGGCGCGCGCCGCCGAGTGGCGCAGCCCGTTGCGGGTCGTGATCCGGTAGGTGGTGGCGCCCTCGGCCTCGGCCCCGTTGCAATCGTCGGTCCGGGGCAGCCCGGCCTCCGCGACCCCCGCGAAGAAATGGCGCGTCACCCGGTGCACCTGGTCCGAGACGTCCTGCACGTGCAGGGGGCCGGTGCCCTCGCGGCGTCCGTCCGCGGCGACGCGGGTCTCCATCGCCTCGAAGGTCCGGCGGGCCGCGTCCCAGTCCCAGCCGGTCGCCCCGGCGGCGGCCCAGTCGTCGAAATCGTTCGGCAGCCCGCGCGCCCAGACCAGCGCGTTGATCGAGCTCGACCCGCCGACCACCTTGCCGCGCGGCCAGTAGTCGCTGCGCCCTCCGAGCCCGGCCTCGGGGGCGCTGTGGTAGCGCCAGTTGAGGCGCGGGTGAAAGAACGTCTTGCCGTAGCCCAGCGGGAGCCGGACCCAGGGCGAGCGGTCGCGCGCGCCGGCCTCGAGCACCAGCACCCGGTGCCGGCCGCTGGCGCTCAGCCGCTCCGCCAGCACGCAGCCGGCGGAACCCGCGCCGATGATGATGTAGTCGTAGCTTGCCAAACCGGAGCCTGCCTTGCCTGAAAGGATCGGGCGTACCCTGTCAGATCGGGCGCGGAAGGCCCTAACGAAAAAAAATTCGCAAGAACCGCGAAAAATTTCGCAACACACGCTAGTGTCGGCGGCATGTTCGACGAACTTCCCCCGCTGCCCTGGCTCAGGTCCTTCGAGGCGACCGCGCGGCTCGGCACCTTCACCCGCGCCGCGGAAGAGCTGAACCTGACGCCCTCCGCGGTCAGCTACCAGGTGCGCGCGCTCGAGGCGCGGCTCGGTCACCGGCTCTTCGAGCGGCGCCGGCGCACGCTGGTCCTGACGCGGCTCGCGCAGGCCTACCTGCCGGTCGTCACCAAGGCGTTCGGCGACATCGACGCCAGCACCGCCGGGGTGTTCGGGCGCTCGGGCGGCGAGCGGCTGACGCTGCGCTGCATGAACTCGCTGAACGTGCTGTGGCTCGCGCCGCGGATCGCGGATTTCCGCGCGCGCCACCCGGATGTCGGGTTGAGCCTCCTGTCGGCGTCATGGGCCGAGGGCAGCGACAGCGCGCTCATCGACCTCGACATCCGCTACGGCGAGGGGCTCTGGTCGGATGGCGAGGTCATCCCGCTCATGCGGCACGCCGCGCAACCGGTCTGCGCGCCCGCGCGCGCGGGCGGGCTCGGCGCGCTCGAGGCGGGGCCGCTCATCGAGATGGCGGGTGTCGTCGACACCTGGCAGCATTTCTTCGGCCTGCACCTGCCGGGCCGCGCGCCGCCGGTGCCCGATTACGTGGTCGACACCTCGCTCGTGGCGCTCGACCTTGCGGAACGCGGCCTCGGCCACGCGCTCGTCGCTGACGTCTTCGCTCGGCCCTATCTCGAGGCGGGGCGGCTGGTGCGGTCCTGTCCGCAGGAGCTGTCGGCGCGCCACGGCCATTTCATCGTGGTGCCGGCGCGCGCCGATCGCAACCGGCACGGCGTGCAGGCGATGATCGACTGGCTGCAGGAGGTGGCGACGGACGCGCCGTGACCGGCGGCAGGCTCAGCCGGTGCCGAGCGTCCGCGCCCAGGCGACCGCCGCCCCGGCCGCCGTGGCCAGGTGATCGTCCCGAGTGGCCCCGGTCACCCGCTTGCGCGGCGCCAGGTCGTGGTCGCCGTCCTCGAGCCAGCAGACCCGGATGCGGTCCGACAGCGGGTAGCGCGCGACCTCCTCCCGCGTGCCGAAGGGGTCGCGCGTGCCCTGGCAGATCAGCGTCGGCGTCGCGAGCGCGCCGAGGTGCGCGGTGCGGAGACGGTCGGGTCTGCCCTTCGGATGGAACGGGTAGCCGAGGCAGAGAAGGCCCGCGATGCGGCCGGAACCGAACATCTCGTCGGCGACGAGGCTTGCCACGCGGCCGCCCATGGACTTGCCGCCGATGACCAGCGGGCCGGTGCGGGGCAGGGCGTCGATCGCGGCCCGGTATTCGTCGGCGAGCAGGTCGACATCAGGCGGGGGCCGCTTCGGACCGCCGGTGCGGCGCGCGGCCATGTAGGCGAACTCGAACCGCGCGACACGCAGCCCGCCCCGGGCGAGATGGCCGGCAAGCGCCGTCATCCACGCCGTGTCCATGGGGGCACCCGCCCCGTGCGCCAGAAGGACCGTCGTGCCGTCCGGGCTGACGCCGTCCAGAAGGAAGCTCATCGCGCCTGCCGCCCCCAATGCGAAAGGGCGCCCGCCGGGGACGCCCTCCGAGGAGATCGGTGCCGGGGGATCAGTGTGTCCACATGCCCCGGCGGTCGAAGGCGAAGTTTTCGGCGTAGCCGCGCGGGCGGACATTGGCGCGGCGCTTCTTCGGTTCGAAGATGTCGGCCTCGATGCCGTGGTCGCGGGCGTATTCCTCGGCCTCCTC
Source organism: Roseivivax isoporae LMG 25204 (assembly GCF_000521865.1). Lineage (GTDB taxonomy): Bacteria > Pseudomonadota > Alphaproteobacteria > Rhodobacterales > Rhodobacteraceae > Roseivivax > Roseivivax isoporae. The sequence goes on from NZ_JAME01000023.1 coordinate 55,759, forward strand.
GCGGGTGTCGAAGCGCAGGCGGACCTGCGCCTGCGTGTCGTCGGACGAGGTCCAGCCCATCAACGGGTCGACCTTGCGCGGGCTGCCCTGAAGGAACTCGAGCACCCAGTGCCTGGTCCGCGCCTGGCCGGACGACATCGCGGTCTTGGACGGCTGGTAGATTCGCGCACGCATGGTCTTCGGGGCTCCGTTCGTTGCTGCGGGCAGCACTATGGGCGTTCGTGCCCGCGGGCGCAAGGCGCCGGTGACGGGCGGGAACACTCGCGCGGCGGCCGTGTTCCCCTGATGTTGCCACCGACGACCGGAAGGACCAACCGCCATGAAAGCGATCCACGCAGCCATCCTCGCCGCCGGCATTCCCGCCCTCGCGGCCGCGCAGACCGACAGCGGCCCGGGGACCGGAGCCGATGACGGGGGCAGCGCCACCGCCATGCTGCAAGGCACCGACGGCACCGAACACGGCACGGTGAACATCCAGCAGACCCCGTCGGGCCAGGTGATGGTGACGCTCGACCTCACCGACATCCCCGAGGGGCCGCACGGCTTCCACTTCCACGAGACCGGCGACTGCTCGGCCGACGACTTCTCGTCCGCGGGCGGGCACATCGCGGGTGACGCCGAGCACGGCGTGCTCGTCGAGGCCGGGCCGCATCCCGGCGACTTCCCGAACATCACCGCGGGCAGCGACGGCATCGTCCAGGTGTCCTACTTCAACGAGCGGATCGACGTCGAAGACCACCTGATGGACGAGGACGGCGCGGCCGTGGTCGTGCATTTGGGCGCCGACGATTATGCGAGCCAGCCGGCGGGCGATGCTGGCGACCGCATCGCCTGCGGTGAGATCCGCCCGGCTGGCTGATCCCGCGTGCCCTGACGCCACGCGCGCGGCACGGGCGGGGTTGAACCTGCCCGTGCAAACATCAAGTCTCTGGCACATCCGCCGGAGACGTCCCCATGCACAACAACCGCCCCGATGACATGCCCGCGCTCCTGCACGCGCCCGCCCAGGACGTGGCCGTGCGCGAGAAGCTCGAGGGCGGCAAGCGCTTCGTCATGCACACGGAATATTCCGCGGCGGGCGACCAGCCGGCGGCGATCGCCGAGCTGAGCGCGGCGGTCAAGGCGGGCGAGCGCAACCAGGTGCTGCTCGGGGCGACCGGCACCGGCAAGACCTTCACCATGGCCAAGGTGATCGAGGAGACCCAGCGCCCCGCGATCATCCTCGCGCCCAACAAGACGCTCGCGGCCCAGCTCTACGGCGAGTTCAAGCAGTTCTTCCCCGAGAACGCGGTCGAGTACTTTGTCAGCTACTACGACTACTACCAGCCCGAGGCCTACGTGCCGCGGTCGGACACGTATATCGAGAAGGAAAGCCAGATCAACGAGCAGATCGACCGCATGCGCCACTCGGCGACGCGGGCGCTGCTCGAACGCGACGACGTGGTGATCGTCGCCTCGGTCTCGTGCATCTACGGCATCGGTTCGGTCGAGACCTACGGCGCGATGACGCTCGACCTCTTCACGGGGCGCGAATACGACCAGCGGCAGGTCATGGCGGACCTCGTGGCGCAGCAGTACAAGCGCAACGACCAGGCGTTCCAGCGCGGGTCGTTCCGGGTGCGGGGCGACGTGCTCGAGGTCTGGCCCGCGCACCTCGAGGACCGCGCTTGGCGCTTCTCGTTCTTCGGCGAGGAGCTCGAGGCGATCACCGAGTTCGATCCGCTGACCGGGCAGAAGACCGGCAGCTTCGAGCGCATCCGCGTCTATGCCAACTCGCACTACGTCACCCCGCGCCCGACGCTCAAGCAGGCGGTGGTGCACATCAAGAAGGAGCTGCGCCAGCGGCTCGACCAGCTGGTGAACGAGGGCAAGCTGCTCGAGGCGCAGCGGCTCGAGCAGCGCACCAATTTCGACATCGAGATGCTCGAGGCCACGGGCACCTGCAACGGGATCGAGAACTATTCGCGCTACCTGACGGGCCGTGCCCCGGGCGAGCCGCCGCCGACCCTGTTCGAGTTCATCCCCGACAACGCCATCGTCTTCGCCGACGAGAGCCACGTCAGCGTGCCGCAGATCGGCGGCATGTACCGCGGCGACTACCGGCGCAAGTTCACGCTGGCCGAGCACGGCTTCCGCCTGCCGTCCTGCATGGACAACCGCCCGCTCAAGTTCGAGGAATGGGACGCCATGCGCCCGCAATCGATCTTCGTCTCGGCGACGCCCTCGAACTGGGAGATCGAGCAGGCTGGCGGCGTCTTCGTTGAACAGGTGATCCGCCCCACGGGCCTCGTGGACCCGCAGGTCGAGATCCGGCCCGTGGAGATGCAGGTGGACGACCTGCTGGACGAGATCCGCAAGGTCAGCCAGGCGGGCTTCCGCACGCTCTGCACGGTGCTGACGAAACGCATGGCCGAGGACCTGACCGAGTACCTGCACGAGCAGGGCGTGCGTGTGCGCTACATGCATTCCGACATCGACACGATCGAGCGGATCGAGATCCTGCGCGACCTGCGGCTCGGCGCCTTCGACTGCCTCGTGGGCATCAACCTCTTGCGCGAGGGGCTCGACATCCCGGAATGCGGGCTCGTGGCGATCCTCGACGCCGACAAGGAAGGGTTCCTGCGGTCGGAAACCTCGCTGATCCAGACGATCGGCCGCGCCGCGCGGAACTCCGAGGGCCGGGTCATCATGTACGCCGACCGCATGACCGGCTCGATGGAGCGCGCCATCGGCGAGACCAACCGCCGCCGGGAAAAGCAGATCGCCTACAACGTGGAACACGGCATCACGCCCGCGACCATCAAGAAGAACGTCGACGACATCCTTGCCGGCCTCTACCAGGGCGACGTGGACATGAACCGCGTCACCGCCAAAATCGACGACAAGCGCGCCGGGTCGAACATGCAGGCGGTGCTCGAGGGGCTGCGCGAGGACATGCGCAAGGCCGCCGAGAACCTCGAGTTCGAGGAGGCCGCGCGCCTGCGGGACGAGGTCAAGCGGCTCGAGGCGGTCGATCTCGCCGTGGCCGACGACCCGCTGGCACGCCAGCAGGCTGTCGACCGGGCGTCCGAGGAGGCGACCAAGCGCTCGGGCCGCTCGACCGCCGGCCGTCCGGGCCAGCGGGGCGGCAACGTTCAGCGCCGCAAGAAGCACTGAGGGTCGGGACGGGCAGGGCGTTCCGCGGGGCCGCGGAACGCGTTGCGCCGGAACGCGTTCGGTTCACAGATCCCTGAACTCGGAGCCCTCCATGGAATACGGACTTTTCGGACTTATCGTCCTCATCCTCGACATCTACGCGATCTACCAGATCCTGACCTCCGGCGCCTCGACGCTGGCCAAGGTGCTCTGGACGCTCGCGATCCTGATCCTGCCGATCCTCGGCTTCATCGTGTGGCTGCTGGCGGGACCGCGCGGACGCTCTGTCCGCGCCTGACCCAAGGCACCCGAACGACCGGCGCGGCCGCTCCCCCCGGGGGGCGGCCGCGTGCCGTTCCGGCCTAGCGCACCACGTGGACGGAGCAGGGCGCGTGGCGCACCACCCGGCCGGCGGTCGAGCCCAGGAACCAGTCCTGCAGTCCCGGCCTGTGCGAGCGGATGACCACGAGGTCGAAGCCGTGCGCGCGCACGGTCTCGACGATGGTGGCAGCGGGCGATCCGGTGACTGCGCGGACCCTGACATCCGGCATGTCGCGGAACGCCTCGGTCAGCTTGTCCCGCATGTCGGCGCAGGAGCGTTCGTAAACCTCGAGCGGCACCTCGGCCGCGACGTAGAGCGGGATCACCTCGAGCACGGACAGGGCGTGGATCTCGGCCCCCTCGGCGGCCAGCGCGCGGGCCACGGCCATCGAGTCCGCGATGGCCTCGACATGGTCGGGCGCGACGGGGATCAGGATCTTGCGATGCATGTGCGGCACCTCCTTCGTGGGTGCCGCGACCTTGGCAGCGCCGCGGGCGGCGCGCCTTGATCCATGTCATGCGGCCCGCGGACCTCAGCCGCAGCGCAGTTGCAGGATCGTGCCGTCCGCGTCGGTCTCGATGTTCAGCCGCTCAGGATTGTAGTCCATCGTCGCCATGCTGTCGGGCCCAAGGACGCGGATGTTGCGGTCGGCGGGCAGGGTGACCGCGGCGATGTTCGCGCCGACGAGCGCGGCGTAGTCATTCGCGCCGCAGGCATCGGTGTCCGCGGGCTGCGCGTCGGGCGTGCAGGCGGCAAGGACCAGCGCCGCGGCGGCGCCGAGCGCCAGCGCCGGGATCGGGAGGCGGGGACGGGACTGGGACATGAGCGGACCTTTCGTTCTCATCACAACAGCTTGCGGCCGCCGTGGCGCTGCCGCAAGGGCGTCGACGGGACCGTCGGCGGTGCTATGCTGACGGCAATTCGAGGAGACCCGCCATGCCCGTTCCCCCGCCGCTCCGGTTGATGCCCGCGCTGGCGCTCTGCGCGCTCGCGGCCTGCGCCACCCCGGTCGAGCGCTGCGTGTCGCAGGCGACGGAAAGCCTGCGCGCCGCCGAGGGCGAACTGAAGGAGCTCGAGGCGACGCTCGCGCGCGGCTATGCCGTCGAGACCGAGATCCGCACCTACCCGGTCTTCGTGACCTGCGGCGGCTACCGCACCGGCGTCGCGCCCTATCCGTGCGTGCGCGACCGCGTGGTGCGCTCGCCCAAGCGCGTGCCCGTCGACCTGGCCGAGGTGCGCCGCCGCGCGAGCGACATCCGCGAGCGCCTGCCGGCGCTGCAGGCTTCGGCCGATCAGGGCGCCGCGCAGTGCCGCGCCGCCTATGCCGCGGCCGCCGGGGCGGCCCCCGCCACCCCTTGACAGGTGCCGGAACTTGGCGTTTCAAATCGCGCGTGAGGGGCCGTAGCTCAGCCGGGAGAGCGCGTCGTTCGCAATGACGAGGTCAGGGGTTCGATCCCCCTCGGCTCCACCATGATCCGCACATTCCCGCGTCACCCGTCCGGTCACAGCGCCTTGCAGAGCCGCAGCGCGTCGTAGATCGCCGCGTGGGTGTTGCGCGCCGCCACCGCGTCGCCGATGCGGAACAGCCGGTAGGTGCCGTCGGGGTTGCGCACGACCTCCTGCGGCCGTCCGGCGATCAGCGCATCGTAATCGACCTCGCCGAGATTGGACGATCCGTCGCGCAGCTCGAAATAGACGTCGTCGAGGGGCCGCGTGCCGTGGTTGACCACCACCTGGTCGACGCGGCGCTCGCGGGTGACCCCGCCATAGTCGCTGCCGAGCGTGGCGCAAAGCACGTTGCCCTCCCGGCGCACCGCCTCGAGCGTCCAGGTCACGGTGAAGGTCACGTCGCGCTTCTGCAGCTCGCGCATGGCCGGGGTCAGCGACATCGCCATCACCTCGGACGCGACGGTGCGGTCGCGGGTCACGATCTCGACCCGGGCGCCGGTCGCGGCGATCTTCTCGGCGGCCTGCAGGCCGGCATAGTCGCCCGCGTCGTCGTAGATCAGCACCGTCTCGCCCGGCGCGGCGTCGCCCGACAGGATGTCCCAGGCGGAGACGACCAGTCCGTTGCCCTCGGCCAGGACGTCGGTGTGGGGCAGGCCGCCCGTGGCGATGATCACCACGTCGGGGGCGTCGGCCCGCACCGTCTGCGCGTCGGCAAAGCTGTTGAAGCGGAAGCCGACGCCGCGCCGCGTGCATTCCGCGAACCGCCACTGGACCAGCTGCATCATCTCGGCCCGGCGCGGGGTCTGCGCCGTCAGCCGCACCTGGCCGCCCGGGTCGTTCGCGGCCTCGTGCACGATCACCGCGTGCCCGCGCTCGGCCGCGACGCGCGCGGCCTCGAGACCCGCGGGACCCGCGCCCACGATCACCACGCGGCGCCGCGCCTCGGCCTGCGGCACCACGTGCGGCTGTTCCAGTTCGCGCCCCGTCGCCGGGTTGTGCAGGCAGAGCGCCATGCCTCCCTGGTAGATGCGGTCGAGGCAGTAGTTCGCGCCCACGCACGGACGGATGCGGTCCTCCTCGCCGCGCAGGATCTTGGCCACGATGTGGGGGTCGGCCATGTGCGCGCGGGTCATGCCCACCATGTCGAGCTTGCCGCTGGCGATCGCGTGCCGCGCGGTCGCCACGTCCTGGATCTTGGCCGCGTGGAAGGTCGGGAACTGCGTCGCCGCGCGGATCTCGCCCGCGAAGTCGAGATGCGGGTTCGACCGCATGCCCTGCACCGGGATCACGTCGGTCAGGCCCGCATCGGTGTCGATGTGCCCGCGGATGACGTTCAGGAAGTCGACGAGTCCGCTGGCCTTCAGGCGCTGCGAGATCTCGATGCCTTCGGCCTTGGTGATGCCGCCGGCCAGGTCCTCGTCCGCGACGTAGCGGATGCCCACGAGGAAGTCGTCGCCGACCCGCGCGCGGACCGCGTGCAGCACTTCCATCGACAGCCGCATGCGGTTCTCGAGACTGCCGCCATAGGCCCCGTCGAGGTCGTTCGTCACGGGCGACCAGAACTGGTCGAGGAGGTGCCCGTAGGCCTGCAGCTCGATCCCGTCGAGCCCTGCCTCCTTCATCCGCTCGGCGGCGTCGGCATAGTCCGCGACGATGCGGGCGATGTCCCAGTCCTCGGCCTTCTTCGGGAATGCCTTGTGCGAGGCCTCGCGCTCGTGGCTCGCCGACACCACGGGCAGCCAGTCCGCCTTGTCCCAGCGCGTGCGCCGCCCGAGATGCGTGAGCTGGATCATCACCGCGCAGTCGTGGTCGTGGCACTCGTCGGACAGCTTGCGCATCCAGCCCACCACCTCGTCCTTCCAGGCGAGGATGTTGTTGAAGACCGGCGGACTGTCCCGCGACACCGATGCCGATCCCGCGGTCATGGTCAGCGCGACGCCCGCCCGCGCGCGCTCGGCATGGTAGGCGCGGTAGCGGTCCTTGGGCATCCCGTCCTCGGGATAGGCCGGCTCGTGGCTGGTGATCATCAGCCGGTTCTTCAGCCGCAGGTGCTTCAGATCGTAGGGCTGCAACAGGGGATCGGCGGACATGTCGGGCCTCCACGGGATGTGCGGGGCAGGGATGATGGAAATGTTCACATATGTCAAGTTCGACGTCACCTGCGTACAATCCTGTTGTGGCGGGGGCCTGGCGCGCCTATGGTCGCGCCATGCAGAGCGCAGGGGACAGTGCGCCGGACAAGGCGTCGGGATGGCGGGGATCGCGCGAGATGTGGCTCGACGCGGCCAAGCGCGCCTTTCTCGAGGCGGGGCTCGACGCGGTGAAGATCCAGCCGCTGGCAAGCCGGCTGAACATCTCGCGCACGAGCTTCTACTGGTTCTTCAAGGACCGGAACGCGCTTCTCGACGCGCTGCTCGAACACTGGGACGCCAAGAACACCGGCGCGTTCGAGACCGCCTGCGCGGCCTATGCCGAAACCATCGCCGAGGCGATCCTCAACCTGATCGTGGTCTTCCACGACGAGGCGGAGTTCGAGCCGCAGTTCGATTTCGCGGTGCGCGGCTGGGCGCACCAGTCCGACGCGGTGATGGCGCGGGTGAATGCCGCGGACGACCGCAGGCTCGCGGCGATCCGGGCGATGTTCGAGCGGTTCGGATACGGTGCCGAGGACGCGGACGTGCGCGCGCGCACGGTCTACCTCGTCCAGATCGGCTACATCTCGATGCAGGTGCGCGAGGACCGCGCGGCGCGCATGGCGCGCGTGCCGTCCTACGTGCGCATCTACTGCGGGACCGCGCCGGCCCCGAACGAGCTGGCGCGGTTCCATGCGCGGCTGGGCTTCGACCCCGCCGCGTGAGCGCGCTCAGGCCGGCTGGCCGGCGCCGATCTCCTGGATCGAAGTGAAGCCCTCGAAGCGCGGCGCGCCCTCGTAGAGCTTGCGCGTCTCGCCGGCCCCGGCATGGGCGGCGCGGAACTGCGCGCTGGTGGTCCAGGCGCGGAAATGCGCCTCGCTCTGCCAGATCGTGTGCGAGGCATAGAGGATGCGCCCGTCCTCCTCGGGGCCCTTGAGCATGTGGAAGGACACGAAGCCGTCCATGTCCTTCAGGTGGCTCTCGCGCGAGAGCCAGAGGTCCTCGAATTCCGCGGCGTTCTCGAGCGGTACGGTGAAACGGTTCATGGCAAGGTACATGGATGGGTCTCCTCGATCGTTTGGTGCCGCCTGCGGTGCACCGGGTCCGGGGGGAAGGTAGGCCGCGCGCCCCGGGGACGAAACCCGGCAGGGCGGATGCGTGCCGATGTCAGGCAGAGGCCGCGTGCGGCAGGATGTAGGGCACGTCCTCGGGTGGCGGGGCGCTGACCCGCAGGGCGCAGCCATAGGCGCGGGACAGGATGGTGTCGGTCAGGACGGTGCGCGGCGTGCCGGTCGCGAGAAGCCGGCCCTCGGCCAGCACCGCCACCCGGTCGGCGAAGAGCGCGGTCAGGTTCAGGTCGTGCATCACCGCGATCACGCCGCCGCCCGCGCGGGCAAAGCGCCGGGCGATCTCCATCACCTGGAGCTGGTGCGCGATGTCGAGGCTCGACACCGGTTCGTCGAGCAGCAGCCAGCGCGGCCGGCCCTCCTCCACCGGCGCCCAGACCTGCGCGAGCACGCGCGCCAGCATGACGCGCTGCGCTTCGCCGCCCGACAGGTCCTGGAAGGTGCGGTCGGCATGGTGCGCGAGCCCCACGCGCGCGAGCGCCTGCAACGGCACGTCCGGACGGTCTCCGGCGGTCCCGGCCTGCTGCCCGAGGCGCACGACCTCGAGGACGCGGAACGGAAAGGCGAGGCGCGAGGCCTGCGGCAGCACCGCGCGCTCGGCCGCGAGTTCCCACGGTTTCATGCCGGCGATGTCGCGGCCGTTCAGGCGCACGCGTCCCTCGTGGGGCAGCGTCGCCGTGAGCGCGCCGAGCAGCGTGGACTTGCCCGACCCGTTCGGGCCGACGATGGCGGTCACGTGCCCCGCCTCGGCCGCGAGGTCGACGCCCTGCAGGACCTCGCGGCCGCCGTAGCGCACGCGGATGGCTTCGGCGATCAGGCTCATCCGTCGACGAGCCCCCGCCGGCGCAGCAGGATCCACAGGAAGACCGGCGCGCCGAGGATTGCGGTCACGATCCCGATGGGCAGTTCCGCCGGCGCGATGACGACCCGGGCGATGACGTCCGCGAGGATCAGCAGCGTCGCGCCCAGAAGGGCCGCGTTCGGCAGGAGCGTCCGATGGTCCGGGCCCGAGGCGAGGCGCAGGAGGTGCGGCACCACGATGCCGACGAACCCGATCCCGCCCGAGACGGCGACCGCGGCGCCGGTGGCGCCCGCCACGGCGAGGATCGCCACCGCTTTCATGCGCTGGACGTCGATGCCGATATGCGCCGCCGTCGCCTCGCCGAGCGCGAGCCCGTTCAGCGCGCGCCCGAGCAGGACCGCCGCGCCGAGCGCGAGCGCGATCATCGGGCCCGCGGCCGCGACCTTGGCCCAGCTCGCGCCGGCGAGCGATCCGAGGCCCCAGAAGGTCAGGTCGCGCAGCTGCTGGTCGTCGGCGATGTAGACGAGGATGCCCGACAGCGCTCCTGCCAGGGCCCCGAGCGCGATCCCTGCAAGGAGCATGGTCGCGACCGAGGTCCGTCCGCCCCGCGTCGCCACACGGTAGAGGAGGAGCGTCGAGCCCCAGCCGCCGAGAAAGGCCGCGACGGGCACGAGCTGGTTGCCCGCGAGGTCGCGCGCCCAGACGGGCAGGAGCCCGCCGAGCACGATGGCGAGGATCGCGCCCAGGCCCGCGCCCGCACCGACGCCGACGATGCCCGGATCGGCGAGCGGATTGCGGAAGAGCCCCTGCATGACCGCGCCCGACACGGCGAGGGCGGCACCCACGAGGAGGCCCATGGCGAGCCGCGGCAGCCGGATGTCGAGGAGCACGATGCGCTCCATCTGGCCGAGCGCCTCGCCCTGGACGAGCTTTGCCAGAAGCGCGCTCAGGCGCACGTCGGTGGCGCCGACCTCGAGGCTCGCGGCGGAGGCGAGCACGAGCGCCGCCGCGAGCGCCCAGTGCAGCGCACGCGCGCGGCTCAGCCGGTCGCGGGGCGGGGCCTGCACGTCGGTCAGCGCGGCCACCGCTCAGGCCCCCTCGTCGTAGAGCGCGGCGTTGAGCCGGCGCACCGCCTCGGCCGTGCGCGGACCGAAGCCCAGCATGAGGAGCCCGTCGAGCCGGACCGATGCGCGGTCCGCCGCCGCGGGCGTGAGCCGGATCGCGGGCATCGCGAACAGCTCGTCGTCGGCCGCGCCGTGATCGCCGCCGCGGTCCATCATCAGGATGACGTCAGGCGCTGCGCGCCCAACCGCCTCGTCGGAGATCTGCTTGTACCCCTCGAATTCGGTCACGGCGTTGGTGGCTCCCGCCATGCGGATGAGCGCGTCCGCCGCGGTGCCGGTCCCGGACGCGGTGATGCGCCCGCCCTGCGTCGAGAGCACGAAGAGGACCCGCTTGCGCTGCGCGTCCGGGCGCGCGGCATCCGCCATCGCGTCAGCAAGGTCGGTTGCGACCGCGTCGGACAGGGCGGCGGCGCGGTCCGGCACGCCGAGCGCGGCGCCGACGATCTCGATCTTGCGCAGGATGCCGTCGGTCGTGACCGCGTCGGGCACGGTGACGAAGGCGACATCGGCCGCGCGGATCACGTCCAGCGCCTCGGGCGGGCCCGCGCCGTCCTCGGACAGGATCAGGTCCGGCCCGACCGACAGCACACCCTCGGGCGAGAGCGCGCGCATGTAGCCCACGTCGGGCAGGTCCGCGACCTCGGGCGGCCAGGTCGAGGTGCTGTCGCGCGCGCGGAGCCGGTGCCCCTGGCCGAGCGCCGCGACGATCTCGGTGACCGAACCGCCGATCGACAGGACGTCCGCCTCGGGGGCGGGCTCGGCGGACGCCGCCGTGCAGCCGGCCGCAAGGAGGGCGGAGAGGAGCCGGGCGATCATGCCGGCACCCCGGTCCGGGCGGGCAGGGCGTCCACGATGGCACGCCAGGCGGGGCGGGAGTCCCGGCCCTCCTTTCCCACGCCGAAGACCTGGAAGATCAGCCCGCCCTCGGCGTCGAAGGCCTCGACCGACACGGCCGGTCCGCGGCTCGTGGGTTTGTCGACGGCCCAGATCTCCGCCACCCTGTCGCGCCGGAGGTGCAGGTTGAAGCCCGGGTCCATCACGTTCTGCCAGGGGCCCATGGGTGCCAGGGTGCGGACGGGCCCGGTGTGGATCTGGATGCAGCCGCGGTTGCCGACGAAGATCATGACCTCGATGCCTGCGTCCCGCACCGCCTGCAGCATCGCGTCGGCGGCGTCCGGCGACAGCGCGCGCGCGAACGGTGCGCCGGCGATCCGGTAGGCGCCGAGGCGGTTCATCTTCAGCTTCGAGCAAAGCCGCAGGAACTGGTGGGTGTCGGTCAGCCGTGCCCATTCCTCGCGCAGGATGTCCACCTTGTCGGGCCGCGAGCGGGCGCCTTCGGCGGGCCGGCGCGCGGCGACGTCCTGGCCGACCGACTGGTCGGGCAGGGCGAGGCCCTCGACAAGGCTCGGCCACCGGTCGTGGCGGGAGCCAGCCCGGAGATGGATCTTGTGGACCGCGTCGCCCGCCGCGTCGAAGATCTGCAGCGCGCGGCGCGGCGGCTGGCCGTCTTCGGATGCGGGGCTTTCGACCGCGTAGGCGTGCACCCAATGCGCGGGGAAGATGCGCAGGTCGATGTCCTCGGCCAGCGTCATCGCGGCGTGCTCGCCCGGATGGTAGTCGCCGTAGACGCCGACCTTCTCGTGCACGCAGGCCTCGACACGGGTCAGCGCCATGACCTCGCCTAGCCGTTCCGCCGCGGGGATCAGGCGGTCGGGATGGGCGGCGATGCGCGTCGCGCCGGCGCCGATCCGGGCCGCGACGAGCCCTGCCTCCGAGATGCCGAGCGCGGCGGCCGCGTCGCGGGCGCGCAACTTCGGGTTCTGCGCCTCGAAGGCGCGGATGTCGTCTGGGGTGGGAGCGGGGCGCTCGGTCATGGGCATCCTCGGATTGGGAAAGGGTCCGATGGCTGCGCTCCGGCCGAGGCGTCGCGTGGCTGTCTCAATATACTTGACTGTTTTAGTCTGATTGCAGTAACGCTGCAACCCGTCACGATAAGCTCAGACACATTCATCACAAATTCGCCGCGCCAGTCTTCGCAAGCCACGGCCCCAGAGCACGAAGGATGGCGCTCATGCCCATGAAACTCCTGCGCGGGACAACCGCGCTCGTCTGCCTGTCCGTTGCCGCGCCGGTCGCGGCGCAGGACGACCCCGGCTTTCTCGGAACGCTGGTGCTGACCGCCGGCAAGCGCGACCTGAGCTTCGGCACGGCGCTCGCCCGCACCGTCGTCGACGAGGAGGAGATCCAGGACCGGCAGGCCAGCACGGTCGCACAGCTCATCGATTCGGTGCCCGGCGTCACGCTCGTGAACGGCACCACGCCGCAGGGCTCAGGCATCAACATCCGCGGCTTCGGCGCCAACACCACCTACGGGTCGGACCAGAAGATCGCGGTGCAGATCGACGGCGCCAGCGTCGGGTCGGAGGAGCTCTACCGCATCGGCACGCAGCTTTTCACCGATCCGATGCTCTACCGCGAGGTCGAGGTGCTGCGCGGGACCATCGGCAGCTTCGCCTACGGCTCGGGCATCGTCGGCGGCGTCGTCCGGCTCGAGACCAAGGACGCCTCGGACTTCACCGGCGGCACGCCGGGCGTCGGCGGCTCGCAGACTTTCGAGTACAGCTCGAACGGCGATGGCTGGGTCACCTCGACGAACCTCGCCTGGATGCCGGCCGACGGCGCCGAGTTCCTGCTGAACTACACCCTGCGCGACCAGGGCGACCTCGAGGACGGTGACGGCGAGACGATCGGCAACAGCGCCTTCCGCACGCCCTCGGGGCTCGCCAAGGCGCGTTTCACCTTCGGCGAGACCGGGGCGCATTCGCTGACCTTCAGCCATTCGCGCACGGTGGCCGACGACAAGGACGTGCCCTACGACCAGTTCGCGACGGATGGCGGCACCTTCGGCAACGTCGACCGGCTGACCGACACCGCGCAGACGGTGCTCGAATACCGCTACGACCCGGCGAGCGACCTCGTCGACCTGCGGGCGAACCTGTCCTACGCGGACCAGCGGATCGACTACGACTATGTCGAGGGTTCGTCGCCGCTCGAGGGCACGCCGACCTTTCCGTTCCTCGTCGGCACGGTGAACGCCGAGCAGCGCTACGAGACGACCAAGCTGACCCTGTCGAACCGCGCGCGCTTCACCGCCGGCGCCGTCTCGCACGACCTGCTGGCGGGGCTGGAGCTGCAGCGGCGCGACCGCGCCGACAACACCGAGGCGGGCGCACCGGGCGGGACCAACGACCGCGTCGCGCTGTTCGTCGTCGACGAGATGTCGATCGGGCAGGTGACCGTCACGCCGGCGCTGCGCTACGAACATTCCCGGATCGAGACCGCCGAGCCTCTTGTCGATCCCGCGACCGGCATCCGCTACGCCGACGATTACGAGGACGACGCGCTCATGGGCGGGCTCGCGCTCGCCTACGATTTCGGGAACGGCCTCTCGGTCTTCGGGTCGGCCGCCTATACCGAGGGACTGCCGATCATCGACGACCTCGGCACCTCGGCCACCGCGCGCCGCCGCATCGACCTGACGGAGAAGGCGCGCACGCTGGAACTCGGCGCCGAGTATTCCGGCACGGACCTCTTCGCCGCGGGCGACAGCCTGACCCTGCGCGGCACCCTCTACAAGACGACGCTCTGGGACATCACGAGCTACACCGTCGCGGGATCGACCGGCACCGATCTCGACCGGGTCGAGACGCATGGGCTGGAGCTCGAGGCCTCCTACGGCTTTGCGGGCGGCGTCTACCTCGACCTCGCGGGGCATGTGGGCGAGGGCACCGAATACAATCCCGGCGGCTCGGACGCGGTCTGGCGCAACAGCCCCGCCGACCGGGCCCAGCTGACGCTCGGGCGCAAGTGGGGCGACGCGGTCGACCTGAGCTGGGAGGTGGTGCACACCGCCGACAAGCGCGACGCGCTGGGCGACGACCTCCCCGAGAGCACGGTGCACAACCTGCGCGCCACGTGGCGGCCCGACCGGGGCTGGCTCGACGGGTCGGAGCTGCGCGTGGGCCTCGAGAACGCGTTCGACGCCGACTACGTGGGGCACCTGTCCTCGCCCTCGCGCAAGGCTCCGGGCCGGACGTTCAAGGTCTCGCTCACCCGGACGTTCTGAGACGGGGTCCCGGCGCGGCGGTCAGCCGGCGCCGGGACCCGGCACCGCCATCGCCACGAGGGGCAGGGGCCGATCGTGATCGTCCCGCTCCCGCCGGCCGGTCTCGACGAAGCCGCAGGCGACGTAGAAGGCCCGCGCGGACCGATTGGCTTCGTAGACCTCGACCGCGAGCCGCCCGCGCGTCGCGAGCGCGCGCGCGACCAGCGCGCGACCCGCCCCCCGCCGGTGGGCGCCCGGATCGACGAAGAGGCCGCCCACGAGATCGTCGAGGAGCGCGATGAAGCCGATCACCCGGCCCCCGTCCTCGGCCACGGTGATGTCGGCCGCCGGCATGTAGACATCGCGGATGAGCACCGCGTCGGCATCGAGCGTGGCGGCATCGAGAAACGGATGCCCCACCTCCGACGCGCGGCGCCAGATCGCAAGGCAGGTGTCCAGATCGCGCGCCGGATCATAGGCGCGCAGGCGCAGGCCGTCCTCTGCGTCGCCCCGTGGCAGGGCAGGCGGGTGCTGGGCCATGACCGATCCTCCGAAGAATGTCCGCGCGCGTGCCGATGCCTGCCGCGACCGCACAGGGGCCTCGCGCCAAGGCCGCGCAGGGGCACAGACAGAGTATCCCTGTGCGAGGGGGTGCGCCACACGGTCCGGACCGCGGGACGCCTGGCCGCGGCCCCCGCGCCACGGTCGGGTGCCCAAGGGCCTATCGCAGCTGCCTGCTTGCACCCGGCCCGGGCTGCGGCCATGAACGCCCCGACGTTGGACAGCGCCGGGAAGGGACGCGATGAAGGATTTGCAGGCGAGCGCGGCCGAGCTCTACGACGGCTCGTTCCGGCCGATGCTGGTGGGCGGGACGTGGCGCGGGGCGCAGTCCGGGCGCGAGATGCAGGCGATCAACCCGGCGGACGGAACGTGCCTTGCCACGGTGCCGCGGGGCGACGCCGCGGATGTCGATGCGGCGGTGCAGGCGGCACGGGCGGCGTTCGAGGGGCCTTGGGCACGGTTCACGCCGTACGAGCGGCAGGCCCTCCTCCTGCGCATCGCCGAGCGGTTCGAGGTGGAATGGGACACGCTCTGCCTGTCGGACACGCTCGACATGGGCATGCCGATCCAGCGCACGCTCGCCAACCAGCGGCGCGTCCTCGGGATGCTGCGGTTCTACGCGGGCCAGGCGGTCAGCATCCACGGCCAGACCATCCCCAACTCCTTCCCGGGCGACATCTACTCCTCGACCGTGCGCGAGCCGGTGGGCGTGGTGGGGGCCATCATCCCCTGGAACGCCCCCATCGCCGGGTCGGTCTGGAAGATCGTGCCGGCGCTCGCCACCGGCTGCACCATGGTCCTGAAGCCGTCCGAGGAGGCCTCGCTCACCGTGCTGATGATCGCCCGGATCATGCAGGAGGCAGGGCTTCCGGACGGCGTCCTGAACATCGTCACGGGCACCGGCGCCGAGGCCGGCGCGGCGCTGGCCGAGCATCCGGGCGTGGACAAGATCGTCTTCACCGGCTCGACGGCGACCGGCCAGGCGATCGCGCGGGCCGCGACCGGCACCCTCAAGCGCGTGTCGCTGGAACTGGGCGGCAAGTCTCCGGTGATCGTCTGCCGCGACGCGGACATCGACAAGGCCGTGCCGGTGGCGGCCATGGCGGTCTTCGCCAATTCCGGCCAGATCTGCATCGCGGGCTCGCGATTGTTCGTCGCGCGCGAGATCCACGGCGAGTTCGTGCGTCGCGTTGCCGACTACGCCGCCGCGCTGAAGATCGGGCCCGGCATCGCCGCCGACACCGATATCGGCCCCATCATCTCGGCCCGGCAGGCCGAGCGCATCGAGGGTTACCTGTCGGCCGGTCCGGCGGAGGGCGCCGAGGTCGTCACGGGCGGCGGCCGGGCCACGGGCGCGGGTCTCGAGGGCGGGCACTATTTCCAGCCCACGATCTTCGGCGGCGTCACCGACGACATGCGCGTCGCACGCGAGGAGATCTTCGGCCCCGTCATCTCGGCGATGCCCTTCGACACGCTGGACGAGGTTGTCGCCCGCGCGAACGCCACGCCCTATGGGCTGGCGGCGGGCGTCTTCTCGACGCATCTGGGGACCGCGCACAAGCTGGCGCACCGGCTGAAGGCCGGCTCGGTCTGGGTGAACATGTACCACGCCATCGACCCGGCGGTGCCCTTCGGCGGCATGAAGATGTCGGGCTACGGGCGCGAGGGCGGCTCGGAGCATGTCGAGGAATACCTCGACACCAAGGCGATCTGGATCAACGCGGACTGAGGCCGCGCGCGGCGCAAGCGAGGGGAAAGACAATGAATGTCGGATTGATCGGCGTGGGGCTCATGGGCCATGGCATCGCGCGGAACGTGCTGTCGCGGGGCGGGCACGCGCTGGGCTTCCTCGACCATCCGGGCAACCAGCCCACCGACGAGATCCTGTCGCTGGGGGGGCGGCCGGTGGCGTCCCCGGCCGGGATCGCCGAGGAAGCCGACGTCATCCTGCTCTGCGTGACGGGCGCCCCGCAGGTCGAGGCGGTCATGGAGGGGCTGCTGCCCGCCTTGCGGCCCGGAACGGTGGTCGTGGACTGCTCGACCTCGCTGCCCGAGACCACGCTGCGCATGGGCGCGCGGACGGCCGAGGCCGGCTGCGCCTTCCTCGATGCGCCGATGACCCGCACCGCGAGCCATGCCCATGCCGGCACGCTGAACCTGCTGGTCGGCGGCGAGGCCGCGACGCTCGAACGCGTGCGCCCGGTGCTCGACAGCTTCACCGAGACGGTGACGCATGTGGGTCCGCTCGGGCACGGGCACCGGCTGAAGCTCTTGCACAACTACGTCTCCGTCGGGTTCATGACGCTCCTGGCCGAGGCTGCCGCGCAATCCGCCGACGCGGGCATCGATCCCGCGGTGCTTGTGGACGTGCTGGCGCAAGGCGGCGGCGCCAGCGCGGCGCTCGACCGGCTCTCGCCGTTCATCCTGAAAGGCGACCGCAGCGGCCTGCCTTTCGCGGTCGCCAACGCGGCGAAGGACATCGACTACTACCGCGAGATGTCCGAGGCCGCGGGCGCGCAGAGGACGATCGCGGACGGCGTGTCGGCGGCGATCCGGGGCGTGGCCGGGGAGGCGGGGGCGCAGGCCTACGTTCCCGAGCTCGTCCGGCTCTTCCGCAAGGGCGGCGGCGTCTGAGCGGCGGTCCGGCCGGGGTTGCCACCCCAAAAGGCCGGGTGTAGCAACATCGGAAAATTCAGGGAGGAACACATGATGTTTCGTTTCAGCGGTTTCGTCGCAGCCGGTGCGATTGTTGCGGCGGCCACCCCGGCACTGGCCCAGACCGAGGTCAAGATCGGCTACGCGCTGGCACCCGACAGCCATTACGGCGTCGCGGCCAAGGCCTTCGAGGAGGCCGTCACCGAACAGACGGGCGACGCCTTCACGTTCCAGCACTTTCCCTCGTCCGGGCTCGGCGGCGAGCGCGAGGTGATCGAGGGCCTGCAGCTCGGCACGGTCGAGGCGACCATCGTGTCCTCGGGCACGCTGGCCAATTTCGTGCCGGACACGGGCGTGTTCGACATCCCGTTCCTGTTCCGCGATCTCGAGCATGCGCGCGCCGTGCTCGACGGCGAGATCGGCGAGGAGATCCTGGCCAAGTTCGCCGATGTGGGCCTGCACGGTCTCGCCTGGGGCGAGCAGGGCTTCCGCCACATCACCAACAACCGCAATGCCATCGAGACCCCCGCGGATGTCGAGGGCCTCAAGATCCGCACCATGGAGAACCCCGTCCACCAGGCCGCGTTCAACGCGATGGGCGCCGCGCCCACGCCGATGGCCTGGCCCGAGGTGATCTCGTCGCTGCAGCAGGGCGTGATCGACGGGCAGGAGAACCCGCTGTCGGTCATCGTGTCGGTCAAGCTCGACGAGGTTCAGGAATACCTGACGCTGTCCGGCCACGTCTACTCGCCCGCGATGCTGCTGGTGTCCAAGCCGTTCTGGGACGGCCTTTCGGACGAACAGAAGGAGGCGTTCGAGACCGCCGCGGACGAGGCCGTCGTCGCGATGCGCGGCTTCGTGGACGAGGTCGAGACCACCGGCGTCGAGACGCTCAAGGAGCGCGGCATGACGGTGAACGAGCTGTCGGCCGAGCAGAAGGCGCAGTTCCAGAACGAGATCTCGTCGGCCTACGAGGGCTATTACGAGACCTACGGCAAGGACCTGGTCGACTCGATCGTCAACTTCGAATGACCGCGTGCCGGCGCCCCGTCGGGGGCGCCGGTGCCGACAGGGGGCGTGCGTGAAGCGGCTCGAACGCATCTTTGTCCGCGCCAACGGTTGGGCGGTGATCCTGATCCTGGGCGCGATGCCCCTGATCGTGGGGGCCAACATCGGCTTGCGCTACCTCACGGGACATTCCCTGAGCTGGGCCGACGAGGCCGCGCGCTACCTCATGATCTGGATGACCTTCGTGGGGGCGGGCCTGGCCCTGCGCATGGGCGCCCACGTGGCGATCACCAACCTGCAGGACGCGCTCCCGGGACCGGGGCAGAAGCTCCTGCGCGGCGCGCTGGTCCTGGTCCTGCTCGTCTTCTTCGGGTTCATGGTCTCGGTCGGCATCGACTACGCGCAGCGCATGCAGTTCCAGCTGACGCCGGCGTTACGGGTGCCATTCCTCTACGTCTACGCGGCGATGCCCGTCGGCTTCGCGCTGCTGATCGTGCACCTGCTGCTGGTCGCGCCGCAATTCGTCCGGGCCGGCACCTACAAGGACGCCCGGGACGAGGACGGCGGGCTGCGCGAGGGCGCCAATGGCTGAGATCCTCTTTCCCGCGCTCTTCGTGCTGCTCGCGCTGGGTCTGCCGGTGGCCTTCGCCATGGCGATCTCGGTCTTCGTCGCGCTGAGCTTCGGCTCGAGCTATCCGAACCTCGTCGTGGTCAAGGAGATGTTCGTGGGCCTCGACAGCTTTCCGCTGCTCGCGGTGCCGTTCTTCATCCTCGCCGCCGAGATCATGACCGCGGGCGCGGTGACGCTGGCCATCCTGCGGCTCGCGCAGTCGCTCGTGGGACACCTGAAGGGGGGGCTCGGGCACGCGAACGTCGTGAGCTCCGCCATGTTCGCGGGAATCTCCGGCAGCGCGCTGGCCGATGCGGCGGGCCCCGGCGCCATGATGGTCCGAATGATGGAGAAAGGCGGCTACGACCGCGCCTATGCGGGCGCGCTGACGGTCTCGAGCGCCGTGGTGGGACCGATCATCCCGCCGTCGATCACCATGATCATCTACGCGATGCAGGACCAGGAGGTCTCGGTCGGCTCGCTGTTCATGGCCGGCGTGCTGCCGGGCATCCTCATCACGGTGATGGTGCTGCTCGCGAATGCGCGCGTCAGCCACCGGCGCGGCTACGCGTCCGGCGCGCCGATGCCTCCGCTGGCCGAGATCGGCCGCATCGCCGTCCACGCCATGCCGGCGCTCCTCCTGATCGTGCTCATCGTCGGCGGCATCCGCTTCGGGGTCTTCACGCCGACCGAGGCCTCGGTCATCGCGGTGTTCTACGCGCTCCTCGTGGGGATGTTCGTCTACCGCTCGTTCCGGCTGCGCGACCTGCCGGACACGATCCTGCGCGCGGCGATCATCTCGGGCGCGGTCCTGCTGATCCTCGGTGCCGCGCGGGCCTTCGCCTGGGTCCTGATCATCGAGGGCATCCCCCAGATGCTGGCCGAGACCATCATCGCCTGGGACCTGTCGCCGATCGTCTTCCTCCTCGCGGTGAACCTGCTGCTGCTTGCCTTCGGCCTTTTCATGGACCCGCTGCCGGGCGTGATGATCCTTGTGCCGATCCTCGCGCCGATCAGCTTCGCGCTCGGGATCGACCCCGACCACTTCGCCATCATCGTCATCGTGAACCTGACGCTGGGCCTGACGACCCCTCCGGTCGGCAGCCTGATCTTCGTCGTCTCGTCGGCGGTGTCGCTGAAGCCCTCGAGCCTGATCCGCGAGATGCCGCCCTTCTTCCTCGCGCTTGCGATCGCGCTCCTGCTCATCACGTTCGTCCCCGCCCTGTCCACCTGGCTGCCCCGCGTCAGCGGGTTCTGAGCGGGCCAAGACTGCCGGCGCCCGGACACGCCGCCGACACCCGACATGTCGACGCGGCATGTGTCGGAGAAGGGTGGCCCCGCTGGATGCGATCTCTGAAGGTCTGGCTGCCTGCCGTCGCCCCGCCGCAGTTGTCAGCCCTTGGCCATCCGTCCCGGGCCTAGTGCCCGAGAACCTGGCTGAGGAACTGACGCGTCCTCGCATTCCGGGCGGCCGAGAAGAAGGTCTCGGGGTCGCTTTCCTCGACGATCGCGCCGGCATCCATGAAGATCACGCGATCGGCGACCTTGCGGGCAAAACCCATCTCGTGCGTGACGCAGAGCATGGTCATGCCGTCTCTCGCCAGTTCGACCATGGTGTCGAGCACTTCCTTGATCATCTCGGGATCGAGCGCCGAGGTCGGCTCGTCGAAGAGCATGATCCGCGGTTTCATGCAGAGGGCGCGGGCGATCGCGACACGCTGCTGCTGTCCGCCGGAAAGCTGTCCGGGATACTTGTTCGCCTGATCGGGAATCCTGACCTTGTTCAGGAAGTGCATCGCTTCCGCCTCGGCGTCCCGTTTCGATTGCCTGCGCGTCCAGCGTGGCGCCAGAGTGCAGTTCTCGAGGACGGTCAGATGCGGGAACAGGTTGAATTGCTGGAAGCACATTCCGACTTCGGTCCGGATGCGCCCGACATCCTTCAGATCGTCGGTCAGCCGGGTGCCAACGACGTCGATCGTGCCGCCTTGATGCGTTTCGAGCGCGTTGATGCACCGCACCAGCGTCGACTTGCCCGACCCCGACGGTCCGCAAATCACGATCCGCTCGCCCTTGCGCACCGTAAGGTCGATGTCGCGAAGGGCGTGGTAGGCGCCGTACCACTTGTTCAGGCCCGATATCCGGATCACGGCGTCGTCCTGCGCGGCGGGCGCGGTCCGGCCGCGCGCTTGGGCAGACCTATCGTTCATCGTCTCACGCGGCCTTTCCATCGTTGCGGAAGCGCTCCTCGAGGTAGGATACGAGCCGGACCGCCGGCAGCAGCACGATCAGGTACATGATGGCCGCCGCGATCAGCGGCGAGGGGTTCGCCGTAAGTGCCTGCGCGTCCGTCGCCTGCTTGAGCAGGTCGGGCATCGCCACGACCGAGGCGAGCGAGGTGTCCTTGGCGATGGCGACCGCGTTGGACGTGTGCGGCGGAATAGCGATCCGGAAGGCCTGCGGGAGGACAATCCTCCAGATGGTAACCGGGAAGGAGAGGCCAAGCGCGGCCGCCGCCTCGGTCTGCCCGCGCGGTATCGCCTGGATGCCGGCGCGGAACACTTCGGCCGTGAAGGACGAGAACACCAGACCGAGCGCCAGCGTGGCCGCCATGAAGGCGTTCAGGCGGATGCCCACGAAGGGCAACGCGTAATAGATGATGACCAGCAGGACGAGGATCGGGATGGCGCGGAACAGGTCGATGTAGGCGATCGCCAGTCCGCGGAAGACCTTCGGCGCATAGAGTCGCACGAGGCAGATCAACACGCCCGCCACACCGCCGCCGACGATCGTCGCGGACGCGAGCGCGACCGTGTTGCCGATGCCCTTCAGAAGCATCGGGTAGACGCGAAGGATGACCTCGACGTTGAGGAAGGTGCTGACGAAATCCATGGATATCGGGGGTCCCTGGTCGGTCGCCGGAGCCGGCCCGCGCCGGCTCCGGCGCGGTGTCAGTTGGCCGTCGGCACGGCAAGGACGGTCACGGTCGAGGTGTCCGCCGCGGGGGCGACACCCAGCCATTTCTCGTGGATCCGTGCGAGCGTGCCATCTTCCTTGATCCCGGAGATGGCGGAGTTCACGCGCTCCAGATGCTCGGACCCCTTGGGCAGCATGATGCCGAACCGGTCGCCGGTCGGGATCGTCTCGAGGATCTCGAGGTCCGGCATCTGCCGGAAGGCGTACTGATATCCCGCGAGGTCGCCGACCGCCCCGTCGAGCCGCCCGGCCTGCACGTCGAGCAGCAGGTTCTGCTGTGTCGTGTAGCCGCGCACGGTGTCGAAGCCCATCGCTTCGGCATTCGCGTTCACCCAGGCCTCGGCCACGGACGACGACAGCACGCCGACGGTCTTGCCGGCCATGTCATCAAGACCCGACACGTCGCCCCCGCGGCTGGAGATCAGCGCGAGATCGCTGTCGTAGTAGCCCTGGGTGAAATCCTGGCTCTGCAGCCGTTCATCCGTGATGGTGATGGTCGAGATGGCCATGTCGATCCGGCCCGACGCCGTGGCGGCGAACAGCGCCTGGAAGCCGAGATCCTGGAATTCGATTTCGGCGCCGATCCGTTTGCCGATCTCGTGCACGACATCGACCTCGAAACCTTCGAACGCGCTCTGTTCGTTCTTGTATTCCCACGGCGGATTGGCCGGGTAGGCTCCCACGGTCAGCGTCTCGGCTGCCGCGACGTGGCCCATCATGGCGGTCAGGGCCAGCCCCAGGGCGACTTTCATGGTCATTGCAGTTCCTCCCTCTTGGTTCTTTTTTCGACGTCGTCGACTCCGTCCAGGCCCACGACCGAGCGGTAGACGGACATCGTGATCTGCACGTGCTCGCCGAGAAGCGCACGCGCCACGTCCCGGTCGCGGTCGAGCGCGGCCTGCATGAGCTTCGTGTGATGCTCGTGCGCAAGGGCGAGACGCAGCAGATCCAGTGTCTCTTCCGAGTGCCGGCCATGACGGTCGGGGTTGATCGACCCCGGATGAAACAGGAGCGCCTGGTGGTGGCGCTGCAGCTGTTCCAGCGTCACGGCGTGGAAGGACTTCAACCACGACGACCGCCCGCCGGCGACGAGTTTCTCGTGGAATCCGTCATGCGCCACGATCCACCGTTCGCGATCGTCGACGGCATCGCGCCCGATGGGGTGCGGCGTGTGCATGAGCCGGTGATGCGCGGCGACGAGATCGGCCTCCCACTCCATTCCGGCGTGGGCGATCGCGTCGTCGAGCAACCGCTGTTCAAGGGAGAGGCGCGCGTCCTCAAGGTCGTTCAGTTCCTCGAACGACACCGGGGCCACGCGCCAGCCGCAATTCGGGCTGGCGACGACAAGGCGCTTCTCCTCGAGCCGCGACAGGGCCTCTCGCAGAGGCGTCGCGCTGATGCCGTGCGCCTTTGACAGCGCGGCCACGCGAAGCGGCGCACCCGGCGCGTGCGTGCCATTCAGGATGGCCCGCTTCAGCACCTCGTACGCGTTCTCTGTCTTGCCGGACGACTTCATGCAAACTTGCATATCATATACAATTCGGCCTATCTACGGTGAAAATGCGTTTGATCGGATATCCATGACACAGCATTCCACTGTCGGCGCTGGCTCGAGCTCCGCGCCGCTTTACCGCCGGGACCGCTTCCTGCTGTCCGACGAGGTCGTCTACCTGGACGGCAATTCACTCGGGCCGCTGCCGGCTTCGGTGCCTGAACGGATGGCCGCCGCGGTGCGCGAGGAATGGGGCGGCTCGCTGGTCAAGGGCTGGAACGAGGCCGGGTGGTTCGATCTGCCCTGGCGCATCGCCGCACAGATCGCGCCGCTGGTCGGGGCCGAGCCGGGGTCGATCGCCGTGGGGGATTCGACCTCGGTGAACCTGTTCAAGGTGCTGGGCGCGGCGCTTGGTCTCGTGGGCCCGCGCCGGCGGATCCTGTCGGACGCCGGAAATTTCCCAACCGACCTCTACATCGCCGACGGCCTGACGAAACTGGTCGGGGACGGCTACCACGTGACGCCGCTGCCTTCCGAGGACGTCGAAGCGGCGATAGGCGACGACGTGGCCATCGTCATGCTGACCGAGGTCGACTATCGCACCGGGCGTCGCCGCGACATGAAGGCCGTGACCGAGGCCGCGCACGCCGCGGGTGCGATTGTCATTTGGGATCTCGCGCATTCGGCCGGCGCCTTCCCCGTCCGGCTCTCCGAATGTCGCGCCGACTTCGCGGTGGGCTGTGGGTACAAGTTCCTGAACGGCGGGCCGGGTGCGCCGGCGTTCCTGTATGTCGCCCCGCGTCATGCCGGTGCCGTGGCACCGGTGATCGCGGGCTGGATGGGGCATGACGCTCCCTTCGCCTTCGAGAGCGCGTACCGGCCGGGGCAGGGACTCCGCAAGATGCAGGCCGGCACGCCGCCGATCCTGTCCATGACGGCCCTGCACGAGGCCCTGACGCTGTTCGACGATGTGGACCTTTCGGCGCTCGAAGCGGAATCGCGGCGGCTTGGTGACCTGTTCATCGCCGAGGTCGAGCGACGCTGCCCCGATCTCGAGCTGGCGGCGCCCCGCGACGCGGTCGCGCGCGGCAGCCAGGTGTCGTTCCGTCATCCGGACGGCTACGCGATCATGCAGGCGCTGATCGAACGCAACGTGATCGGCGATTTCCGCGCGCCGGACATTCTGCGCTTCGGCATCACGCCGCTCTACACCGGCGAGGACGACATCCGGCGGGCGTCGGAGACGATCGAGGGGATCCTGCGGAACCGGCTGTGGGACGCCGATGCGTACCGCGTGCGCGCCGCTGTCACGTGATCATGACGAGAGGACCAGAGGTATGACCGATAGACGCGTGGCAGTGGTCACCGGCGCCGCGGGCGGCATGGGGCGCGCCATCACGAGCGCCCTCTTGGGCGATGGGTTCCGCTGTTACGGCATGGATATCGATTCCGACGCCCTGCAGCGCATGGAGGCGGACCTCGGGGCTGGCTTCGCGTGCCTCGCCGTCGACCTGACCGATCCCGACCAGATCGCTTCCGGGTTTGAACGCGTCGCGGCGGAGGCGGGCGGTCTCGACGTCCTGGTCAACAATGCCGGCACCTGCCTGATGTCCGAGTTTCCCGACATTCCCGCGGCCGAGCTCGATCGCCAGATGAGCCTCAACTTCTCGTCCGCCTTCCATTGCAGTCAGGCCGCGGTCAAACTGATGCGTGGTCGCGCGGGCGTGCGCAAGATCGTGAACATCTCGTCGAACGGAGCCTACAATTTCGACGTCTTCGATCCGCCCCATTACCGCGCCAGCAAGGCTGCGCTCGACACGCTGACCAAGGATCTGGCGCGGCGCTTCGCACGTGACCGGATCGCCGTGAATTCCGTTGCCCCCGCGATGACCGAGACGCCGCTGTTCAAGGTGGTGAGCGAGGAGGTGCTGGCGGCTGCGATCGCGCAGATGCCGCACGGCCGCGCCATGCAACCGTCCGAGGTCGCCGAGTGGGTCCGGTTCCTGGCGTCTCCCGCCGGAGACATCTCCAGCGGGAACGTGATCATCCTGAACCAGGGCCGCGATGTCCGTTAGGAATAGACCTCCGGCGCCTTGCGAAGCGTGGGCCACTGTTCCGGCGCGTGGCCGTAGATGACAAAGGCGTCCCGCGCTTCGGCCCTGCGCATGAGCCGGCCGGCATTCGCGGCCGCCTGCTCCGCGTCCCAGGAGCCCGCGAAACCCTCGTCGATTTCCGATGGACGCGAGATCGCGTCTCCGGTGATCAACACGGTCCCGGTCTCGGGCAGGTCGACCTCGATCGCGAGCTGCCCGGGCGCGTGGCCCGGCACGTGCAGGACACGCAGGCCGGGGCCGATCTCGGTGTCCTCGTCGATCAGCCGGTATTCGCGGTCGGGCCAATCGATGGGCCGGACCGCGCCCCAGTACAGCGGCCGGTCGAGCGCGCGTTCGGCCCGGGACATGAGGATCGGGGTACCGGGGAAATCCGCTATGCCGCCCACGTGGTCGATGTGGGTGTGGGTCATGATCAACAGGTCGATGTCGGCCGCAGCGACCCCCGATAGGGCCAGTTGCGCGTCCGGCAGGTTGCGTTCGCCCAGCTCGAGCACTTCTCCGAATTCGCCAAGCCGATCCTCGGCCGAGGAGGTCGTGATGTCGTAGGCGTACTTCCGAGGAAATCCGGTATCGATCAGGATCGTCTCGTCGGCCGTCGTGCGGATGAGAAACCCGCAGATTCCGATGATGCGCCCGTTGGAGTGGACCTTGAAAAGGCCATAGTCCAGAACGCTCAGCGTGCGCGGTGCTGATTTTACGTAAGATACTGATTTCATTTCGTAAACTCCCTTCCATCCCATGAATGCAGGTCAGGTATGAAAGTCAAGATCCATACGCTTTTTCAGTATCTCCTCGAAACGACGGAGGCTGAGCCCGAGGCAATCGTCGGCTTCTCTCTTTCGCAATCGCCAAGGCTGGGCGAATTCGTCGAAGCGCTGGATATGGACCTGCCTCTGGACTGGAACGGGAAGTCCTTCCGCGGCCTGCCGCGGCTGCGCGAGCACGTCCTGCGGGAGGCCGGCCTCGACGGCATCTGCCAGCCCGACGACGTGCTAATCACCGCCGGCGCCGCCGAGGCCAACTACCTGGCGATCATGCAGCTGCTTGAACCGGCGGACGAGATCGTCGTCGAAACGCCGGGCTGGCCTCAGGCCGATGTCCTGGCCAAGGCCGTGGGCGCACGGATCCGGCACGTGGTGCGCCGGGACGAGGACAGCTGGCGCTTTCCGATGGAGCAGCTGGCCGACGCCGTGAACGACCGCACGAAGATCATCTTCGTGACCAATCCGAACAACCCGACGGGGCAGCGGTTCTCGCGCGACGAGCTGTGCACGCTCGTCGATCATGCGCGGCGCGTGGGAGCCTGGCTGATCGTTGACGAGGTCTACGCCGGGCTGGAATGGGAGGGCGACCGCTCGCCTTCGATCGCGGGTCTCTACGAACGCGGCATCACGACCGGCAGCGTGTCAAAAGCGCTTGGTCTGCAGGGGCTGCGGACCGGCTGGCTGATCTGCCGCGACCCCGGGCTCGTGATGGACGCCGTGATCCTGCGCGAGAATTCCAGCGAGATCATGAACGTCATGGGGGAGGTCATCGCCGAGGTGGCGATGCGCGCCGACCGCTACCGCGTGGCCATGGACAAGGCGCGCGACGACGGGCTGGCGAACCTCTCCCGGCTCGATGCCTTCGTCGAGGATGAGCCGCGGCTGTCCTGGGTCAGGCCGCGCGCGGGATTGATCGGCCTCGCGCGGCTGGACGCGAAGCTCGATGGCGATGCCTTCGCCCGTCGGCTTCTCGCCGATCCCTACCGGACGTTTCTCCTGCCCGGCAGCGCGTACGGCCAGCCCGCGCATATCCGCGTCGGCGTTGGCGGCGGAGCCGAGGTGAACCTCGATCTCGGCCTGTCGCGCGTCAGCGAGCTCTTGAAAACCCTCGAGTGAGTTGGGCGCCGTGCGCCCGCGGCCGGAGGGCCTGGCGCCGCGCACATCCTGCCCGACGTCCTCGCGACCTGCGGGCGACCAGTCCTCACGGCATCCGGCTGCCGGAAATTCCGCTCGGCGCCTACAGCCAGTCGAGCGGTATCGGTCCCGGTCCCGGGGGAGCACGTCTCTCGTCAGTGCCCCGCTACGGGCCGGAGCGTTCGGGCCTCAGCGCCGGGATCAGGGCTGGAATTCGATCGTTGCGACGACGCCCTGCGCGCCGTTCCGCAGGTCCATCTCGCAATCGAGCTCCATGCACACCACTTCGGCGATCTTCATCCCGAGTCCGCTTCTCGTGGCGGCCTCGTCGGGGGGCAACCCGATGCCGTCATCGGAGCAGGTGAGCCTGATCGCGCCGTCCCGGGTGCGCTTCAGCGCGATTTTTACGTGTCCGCCCTGCCTGCCGTGGAAGGCGTGCTTGAACGAGTTGGCGATGAACTCGTTCACGAACGTACCCACCGCGGCGGCCTGCGACGCGTTCAGGATGATCTCGTCGGAGTCGGCAGAGAGTCCCACGCCTTCCGGAGCGAGCCCTTCGAGATTGCGGCATACCCTTCCGAGGAAGTCCGACATCTCCACGTTCATGTGCTCGTCAGTCGAGTACAGTTGCTCGTGAAGCTGCGTCAGGGCGTCAACGCGGGAGGACACCATCGACAGGGCCAGCTTGGCCTCGGTCGAGGAGAATGCCCTGCGCTGCAGACGGACGAACGAGGCCAGGGATTGCAGCGAGTTTTTCACCCGGTGGTCGACTTCCTTCCGGAGGACGTCCGCGGCACGGGCGGATTTCCGGTTCTCCAGCAACGTCATGACCTGGCGTGCCAGGACCCGGAGCGTGTCCCGCTGAAGCGGCGTGAGCTCTCGCGGCGCGTAGTCGAGGACGCAGAGCGTTCCGAGCGGCAACCCCTCGGACGTCTTCAGCAGGGCGCCGGCGTAGAAGCGCAGGCCGGGATCGCCACAGCACAGCGGGTTGTCCTCCATGCGGGGGTCCTTCAGCGTGTCCCGGATCTCGGTGAATTCCTCCTCGAGGATCACATGCGCGCACAGCGAGGTGGCAAGCGGTGTCTCCCGGACACCCAGCCCGGTCTCCGCCTTGAACCATTGCCGTTCGGCGTCGATGAAGTTGACAACCGAGATCGAGGTTCCGCAGATGGCCGCGGCCAGTTTGACGATCTCGTCGAAGTCTTGATCCGGGTCTGTGTCGAGTACCTCGTAGGAATAAAGTGCCGACAGGCGCTGGTCTTGCAAGGGATGTTGGACGGCCTCCATCGGCGCTCCGGAAGATGTCTGTTTTCGATCAGGGCAGTCCCCGCCAAGGCTGCAGGGCATGTGACGCACGCGGACGGATCATCGCACAGGATGCGCCGCATCCACAATGACCCTGGAGGCATCCCGCGCCCCTCACGACGGGGCGTGCCGTGCGGGAAGTTACCCCGCCGGGCGGCGACGCCCCACGAACATCACGCAGGGGAGGCCGCCTGCCGCCGTGATGTCATGCCAGCGCATCGGTGCCATAGTCTGAGGCCCTAGGTTTCACGCCACCGCGTGCGCCGCCTCGGGCTCCGTCCATCACGTGCTCCTGGCGTGCTCGGCCACAGCGCGACCGGCTGCAACGCCCGAGGCCCAGGCCCACTGGAAGTTGTAGCCGCCAAGCCATCCGGTCACGTCGACCGCCTCGCCGATGGCGTAAAGTCCCCGCACGTTCCGCGCCTCCATGGTCTTGGACGAGAGCGCTGCGGTCGAGATGCCGCCCGCCGTGACCTCGGCCTTGGCGTAGCCCTCGGTGCCCGTCGGCCGGAACGTGAGCGCGGTGAGCTGTTCGGCCGCGTCGCTCAGCTCGACATCCGAACAATTGCCGAGCTCCCGACCGAGGCCGATGCGGGTCGAAATCGCCTCGGCCAGCCGGAGGGGCAGGTGGCGGGAGAGCACTGCCTTCAGATGGGCGCGGGGCATCTCCTGCCGCGCCGCGCGCAGGACGGCTCTGGCGTCCGGCAACACGCAGAGCGACACCGGGTCTCCGGGCGACCAGTAGGAGGACACCTGCAGGATCGCGGGCCCCGACAGACCCCTGTGCGTGAAGAGCGCGGCCTCCGGGAACGCCACGTCGCGCACGCGCGCGACGGCCGGAAAGGCCACGCCGGGGATCGCCTTGAAGAGCGCGTCGTCCTCCCCGAGCGTGAAGGGGACGAGCGCCGGGCGGGGCGTCACGACCTCGAGGCCGAAGCGGCGGGCGATGTCGTAGGCGACGCCGGTCGCCCCCATCTTGGGGATGGATGGACCGCCCGTCGCGATCACCAGCTGGCGCGCCGCGGCGCCTGCCAC
>NZ_JAME01000024.1 GCF_000521865.1 Roseivivax isoporae LMG 25204
CGGCGCGCGCATGCGCGGCCGTCAGCGGCGGCTCGGGCGGAAGCGCGGACCGGCGGCGCGTGTCGGCGATGAGCGGCGCCGGGCGGCGACCGCGCCCCTTGGTCAGCGGCGTCTCGGCGGCGATGCGCGCCTCGGGCGTGGCGCGGAGGCGCGCGCGGATCGCGTCGGCGATCTTGGCGCGCACGCGGTCCTCGCCCGGCGGGTCGATCTCGTCGGACATGACGCCCTGCTCCACGAGTTCGGGCTCGGGCATCGGGTCCTGGCGGCGGATGAGCGAGGGCATCCGCGACAGGAAGCCGCCGCGCTCGGGCGCCGGTGCGGCGTCGGCATAGTCGTAGGGATCGAGCACGTCGTCGTCACCGTCCTCGACATGCAGGTCGTGGAACTCGGGCGCGGCGGGCACCGCGCGCCTCACGCGCGAGGACGGCGCCGGGACGGCGGCCTGCGCCGCTTCCCACTCCGCGGCCTCCTCGGCCTCGACCCGGCGGCGTTCCCGGCGGGCAGTGTGCGCCGCCTGCACGGCCTGCGCACCGCGCACGGCACCGGCCGCGCCGTGACCCGCGACCCGCGACAGGACCCGCAGGCAGGCGACATAGGTCACCACGGCCCCCACGCCGAGGAACCGCGCGATGTTCTGCAGCTCGGCCTTGGTGAAGCCGAGCACGAAGGCGCCGAAGGCGATCACGCCCGCGCCCATGAGGACCATCGCGACCTTGAGGCTCAGTCCCGCGCCGAGCGGCAGGATGCCCATGAGCGTGCCCATGGCCATGTCGCCGAAGAGCCCGCCCAGACCGAAGGAATGGCTCCATTCCGGGCCCGCGGTCAGGCCGGCGGCGTAGATCGAGGCGACGGCGATCCAGATCGGGGCAAAGATCACCCGCGACATCGCCCGCTCCTCGCCCGCGTGCAGGACGAGCCGCGCGCCCCAGACCACGAGCACCACGGCGATCGCCCAGGACCCGGCGCCCACGATCATGAAAAGGGGCGCGGCGAAGGCCGCGCCGAAGCGGCCCATCCAGTTCTGCACCGGCGCGTCGGTGGCAACGAGCCACGAGGGGTCCTCGGGCGTGTAGGACCCGATCATGGCGGCGGCCATCAGGCCAAGCACGATCAGCGCAAGCCCGGCCAGCTCCTTGCCGCGCCGTTCGAGCGCCGTCGCCATGTCGCTGTCGAAAAGGGGATCCCGCCCCCGCGCCTGATATGCCATCCTTCGCCTCTTGATCGGTCTTTTCTCTTGTCAGTCCGGGAACAGGCAGGCGCGCAGGCGCTCCAACCCGTCCGCGGTTTCCTCGCGCGGGGCGACCAGCGCCACGCGCACGTATCCCGTGCCCGGGTTCCCCCTGTCCGTGTCGCGCGAGAGGTAGGCGCCGGGCAGGACCCGGACGCCGGTCTCGCGCCAGAGCTTCACCGCCGCGGCCTCGCCGTCCTCGACCGGCAGCCAGAGGAAAAACCCGGCCTCGGGGCTGCGGTATCCCGGCACGTTGCCGAGGATGCGGTCGGCATCCTGGTACTTCTCGGCGTAGAGCGCGCGGTTCTCGTCCACGTGCGCCTCGTCGCGCCAGACCGCCTCGGCCACCCGCTGAAGCGGCAGCGGCAGCGGCGCCCCCGCATAGGCGCGCAGCTGCCGCATCCGCGCGATGCTCTGCGGTCCGCCCGCGACGAATCCCGAGCGCAAGCCCGGCAGGTTCGACCGTTTCGACAGCGAATGGAAGGCCACGATGCGCTCGGGGTCGGCGCCCATCTCGGCCGCGACGTCGAGGATGCCCGGTGGCGGCGTGTCGCGCCAGATCTCGGAATAGCACTCGTCGGCGAGGATGCGGAAATCGTGCTTCTCGGCGAGCGCGACGAGCCGCGCCCAATCCTCGCGGGAGGCCACGGCGCCTTGCGGATTCGCGGGCGAGCAGAGATAGGCCAGCGCCGTGCGGTCGAGCACCTCGGCCGGCAGGCTTTCATAATCGGGCAGATGCCCCGTGGCGTCGGTCGCGTTCACGAAGACCGGCTCGGCGCCGACCGACAGGGCCGCAACGGCGTAGACCTGGTAGAACGGGTTCGGCGACAGCACCACGGGCCGCTGGCCGCGCTTCGTCTCGGGGCAGAGCGCCATCGCGGCGTTGTAGAGCCCCTCGCGCGTGCCGTTGAGCGCCATGATCCGCGTGTCGGGATCGACCGTCACGCCGTAGCGGGCCCGCAGCCAGTCCGAGATCGCCGCGAGAAGCTCGGGCGTGCCCTCGTTCGTGGGGTAGCGGCCGAACTCGGCCGCATGTTCGGCGATGATGTCGGTGATCCACGGCGGGAAGGCGTGCGTCGGCTCGCCGATGGTCATGTGCGTGACCGGCCCGCCGGGCGGATGCACGTCGAGCAGGGCCCGCAGACGCGGGAACGCGTAGGCCGGAAGGTTCGAAAACCGATCGGGAAACATGCTCAACTGCCTCTGTCCGGGATCTTTTGCCGTCCCGCCTTTGGGGCGAGGATACGAAAGCGCGGCTTCTCCGTCCAGCACCGAGGTGGGCCACCGGGGTCCTGTGGCAGGAAGGTCGCAACGCCCCTCGGGCTGCCGGACCGCAGCACGCGGCTTTGCCGCCCGCGCGATCCGCGCTAAGGCTCCGGGGCAGCCGGGAACGCACGCAGCGCCGAGGGATCCGACCATGCCGCACCTGTGGCTTCGCGCCGAAACGAGGCCGAACGAGGCCCGCACCGCGCTGACCCCCGACGGTGTCCGCACGCTCCGCGAGGCGGGACACGATGTCACGGTCGAGGAGAGCGAGCAGCGCGCGCTGCCGCTCGCGGACTACCGCGCGGCCGGGGCCGCCATCGCGCCCGAAGGCGGCTGGCGCGGCGCGCCGCGGGACGCGTGGATCCTCGGGCTCAAGGAACTGCCCGAGGAGGACGCGCCGCTCGTGCACCGGCACGTGATGTTCGGCCACGCCTACAAGGGCCAGGCCGCGGGCGCGCGGCTTCTCGACCGGTTCCGCGCGGGCGGCGGCACGCTCTACGACCTTGAATACCTCTGTGACGCGGGTGGCCGGCGCGTGGCCGCGTTCGGGTACTGGGCGGGCTATGCCGGCGCCGCGGTGGCGCTCATGTCGTGGATCGCCCAGGCCGATGGCGGAACCTGCCCGCCCCTGTCGGCCCATCCCGACGCCGCGACGCTCGAGGCCGACCTGCGCGCGGGGCTCGCCGGCGCGCTGCCCACGGTGCTGGTGATCGGCGCGCTCGGGCGCACGGGCACCGGGGCCACCGATTTCCTGCAGCGCATGGGCCTGCTGCCCACGCGCTGGGACGTGGCCGAGACGCGCCATGGCGGCCCGTTCCCCGAGGTGCTGGCGCACCACGTCTTCCTCAACTGCATCCTCGCCCAGCCGGGCGCGCCGGTCTTCGTGCCCGCGGATGCGGTCACCCGGCCCCGGCGGCTGACCGTGATCGGCGACATCGCCTGCGATCCCGGGTCCGACTTCTCGCCGGTGCAGGTCTACGACGCGCCGACGGACTGGCAGCACCCCGCGCGGCGCGTGCACGGGGCACCGGTCCTCGACGTGATGGCCATCGACAACCTGCCCTCGCTCCTGCCGCGGGAAAGCACGGTGGACTTCGCGGGCCAGCTCCTGCCGCATCTCCTGGGGCTCGAGGCGGATCCCGACGGCATCTGGACGCGGGCACGCGACACCTTCCACCGCTTCGCCGCGCCGGCCGGTCGATGAGCGTCCACTGGGTCGGCACGGGGCGGGCGGCGGCGCCCGGCCTGCGCCGGCTGGTGATCGCCGGGCACGAGGTCGTGGTGTGGAGCCGCGATCTCGACGCGGCCGAGGACGCGGTGGGCGACCTGACGCAGCGGCTGCGCGAATACGATGCCGGGGCGCTTGCCGAGGAGGTGCAGGACGGCGACGTGGTCGTGTCGATGCTGCCCGCCGACCGGCATGCCGAGCTCGCGACGCTCGCCCTGCAGCGGGCCGCGCATTTCGTGTGCCCGGGCCACCTGACGCCCGCGCTCCGCGCGCTGCATGCCCGCGCGCAGATCAAGGACGCGCGCGTCCTCGCGGAATGCGGATTCGCGCCCGGCATCGACCACCTGCTGGCGCAGGGGCTGGTGCGCGACTGGCGGCAGGCGCCGGACCACGACCCCGATGCGGTGCTCGACGTGATGTCCCTCTCGGGCCTTCCGGGCGCACGGCCCGACGCGGGCGCGACCCGGCTGCGGCGCGGGTTCGAGGACCTCGCGGTAGGCGATCCCCGGGACGCGGCGTGGCAGGCGACGCTGCCGCTCCGCGCCAGCCCGCGCGTCGACGTGGTGCCTGCGGGGGACGCGCTGCGCATGGTCGAGGATTACAGCATCGACCCGACCTGGCGGCTGCGGAGCGCCGTGCGCGGGCGGATGGTGCTGCCCGATCCCGGTGCCGCCGCGATCTGCGTCTCGCTCGCCGCCGAGCGGGCCGGCGCGACCCTCTGGCACAGGAGCGCGGTTCTCGAGGCGGGCGATGCTCGGGCGGCGCTCGTATCGGTGCCGGTGTCTCTCGCCGCCGAGGCGGCACTCGGCCGCAAGGTTCCGGCGGGCGTCGGCATCGCGCCCGCGGACCCGCACCTGGCGGCCGCGTGGCTCGAGGTCATCGCGCCGCTGGTCCGGCGGCTCGAGACCGTCGATCACCTGCGCTGAGCCGCGGCTCAGCCCTGCCCGAGCTTCGGCGACGCGCGGTCGGTGACGAGATGCGCGTCGGAAAAGCGGAACGGCGCCCGCACGCCGGGCACGCCGTCGGGATCGATCCTGAGCCCGCGGGCGACGACCTGAGGGTCGGCCATGACCTCGGCCATGTCGTTGATCGGACCCGCCGGCACGCCCTGGTCCTCGCAGGCGGACAGGAGCGCCGCGCGAGTCATGCGCTTCGTGCCCTCGGTCAGCGCGGCGGTCAGCGCCGCGCGGTGCGCGATCCGGTCGGCATTGGTACGGTATTCCGGCGCCTCCGCGAGATCGGGAAGGCCGAGGAGCCCGCAGAACCGGCGGTACTGCGCGTCGTTGCCGGTGGCCACGATGCAGAAGCCGTCGGCGCAGTCGAAGACCTGGTAGGGCGCGAGGTTCGGGTGGTAGTTGCCGGTCCGCCCGGGCGGCGTGCCGGTCGAGAGGTAGTTCATCGCCTGGTTGGCGGTCGCCGCCACGGCGCAGTCGAGAAGCGCCATGTCGATGTGCTGGCCGCGGCCGGTGCGCTGCCGCTGGTGCAGCGCGGCGAGGATGCCCGCGACCGAGTAGAGCCCGGTGAAGAGGTCGGTGACCGCCACGCCCGCGCGCTGCGGCTGGCCGTCCGGATCGCCGGTGATGGACATGAAGCCCGACATGCCCTGGATGATGTAGTCGTAGCCCGCACGATGCGCGTAGGGCCCGTCCTGCCCGAACCCGGTGATCGAACAGTAGATGAGCCCCGGGTTCAGCGCCGACAGGCTCGCGTAGTCCATGCCGTATTTCGCGAGCCCGCCGACCTTGAAGTTCTCGATCAGGATGTCGGCATCGGCCACGAGACCGCGCATGGTCTTCTGCCCCTCGGCACTCGCGAGGTCGACGACGACCGAGCGCTTGCCGCGGTTGCACGCGTGGAAATAGGCGGCGCTGCGCTCGTCGCCCCGGTCGATGAAGGGCGGACCCCACTGGCGGGTGTCATCCCCCGCGGGCGCCTCGACCTTCACCACCTCGGCGCCCAGATCGGCGAGCGTCTGGCCGGCCCAGGGGCCGGCGAGGATGCGGGCCAACTCGACGACCTTGACGCCCTCGAGCGGCCCGCGCGGTGCCGAAACGGTCATTCGGCCGCCGCGATCTTCTCGTCGAGGATGGCGGAGAAATCGTCGTAGCCCATGTTCGAGTGCTTCTCGCCGTCGATGATGAAGGTCGGCGTCGAGGTCACGTCGTCCTCGGTCGCGTTGGCCTGGTACCAGTCGACGAGCGCGCGCAGCTTGGCGCCGTCGGTCAGGCAGCCTTCGAGCTGGTCGTTCGAGAGGCCGGCGAGCCGGCCGATCTTGCGCAGTTCCTCGGCGATGGCGGCATCCGAACCGGCGCGCGTCCACTGCTCCTGCCCGTCGTAGATCAGGTCGGAGATGCCGAAGAACCGCTGCGTGTCGTCGCCGCAGCGCGCGATGAGCGACGCCCACATGCCGTACTTGTCGAAATAGACCTCGCGGTAGACGAACCGGACCTGGCCGGTGTCGACGTAGTTCTCCTTGAGATCCTCGAACACCGTCTCGTGGAAGGTGCGGCAATGCGGGCAGGTATAGGAGGCGTATTCGATCACCTCGACCGGCGCGTCCTCGGCCCCGATCGCCATGTCCGTGATCTCGATCTCCTCGGCCGGAGCGTCGGCATCCTGCGCCATGGCGGCGCCGGGCAGGACCGGGGCGCCGCCCGGGGCGGAAAGTCCGGCGAACCAGAACCCGCCGCCGGCGAGAATCGCGGCGAGCGCCGCGGTCGAAATCGTGCGTTTCATGGGTGGGATGCCTCTCGTGTGTCTGGTGTCGTTCTGGGACGGACGCGGTCGCGTCAGCGCCCGGTTTCGGGCCGTCGGCCCAGCACGTTGAGCGCGAGGCGCTCGAGCGCGCCGCGCAGGCCCTCGTCGGTGACGCCGCCCGCCTCGTCGCGGGCGCGCGCGGTGAGCGCGGGATCGGGTGCGACCTCTGGCGCAGGCTCCGCACGGTGCACGAAGCTCGCCTGCCCCTCGGCGAACCCGGTGGCGGCGGTCTGGGTGATGCGGATGCGCGCGATGGCGTTGTAGCCGTAGACCGCGTTCACCCGGTCGCGCAGCGTGTCCTTCTGCATCTCGAGGACCGGCGCATGCGCCCCGGTCGTCAGCAGGGTCAGCGTCGCCCCCATGCCGCCGCGGCCATAGCCGATCTCGACCGGGCGGCTGATGGCGGCGATGTCGGGGCCCGCGATCTCGGGCCACTGGGTCAGGAGGCGGGACTGGGCGAAGCCGCGGCTTTCCGACGCGGCCCGGATCCGCCCCTGCAGGAGCGCCGAGGTTCGGGTGAATCCGTAGGTGGACGTGCGGCGTCGAACCATGGCTTGCATCCTCTCCATCGACCCTATTCTAGTGATCGCGGCCGCAGGCACCAGACCCGGCAAGCATCCGACAGGCTCAAAGGATCGTCATGTCGCGTGACAGCACGGACACCGGATATTCCCCGACCGCCCCGGCACTGCCCCCGGCGCAGGCCGAGGACCTGCTCGAGTGGTACGACCGGCACGCGCGCGAGATGCCGTGGCGCACCGGCCCGCGCGCCCGCGCCGCGGGCATCCGCCCCGATCCCTACCGCGTCTGGCTGTCCGAGATCATGCTGCAGCAGACGACGGTGGCCGCGGTGCGCCCCTATTTCGAGGCGTTCACCGCCCGCTGGCCGGACGTCACCGCTCTTGCCGCGGCCGAGGATGCCGAGGTCATGGCCGCCTGGGCGGGCCTCGGCTACTACGCGCGGGCGCGGAACCTCCTCAAGTGCGCGCGGGCGGTCGCGGGCGAGCATGGCGGCGTCTTTCCCGCCGACCACGCGGCGCTGCTGAAGCTGCCGGGGATCGGACCCTACACCGCCGCCGCGGTGGCCGCGATCGCCTTCGACATCCCGGCCACCGTGGTCGACGGCAACGTCGAGCGGGTGATGGCGCGGCTGCACGACGAGCCGACGCCGCTTCCCGCGGCCAAGCCCGTGCTGACGCGCCTCGCGGCCGACCTGACGCCCGAGACGCGACCGGGCGATTACGCGCAGGCGGTGATGGACCTCGGCGCGACGATCTGCACGCCGCGGAACCCGGCCTGCGGACTCTGTCCGTGGCGGCCGTCCTGCGCGGGCTGGCACGCGGGCACCGCCCCTGCCCTGCCCGCGAAGACACCCAAGGCGCGCAAGCCGATCCGCCGCGGCATCGCCTACCTCGCCCGCCGCGTCGACGGCGCGTGGCTTCTCGAGACGCGGCCCGAGAAAGGGCTTCTGGGCGGCATGCTGGGCTGGCCGGGATCCGACTGGATCGACGCGGCCGCAGGCGCGCCCACGGACGCGCCGCCGATCCGCGCCGAGTGGAAGACGCTGCCCGAGGAAGCGCGCCACACCTTCACGCATTTCCACCTGCGGCTCGAGATCCGCACCGCGCTCGTGCCCATGGACCGTACGCCGGAGCGCGGCGGCTTCGTGCCCCTCGAGGAGTTCCGCCCGGCGGACCTGCCCACGGTCATGCGCAAGGCCTTCGACCTCGCGCGGCCGCGCTGAGCCGCGGCGCGCAACAGCCCGCCCGCGCCGTTCACTCTGCGGCGACGCGGCGCTTGGCACGGCCCGCGCCGGGGCCGTAACCTCTGCCCCGGAACGCTCCGACGGAGACCTGGAATGCCCGCCCGCACCCTGCCCCCCGCCGACGTGGCGCGCCTGTCGGCTGCGCTCCCGTTCTGGCTGTCGCTCCTTCTCGTGCCGATCCTGTGGCTCGGCGCGATCAAGGGCGGCGCGTGGGTGCTGCTGACGCCGCTCGTGACGTGGTACATGTTCTCGGCGCTCGACGCGGCGCTCGGGGTGAACCAGGACAACGCCGATCCCGCGACCGACGAGGCGCAGCTTTTCTGGTA
Organism: Roseivivax isoporae LMG 25204; assembly: GCF_000521865.1. Taxonomy (GTDB): domain Bacteria; phylum Pseudomonadota; class Alphaproteobacteria; order Rhodobacterales; family Rhodobacteraceae; genus Roseivivax; species Roseivivax isoporae. Next base: position 8,571 of record NZ_JAME01000024.1, read on the forward strand.
CCGGCTGGTGACGCTCGTCTGGGCGCCGGTGCAGGTCGCGACGCTGGCCGGGCTCCTGTGGTACGTGCCGCGCGCCGACCACCTCGACGGGCTCGAGGCGTTCGGCGTCTTCTTCGGCATGGGCGTGATCTCGGGGACGGTGGGGATCAACTACGCGCACGAGCTCATGCACCAGAGGAACGCGGCCGAACGGCGGCTCGGCGACCTGCTGCTGGCCATGGTGCTCTACGCGCATTTCCGGTCCGAGCACCTGCTGGTGCACCACCGCTACGTGGGCACGCCGCGCGATGCGGTGACGGCGCGCTACAACGAGGGTTTCCACCGCTTCTACCCGCGCGTGCTGCGGCAGTCGCTGACCTCGTCCTTCCGGGCCGAGCGCGACATGCTGGCCCGGCGGGGCCTGCCGTGGTGGCACCGGCGCAACCCGTTCTGGATCTACTGGGGCCTGCAGGCGGGGTTCCTGGCCATGGCGCTGGTCCTCGGAGGCGGGGCCGGCGTGCTGCTCTTTCTCGCACAGGCGGGCGTCGCGATCTGGCAGCTCGAACTGGTGAACTACGTCGAACATTACGGTCTGACGCGCCGGCACCTGGGCGAAGGGCGGTACGAGCACGTCAAGCCGCGCCATTCGTGGAATGCCTCGCACAAGGCGTCGAACTGGCTGCTCATCAACCTGCAGCGCCATTCCGACCACCACTACAAGCCCGACCGGCGCTTTCCGCTGCTGCAGACCTACGACGAGGACGAGGCGCCGCAGCTGCCCTACGGCTATCCGGTGATGACGGTGGCGGCGATGATCCCGCCGGTCTGGCGGCGGGTGATGAACCCGCGGGTGCGCGCCTGGCGGCGCAAGTTCTATCCCGACATCGAGGACTGGACGCCCTACAACCGCCACGCCACGCCCGATCCCCGCTGAACGCGTGCGGGCCCGCCCCCTTGGGGAACGGGCCCGGCACGGCGATGCGAGACGCCTCAGGCCGCCGCGAGGTCCGAGGGCGGTTCCTTGGCGCCCGTCATGAACGCGACCGCGTCGTTCATGGTGATGCTCTTCGGATCGACCACGCAGAGCCTGCGGCCCAGCCGGTGCACGTGGATGCGGTCGGCGACCTCGAACACGTGCGGCATGTTGTGGCTGATAAGCACGATCGGGATGCCGCGCCGCTTCACGTCCTGGATCAGCTCCAGCACCTTGCGGCTTTCCTTCACGCCCAGCGCCGCGGTCGGCTCGTCGAGGATGATGACCTTCGATCCGAAGGCGGCCGCGCGGGCCACCGCGACGCCCTGGCGCTGGCCGCCCGACAGCGTCTCGACCGCCTGCCCGATGTTCTGGATCGTCATCAGGCCGAGCTCGTTCAGCTTTTCCCGCGCGAACTTTTCCATCGCGGCCTTGTCGAGCTTGCGCAGGTACTTTCCCATGAAGCCGGACCTGCGGATCTCGCGGCCCATGAACATGTTGTCGACGATCGACAGGGCCGGCGACATGGCGAGCGTCTGGTAGACCGTCTCGATCCCGTGCTCGCGCGCGGCGATGGGGTTCTCGAAGGTGACCGGCTTGCCGTCGAGCCTGATCTCGCCCGCGTCGGGGGTGACGGCCCCCGACAGCGCCTTGATGAGGGACGACTTGCCGGCCCCGTTGTCGCCGATCACCGCGAGGATCTCGCCCGGGTAGAGGTCGAAGTCGCAGCGGTCGAGCGCGGTGACCTTGCCGTAGCGCTTGACGAGCCCGCGGGCGGCGAGGATGGGCTGCTGGGTCATGACGTCACCTTTCTGATCCACTGGTCGACGGCCACGGCGCCGATGATGAGCGCCCCGATGAGAAGGTAGGTCCACTGCGCGTTGGCCCCCGCCATGCGCAGGCCGAGCTCGAACACGCCGACGATGAGCGCCCCGAAGAAGGCGCCGTAGATCGAGCCGCGCCCGCCGAAGAGCGAGATGCCCCCGATCACCACCGCGGTGATGGACTGGATGTTGCCCACCACGCCGGTCGACGCCGAAGGCGACACCGATCCGAAGCGGCCGATCATCACCCAGCCCGCGATGCCGCAGATGAAGCCCGCCAGCATGTAGACCGACATGATCGTGCGGTGGCGGTTCACACCGGCGAGTTCCGCCGCCTCGGCGTCGTCGCCCACCGCGTAGACGTGGCGGCCCCAGGCGGTCGAGCGCAGGCAGTAGCCGAGGACCACCACCAGGACGATCATGGCGACCACGCCCAGGGTGATGATGGCACCGCCGAGCTGGAACCGTTCGCCCATGAGCCCGAGGAGCGGCGCCTGTTCGTTGATGTCCTGGCTGCGGATCGTCTCGTTGCGCGAGTAGAGGTAGTTCGCGGCGAGCACGATCTGCCACATGCCGAGCGTCACGATGAAGGGGGGCAGCTTGACCCGGCTCACGAGCCAGCCCGAGGCCGCGCCGATCGCGGTGCCGACCGCGAGCCCCGCGGGGATCGAGAAGAGCGGCGGAATGCCGTAGCGGAAGGTGAAGGCCCCCATGATCACCGAGCAGAACACCGCGATCGCCCCCACCGACAGGTCGATGCCCGCGGTCAGGATGATCAGCGTCTGCGCGGCGGCGAGGATGCCGACGATCTGCACCTGCTGCAGGATCAGCGTCAGCGTGCCGGGCGAGAAGAACCGCGAGCCCAGGGTCAGCGCGAAGATGACGATGGCCGCCAGCAGCACGATCAGCGGCACCAGGGCCGGCGTCACGTGCAGCGCGTGCTGGATGCGATGGATGAGGCCTTTGCGCGTGTCCTCGAACTCGGCGACGCGGTTGCTGGCGCTGGACAACGAGGACTCGTAGTCCTGCCCCTTCGAGGCGGTCTCTGACATGGGTTCTCCCCCCGGTTGAATGACGGCGTCTCAGGCGCCTTGCGTCCAGCCTATCACGAAACGGCCGGCAACGCGCGTGCGACAGAGGGAAGGAGCGGGCGCGCCGCCCCTTCCCGGCCGGGGCATCAGCCCCAGCAGAGCTCCAGGCCTTCCTCGACCGAGATCGAGTCGACACCCTCGACCGGGTTGTCGGTCACGAGCGCCACGCCGGTGTCGAAGAAGTCCTTGCCCTCGCTCGGGGTCGGCAGCGTGCCGTCCTGAGCGTATTGCACGATCGCCTCGATGCCGAGCGAAGCCATCCGCAGCGGGTATTGCTGCGAGGTCGCGCCGATCACGCCGTCGGCGACGTTGCGCACGCCCGGGCAGCCGCCGTCCACCGACACGATGGTGACGTCCGAGCTGCCCATGGCCTGCAGTGCCTCGTAGGCGCCCGCCGCCGCCGGCTCGTTGATCGTGTAGACCACGTTGATCGACGGGTCGGAGGCGAGGCAGTTCTCCATCGCGGTGCGCCCGCCCTCCTCGTTGCCGGCGGTGACCTCGTTGCAGACGATGCGCGGGTCCTCCTCGTCGCCCCAGACGTTGGGATCGTTGAGTTCGATGCCAAAGCCCTGCAGGAAGCCCTGGTCGCGCAGCACGTCGACGGAGGGCTGGCTGATGGCGAGGTCGAGCATGGCGATGCGCGCGTCCGCCGCGGCGTCGCCGAGTTTCGCCGCCGCCCACTGGCCGATCAGTTCGCCGGCAAGGAAGTTGTCCGTCGCGAAGGTCGCGTCGGCCGCGTCCACCGGCTGCAGCGGCGTGTCGAGCGCGATCACGAGGATGCCCGCGTCGCGCGCCTGCTGGACCGCCGGCACGATCGCCGCGGTGTCCGAGGCGGTGATCAGGATTCCCTTCACCCCGTTGGCGATGCAGGTCTCGATCGCAGCCACCTGCGCCTCGTTGTCGCCGTCGACCTGGCCGGCATAGCTGTTCAGCGTCACGCCGAGTTCCTCGGCCTTCGCCGACGCGCCTTCGCGCATCTTGACGAAGAACGGGTTCGTGTCCGTCTTGGTGATGATGCACGCGCCGATGTCTTCCTGCGCATGTGCCGGCGCGGCCAGGACGGTGGCCGTCGCCGCGGCACCCAAGAGGGTGGCGAGGGTTGTCCGTTTCATGTCTGTCTCCTCCCGAAAAAAGATCACCCGGCCGCGAGAATCTCGCTAAAGTTGCTTGCGACCGCCCCGGAACGCGGTTGGCCGCGCTGCCGTCGCATACAGAGTTCCCAGAATCGCAGGGATGAGTCAAGAATAAATAAATCACTCTGATTTATAATTGACAGGCGCCTGATTTTGCAGAACCATCAGGCATCGCACGTCCGCACGAGGCATCCCGATGGCGCCGGCCGAACATTCCGACATCACCCCCGAGATCGGCGCCCTTGCAGGAACGCGGGGCTCGAACCAGTCGGGCATGCGCGCGCACAACGAACGGCTGGTGCTGAGCCTCGTGCGCCGCCATGGCGGGCTGGCCAAGGCGGACATCGCGCGCGCCACCGGGCTCTCGGCGCAGACCGTGTCGGTGATCATGCGCGCGCTCGAGGCTGACGGCCTCCTGGTGAAGGGCGCGCCGGTGCGCGGGCGCGTGGGTCAGCCCTCGGTGCCCATGCGGCTTGCCGCTGACGGCGCGTTCTTCTTCGGGCTCAAGGTCGGGCGGCGCAGCGCCGACCTGATCCTGACCGATTTCCTGGGCGAGGTGGTGGCGCGCACGCGCACGACCTACCGCTACCCCGACGTGGACGCGACGCTGCGCTTCGCCACCCGGGGGATGGCGGAACTCGCCGGAGCCCTGCCGGCGGGCAAGGCGCGCCGGATCGCCGGGCTCGGCATCGCGATGCCGTTCCTGATCTGGGACTGGGCGCGCATCATCGGGGTGGAGCCCGGCCGCCTCGACGACTGGCGCCACCGCGACCTGCGGCAGGAACTGGCGGACAACGTCGACATGCCGGTTTTCCTGCAGAACGACGCGACCGCCGCCTGCGGTGCCGAACTGGTGTTCGGCGATCCGGTCGCGCAGTCGGATTTCCTCTATTTCTTCGTGGGATACTTCATCGGCGGCGGCCTCGTCCTGAACGGCAACGTGTTCTCGGGCCATACCGGCAATGCGGGCGCGCTGGGGTCCATGCCGGTGCCGGGCCCCGATGGCAGCCGCCAGCTGCTCGACGCCGCGTCGCTGTCGGTGCTCGAGACCATGGTCGAGGCGCGGGGCGGCAGCGCCGGCTGGCTCTGGGAGGATCCCGATCTCTGGGAGCTGCCCGAGGACACGGCGGCGGCCTGGATCGAGGATGCCGCGCAGGCCATGGCGCACGCCATCGCCGCGTCCATCTCTCTCGTCGATTTCGACCTGGTGATGATCGACGGGTGGCTGCCCTCCGCCTTCCGTACCCGGCTGACCGACGCGACACGCGCCGCTCTGGCGCGGATGAACCTCGCGGGCCTCAACGCGCCGTCCATCGTCGAGGGCACGGTCGGGCCCGACGCCCGCACGCTCGGCGCGGCGAGCCTGCCGCTGTCCGAACGCTACCTGATCGACAGCACCGCCTTCCTGAAGCAGGTCTGACGCGGGGTCCTAAAGGCGGTCGAGCAGGCCGGGCGTTGGCCAGGCATCCGCGGGAAGACCCAGGTCGCGCTGCACGTCGCGCACCGCCGCGCGGGTCCCGGCGCCGAGGATGCCGTCGATCTCCCCCACGTCGTGGCCGCGGGCCTGCAGCGCCTCCTGCAGCCGCTTCATCGCGTCGCCGTCGAGCCCGGGCGCGGGATTTCCCGCGTCGTAGATCTGCGCGCCCTCGAGGCGCGTCGCGAAATAGGCGGCGGTCAGGACGTAGGTGAAGCTCTGGTTCCACTCGAAGAGCACGCGGAAGTTCGGATAGGCGAGGAAGGCAGGCCCGCCCCTGCCCTGCGGCAGGACGATCGACGCGGGCAGGTCCGGCCGGTCGATGTTGCCGTCGCGCGCCGTAACGCCCGCCGCGGCCCAGTCCGTCGCGCTGCGCGTGGTCTCGAGCCCCGTGGCGTGCCAGTCGAACTCCGCCGGCATCACCACCTCCTCGAGCCACGGCTCGTTCGCGCGCCAGCCGAGGCTCGCCAGCATGCTGGCCCCGGACAGGAGCGCGTCCTCGGGCGAGGACTTGAGCCGAACGTGCCCGTCCCCGTCGCCGTCGATGCCGTTCTCGATGATGTCCTCGGGCAGCATCTGCACCATGCCGATCTCGCCCGCCCAGGCCCCGGTCGTGGTCGCGGGATCGAGGTCGCCCTGCGCGTGGAGCTCGAGCGCAGCGAAAAGCTGCGGCCGGAAGAGCTCGGGCCGGCGGCAATCATGCGCGAGCGTGGCGAGGGCGTTCGCCGTGTTGAAATCGCCCTGCACCGCGCCGTAATCGGTCTCGAACGCCCAGAAGGCGAGGAGGATGCCGCGGGAGACACCGAAACGGCGCTCGATCTCGTCGAAGGTCGCCGCGTGCCGGTCGGCCAGCTGCCGGCCGCGCTCGATGCGGTTCTGGCTGATGAGCCGGCGCGAGAAGTCGATGAACGGCGCCTGGAAGATGCCCTGCCGTCGGTCCGCGGCCAGCACATCGGGATCCTGCCGCAGCCCGTCGAAGAAGCGCGCGGCGACATCCGGGTCGGCGCCGCGTTCCACCGCCTCCTGCCGCGCCGCCTCGAGGAAGGCGTCGAACGGGCCGCCGCAGGGCGCCTCCTGGGCCGACAGCGGGCCGGCAAGGCAGGCGGCCGCAGAGAGGAACAGGATGGCGGGTCGGACGGTGCGGCGCATGGGCGGGTCCTCGGAAAGGCGACGTATCGCGCCCGACGCTAGCGCCCGCGCGGCGCCCGGCAAGCATGCGGACCCCGGGGCCTGACCGGAATTCGGTACACGCATCGGCCCAGATTTATGACACATTCAGAAAATAAGGGTGTATCACTGGGACAAGCTGTCGGGACGATTTCCGTGAAGGTGCTCATCGTCGAAAGCCGCACCGCGCTGTGCACGCTCTGGCGCCGCCACATCGAGAGGATGGGCGCCACGGTCTGGTGCGCCGCCGGCCAGGGCGAGGCGGCGCGGCTTCTCTGCGTCATCCCCTTCGATGCCATGGTGCTCGACCTCGAGATCGCCGAGGGCAGCGCGGTGGCGCTGGCGGATTTCGCCAGCTACCGTCGCCCCGATTGCAGCGTGATCTTCGTCACGCGCAGGACGTTCTTTTCGGACGGCAACATCTTCAACCTGTTCTCGAACGTGCGCGCCTATCTGCCGGCGGCCACCGATCCCGACGACATCGCCGCCCTGGTCGAGCATTGCGCGACCACCCGGCTGTCCTGATCAGGCGGCCTCGAGCCGACCGCGCCCGTGCGGCGCGTCGAGGTCGAGATCGGGACCGATGGGCAGGATCCGGTAGGGATTCACCGACTCGTGGCTGTAATGGTAGTGCCGCACGATGTGGTCGAAATTCACCGTCTCGGCCACGCCCGGCCACTGGTAGAGCTCGCGGGTGTAGCCCCAGAGGTTCGGGAAGTCGACGATCCGGTTGCGGTTGCACTTGAAGTGGCCGTGATAGACCTTGTCGAACCGGATCAGCGTGGTGAAGAGCCGCCAGTCCGCCTCTGTGAGGCGCGCGCCCATCAGGTAGCGGTTCCGCGACAGGATGTCCTCGATCCAGTCGAGGCTGTCGAAGAGCGGTCGGACCGCCTCGTCATAGGCCTCCTGCGAGGTGGCAAAGCCCGACTTGTAGACGCCGTTGTTCACCGTGTCGTAGATGCGCGCGTTCACCGGCTCGATCGCGTCGCGCAGGTCCTCGGGCCAGTAATCCTCGCGGTTCCCGGTGATGCCGTCGAAGGCCGAGTTGAGCATGCGGATGATCTCGGCCGATTCGTTCGACACGATGGTTTCGCGCTGGCGGTCCCAGAGCACGGGAACCGTCACGCGCCCCGAGATCCCGGGGTCGGCCTTGAGGTAGACCTCGCGCAGGTAATCGAAGCCGAACAGCGCGTCGCCGGTGGCTCCGGGAAAGTCCGAGCGCAGCTCCCATCCCTCGGACAGCATGTCGGGATGCACGACCGAGACGCCGATATGGTCCTCGAGCCCCTTGAGCTTGCGGAAGATGAGCGCGCGGTGCGCCCACGGGCAGGCATAGGAGACGTAGAGGTGGTAGCGGCCGCTCTCGGCCTCGAACCCGCCCTCGCCCGAGGGGCCGGGCGTGCCGTCCGCGGTCACCCAGTTGCGGAACGCCGTTTCCGAGCGGACGAACTTTCCGCCCGTCTTGTCGGTGTCGTAGCCCTTGTCGTGCCAAACTCCGTCGACGAGAAGTCCCATGACCTCCTCCTGCATTGGCCGGTTTCTGGCCAAAGCTAGGTCGTGCGGGCGGCCACGTCATGCGCCCTGTGCGCAGCGATGCCCTGCATGAGCGCACATATCCGGGCGGGAACAGGCAGGTCTTGTGCGTGCGCGGGCTGCAGCGGCCACGGGTGGCGGCTCAGGCGTCCTGCGGGTCCTCGGCCGACAGGCGCAGGGGCGCCGCCGGCGCCTCGAGATCGTCGGTGCGCAGGGGCTCGGTCGGCCGCGACAGCCTGTTGCGGACGACCCAGATCAGCCGGCCCGACGCGCGCGTGATCGCCACGTAGGCGAGCCGCTTCCACAGGGGCTGGCCGGCCTCGACGCGCCCCATGCGCGCGGCGGCGTAGAGGTCGGGCGCAAAGACCTGCACGTTCTCCCATTGCGAGCCCTGCGCCTTGTGGATCGTCACCGCCGCGCCGTGCAGGAAGGCCGCGCCCATGCGCGCGGCATAGGGGATGAACGGCTCCTCGGTGTCGGGCTTCTCGATCTTCACGATCGAGGCGGCCGAGATCCGCGGTTCCTCGGCCCCCATGACGTGCAGCCGCGAGAAGCCGGGCTTCTTGCCAGGGCCGAGATAGATCACCTGCGCGCCCTTGATGAGCCCGCGCGCCTCGAGGTCGAGCCGTTTCTTGCGGTGCTTGAGCGGCAGCTCGAGCCCGTCGCAGATCAGCGGCTCGCCCTCGAGGAGCTCTGTCTCGGGCGCGCCGTGCACCGCGCGGAAGGCATTGATGAGCCGGATGCGCGTGGCGTTGCGCCAGACGAGGACCGGCGAGCGCGCCATCAGGTCGACCTCGACCCGGCTGCCCCAGACCACGCGGTCGTCCTCGGCCGCCTTGCGCTCCACCAGGCGTTCGAAGTCCTCGAAGCCCAGTGCCGGATCGGCGAGCGCATGGGCGAGGTCGAGGATCGGGTTGTCCGCCGCCTGCCGGTGGATGCGGTTCAGTTCCAGCTTCTGCGACGCGTCGAGATCGTCGAACACCATCTTGCCCGACTGGTTCACCGGGGCGAGCTGCGCAGGATCGCCGAAGAGGACGAGGTTGGGAAAGATCTCGCGCAGGTCCTCCACCTGCCGGTCGTCCAGCATCGACGCCTCGTCCACGAAGCCGATGTCGAGCGGCTCTTCCCGCCGTTTCCAGCCCGAGATGAAGTCCGAGCCGCGCAGCCCCGCCGCCGCCAGCGCCGCCGGCACGGAACTGTGGGCCTCGTAGGAGGCCTGCGCGCGGTCCAGCGCCTCGTCGGTCAGTCCTTCGATCGACGGGCGTTCGGCATTGCCCATGAGCCACTCGGCGATGCGCTCGTATTCGGGATCGTAGACCGGCGTGTAGAGGATGCGATGGATCGTGGTCGCCGGCACGCCGCGCAGTCGCAGGACGCTCGCCGCCTTGTTGGTGGGCGCGAGCACCGCGAGCGTGCGCCGCTCGCGCTTCCGCCGGCTCTCGTAGTCGCCCGACACGAGCTCGACGCCCGCGTCGGCCAGCGCCTTGCAGAGTTCGGCCAGAAGCAGCGTCTTGCCCGACCCGGCCTTGCCCATGAGCGCCATCAGCCGGCCCGAGCCGCCCTTCGCGGGCAGCACCTGCCCGCGGACAAGGTCGATGCCCGCCCCGCGCAGCATCGCGGCGACGTTGTCCCAGGCCTGTGCCTGGTCGTCGGAAAAGGTCACCGCCGGCACGTTCATGCGCGCGACCCTATCGCCGCGGCGCCCTATCCGCCAGAGGGCCGCAGCACTGGCATCCGGCGCGCGCGGTCTCTATCTAGGGCTGGACATGACCCACGGAGCCTCCTCGTGATCCTCGGAGACATCGCCGACCGCCTGCGCACGGGCGTGGAGAACGTGACCGGCACGGTGTCCGAGACCTTCCTCGAACCGGTGGTGCGGCTCGGCGTGACCGGACTCGCGCGGTCGGGAAAGACCGTCTTCATCACCTCGCTCGTGGCGAACCTCACCGACCGGGGCCGCATGCCGCAGCTCCTCGCCGCCGCCGACGGGCGGATCGAGGCGGCGTTCCTGCAACCGCAGCCCGACGACACCCTGCCGCGCTTCGACTACGAGGCGCATCTGGGCGCGCTCACCGCCCCCACGCCCCGCTGGCCCGATTCGACCCGCGCGATCAGCGAGCTGCGCCTGTCGTTCCGGGTGCGTCCGCGCGGCCTGCTCGCCGGATTCCAGGGGGCGCGCACGGTGCATCTCGACATCGTCGACTATCCCGGCGAATGGCTGCTGGACCTCGGGCTTCTCGACAAGACCTACCGGCAGTGGAGCGAGGAGACCCTCGCCCGGAACGCCGCGCGGCCCATGGCGCAGGACTTCATCGCCATGGCACGGGCCGAGGACGCGGGCGCCGAGCTCGACGAGGTCCGCGCCCGCGCGCTCGCCGACAGCTTCACCGACACGCTGAACGCCGCGCGGCGCGCGGGCTATTCCGACTGCACGCCCGGGCGCTTCCTGCTGCCCGGCGACCTCGCGGGAAGCCCGGTCCTGACCTTCGCGCCGCTTCCGCCCCTCGACGCTGCCCCGCGCCGGTCGCTCTGGCGCGAGTTCGAGCGGCGGTTCGAGGCCTACAAGGCCCGCGTGGTCAAGCCGTTCTTCCGCGACCACTTCGCCCGCATCGACCGGCAGATCGTGCTGGTCGACGCGCTCGGCGCCATCCACAAGGGACCGCAGGCGGTCGAGGACCTGCGCCGCACCATGGCCGACATCCTCGGCGCCTTCCGGCCGGGGCGCAACGCGTTCCTGTCCCAGCTTCTGGTGGGCAAGCGGGTCGAGAAGATCCTCTTTGCCGCCACCAAGGCCGACCACCTGCACCACCGCCAGCACCCGCGGCTCGCGGCGATCATGGCGGCGCTGACGCGCGACGCGGCCGAGCGCGCGCGCTTTGCCGGGGCCGAGACGCAGTCGATGGCGATCGCCGCGCTGCGCGCCACCGTCGAGGAGACGCGCCAGCACCAGGGCGAGGCGCTCGACTGCGTCCGCGGCACCCTGCTCGACACCGGGCGCAGCGCCGCGTTCTACCCGGGCGAGCTGCCCGAGGATCCGGCGCGGCTCCTGTCGCCGGCGCGCGAGGGGGCGGAGCGCTGGCTCGACGGCGAGTACGGCATCATGAGCTTCGCGCCCGCGCCGCTCACGCTGAAACCCGGCGAGGGGCCGCCGCACATCCGGCTCGACCGCGCGGCGCAGTTCCTGATCGGGGACCGGCTGTGACCGCGCTGACGCTCCGCCCCGCCCGACCGACCGATGCAGGCCGCCTCGGCGCGCTTCTGACAGATGCGGTCGAGGACGTGCCGTGGAAGCCGCGCCTGCGCTCGGCCGCCGAGGACATCGCCGAGGCGGGCCGCATGATCGAGGCCGGCTGGGTCACCGTGGCCGAGGCGCCGGAACGGCGCATCCTCGGATTCCTTGCGCGCGAGGGCGCCTACGTGCACGCGCTGATGATCGCGGCCGAGGCGCAGGGACAGGGCATCGGCCGGCGGCTGGTCGACGACGCCAAGGACCGCAGCCCCGAGCTGCGCCTCTGGACCTTCGCGCGGAACGAGCGCGCGCGGCGCTTCTACGCGCGGGAGGGCTTTGCCGAGATCGCGCGCACCGACGGCGCGGGCAACGACGAGGGCCTGGCCGACATCCATTTCCACTGGTCGCGCGAGGGCATCCCCCATGAGTGACAGACGCCGCGGACCGGTCCTGTTCGACATCGACGAGGCGGAGCGCCCGGCCGCGGGGCCGGCCGAGGCGCCGCCCGTGCCCGATCTCGGGCCCGAGGAACCGCCGCAGGGCGCGGCGATGCAGGCGGCGGCGACCATCGCCGCGCGGCGCCCGTCGCGGCTCGCCCGCTGGTTCTGGCGGCTCGCGGTCGCCATCGTCGTGACCGTGGCCTCGATCATGGCGTGGAACTTCGTCACCCGGCTCGTGACCGAGAACGCGTGGCTCGGGCTCGCGGTGGGCGTGCTGTTCGGGCTCTTCGCGCTCGTCGCGCTCGCCATCGTGGTCAAGGAGCTCGCCGCCTTCGCGCGGCTCGCGCGGCTCGACGACCTGCACCGCGACGCCGCCGCCGCCCGCGCCTCGGGCTCGGTCGAGGCGGCGCGCTCGGTGACCACGCGGCTCGTGAAGCTCTATTCCGGCCGCGAGGAGACGCGCTGGGGCCGCGACCGGCTGGCCGAGCGGTCCGAGGAGGTGTTCGACGGCGAGGCGCTGCTGGCCCTGGCCGAGACCGAGCTGCTCGCCCCGCTCGACGCCGCGGCCCGGCGCGAGGTGCAGGCCGCCGCGCGCCAGGTGGCGGCGGTCACCGCCTTCGTGCCGCTCGCTTTCGCGGACGTGCTGTCGGCGCTCGCCGCCAACCTGCGCATGATCCGCCGCATCGCCGAAATCTATGGCGGCCGCTCCGGCACGCTCGGGTCCTGGCGGCTGACGCGGGCCGTCTTCTCGCACCTCGTGGCGACGGGCGCCGTCGCGGTGGGCGACGACCTGATCGAGCCGATCCTCGGCGGCGGCATGCTGGCGCGGGTGTCACGCCGCTTCGGCGAGGGCGTGGTGAACGGCGCGCTCACCGCGCGCGTGGGCGTGGCGGCGATGGAGGTCTGCCGCCCGGTGCCCTTCACGGCCGAGACGCGCCCCTCGGTGCGCGGCCTCGTGGCGCAGAGCCTGACCGGCCTGTTCGGCCGCGCCGGCGCCTGAGGGCGGCGCCCCGGGCCCGACCGTCCCGCCGGCGAGGGGCCAGCCCCTCGCGCTCCCCGGGATATTTCCGCCAAGAAGAAGGGCGGAGCCGAGGCCATCGCGGCCCGGGGAGCGGCCGGTGCCCGCGGGCGCGGTGACGCCGCGCGGCGGCGTGCTATGCTTCGCCGCGCGGGCGCCGGGCCCGCCTGCCGGAGCCCTGCACATGGAAAGTTTCGCCGCCGATCTCGCCACCCTCGTGCGCACGCCGCTCGAGCCCGACCACGTGCGCGCGCTCGAGCGGCACGGCACGCGGGTCGAGGTCCCGGCGGGCGCGACGGTGCAGGAGCCGGGCGCGCCCATGGACCGGTTCCTCTACATCCTCGCGGGCGAACTCGAGGCGGTCGATCCCGCGACCGGCTCGCGCTATGGCGGCGCCACGCTCGGGCCCACGCAGTTCTTCGGCGAGCTGGGCTTCCTGCAGGGCGGCAAGGCGCTGCTCGGCGCGCGCGCGGTGACGGACACGACGATGCTGTCGGTGCCGCGCGCCACCATGCTGCGGCTCATGTCGGAAATGCCCGAGATGTCGGACATCGTGGTGACGGTGCTCGCCGCGCGCCGCCGCCGCATCGTCGAGAGCAAGGAGGGGGGGCTCATCCTCGTCGGGCTCGAGACCTCGCGCAACCTGCGGGCCATCGCGACCTTCGCCGCGCGGAACCGGCTGCCCGTGCGCGAGCTCGATCTCGGCTCGGACGAGGCGCGGGCCCTCGCGCGCGACTGCGCCATGCCCGAGGACGCGGCGCTGGTGATCCTCGGGCGCGGCGTCGCGATGCGCGATCCGACGCCGCAGGCGCTGGCCGAGGCGCTGGGGCTCGACCTGCCGATCGCCGACGCGGGGCGGTTCGACGTGCTGATCGTGGGCGCGGGTCCCGCGGGCACCGCCGCCGCGGTCTACGCGGGCGCGGAGGGACTGTCGGCGCTCGTGATCGAGGAGATCGCCATCGGCGGGCAAGCGGGCACGTCGAGCCGGATCGAGAACTACATGGGGTTCCCGACCGGCATCGCCGGGGCCGACCTGGTGGCGCGGGGCGAGGTGCAGGCGATGAAGTTCGGCACCCGCTTCGCCATGCCCCGCCGCGTCGTGTCGCTCGCGGACCTGCCGGACGGCGCGTTCCGCGCGACGCTCGACAACGGCCGCTCGGTCGAGGCGCGCGCGGTGGTGGTGGCCACGGGCGTGCAGTACCGGCGCATGGCGCTGGAGCGGCTCGAGCATTTCGAGGGCGCGGGCGTCTACTATGCCGCGACCGAGATCGAGGCGCGGTTCTGCCGGGACCGCGACGTGGCGGTGATCGGCGGCGGCAATTCCGCCGGGCAGGCGGCCATGCACCTCGCCCGGAGCGCCCGCCACGTCCATGTCCTCGTGCGCGGCGGGACGCTGGCCGCGTCCATGTCCGACTACCTCCTGTCGCGGCTCCGGGCGCATCCGCGCATCACGATCCACCTGCGCACAGAGGTGACCGCGCTGCACGGCGCGGAGAGCCTGACCGCCATCACGGTGCACGACCGCAATGCCGGGCAGGACTGGCGGCTCGCGACCGGCGGTCTCTTCGTGATGGCGGGAGCGGCGCCCAATACCGCATGGCTGCGGGACTGCGTGGCGCTCGACGACAAGGGCTTCGTCCTGACCGGGGCGGAGGCGGGCGCCTCCCAGCCCTATGCCACGTCGCATCCCGGCATCTTCGCCGCGGGCGACGTGCGGGCGGGGTCGGTCAAGCGCGTGGCGAGCGCGGTCGGCGAGGGATCGGTCGCGATCTCCGCGGTCTGGAGCCACGTGCACGGCTGAGGCGCGCCGGGGTCGCCGGCGCGCCCGCGAGCGGGCGTCAGTGCCCGAGGATCTGGCTCAGGAAGAGCTGGGTCCGCGGGTTCTGCGGGTTGTTGAAGAACGCCTCGGGCTCGTTCTGCTCGACGATCTGGCCCTGGTCCATGAAGATCACCCGGTTCGCCACCTGGCGGGCGAAGCCCATCTCGTGGGTGACGCAGATCATCGTCATGCCCTCCTCGGCGAGCTCGACCATGGTGTCGAGCACCTCCTTGATCATCTCGGGATCGAGCGCCGAGGTCGGCTCGTCGAAGAGCATGATCCGCGGCTTCATGCAGAGCGACCGCGCGATCGCCACCCGCTGCTGCTGTCCGCCCGAGAGCTGGCCGGGATACTTGTCCGCCTGTTCGGGGATCTTCACCTTCTCGAGGAAGTGCATCGCGGTCTTGTCCGCCTCGTGCTTCGGCACCTTGCGCACCCAGATCGGCGCCAGCGTGCAGTTCTCGAGGATGGTGAGGTGCGGAAAGAGGTTGAAGTGCTGGAACACCATCCCGACCTCGGACCGGATCGTGTCGATGTTCTTGATGTCCGAGGACAGCACCGTGCCGTCCACCTCGATCCGCCCGCGCTGGTGTTCCTCCAGGGCGTTGATGCAGCGGATGAGCGTCGACTTGCCCGACCCCGAGGGGCCGGCGATGACGATGCGCTCGCCGCGGTGCACGGTCAGGTCGATGTCGCGCAGCACGTGGAACGTGCCGTACCACTTGTTCATCTTCTGGATCGAGATGGCGACCTCGTTCGACACCTTCATCTGCGGGGCGTCGGGGGCGTGGGTGGCGGCGTCGGTCATGGGCTCTCTCCTATCGACGGTCGGTGGCGAGCTGGCGCTCGAGCCACTGCGAGTATTGCGAAATGCCGTAGCAGGTGACGAAGAACAGCAGCGCCGCGAAGCCCAGCAGTTCCCAGTAGACCCCGTTCCACTCGGTCGAGGCGAGGATCGGCCCGCGGATCATGCCGACGAGGTCGAACATCGAGATGATCGAGACGAGCGTGGTGTCCTTGAAGAGGCCGACCGCCACGTTGACGATCCCGGGGATCGAGATCTTCAGCGCCTGCGGCAGGATGATGAGCCGCATCGCCTGGGCGTAGTCGAGCCCGAGCGAGTCCGCCGCCTCGTACTGCCCGCGCGGCAGCGCCGCGAGACCGCCGCGGATCACCTCGGCGATGTAGGCCGAGGCGAACATGGTGATCATGATGATCACCCGCAGGATCAGGTCGAAATTCGTCCCCGGCGGCAGGAAGTAGGCCAGCACCACGTTCGCCACGAAGAGGAGCGTGATGAGGGGCACGCCGCGCACGAACTCGATGAACGCGACGCAGATCCACTTGATGATCGGCATGCGCGACTGGCGCCCGAGCGCCAGCGCGATGCCGAAGGGGATCGACAGCGCCACGCAGACCGTGCCGAGGATCAGGTTCAGCATGAAGCCGCCCATGTTCCGGCTGTCCACCGATTGCAGCGCCAGGATCCCGTCGAAGTCGAGGAACCCCGTCAGCCACCAGAAGAGCAGCGCCGCCGCGATGGCCCCGAAGAAGCCGAGCGCGAAGCTCTGCGCGACGAACCGCGCGTAGACGAGGTAGCCCAGCACGAAGCCCAGCGCCGCGGTGACCGGCACCAGCAGCGAGCCGCCCCAGATCAGCCAGTAGGCGAGGAACGGGTAGATCGCGGTGAAGACGAGCATCTGCGCCGGGAACGTCTTGCGGAACAGCACCGGCGCGATCGCGACGAAGAGGAGCGCGAAGGCGAGCGCCGGGCGCCAGTAGATCTCGGACGGGTACTGGAAACCGAACAGCAGCTGGTTCCACCGCTCCGCCAGCACCGCGAAGCAGCCGCCGGTGGCGCCCTGCAGCATCTCGCGGCAGGCGGACAGCGACGGCGCGTTCCAGATGCCGTTGGCGAACCACGGCACCACCCCCGACAGGAGCTCGTAGAGGCACCAGAGCGCGACGAGCGTCAGGAGGGCGTTCGGGATCGTCGAGAACAGGTTGGCGCGCATCCACCGGACGATGCCGCGTTCGGCGTCGGGCGGCGGCTGCTGATCGATCAGGGAGTCTCGGACCCAGCCGACCGATTGGGCGTGCGTGTCGCTCATCTCAGCGCTCCTTCAGCCGCACGGCATTGTTGTAGACGTTCATCACCGCCGAGATCGTCAGGCTGATCGCGAGGTAGAACAGCATCAGCAGGAGGATCGTCTCGATCGCGCGGCCGGTCTGGTTCAGCGTGATGCCGCCCAGCGTGCCCGTGAGGTCCATGTAGCCGACGGCGATGGCGAGCGACGAGTTCTTGGTGATGTTGAGGTAGTGCGAGATCAGCGGCGGCACGATCACCCGCAGCGCCTGCGGCAGGATCACGAGGTTCATGATCCGGCGCGGGCGCAGGCCCAGCGATGCGGCCGCCTCGGTCTGGCCGCGGCTGACCGACTGGATGCCGGCCCGGACGTTCTCGGCGATGAAGGCCCCGGTATAGATGGCCAGCGCGAACCACAGCGCGATGAGCGAGCCCAGCAGGTTGATCCCGCCGCTGAAGTTGAAGCCGCCGAGCGTCGGCACGTCGAGCCCGATGGGCCGCCCGAGCACGAAGTAGAGCAGGAGCGCCGGCAGCACGAGGATGGCAAGCGTCGGCCAGCCCGTGGGCAGCAGCCGCCCGGTGTCGTAGAGCAGCTTGCGCGCGTAGCGGCGGTAGAGGATCGCCGCGACCACGGAGGCGAGGAACACCGCCAGCACGATCCAGCCCGCGGCCTCGAAGACCGGCTTCGGCACGTAGACGCCGCGATTGGTGAAGGCGATCATGCCAAACAGCATGGAGGCGTCCGGATCGTCGCCCCGGAAGGCGCTCGGCGCCGGCGCCACGGCAGTCATCACCGTGAATATAATGATGATCCAGATCAGCACCGGCACGTTGCGGAACGCCTCGACATAGACCGCCATCAGCTTCCGCACGAGCCAGTTGTTGGACAGCCGCAGCACGCCCGCGGTCACGCCGATGATCGTCGCGGTGATGCAGGCGAGGATCGACACGAGAAGCGTGTTCAGCAGCCCGACGATCGAGGCCCGCAGGTGGCTCGACTGGCTGGTGTAGGCGATCATCGTCTGGTTGATGTCGTACCCGGACGGGTCGCCGAGGAAGTCGTAGCTGATGTTCAGGCCCGCGGCCCGCAGGTTCGCCGCGAGGTTGGCCCCGAGCCAGGCGAACAGCCCGAGCACGCAGAGGAGTGCGATGAACTGGAACGTGTACGAGCGGTAGCGCGTGTCGTTCAACAGCATCGAAAGCCGGAACGACTCGACCGGCGGGTCGCTGAGTGTGGTCATCGATGTATCCCTGTTGGCGCCCGGGCCGTTGTCGCCGGCGGGTTGATCCCTCCTGGCGCGCCACGGGCGTGGTTCTTGTCCTGGTCCTCAGGAAGAAGGGCGCGGGCCATGATGACCCGCGCCCTCCGAAGTCTTGGTCAGCGGAACGGCGGTGCGTAGAGCAGGCCGCCGTCGGTCCACTGCGCGTTCAGGCCGCGCGAGAGGCCGATCGGTGTCGACTCGCCGATGTTGCGGGCGAAGATCTCGCCGTAATTGCCGCCCGCCGCGATGGCGCGCTTGGCCCATTCGTTGTCGAGGCCCAGCATCTCGCCGAGATTGCCCTCGGTGCCGAGGATCCGGTTGATCTCCGGGTTGTCGGTGCCTGCCGACAGTTCCTCGATGTTGGCCGAAGTGATGCCGTATTCCTCTGCGGCGATCAGCGCGTTCAGCGTCCAGCGCGCGATGTCGCCCCAGTCGTTGTCGCCGTGGCGCACGAGCGGGCCGAGCGGCTCCTTCGAGATGATCTCGGGCAGGACCACGTGGTCGCCCGGGTTCTCGAAGGCCGCGCGCGTCGCCGCGAGGCCGGAGGCATCGGTGGTGTAGACGTCGCAGGCACCGGCCAGGTACTGCTGCTGCGCCTCGGCGTTGGTCTCGATCGGGACCGGCGTGTATTCCATGTTGTTCTTGCGGAAGTAGTCCGCGAGGTTCAGCTCGGTCGTCGTGCCGGTCTGGATGCAGACGGTCGCGCCGCCGAGTTCCTTGGCCGAGGAGACGTTGAGCTCCTTGGGCACCATGAAGCCCTGGCCGTCGTAGTAGTTCACGCCGACGAACTCGAACTTCAGGTCGACGTCGCGCGAGAACGTCCAGGTCGTGTTGCGCGCCAGCAGGTCGATCTCGCCCGAGGCGAGGGCGGTGAAGCGTGTCTTGCCGGTGGTCGGAACGAATTCGACGGCGGTCGGGTCGCTCAGCACCGCGGCGGCGACCGCGCGGCACACGGCCACGTCGAACCCGTTCCACTCGCCGTTCGCGTCCGGAGCTGCAAAGCCGACGAGGCCCGTGGTCACGCCGCAGTTCAGCTTGCCGCGCGCCTTGACGTCGTCGAGCGTCGCTGCACCTGCCGCTCCGGCGGCGAGACCGGCAACGGTCAAGGCGCCAAGGATGACGGATTTTTTCATCTTAACCTCTTCCTGTTTTGTGCCGCCTCTTTGCTAGAGACGGTTCTCATCCGAGAGACGGATCCCTTTCCGGGATCGTGCGGCCCCAGAACGGGGCCGAAGCCATACCAAAGTGGGGTTCCCTCCCCTTCAGTGCCGCGAGTTTGGTCGCAATCGTTTCCAGAGGTCAAGCCAAAGCCGGGCACCATTGCAGCCCATTTCAGCAAGTGCCGCAGGGTCGTGCAGCCCGCGGGCGCGCTTCAGGAGGCGCGGGCGAGCGCGAGAAAGCGCACGGCATCGAGGAAGGCGCGGCGCTTGTGTTCGGCCGCCATCGCGGCTTCCTCGTCCTCGCCCCAGAGCTCCTGCTGCCAGGTCTCGTCGATGCGCGAGCGCACCCAGAGATCGTCGGTCGCGAACGCGCCCTGTTCGGCGGCAAGGCCGATCACCAGCGATCCCGACAGCGACACGAGGTCGTGGAACGCCGCGAGCGCGAACCGGTCGAGCGCGTGCACCTCGGCGCGCAGCCGTGCCAGCGCGTCGGCATCCTGCGGCGCGTGCATGAGCCCGGTTCGCGGCTCGAGGCGCGCGCCGAAGCGTCCGGCCGCCCAGTCGAGCAACGGGTCCCATGCCGCCGCCTGCCGCGCCACGAGTTCGGCGGGCGCGTCGGCACGGTAGCACAGGAGGTCCGCATCGCCGTATTCGGCCAGCATGTCGGCGACCTCGGCGTGCTGCACCGAGAGCTTGTCGATGGCCGCGTTGGCCCCCCGGGTGACCGGCATGGTCAGGGGATCGATCCGTTCGCCCTGCGCCTGCCATTCGCCGGCCACCGCCTCGGCCATGGCCCGCGAGGGCAGGACCAGCGGCGCCTTGGCCGGGGTCCGGACGCCGCGCCCGTCGAGCCGCACGGCAAAGCCCTGCGGTTCCTCGGCGACCTCGGCCCTGGTCCAGAACCGTTTCGGAGCCCACTCGCTCATGCGTCCTCCCACACGAGATCGAGAAGGGGCGGAAGCTCGTCGATGCCCGCGATCAGGTGATGCGCGGCGCCGAGGCGCGCGCGGTCGTGATAGCCCCAACCGACGCCGATGGCGGTCACGCCCGCGGCGCGCGCCATGGCCATGTCGTATTCGGTGTCGCCCACCATGACGGCCGCGCGCGGGTCGCAGCCGGTTTCGGCCAGCGCGGCGGCGATCATCGCCGGATGCGGCTTCGACGGGTGGTCGTCGGCGGTCTGCGTGGTGACGAAGCGCCCCGCGAGCCCGTGCCCCTCGAGCACCGCCCGCAGCCCGCGCCGCGACTTGCCCGTGGCGATGCCGAGCAGCATGCCCGGTTGCGCGTCGAGCGCATCGAGAACGGACCGCACGCCGGGATAGAGCGGCGAGGAGGCGTCGACGCTCTGCCGCTGCCGCAGGTCCGCATAGGCGCCCTTGTAGGCGGCGGTCATGTGCGCGCGCGTCTCGGCGTCCGCGGCCGGCACCAGCCGGGCGAAGGCCTCAGGAAGCGACAGCCCGACGATGCCCAGCACCTCGGCCCGGCCCGGCGCGACCAGCCCGGCCGCGTCGAAGGCCACGCCCATGGCCGCGAGGATGTCGGCCTGGCTGTCGACAAGCGTGCCGTCGACGTCGAAGATGACGAGGCGCAGGTCGGTCATGCGTCCTCCGCGAACGGGTCCGTGGGCACGTCGGCCGGGTTCCAGGCGACGTAGTCCCATGTCCGCGCCATGTGGTCCGGCAGCGGCGCGGTGATCTGCAGCCGCGCGCCGCTCACGGGATGGGTCAGCGCCAGCGACCGCGCGTGCAGGTGCAGCTTGCGGCTGATCTCGCCGCCGAGCTGCGCCCCCCAGCCGTCGCCGAGGTTCTCCTGCCCCGATCCGCCGTACTTTCCGTCGCCGACGATCGGGTGGCCGAGTTCCGCCATGTGCGCGCGCAGCTGGTGCGTGCGCCCCGTGACCGGCACGAGCGCGACCCAGGACGCGCGGCGGCCGAGTTCGGACAGGACGGCATAGTCGGTCGTGGCGTGCTTGGCGCCCTCGGTGCCGGCAACCGCGTCGGGATGCAGGCAGCGCATCTTCTCGCCCTCGCCGCCCTTGCCGTGGCCCGGCGCCTTCACGAGCCCGTAGCGCACGGTGCCCATGCGCGGTTGCGGCACGCCCGCCACCACCGCCCAGTAGATCTTGCGCGTCTCGCGCGCCCGGAAGGCGGCGGTCAGCTCCTTGGCCACCGCCCGCGTGCGCGCCATGAGCAGAACCCCCGACGTGTCGCGGTCGAGCCGGTGCACCAGCCGGGGGTTCTCGTCGTAGCCGAAGCGCAGCGCCTCGGACAGCCCGTCCACGTGGCGGGTCTGTCCCGAACCGCCCTGCACCGGCAGGCCCGGCGGCTTGTTCAGCGCGATGATGTGGTCGTCGCGGTAGAGCACCGCCTCGCGGATCATCCGCGCATCGGCGTCCGAGACCGAGGGCTTCGGCTGCGAGGACACCTCGCCCGGTTCGGGCAGCGGCGGGATGCGCACCTGCTGGCCGACCTGCAGGCGGGTCGATCCCTTGACCCGTCCGCCGTCGACCCGCAGCTCGCCCTTGCGGCACATCTTCTCGATCCGCCCCTGGGCGAGGTGCGGGAACATCCGCTTGAGCCAGCGGTCGAGCCGCTGGTCGCCGTCGCCCGGCCCGACCGTGATCGTCTGCACGCCGCTCATGCGAAGGCCCCCCGCGCCGCGGCGAGCCCGGCAAGAAGCGCCACCAGAGACAGGCCGACCGAGGCCGCGACATAGGTCGCGGCGAGCGTCGCGTCGCCCCGTTCCCACAGCGTGACCGCGTCGAGCGAGAAGGCCGAGAACGTCGTGAACCCGCCGAGGAGCCCGGTCATGAGGAGCGGCGCGAGCCGCGTGCCGCCGTACTCGGCCAGGAGGACGACGAGCGCGCCCATGAGGAACGATCCCGCGACGTTCACGCAGAGCGTGCCCCACGGAAAGCCGGGGCCCATCGCGCGCATGGCGGCGAGGCCGGTCAGGTGGCGTAGGACCGCGCCCACCGCGCCGCCGGCGGCAACCTGGATCAGGGTGAGGCTCATGCGCCGTCCCTTCGCGCCCGGGCGGGCGCGAGTCAAGCCCGGGCAGGCCTCCGCGTGCACCGCCCCTTGTCGGGACCCCGTGCCATGGGGCAGGATTTGATCAAACCCGGTCCGGGAATCGGCGGCGGGATGCCCGCGCCCAGAACCACAGGAGACACCGATGGACGGCACCCTCAGCGCGAACGACCTGAGCCACATCGTCACCGCCGACAAGGCCCATGTCTGGCACCACCTGAGCCAGCACAAGCCCTGGGAAGTCTCGGATCCGAACATCATCATCGAGGGCAAGGGCCTGCGCGTCTGGAACCAGGCGGGCAAGGAGCATCTCGACGCCGTCTCGGGCGCGGTCTGGACGGTGAACGTGGGCTACGGCCGCGAGGAGATCGCCCGCGCCGTCTACGACCAGCTCTGCAAGATGAACTATTTCGCGGGCGCCATGGGCAGCGTGCCGGGCGCACTCTTTGCCGAGCGGCTGATCGGCAAGATGCCGGGCATGAGCCGGGTCTACTACTGCAACTCCGGGTCCGAGGCGAACGAGAAGGCATTCAAGATGGTCCGCCAGATCGCGCACAAGCGCTACGGCGGCCAGAAGCACAAGATCCTGTTCCGCGACCGCGATTACCACGGCACCACCATCGGCTGCCTTTCGGCGGGCGGGCAGGACGAGCGCAACGCGCAGTACGGCCCCTTCGCGCCCGGCTTCGTCCGGGTGCCGCACTGCCTCGAATACCGCCGCCACGAGCAGGAGGGCGCGCCGTCCGAGAATTACGGCGAATGGGCCGCCGACCAGATCGAGAAGGTGATCCTGCGCGAGGGCCCCGACACCGTCGGCGCGCTCTGCCTCGAGCCGGTGACCGCCGGCGGCGGCGTGATCGCCCCTCCCGAAGGCTACTGGCCGCGGGTGCAGGAGATCTGCCGCAAGTACGACATCCTCCTGCACATCGACGAGGTCGTGTGCGGCATCGGCCGCACCGGCACCTGGTTCGGCTACCAGCATTACGGGATCGAGCCCGACATGGTGACCATGGCCAAGGGTGTCGCCTCGGGCTACGCCGCGATCGCCTGCCTCGTGACCACGGAAGCCGTTTTCGACCTGTTCAAGACCGACGAGACGGACCCGATGGACTATTTCCGCGACATCTCGACCTTCGGCGGCTGCACCGCCGGGCCGGCCGCGGCGATGGAGAACATGCGCATCATCGAGGACGAGGACCTGCTGGGGAACACCGAGCGCATGGGCGCCTACATGACCGCGCGGCTGCACGACCTGATGGACCGCCACAAGGTGGTCGGCGACGTGCGCGGCAAGGGGCTGTTCCTCGGCGCCGAGCTTGTCTCGGACCGCGAGAGCAGGGACCCCGTGTCCGAGCCGCTGGTGAAGAAGGTCGTCGCCGACTGCATGGCGCAGGGCGTCATCATCGGCGCGACCAACCGCTCGATCCCGGGAAGGAACAACACGCTGTGTTTCTCGCCGGCGCTGATCGCCACGAAGGACGACATCGACGAGATCGTGACCGCCGTCGACGGCGCGCTCGGCCGCGTGTTCGGCTGACCCGCGGCATGGTGGAGAACGCGTTCGGGCTGCCGGTCGGCCCGCCGGCCGACCTCGACCTGCCCCGGCCGCGGCCGCCGCGCACGCCCATGCGGGGGCGCACCTGCAGCGTGGTTCCGGTCTCGCCGGACCACGCGGAGGCCCTTCATGAGGCCTACGCGCAGGAGGACGGGCGCAACTGGACCTACCTCTCGCTCGAGCCGCCGCGAGACGCGGCGGAGATGCGCGCGCGCCTCGTCGCCATGGAGGCGAGCGAGGACCCGCTCTACCACACCGTCCTCGACGCGGCGGGCCGGCCCGTCGGCACGTGTTCCTACCTGCGCATCGCGCCCGAGGCGGCCAGCGTCGAGGTCGGCTGGATCACGTGGTCGCCGCGGCTCCAGCGCAGCGTCATGTCGACCGAGGCCATGTACCTGATGATGGCGCGCGCCTTCGACGAGCTCGGATACCGCCGCTACGAGTGGAAGTGCGACGCGCTCAACGCGCCCTCGCGCCGGGCCGCCGAACGGCTTGGCTTCACTTTCGAGGGCATCCACCGGCAGGCGACCGTGGTGAAGGGGCGCAACCGCGATACCGCGTGGTTCTCGATCCTCGACGGCGAATGGCCGGATCGCCGCGCACGCCTCGCGGCGTGGCTCGACCCGGCCAATTTCGACGGGGACGGGCGGCAGCGCCGCCCGCTCGGGTCCTACTCCGCCGCGCCGGGCGCCGGCTTGGAGCGCGGGCTGTCGTAGACGGACGTCGCGTCGTCCTCGGGATGCAGGTCCGAGGGCTGCGGCCGCATGCCGACCGTGATGTAGTCGATGTCCTCGGCCATGAGGCCCATGATGACCGAGGGGATCATCAGGAACACGAGGCAGAACACCGGCAGACCCACGACCGTGATGACCTGCTGCAGCGCGGTCAGGCCCGCCTGCCCCGCCAGCATGATCAGCAGGACCGCGATCGTGCCTTCGGCGATCCCCCAGAACAGCCGCTGCGGCACCGGGCCCGCATCGGATTCCCCGGTGCAGAGCATGTCGACCACGAGCGAGGCGGAGTCCGACGACGTGGCGAAGAAGATCGCCACGATGATCACCGCGAAACCCTGCAGGAAGGTCGCGAAGGGGAAGTTCTCGAGGAAGGCGAACATCGCCAGCGGGATCGATTCCGCCACTGCCGAGCTGATCTGGCCCGCCGCATCGCCCATCTGCGCGCGCGCCGCGGCACCGATGCCGTCGAATTCCATCGCCTGCCAGCCGAAGATGGAGAACCACACGAGCGTGAACAGCGACGGGGCCAGCAGCACGCCCATCACGAACTCGCGGATCGTCCGCCCGTACGAGATGCGCGCCACGAAGAGGCCCATGAACGGCGACCAGGTCACGGTCCACGCCCAGTAGAACACCGTCCAGCTGCCCTGCCAGCCCCACGCGTCGGTGTTGGGCGTGACGTCGGCCAGCATGTCGTTCCAGAACGCGAGCCGCGGCAGGTTGGACAGGTAGATGCCCGCCGTCTCGACGATGCCGCGCAGCAGGAACAGGGTCGAGCCCGCCACCAGCACGAAGGCCATCAGCGCCACGGCCATGCCGATGTTGATGTTCGACAGGAGCTTCACCCCGCTGTCGAGGCCCGCGATGATCGAACACACCGCGACCGCGGTCAGGACGATGATGATGGTGATCTGCACGCCCGGACCGTCGCCGGTGCCGAGAAGCTCGTTCAGGCCCGCCGCCACCTGGCTCGACCCGAGGCCGAGCGACACGGCCACGCCGAACAGCGTGCCGAGGATCGCCACCACGTCGATGGTCTTGCCGATCGGGCCGTGGATGCCCTCCTTCAGCAGCGGGTAGAACACCGAGCTCACCCGCACCGGCAAGCGGTAGCGGTAGATGAAGTAGGCGAAGGCGAGGCCCGGAAGGGCAAAGATCGTCCAGGTGTGCAGGGCGAGGTGGTAGAGCGCGATCGAGATCGCGTCCTGCGCCGCCTCCCGCGAATGCGGCTCGATGCCCGGCAGCGGCGGCTGGTCGAAATGGCTGATCGGCTCGGCCACGCCCCAGAACATCAGGATGGTGCCGATGCCGCCGGCAAAGAGCATCGTGAACCACGAGAGGTTCGTGTAGTCGGGCCGCGCGTTGCGCCCGCCGAGCCGGATGTGCCCGTAGCGCGAGGCCGACACCCAGATCAGGAAGCCCAGCCACACGTTCACGCCGAGGATGAAGAACCAGCCGAGATTGGTGACGATCCAAGATCGCGCCGCGGCGAAGGCGTCGCCGATCGGCCCCGGTGCAATGATGAGCGCCAGGGCGAACACGATCATGAACGCGGCGGCGGAAAAGAAGATGACAGGATCGGTTTTGAGGCCAAGACGGCGGGCTAGGTCTTCCAAAATCGCGCGTCCTCCGGAACAGCGTGGCAGAACAGAGTGGCGCCGAGAGCCCGCGGACCGCGTGCGCACGCGGACATCGGCAAAAAGTTGCCCTTCTTCAACCGGCCAGACCGCGCGTGGTTCCCGCGATCCGCATGACAGGGCGCCGCAAATGCCGCCGCGACACGAAAAAGGCCGCCCCGAGGGCGGCCCGTGCGACGGACGTCATGTCGCGGATCAGCCGTTGACGCTGTCCTTGAGGGCCTTCGCGATGGTCATCTTGACCTGCTTGTCGGCTTCCTTCTTGAACTGCTCGCCCGTGGCAGGGTTGCGCACCATGCGCTCCGGACGTTCGCGGCAGTAGATCTTGCCGACGCCCGGCAGGGTCACCGCGCCGCCGTCCCCGACTTCCTTGGTGATGATGCCGGTCAGCGCGTCCAGTGCCGCACCCGCGGTCTTCTTGTCGCTGCCCATTTCCTCGGCAAGTGCAGCCACGAGCTGCGTCTTCGTCATCGGCTTCGCCATTTCATGGTCTCCTTGTCGGCCCGCCACTAGGGCCCAATCCCGCATATCTAACCGTATATTGAGTCACCGCACAACAAATTGTGCCTGCGACCAGCAAAATAACGCGACTTTCGCGGGGTTCCGCCCAGTCAGAGAAATGCCGTTTCGTAGAAACTGCGCAATTTCCGGCTGTGAATACGCTCCAGAGGCATCTCGCGCAACTGTTCCATGGCCCGGATGCCGATTCGCAGGTGCCGACCGACCTGCGTGCGGTAGAAATCCGACGCCATGCCCGGCAGCTTCAGCTCGCCATGCAGCGGCTTGTCGGAAACGCAGAGAAGCGTGCCGTAGGGAACGCGGAACCGGAACCCGTTCGCGGCGATGGTGGCGCTTTCCATGTCGAGCGCGACGGCCCGCGACTGCGACAGCCGCTGCACCGGCCCGCGCGTGTCGCGCAGTTCCCAGTTGCGGTTGTCGACGCTCGCCACCGTGCCCGTGCGCATCACCCGCTTGAGGTCGAAGCCCGAGAGTTCCGTCACCTCCTCGACCGCGGTCTCGAGCGCGACCTGGATTTCCGCCAGCGCCGGGATCGGCACCCAGATCGGCAGGTCGTCGTCCAGCACGCGATCCTCGCGCAGGTAGGCATGCGCGAGCACGAAATCGCCGAGGCTCTGCGAATTGCGCAGGCCCGCGCAGTGCCCGACCATCAGCCAGGCGTGCGGCCGCAGCACCGCGATGTGGTCGGTCGCGGTCTTGGCGTTCGAGGGTCCCACCCCGATGTTCACCAGCGTGATGCCGGCGCCACCGTCACGTTTCAGGTGGTAGGTCGGCATCTGCGGCATCTTGAGCGTCGGGGGGATCTCGGCGTCGGGATCGGTGATCTCGAAATTGCCGGTGGACACGAAGCTCGTGTACCCGCTGTCCGGGTCGGCCAGCATGGCGCGCGCATAGGCCTCGAATTCGGTCACGTAGAACTGGTAGTTCGTGAACAGCACGTGGTTCTGGAAATGCTCGGGATCGGTCGCGGTGTAGTGCGCGAGCCGCGCCAGCGAGTAGTCGATGCGCTGCGCGGTGAAGGGCGCCAGCGGTTCGCTGCCGTCCGCGCCCGGCGTGAAGGTCCCGTTGACGATGTCGTCGTTGGTGGAATTGAGATCCGGCACGTCGAAGACGTCGCGCAGGATGAAGGCGGCGGCACCTTCCTGCGGCACCGTCACGTCGTCGCGCGCCGCGACCGCGAAATGGATGGGGATCGGCGTCTCCGAGGGGCCCACCTGCACCGGCACGCCGTGATTGTCGATCAGCAGGCGGATCTGCTGGCGCAGGTAGTCGCGGAACAGGTCGGGCCGCGTGATCGTCGTGGCATGGGTGCCGGGTGCCGCCACGTGGCCAAAGCTCAGGCGGCTATCGACCTTGGCAAAGCTTGTCGTGGTGATGCGCACCTCGGGATAGAAGGCGCGGAAGCGCTTGCGCGGGTGCCCGTGCGCGATCGCGTCGGTGAAGGCGTCGCACAGGAAGTCCACCGCCTCGCTGTAGAGCGCGATCAGCCGGTCGACGGCGTCCTCGGGGTTCTCGAAGCTCTGCACCGCGGCCGCGGCCGGCGTCAGCAGCGGAAGATTGGCCGGAACGTCCTGCATGCGCGCCTCGACTTCTGCGGATTGCGCGCAACCTGCCAGCTTGCACCGTCGGGTTCAAGCGGCGGCGGATGCCGCCACGTCACGCCAGGGAACGGGCCCGCACGCTTCCGCGCGGGCCCGGGTTGACGTCAGATCGCCTGGCCCTCGGGATCGAGCGTGACCGACCACAGCTCGGTGTCGCCCCGGTCCATGAGCCGCACCGTCATCGCGCCCGACGCGCCGTCGATGTCGACGAGGCCGAAGAACTGCAGGCCCGCCGACGGCGGCAGGTTCACCTGGCCCTCGTCCGGCGCCTTCACGAACCGAACCTCGGGCCCGAAGGTCATGTCGAGCGCGTTCGGGCCGAACGTGCCCGCATGCAGCGGCCCCGACACGAATTCCCAGAACGGCGCGAAGTCCTGGAACTGCGCGCGCTCGGGCGAGTAATGGTGCGCGGCGGTGTAGTGCACGTCCGCGGTGAACCAGACGGTGTTGCGGATGCCCGCGACGTTGATGAACCGCAGGATGTCCGCGATGTCGTGCTCGCGGCCCTTGGGCGCGCCGTCCTCGGCATTGGCGACCGCCTCGAACCGCGTGTCGCCGTCGGCCACCACGAGCCCGATCGGCATGTCGGAGGCGATCGCCTTCCACGTGGCGCGCGAGGCCGCGAGCTCGCGCTTGAGCCAGGCGATCTGGTTCGCGCCCAGGATCGCGGTCTCGGGCGACCGCTCCTCCTGCAGGTTCTCCGTGTTCGGCCCGCGATAGGACCGCAGGTCGAGGAAGAAGACGTCGAGATGCGGGCCATAGGCGATCTTTCGGTAGACGCGGCCCGGTTCCGCCGGCGTATAGCGGATCGGCGTCATCTCGTGGAAGGCGCGCCCGGCGCGGGCGGCCAGCAGCGCCACCGACCGTTCGGTGTAGCGGTCGTCGAGCTCCTTGGACGCCGACCAGTTGTTGGTCACCTCGTGGTCGTCCCACTGGAAGAAGGTCGGAACCTGCGCGTTCATCGCCAGCACGTGCGGGTCCATCATGTTGTACTTCCACTGGCCGCGGAACTCGTCCAGCGTCTCGGCCACCTTGCGCTTCTCGTCGATCAGCACCGTGTTGCGCCAGGTGCCGCCGTCCTGCAGGGCGACCTCGTCCTCCATCGGGCCATCGGCATAGATCGTGTCGCCGGAATGCAGGAAGAAATCGGGCGCGTGGCGCAGCATGGTCGCGTAGGTCGCCATCCCTTCGTCGTCGATGCCCCAGCCCTGCCCGGCCGTGTCGCCCGACCACGCGAAGCGCACGTCGCGCCGGTCCGCGGGCGCGGTGCGGAAGCGGCCCACCAGCGGCTCGGACACCGCGTTCACGTCCGACAGGTCCTGCGCGCGGAAGCGGTAGAAGACGTCCTGCCCGGCCGGCAGCGAGTCGAGCAGCCGCTTCACGGCAAAGTCGCTCTCGGGCAGCGCGTCGAGCGGCGGCAGTGCGCGCGCATCCGCGAAGCTCTCGGTCGTGGCGATCTCGACGCTGACGCGCGCGGGACGGTCGGTGCGGGTCCAGACCACGCCCGAACGGGCATCGACGTCGCCCGACTGGACGCCGTGGGTGAAGACCGGGCGGGCCTGCGCGCGGCTGATCGCGGGCATGGCGAAGGTGGCGGCAAAGGCGGTGCCGGCCGCGAGGACGGCGCGGCGGCTGGGCCGGATGAGCTGGGTCATGGCGTGTCGCTCCTGACGGTTCTGTCCCGCCGGCCGGGGCGGCCGGCGCAGGGATCAGACGCGAGTCGCATGACAGGCGCGTCGCGCCTTGCGTGAACTTAATCTTAAGCTTTTGTGACGCGCCACGCGGGGCCGCACCGGAAAGCCGGTTGTCGAATGCTATGTAATATCATAACACACATTGGCGCACCACCGCGCACAGACGAACCAGAGAGGCACTCACCGATGAACACTCCCCTCCTCCGCGCCGCGGCCACCGCGGCCGGCCTTGCCGCGCTCGTGGCCGCCGCGCCCCTCGCCGCAGAGACCGCGTCCGACACGCAGGACCATGACCATGCCCACGCGCATGACGATGCCTCGCAGGTCTACAGGGGATATTTCGACGACGACCAGGTCGCCGACCGGCCGCTGTCAGACTGGGCGGGCGACTGGCAGTCGGTCTATCCGCTCCTGATGGACGGCACGCTCGACCCGGTGATGGAGGACAAGGCCGCGCATGGCGACAAGACCGCCGAAGACTATCGCGCCTACTACGAGACCGGCTATCGCACCGATGTCGACCGGATCGAGATCGGCGACGGCACGGTGACGTTCCACGGCGCGGATGGTCCCGTGACCGGCGACTACGCCTATGACGGCTACGAGATCCTGACCTACGAGAAGGGCAATCGCGGCGTGCGGTTCATCTTCGAGCGCACGGGCGGGGACGAGGCCGCGCCCGGCTACATCCAGTTCAGCGACCACAGGATCGCGCCCGAAGCCTCGGACCACTACCACCTCTACTGGGGGGACGACCGCGCCGCGCTGTTCGAGGAGGTGACGAACTGGCCGACCTACTACCCCGCGCAGCTCGACGCGCAGGAGATCGTCGACGAGATGCTCGCCCATTGACGGGCGCGCTGCGACGGGCACGCATGCGCCGCCCGTCGCGACCCTGTCCGGCTCAGGCGCGGACGAGGGTCTCGTAGCTTTCGGCGATCTCGCGGGTCAGCCCGCCGACCTCGAAAGAATAGTCGCCGATCTGGCCCACCGGGGTCACCTCGGCCGCGGTGCCGGTCAGCCAGCACTGCTGGAAGCCCTCGAGCTCCTCGGGCATGATGTGGCGCTCGTGCACCCTGACCTGCCGCTCCTCCAGCATGCCGATCACGGTCTGCCGCGTCAGCCCGTTGAGGAAGCAGTCGGGCTTCGGCGTGTGCACCTCGCCGTCCTTCACGAAGAAGATGTTGGCGCCGGTCGCCTCGGCCACGTAGCCGCGGTAGTCGAACATCATCGCGTCCGAGCAGCCCTTGGCCTCGGCCGCGTGCTTGGACATCGTGCAGATCATGTAGAGGCCCGCCGCCTTGGCATGGCTCGGCGCGGTCTCGGGCGAGGGCCGCTTCCACTTGGCGATGTCGAGCTTGGCGCCCTTCATCTTGGCGTCGCCGTAATAGCTGCCCCATTCCCACGCGGCGATGGCCAGGCGGACCGGGTTGCGCTTGGAGGCGACCCCCATGTCCTCGCCCGCGCCGCGCCAGGCGACCGCGCGCACGTATGCGTCGGTGAAACCGTTGACGCGCAGCACCTCCTCCTTCGCCGCCTCGATCTCGTCCACGGTGAACGGGATCTCGAAATCGAGCTCGCGGGCCGAGTAGTGCAGCCGCTCGGAATGCTTGCGCGACAGGAAGATCTTGCCGTTGTAGGCGCGCTCGCCCTCGAATACCGAGCTTGCATAGTGCATCGCGTGGGTCAGGATGTGCACGTTCGCGCCGCGCCAGTCCACGAACTGGCCATCCATCCAGATCTTGCCGTCACGGTCGTCGTAACCACCCGCCATCGCTTTGCTCCTCGGTTTCGGGGACACACCCGGATTTTGCATTTGTTGCGCGGGAAACGTCCGATCCGGACATAAAATTTCCCAAAATCTGGTTTTCGCTATCAGTCCACGCTTGGAATGTCAACAACGCTGACTTAAACTGCCGATGCAAGCGGCAGACACGGCAGGAGAAGAATGGCACAGCCGGATCGCGCGCCCCCGAACGGCGGGGAGACGCTGCTGTTTCTCACCGACGAGCAGCTGAGGCAGGGCATCGAGGCGATGTTCTTCGCCTATCGCGGCTTCACCGCCGATCCCGACCGCATCCTCGCCGAGCTCTGCTACGGGCGCGCCCACCATCGCGCCCTGCATTTCATCAACTGCGCGCCCGGCACCACGGTGAACAACCTCCTGTCGATCCTCGGCGTCACCAAGCAGTCGCTGAACCGCGTCCTGCGCACGCTGATCGCCGACGGGCTGGTGGAAAGCCGGGTCGGCCGCTCCGACCGGCGCGAGCGCCACCTGCACCTGACCGAGGAAGGACGCGCGCTGGAACAGCGACTTTCGGACGCCCAGCGCGCCCGGATGCGCAAGGCCTACCGGCAGGCCGGGCCCGAGGCCGTGGCGGGGTTCCGGAAGGTGCTGGAAAGCATGATGGATTCCGAGCAGCGCCGCCAGTATCATGCACTCCGTGATGGCCGTGGCCAGGCATCGGGAGGACGGGAATGAGCGATCCGGACGCGCATCTACTGATCGTCGACGACGACGAGCGGATCCGGGGCCTCTTGCAGAAATTCCTGATGCGGAACGGTTTTCTCGTCAGCGCGGCGCGCGACGCGGCGCATGCGCGGCGCGTGCTGGCCGGGCTTGACTTCGACCTCATCGTGCTCGACGTGATGATGCCGGGCGAGGATGGGATCAGCCTGACCGCGTGGATCCGCGAGACCCACAGCACACCGATCCTGCTCCTGACCGCGAAATCCGAGACCGAGGACCGCATCGCGGGTCTCGAGGCGGGCGCAGACGACTACCTCGCCAAGCCCTTCGAGCCGAAGGAACTGCTGCTGCGCATCAACGCGATCCTGCGGCGGATGCCGGACCCCGTGGGCAGCGCCGCGGCACCCAAGCTCCTGACGCTCGGGCCGATCCGCTACGACATCGAGCGGGGCGAGATGTGGCGCGGCGAGCAACAGGTGCGCCTGACGGCGACCGAAAGCCACCTCATGCGGATCTTCGCGGCGCAGCCCGGCGAGGCGCTGTCGCGCACCCGGCTCGTGGAGGACCTGGGCCGCGACCGCGGCCAGAGCCAGGAACGCGCGGTCGACGTGCAGATCACGCGCCTCAGGCGCAAGATCGAGGACGACCCGAAGCAGCCGCGCTACCTGCAGACGGTGCGCGGCGCGGGCTACATGCTCTCGCCCGACTGAACCCGCGGGGGCGGGTCCGAGCGCCCTTGCCCCTGCCCCGGCTTTCGCGCTTTGCTGCGCTCCATGACAACGCTCATCACCCATGCCGACGGCCTCACCCACGTGACCCCGGACGGCCACCCCGAACGCGTCGCGCGGCTCGAACACGTGCTGCACGCGCTCGAACCCCTCGGGCTGCGGCGCGAGACCGCGCCGCTCGCCACAGAGGACGACCTCCTGCGCTGCCATCCGCAGGACTACATCGACCGCATCCGCGCGAAGGTCCCGTCGAAGGGCGCGGTGCCGCTCGACGCCGACACATGGCTGTCGCCCGGGTCGTGGAACGCGGCCCTGCGCGCGGTGGGCGGCGCGATCCGCGCCGTGGACCTCGTCACCGGGGGCGAGACCGCGAACGCGTTCTGCGCCACGCGCCCGCCCGGCCACCACGCCGAGACCGCGACGCCCATGGGGTTCTGCCTTTTCGGCACGGCGGCCATCGCGGCCCGGCACGCGCTCGACGCGAAGGGGCTGGCGCGGGTCGCGGTCGTCGACTTCGACGTGCACCACGGCAACGGCACTCAGGATCTGCTGTGGAACGAGAAACGCGCCTTCTTCGTGTCCTCGCACCAGTCGCCGCTCTGGCCCGGCACCGGCGCGCCGGCCGAGCGCGGGGCGCACGACAACGTGATGAACGTGCCGCTCGCGCCCGGCACCGACGGCGGCGCCATGCGCAAGGTCTACGAGAGCCGCGTCTTCCCGCGGCTGCGCGACTTCGCGCCCGACCTCCTCATCCTCTCGGCCGGGTTCGACGCGCATGTGGAGGACCCGCTCGCCAGCCTCGAATGGGAGGAGGACGATTTCCGCTGGCTGACGCGCGAGCTCTGCGCGATCGCGGCCGAGGTCTGCGGCGGGCGCGTGGTCTCGACACTCGAGGGCGGCTATGATCTGGAAGCCCTCGGCGCCTCGGCACGGGCGCACGTGGAGGAACTGCAGGAGGCGGCGCGATGACCACGCAGGAACCGAAGCCGGTCGAGGAAATGAGCTTCGAGGAGGCGATGGGCGAGCTCGAGCGCGTGGTGGGACAGCTCGAACGCGGCGACGTGCCGCTCGACCAGTCCATCGCGCTCTACGAACGCGGTGCCGCGCTCAAGAAGCGCTGCGAGGCCAAGCTGCGCGAGGCCGAGGAAAAGGTCGCGGCGATCACGCTCGACGCCGACGGCGCGCCCGTGGGCACGAAACCCGCCGACGGCCTCTGATGGCGTTCGAGGCCGGGCGCGCCGCGGCCGAGGCGGCGATCGAGGCGGGCCTTGCCGCGCGCCTGAAGGATGCGCCCGACCTGCCGCTGACGCGGGCCATGGCCTACGCGCTGTCGGGCGGCAAGCGGCTGCGCGGCTACCTCGCCATGGAAAGCGCGCGCATGCACGGCATCGGGGATGCGCTCGCCCCCGCTCTCGCGATCGAGGCGGTGCATGCCTATTCGCTGGTGCACGACGACCTGCCGGCGATGGACGACGACGCCACCCGCCGCGGCCAGCCCACCGTGCACGTGACGTGGGACGAGGCGACCGCGATCCTCGCGGGCGACGCCCTGCAGACGCTGGGCTTCGAGATCCTGCTCGACCCGGCCTGCCATCCGGACGCGGACGTGCGCGCGGACCTCGCGCTGTCACTGGCGCGCGCCGCGGGCGCGAACGGCATGGTGCTGGGCCAGGCGCTCGACATCGCGGCCGAAACGGCAACGGCGCCGCTCGCGCTCGATGACGTGATGCGCCTGCAGGCCGCCAAGACCGGCGCGCTGATCCGCTGGTCCGCCGAGGCGGGCGCGCGGCTCGCCCGTGCCGATCTCGCGCCAATGACCGCCTATGCCACCGCCCTCGGGCTCGCCTTCCAGATCGCCGACGACGTGCTCGACGTCGAGGGCGACGCCGCCGCCATGGGCAAGGCCGTGGGCAAGGACGCCGCCGCCGGCAAGGCCACGTTCGTCTCGCTTCTCGGGATTGACGAAGCGAAACGTCGCGCGGCAACGCTTGTGGAAGAGGCCTGCGATGCCCTATCTCCGTTCGGAGACGAGGCCCGCGGGCTGATCGGCGCGGCCCGCTTCGTGATCGACCGGCGTTCCTGACGCAGCGACCGAAGACGCCCGAGCCCGAACGACCGACGCGCGAATCATGGAGGCGCGAGAGCCACGATGTCCGACAGACCCCTGACGCCGCTCCTCGACCGGGTGCGCACGCCCGCCGATCTCAAGTCGTTCAGCGACGGCGAACTGCGCGTGCTCGCCGACGAATTGCGGGCCGAAACCATCTCGGCCGTATCCGAGACCGGCGGCCATCTCGGCGCCGGCCTCGGCGTGGTCGAGCTGACCGTGGCGCTGCACGCGGTGTTCGACGCGCCGCGCGACAAGCTGATCTGGGACGTGAGCCACCAGAGCTATCCGCACAAGATCCTGACCGGGCGGCGCGACCGCATCCGGACGCTGCGCCAGAAGGACGGGCTGTCGGGCTTCACCAAGCGATCCGAATCGCCCTACGACCCGTTCGGCGCGGCGCATTCCTCGACCTCGATCTCGGCCGCGCTCGGCTTTGCCGTGGCGCGCGACCTGGGCGGAGACAGCGACACCGGCCACGGCGATGCGATCGCGGTGATCGGCGACGGCGCCATGTCGGCGGGCATGGCCTACGAGGCCATGAACAACGCGGGCCATCTCGGCAAGCGGATGATCGTCATCCTGAACGACAACGAGATGTCGATCGCGCCGCCCACGGGCGCGCTGTCCTCCTACCTCTCGCGGCTCTACGCCGAAGCGCCCTTCCACACGCTGAAGGACGCCGCCAAGAGCGCCGTGTCCTTCCTGCCCGAACCGTTCCGAGAGGGCGCCAAGCGCGCCAAGGACATGCTCAAGGGCATGGCCATGGGCGGCACGCTCTTCGAGGCGCTGGGCTTTTCCTATCTGGGTCCGATCGACGGGCACGACATGTCGCAGCTGCTGCCGGTGCTGCGCGCGATCAAGACGCGCGCCCACGGGCCGGTGCTGCTGCATGTCATCACCCGCAAGGGCAAGGGCTACGCCCCGGCCGAAGAACGCGCCGACCGCGGCCACGCCACCGGCAAGTTCGACGTCCTGTCGGGCGAGCAGAAGAAGGCGCCGTCGAACGCGCCGGCCTATACCCGCGTGTTCTCGGACGCGCTGGTGGCCGAGGCGACGCGCGATCCCCGCATCTGCGCGGTGACGGCGGCGATGCCCGACGGCACCGGGCTCGACCGGCTGGCCGGCATCTTTCCCTCGCGCGTCTTCGACGTGGGCATCGCCGAGCAGCACGCGGTGACGTTCTCGGCGGGCCTTGCCGCCGGCGGCATGCGCCCCTTCTGCGCGCTCTACTCGACCTTCCTGCAGCGAGGCTACGACCAGGTAGTGCACGACGTGGCGATCCAGCGCCTGCCGGTGCGCTTCGCCATCGACCGCGCGGGACTGGTGGGCGCCGACGGCGCGACGCATGCAGGCGCCTTCGACGTGGCGTTCCTGTCGAACCTGCCGGGTTTCGTCGTCATGGCGGCCGCGGACGAGGCCGAGCTTGTACACATGGTGGCGACCGCCGCGGCACATGACGAGGGACCCATCGCCTTCCGCTACCCGCGGGGCGAAGGCGTCGGCGTCGAGATGCCCGAACGCGGCGTCCCGCTCGAGATCGGGCGCGGCCGCATCGTGCGCGAGGGCGCGCGCGTGGCGCTCCTGTCCTTCGGCGCGCGCCTCAAGGAGGTGACCGAGGCCGCCGAGGCGCTCGGCGCCCGCGGGCTCTCGCCCACCATCGCCGACGCGCGCTTCGCCAAGCCGCTCGACCGCGAGATGATCCTGCGTCTCGCTCGCGACCACGAGGCCCTCATCACCGTCGAGGAAGGCGCCATCGGCGGCTTCGGCAGCCACGTGGCGCAGCTCCTGGCCGAGGAAGGCATGTTCGACGAGGGCCTGCGCTTCCGCTCCATGGTGCTGCCCGACAGCTTCATCGACCAGGCGAGCCCACAGGACATGTACGCGGTGGCGCGGCTCAACGCCTCCGACATCGAGGCGAAGGTGCTCGAGGTCCTCGGCGTGGCGCGGATGGGCGAACGGCGCGCCTGACGCGCCGCGCCCTCAGACGAGGCCCTGCCAGATCAGAAAGGCCACGGCCAGCACGCCCGAGACGCAGACGTAGCCCGCGATCATGTAGAGCCCGTCGCGGATCATCAGGCCGATCGCGAAGAGCGACACCGCCACCGCGCCGGCCGAAGTGAAGAACGGCACGAGCTCGAGCAGCGGCCAGGTGATCGTCGTGGCGATGATCGTGAGCAGCGCGAGCGACGAGACCGGCCGGCGCGTCAGCACGCGCCAGCGGTTGCGGCTGTGCCGGTCGACCCATGCGGCGGGCTTGCGCAGGAACCCGAGCGCATTCTCGAGCCGCTCCGCACCGATCCGGCGGCGCATCAGGAACCCCGGCAGCCACAGGTGCCGCCGGCCCACGAGGTTCTGCGCGGCGATCAGCAGGATCACGAGGCCGCCGATCGTCGGCGCGCCCGGGATGCCCGAGATCGGCGACACGAGGATCAGCGCCGGCACCAGCAGCGCGGCGTCGAAGGACCGGTTGCCGATCCTCTCGAGAATTTCGTGCACGGACACGCTGTCCTGTCCGTCCTCTGGGCGGATGCGGTCCAGCAGCTCGGTCAGCGAGGCGACCGGCGTCACCTCGGGCACGTTCAGCCCGGTCGAGGTCGAACTCATGGGGAACTCCCGGATCTCAGGCCGGCTCGGCCTCGAGCAGCGCGCGCAGCCCGCTGCGGTAATCGGGGTGGATCAGCTCGACACCCAGCTCGGCCTTGATGCGGTCGTTCGCCACGCGCTTGTTGTCGCTGTAGAAGCTCCGCGCCATGGGCGACATGTCGGCCTCCTCGAACGGCACCTCGGGCGGCACCGGCAGGCCCAGAAGCTCGGCGGCATGAGCGATCACGTCCTGCGGCGGCGCGGGGTCGTCGTCGCACACATTGTAAACCGCGCCCGGATTCGGCCGCTCGATCGAGGCCGCCAGCACCTGCGCGATGTCGTCCACGTGGATGCGGCTGAACACCTGTCCGGGCTTCACCACGCGTTCGGCGCGGCCCTCGCGCACCTTCTCGAACGGGCCGCGTCCCGGCCCGTAGATGCCCGCCAGGCGGAAGACGTGCAGCGGCAGGTGCGGGATCGCGCCCCACGCGGCCTCTGCCGCCACGCGCATCTCGCCGCGCCGGGTCGTGGGCGCGAGCGGGGTCGTCTCGTCGACCCATGCGCCGTGATGGTCGCCGTAGACGCCCGTGGTGGACAGGTAGCCCGCCCAGTAGAGGTCCCGCGCCTTGTCCGCGACCGCCTCGCCGAGGAGCCGCAGCGACGGGTCGCCCTCGTCGTCGGGGCCGGCGGAGACCAGGAGATGGGTCGCCTCGCGCAGCGCCTGCGTCACCGGCTCCGCCTCCCACGGCAGCGGTTCGACGCCGGTCTCGGCGATGCGCGCGCGCGTCTCGGGCCTGCGCCCGGTGCCGAGGACGCGCCAGCCCTCGGGGATGAGGCGCGCGGCAAGCGCGCGCGCAGAATAGCCGTGGCCGAGCGACAGGAGGGTGGGGCGTTCGTGGGTCATGTCCGTAGAGATGCGCTCGACACCCCGCTTTGGCAAGGCGCGGTCCACTGGCAGAACCCCGCCGCCGCCTCGGCGAAAGCTCGCCGAGGCGCTCTGGACGGCGAAATTCGCATGGCCGGGACGACCGGGACGCGGTGTAGACCGGTGCGCGGGACAACAATCCGGAGACCCCGACCCGTGACCGCATTCCGCCCGGCGCTATGCCTCGCCGCCCTTCTGTCGCTCGGAGCCTGCGCCAGCTTCGCACCGAATGACGGGGAACAGGTCGCCCGCTTCGCCGCAGCGCCGTCCTATGCGACACCGCTCTATCCCAACGAGACCCCCGAGCTTCGGGAACTCATCAACCAATACGCCGACTTCTATCAGGTGCCCCGGCCCCTCGTGCACCGCGTCATCGTGCGCGAGAGCACCCACCGCCCGGGCGCCCGCAACGGCCCCTATTACGGCCTGATGCAGATCCTGCCCGCGACCGCCCGCACCATGGGCTTCCGCGGCCAGCCCTCGGACCTGCTCGATGCCGAGACCAACCTGAAATACGCGGTGAAGTACCTGCGCGGGGCGTGGCTCCTTTCGGACGGCAGCTACGACGCCGCCGTCGGCTGGTACGCGCGCGGCTACTATTACGAGGCCAAGCGCCAGGGCATGCTGGTCGAGACCGGCCTGCGCCCGGGCTGATCCCCGACGCTCACGCCGGCCGCGCGATGTCGGGCGCGAGCCCCGCATAGTCCGGCCCGTGATCCACCCGCACGCCCAGCGCCTCGAGGGCGCGCATGCGGGCGGCGTCGCGGGCATCGGCCCCCTTTCCCGGCTCGCGCAGGATCACCCGGACGACACGTCCCGGATGCCGTTCCGCCGCCGCGAGGTAGACCTGCGGATCGTGCTGGCCGGTATCGCCCACCAGCACCACGGGCAGGTCCGGCACCGCCGCCATCAGCCCGTCGATCGCCGCGCCCTTGTGGTCGCCATGGGTGCCCGAGATGAACTGCGTGCGCGAGATGCCGAGGTCGCGCAGGAACATGGGCGCCCGCGGCAGGTCCGCCCGGTCGAAGATCCGCTGCAGGAAATGGTGCAGGTTCCACGGGCTCGACGAGACGAAGAAGATCGGCGCGCCGCGCGCCTCGAACCCGCGCATGAGTTCGACCGCGTCGGGAAAGACATGCCGCGTCAGCGCGTTGCCGGTGAGCGAGGTCCAGAGGTTGCGCAGGAGCGAATAGGCCCCGGTCTCGAGGACGGTGTCGTCGATGTCCGAGATCACCATGAAGGGTGCCCCCGGCCCCACGACCAGCGCCTCGAGCACCGCACCCTCGCCGCCCTCGACCTCGACCGGGTGCGAGGACCAGCCCGGCGCCGCGTCCCCCCGCGGCAGATGCAGCGTGAAATAGCCTTCGTCGTCGGTCATCGCCGTCGTCTCGCCCGCGCGGACGGTACGCTCCGCGACCTCGCGGGTCAGGAACAGCCCCGCCATCTGGCGCAGGTTCACGAACCACGAATCCTCGGGCTCGGGCGTGGTACGCCGGAGCGAGGTCAGCACCCGCCCCCGCAGCAGGATCTCGTCGGGCGTCGCGTAGCCGAGATAGGGGTCGATCACGACGCCCTGCGGGTCCGAGGGACGGAACACCCGGTCGAGCGCGCGCTCGACCGGATTCGCGATGCGGGCAAGGACGGTCTTCAAGCGCGGATCAGCCCGGGCTCAGACCGCGCAGCTTCTCGGCCCGGCGACGCAGGACCTCGAGCGTCGTCAGCAGGCAGATCGAGATCGCCACGAGCATGGTCGCCACCGCGAGGATCGTGGGCGAGATCTGCTCGCGCAGGCCGGTGAACATCTGCCAGGGCAGCGTCTGCTGGTTGGCCGAGCCGACGAACAGCACCACCACGACCTCGTCGAACGAGGTGATGAAGGCGAAGAGGCCGCCCGATATCACGCCCGGCAGGATCAGCGGCATCTGCACCCGGAAGAACGTGGTGACCGGATCGGCGCCCATGTTCGCCGCCGCCCGCGTCAGCGACCGGTCGAACCCCACGAGCGTCGCCGTCACCGTGATGATGACGAAGGGGATGCCGAGCGCCGCATGCGCCAGCACGACGCCCAGGTAGGTGCCCTGCAGGCCGATGCGCGAATAGAAGAAGTACATGCCCGCGGCCGAGATGATGAGCGGCACGATCATCGGCGAGATCAGGATCGCCATGATCGCCCGGCGGAACGGCACGTGCGGCTGGCTGAGACCGATCGCCGCCAGCGTGCCGAAGCCCACCGACAGGAGCGTGGCCACCGGCGCGATGAGAAGCGAGTTCCGCAGCGCCTGCTGCCAGTCCGCCGAGTTGAAGAAGTCGCGGTAGTGCTTCAGCGAGTAGCCCGCCGGATCGAAGGCCAGCATCTCGGGCGTGAAGGTGAAAAAGTTCTGCGCGTTGAACGACAGCGGCATCACCACGAGGATCGGCGTGATGAGGAAGACGAAGATCGCGCCGCAGATCACGCGGAAGCTGTAGTGCCACAGCACCTGGCCCGAGGTCAGGTAGGGCGGCAGCTTGCTCCGGTAGCGGCAGCGCCCGACCCAGTAGATGAACCAGCCGATGAACCAGCCGAACAGCGTGCCGACCACGAGGCCGGGCAACGCGCCGATCCAGAAGCCCGCCACCGCGAAGAGCGCGAGCACGCCCCACTTGAAGGTGCGTTCGTGCGCGACGCCCGCGACCGCCATGGCAAGGAACGCGAGGCCCGCGCAGAGCGCGGCCCCCACCACGATCCCGGCCAGTCCCGAGCCCTGCGCGGTGCCCACGAACAGCCCGAAGAACGCCCCGGCCGCGGCGACCACGCCGCAGGTGAACCCGTAGGGCATGGTCCGCGTCTCGGTGATGACGACGTCCGATGTCGACATGTCCTCAGCCCCCCAGCTTCACGTTGTCGATGCCGACGATCTTGTCGTAGGCCCAGTAGAGGATCAGCACGACCGCGAGCAGGATCGTGCCCAGCGCCGCCGCGAGCCCCCAGTTCAGCGAGGACGAGATGTGGTAGGCGATCCGGTTCGAGATGAACGTGCCGGTGGTGCCGCCGACGATCTCGGGCGTGATGTAGTAGCCGATGGCGAGGATGAAGACGAGGATCGACCCCGCGCCGATGCCCGGCACCGATTGCGGGAAGTAGACCCGCCAGAACGCCGTCCAGTTGGTCGCGCCAAGCGACTTCGCGGCGCGCACGTAGGAGGGCGGGATCGTCGACATCACCGAGTACATCGGCAGGATCATGAACGGCAGCAGGATGTGCGTCATGGCGACGATCGTGCCGAACTGGTTGTTGATCATCACGAGCCGGCTGCCGTCGCCGATGAGCCCCAGCCAGACGAGCACGTCGTTGATCACACCCTGCTGCTGCAGCATCACCTTCCACGCGCTCGTCCGCACCAACAGCGACGTCCAGAACGGCAGGAGCACGAGGATCATCAACAGGTTCGCGGTCCGCATCGGCAGGTTCGCCAGAAGGTACGCGACCGGGTAGGCGAGCAGGATGCAGCAGCCCATGATCGTCAGCGACATGAACAGCGTCCGCTTGAACAGCAGGCCGTAGATCTGCTGGTCCTCGGGCTGCATGGCAGCACCGTCCGCCGTCTGCCGCATGTCGACGGCGTTCAGGAAGTATCCGGACGTGACCGGCCCAGAGAACGTCTGGATCGTCGCCCAGACATTCGGGTCGCCCCAGTCCTCGTCGATCTCGTCGATGAAGTAGCTGCGGAAATCGACGGTCTCGAAGTCCGACAGCGCCCCGGCCGCCTCCCGCAGGAGCGCAGCCGTGTCGCCGTCGAAGGCGTCGGCCGCCGCGGGCGTCGCCATCAGGTCCTGGTAGAGAGCCGTGTAGGCCACCGGCCAGGGCTCGTCCTCGGCCAGCGAATCCCGGCGTGCGCCGGCGGTGAAGGTGGCGAAGTTCTGGTAGACCGCGGTGGTGCGCGGCAGCATCTCCTCCGCCGCCTCGGACGGGCGGAAGCCCGGCGGCGCGCCCTCCTGGCCGTCGTCGAACCACTCGGTGTAGCCCGCGCGCCAGTCCGGGTCGCCCATGAGCGCGATCCAGGTGGCGGGTTCTTCCCAGGCCTCGTTCAGATCCTCGAACTGGTCGAGGTAGACGTCGCCGATGTCCTCGATGTCGCGGCCCGATTGCCGGAACAGCGACGAGATGCCCGTCGTCTCGTAATTGAGGCGTGTGCCGAGCCGGGTGTGGTTCTTGAGCTGCGCCGCCAGCGCCATGTCGTAATAGAAGGCCTCGAAGACCTCCCCGCCCGGCGCCTCGTCCGACTCGTGGTCCCAGCTGCCCAGAAGCTCGACCGTCCGCGGCAGCGTCTCGGGCACGATCTCGTTCTCGACCGAGCGGAACAGCATGTCCGCGATCGGCGCGATGAAGGTCAGCAGCACGAAGATCAGGAGCGGCGCGATCAGCATCAGCGCCCGCAGCTTCTGCCGGCGCAACGCGCGCGCCAGCGATCTCTTGAGCGGCGTGCCGTCGGCGGCCAGCATCTGTCCCGATTTCGAGACGTTCTGGTCCGCGCGTTTCTGCGCCTGCGGGTCGTCCGCCCGGGCGGGGGCGCCGACCGTGCTGTCGTTGGTCGCGTCGCTCATGGTCTCAGGTCCCTTCTACGAGGACGATGCTGCTGGTGGCCGTCCGGCGCCGGATCTCGGCGACCTCCTGGTAGGCCGGATCGTGATAGGCGCGCCGCGCGGTCTCGTAGTCCGGAAACTCGATCACCACGTGCCGATCGAGGCTCTCGCCCTCGACCGTCTCGGACGTGCCGCCGCGGACCACGAAGCGCCCGCCATGTCCTTCGAGGATCGGCGTGTCGCGTTCGACGTATTCGCGGTACCCTTCGGGATCGCGAACCGAGATGTGGGCGATGATGTAGCCCTTGGGCATGGGCCTCTTCCCTTCAGTCCGCGCGCCGCGGCCGCTTGTGGAAAGGTCCGGGGCGCGCGATGCCGCCCCGGACCCCGGTTCACCCGCTTACTGCGCGAGCCAGGACTGGAACTTCGCGTCGATGTCGTCGCGGTAGTCCGCCCACCACTCGTAGTTCTGCACGAACGAGTTCTGGCTGTTCTCCGGGTTGGTCGGCATGTGCGGCGCCATCTCGATGCCGAGTTCGGCATGGGTCGAGACGAGCGGCGCCGAGCTCTGCCGGGCCGGGCCGTAGGAGATGTACTTCGCCTGGTCGGCGAGGCGCTGCGTGTCGGTCGCGAAGTAGAGGAAGTCGAGCACGCGGTTCAGCCGGTCGTCGGGCAGGCCCGCCGGGATCACCCAGCCGTCGATGTCGTAGACCTGCGCGTCCCAGAGCATGGCGAGCGGCTGGTCCTGCTCGGCGATCGCCGAGAAGAAGCGACCGTTGTAGGACGAGCCGATCACGGCCTCGCCGTCCGCAAGCGTCTGGATGCTCTCGGCCGCCGACGACCACCAGATCGTCTGGTCCTTGATCGTGTCGAGCTTGGCGAGCGCGCGGTCCTGGCCCTCTTCGGTCTCGAGGACCTCGTAGATCTCCTCGAACGGCACGCCATCGCACATCAGCGCCCATTCCATGTTGTTGATCGGGCGACGCTCGAGCGTGCGCTGACCCGGGAAGGTCTCGGTGTCGAAGAGCGCGCAGATGTCGGTGGGGGTCGCGCCGTTCCACTCCTCGACGTCGGTGCGGTAGGCGTTGGTGATCGAGTAGGCGATCTGCGGGATGAAGCAGTCGGACACGATCATGTCGCCGAAATCGTCGCTGGCCTCGGTGCCGTCCGGCGCCGCCGCGAGGATGTCGTCGTGGTCCACTTCCATCGCGAGACCCTCGTCGCAGAGGCGCATGGCGTCGGCCGCCGTCACGTCCACGAGATCCCACGTGATGTTGTTGGCTTCGGCCATCGCGCGCAGCTTGGCGACCGCCTCGGGCGAGCTTTCGTCCCAGGTGACCGAGACGTCCGAGTTCGCCTCGAGGTACGGCTCGACATAGGCCTTGACCTGGCTGTTCTGGTAGGCGCCGCCCCAGCTCACCAGGGTCATGCTGTCGGCCATGTCCTGTGCGGCCACGCCGCCCCCGGCG
Source organism: Roseivivax isoporae LMG 25204 (assembly GCF_000521865.1). Lineage (GTDB taxonomy): Bacteria > Pseudomonadota > Alphaproteobacteria > Rhodobacterales > Rhodobacteraceae > Roseivivax > Roseivivax isoporae. The sequence continues at coordinate 53,373 of NZ_JAME01000024.1, forward strand.
ACCGTCAGCACAGTGGTGGCGAGAAGCGTCTTGGAGATGTTCATGCCTTACTCCCTAAAGCACCCGTTTGAATTGAGGGGGTCCACGTTACGGGTGAAACGCCGGACCCTGTGGTGCGCGCCGCCGCGCAGGCATTCGAGATGCGCAAAGACGGCGCGAATGCGACCCTAGCTCGCGTCGAGCGCGCGGCAGTCCTCGGCCTTCCAGCCGATCTTGACCGTCTCACCCGGCGCGAAGCGCACCTGGTCGGCGCGGTTTCGGGTCTTCACGATGAACTCGTCGTTCCCCGCGACCGAGAGCCGCGTGCGGAACACGTCGCCCATGTAGATGAATTCCCGGACCTGCGCGTCGAGCGTATGCGCCTCGGGACCGAGATCGGGATTGAACTCCACCCGCTCCGGGCGGATCGACACCCGCGTGCGCTCGCCCTTGCGCGCCACGTTGACGGGCATCGCATCGATCACGTTGCCGTTGTCGAGCTTCACCGTGCAGCGGTTGCCGCCGATCTCCTCGACCACGCCCTCGAGCGTGTTGTTCTCGCCGATGAACTGCGCGACGAAGCTGTTCTGCGGCGCCTCGTAGAGCTCGTCGGGCGGCGCCAGCTGCTGGATGCGCCCGTCGTCGAACACTGCCACGCGGTCCGACATGGTCAGCGCCTCGGTCTGGTCGTGCGTCACGTAGACCACGGTGATCCCGAGCTCGTCGGCGATCCGCTTGATCTCGAACTGCATGTGCTCGCGCAGCTGCTTGTCGAGCGCGCCGAGCGGCTCGTCCATCAGCACGAGCTCGGCCTCGAAGACCAGCGCGCGGGCAAGCGCGATCCGCTGCTGCTGGCCGCCCGACAGCTGCGCCGGGCGCCGCCCGCCGAACTGGCCCATCTGCACCATCTCGAGGGCGCGCTGCACCTTCTTCTCGCGCTCGGCCTTCGGCATCTTCCGCACTTCGAGCGGGAACGACAGGTTCTCGGCCACCGACATGTGCGGGAACAGCGCGTAGTTCTGGAACACCATGCCGATGCCGCGTTTGTGGGGCGGGATGTTGTTGATCGGCCGGCCATCCAGCTTGATCTCGCCGTGGGTCGCGGTCTCGAACCCCGCCAGCATCATCAGGCAGGTGGTCTTTCCGGACCCCGAGGGGCCGAGCATCGTCAGGAATTCGCCCTTTGGCATGGCGAGATTGAGGTCCTTAACGACCAGCGACTCGCCGTCATAGCTTTTCTGCACGCGTTCGAATGCGACGAACGCATCGTTCTCAGCCGTTTGCGCCACTTTCTGGCTCCCTGTGTTGACGGCGGATTTCCTCCGCTCGCGTTGCCCCCGATAAAACCGCGTGGTGTGGCCAGATGCAACTGTCTCGGCGGGCGCAGACATTCTGCGGCCCGCATCCGGGAAGTCTGTGCAGAAAAGCGGCGTTTCACAGCCAAAAGCGTCACCCGATCGGGGCCGCACGGACGATTCGACTGCAGGCAGCGCGAGCCACCCCGGCCCGCCTCGCGTCAGGCGTGCATCGCCGCCATCACGGTCGCCCACGTCTTCGTGTGGCCGTGATGTACACAACATGCCGGCATCCCGCGCCCGGACCCGCCCATGATGCGAAAAAAATGGGCGCGAAATGCAAATGCGACCCCGGATGTCGTTTTTCTTGGGGTGAAGATGTACACAATAACCGAGGAGGGTCCCATGCGGTTCGCAATTGGAGGAAAGGTGCGCGCATGGTGTATCACCGGTTTTCTAAGGACCTGCCCTTCACCGAAGCGGAGTACACGCGGCGTCTGGACAAGACGCGCACGGCGATGGACCGCGCGGGAATCGAGGTCCTGTTCGTCACCGACCCGTCCAACATGGCGTGGCTCACCGGCTACGACGGCTGGTCGTTCTACGTCCATCAGGGCGTGATCGTCCTGCCCGACGCCGACCCCGTGTGGTGGGGCCGCAACCAGGACTCGAACGGCGCCGTGCGCACCGTCTGGATGGGCGACGACCGGGTGATCGGCTACGCCGACAACTACGTGCAGTCGACCGAGCGCCACCCGATGGAAGACCTCGCGAGCCGCCTCGTGGGCATGGGGCTCGAGAAGGCGCGCATCGGCGTCGAGATGGACAACTACTACTTCTCGGCCAAGGCTTACGCGACGCTGGCGCGCGAACTGCCCGATTCCACGCTGATCGACGCGACCGCGCTCGTGAACTGGCAGCGCGCGATCAAGTCCGACGAGGAACTGGTATTCATGCGCCGCGCCGCGAAGATCTCGGAAAAGATCATCGACGGGCTGGTCGAGCGGGTCGAGCCCGGCGTGGCCAAGAACGAGGTCGTGGCAGAGGTCTACCGCGACGCGCTGACCGGGGCGGACGGGCACTGGGGCGACTATGCCGCGATCGTGCCGCTGCTGCCCTCGGGATCGGACGCCGCCGCGCCGCACCTGACCTGGGACGGCCGCCCCTTCAACCAGGGCGAAGCCACCTTCTTCGAGATCTCGGGCTGTTACCGGCGCTACCACGTGCCGTTCTGCCGCACGATCTTCCTCGGCGAGCCCTCGGACATCTTCCGCCGCGCCGAGGCCGCGCTGGTCGAGGGGCTCGAGGCCGGGCTCGAGGCCGCGCGCGCCGGCAACCGCGCCTGCGACATCGCCAACGCGCTCGCCGCGCCGCTCGAATCCGCAGGCATCGAACGCGGCGCGCGCTGCGGGTACCCGATCGGCCTCAGCTACCCGCCCGACTGGGGCGAGCGCACCATCTCGCTGCGCTCCGAGGACGAGACCGTGCTCGAGCCCGGCATGACCTTCCACTTCATGCCCGGCCTCTGGATGTCGGACTGGGGCCTCGAGATCACCGAGTCCATCCTCATCAAGGAAGACGGCCCGGCCGAGACCTTCTGCCACCGCCCGCGCAAGATGTTCGTCAAGGAGTGACGCCCGTGCTGCACGAGACCGAACACGTCCTCAGGGGCCTCGTCGCGCATCCCTCCGTGTCGGCCGACAGCAATGTCGCGCTGATCGAGCACATGGCGAACCGGCTCGAGGATGCCGGCGCGCGGGTCGAGATCCTGCGCGACGCGACCGGGACCAAGGCGAACCTCTGGGGCACGATCGGGCCGGAGATCCCGGGCGGCGTCCTGCTGTCCGGCCATTCCGACGTGGTGCCGGTGGCCGACCAGGACTGGTCCACCGACCCCTGGGCGCTCGCCGAACGCGGCGACCTGCTGCTCGGGCGCGGCACCTGCGACATGAAGGGCTTCATCGCCGCGGCCATCGCCATGGCGCCGGGCTTTGCCGCCACCCACCTGCGTCGCCCGGTGCATTTCTGCTTCACCCATGACGAGGAGGTGGGATGCCTCGGCGCGCAGGCGCTGGTCCCTCTCCTCAGGGACCGCGAGGTCCTGCCCTCCGTGGCCATCGTGGGCGAGCCGACCGAGATGCGCATCATCGAGGGGCACAAGGGCTGCTGCGAATATACCGCGCGGTTCCACGGGCTCGAGGGGCACGGCTCGCACCCCGACCGGGGCGTGAACGCCGTGGTCTACGCGGTCCGCTACGTCACCCGCCTGATGGAACTGGCGGAGGAGCTGAAGCAGCGCGCGCCCCGCGACAGCCGCTTCGACCCGCCCTGGACCACGGTCAATGTCGGCAAGCTCGCGGGCGGCGTGGCGCACAACGTCATCCCCGGCCGCGCCGAGGTCGAGTGGGAGATGCGCCCGGTCCAGTACGGCGACGCGGATTTCGTGAAGGAGGCGCTCGCCGCCTACGTGGCGAACGAGCTCCTGCCGGCCATGCGCGCCGTGTCGCCCCGAGCCGACATCACCGTCGAGACCATCGGCGAGGTCGTGGGCCTCGAGCCGATGGAGGACAACATGGCCCGCGCGCTGGTCGCGCAGCTGACGGGGGGCAACTCCGCCGACGTGGTGCCCTTCGGCACCGAGGCGGGCCTCTTCCAGGAACTCGGCATGTCCGTGGTGGTCTGCGGGCCGGGATCGATCGCCCAGGCGCACAAGCCCGACGAATACGTCTCGCGGCCGCAGCTGACCGAATGCCTGACCATGCTCGAAGGGTTGCGGCGGAACCTCGCCTCATGACCGCCGAGGAGCGGCATCTCCGGCTCTACCAGGAAATCCGAAGCCGCATCTGCCTGCTCGACTACCCGCCCGGCGCCAAGCTCGGCGAAGAGGCGCTCGCGGCGGAATTCGGCGTCTCGCGCACGCCGGTGCGCCGGGTGCTCGCCCGGCTCGCCGACGAGGGACTGGTGGCCGCGCGCCACGGCGTCGGCACCATCGTCACCGACGTGGACGCGCGCGAGCTCGGCCAGGTCTACGAGCTGCGGATGGAACTCGCGCAGCTCGCAGGCTGGCTCTCGCCGCTGCCCATCACCGAACGGGTGGTGACCGAGGCGCAGGACTTCGTCCAGCGCGGCGCGGCGCTCGCCGCGGCGCCCGCGCCGCGCGACTTCGCGACGCTCAACATGGCGTTCTTCGATTTCGGCCTGGGGCTTTGCGGCAATGCCGCGCTGGCCGAGATGTCGGAGCGGCTCTACTACCGCACCGCGCGGATCTGGCTCCAGACCATTCCCGCGCTCGACCTCGCGCAGGAGGCCGCGTTCTTCCACGACGAGATGAGGCAGGTCGCAACCGCGCTCGAGGCACGCGATCCGCGCGCGGCAGCGCTGATCCGCCGCGCGCACATCTCCATGTCCTACCAGCGTCTCGCCGCCGCCTGAAGCCTCAGAGCTCGGGGTTGTCCGGGTACCAGTCGGGCGTCAGCACCTCGGCTCCCTCGACCATCGAGGCGAATTCCTGCGGGTCCTGCGTGCCGCCGTCGCGGCCGCGGAAATGGTAGGGATAGACATAGGTCGGCGAGAAGGCGTTGACCGCCGCCGCCGCCTGCGTGGCATCCATGGTGAAGGGCAGGTTCATGCAGACGAACGCGAGGTCGATGTTCTCGAGCGCGCGCACCTCGGGCGTGTCCTCGGTGTCGCCCGAGATGTAGACGCGGAAGCCCTCGAAGCTCAGAACGTAGCCGTTGTCGCGCCCCTCGGGGTGGAAATCCTGCCGCCCCTCGGTGGTGTTGTAGGCGGGGATCGCCTCGATGCCGACGCCTTCCCAATCGGTCGTGTCGCCGTTGCCGATGGATTCGGCCCCCGACAGCTCTTCCGGCAGCATGTCCGCCACCGCCGGGTTCACGATCAGGTGGGTGTTCTCGCCCATGAGCGCGGTCAGCGTGTCGACCTCGTAATGGTCGCCGTGCTCGTGCGTGATGAGGATGAGGTCGGGCGCCGGCAGGTCGCCATAGGCCTCGGCACCGCCGACCGGGTCCACGTGGATGACGCCCGCGGGGGTCTCCATGACAAAGGAGGCGTGGCTGACGGGATGCACGGTGATCGTGCCGCCCGGGGTCTCGAAGCTGTTGTTGGCCCCTTCCTGCGCCAGCGCGGCGAAGGGCAGGATCGCGGTCACGCCGGCCGCGGCGCTCGCGGTGGCAAGGAAGGTGCGTCGGGTCTGGGTCATGGAATCTCCGTCTGTCGCTGGCGGATCGCGGGCGGCGGGGCCGGCCCGTCCTGCGGGGCAGAGCTAGGTCGGCGGGCGACCGCTTCAATCACCCGCGCCGCCGCGACAGCCGCACGTCGCGGTGTCCTTTGTTTCCGGAACAGGACATACTCGCGCCAGAATTGGGCAATAGCTGTCCTTCCGTCGCCGTTGCGTGCATGACGGCCGACAGGAACGAGTGCCCGAGTACCAGAGTCGCCGGATGTTGGAGTTCGACCAGGTCAGCAAGTCCTTCTGGACCGGATCCCGTCGCAAGGTGATCCTCGACCGCGTGTCCTTCCGCGTGGACCTCGGCGAGAGCTTCGGCATCCTCGCCCCCAACGGCACCGGCAAGACCACCCTGATCAAGATGATGGCGGGCCTCGAGAAGCCCGACGAGGGCGAGATCCGCCGCGGCTGCCGCGTCTCCTTCCCGCTCGGGTTCATGGGCGGGGTGATCTCCAAGGTCTCGGCGCAGGAGAACGCCCGCTACATCGCGCGGCTCTACGGCCTCGATCCCGATTACGTCGAGGCGTTCTGCCGCTGGCTCTGCGGGCTCGGCGAATATTTCGACCAGCCGATCGGCGTCTATTCCTCGGGCATGCGCGCGCGCTTCACCTTCGCGCTCATGCTGGCGCTCGATTTCGACATCTACCTCATCGACGAGGGGATGCCCAACTCGACGGACGTGGAGTTCAACCGCCGCGCCGGCGACATCCTCGCCGAACGGCTGCGGACCACCACCATCATCATCGTGAGCCACCAGCCGCAGGTGCTGGAAAAGTTCGCGCGCCGGGCGGCCGTTCTGATGGACGGCAAGTTGCACATGTTCGATTCTCTGGAAGAGGCGAAGCGGCTCTATGACTATGAAACTCAGGGCTAGGAAGTTCCGCATCCGCCGTTCCGCCAGCGCGGAGACGCCGCCGCAGGAGACCCGCGCCGCCAGCGAGGCGCCCCCGTCACCCGCGACGCCGGCGCCCGCGCGCGACGCGCCGACGCACCCGGCCCCCGAGGGTGCGGGCGAGACCGACATCCAGGCGATCCGGCAGGAGGGCCTGACCGGCCGCCAGCTGCGCATGGCCCGCCGCATCGCGCAGAAGCACGGCCTCGCACCCACTTCGGACTTCGACGCGGTGCGGCTGCTGCGGCTGCGCGGCATCGACCCGTTCAAGCTCGGCAACACGCTCGAACTGGTGGTGACGCGCGATCCCAAGGCCCCCGCGCCCGCCACCGGGGCCGACACGGACGGCGGCGGTTTCGGCGGCGCACTCGCGCCCCGGCCCGCAGACGGCGACGGCGACGGGCGCGTGCAGCTGCCGCAGACCATGCCGCCCCGCCCGGGCGTGCCCTCGACCGAGCTGCACAAGGGCCCGACGCCGGCCGACCGCCGCGCCGCCGAGATCGAGAAGATCCAGCGCGACCTCGCCCGCCGGCGGCGGCGCAAGCTCGCGCTCCTTTTCACCCGGCTCGCCTTCTTCGTGTTCCTGCCGACGGCCGTTGCGGGCTACTACTTCTTCGCCGTGGCGACGCCGCTCTATTCGACGAAGTCGCAGTTCCTGATCCTGACGAACGACGGCGGCGGGGGCGGCGGCATGGGCGGGCTCCTGTCCGGCACGCAGTTCGCCACCAACCAGGACGCCATCGCGGTCCAGTCCTACCTGGCGTCCAAGGACGCCATGCTGCGGCTCGACCGCGACGAGGGATTCAAGACGCACTTCTCGCAGGGCTTCATCGACCCGATCCAGCGGCTCGAGCCCGACGCCTCGAACGAGGACGCCTACGGCACCTACCAGCGCAACGTCGAGATCGGCTACGATCCGACCGAGGGCGTCATCAAGATGGAAGTGACGGCCGCCGATCCCGAGGTCGCCGCCGAGTTCAGCCGCGCGCTCATCTCCTACGCCGAGGAACGCGTCGACAACCTGTCGCTGCGCAAGCGGTCGAACGCCGTGCTCGACGCCGAGCAGGGACTCGAGGACGCCGAGGCCGCGCGGCGCGCGGCGCAGGCCCGGCTCGTGCGGCTGCAGCAGGAAAGCGCGCTGCTCGACCCCGAGGGCCGGATCGCGGCGCTGCGCGGCCAGATCAACACTTTCGAGATCCAGCTGCAGGAAAAGCGGCTGCAGCTGCAGGCACTGCTCGACAATGCCCGCCCGAACGAGAGCCGCGTGGACGGCGCCGAGGCAGACGTGCGCCGCCTCGAGGCGCTGCTCGCCGACCTCAACACGCGCATGACGCAGGCGGCCGACGACGGCTCCTCGCTGGCCGACATCGCGGCCGAGGTGCAGCTGGCCGAGGCCGACGTGCTGACGCGCGACATGATGCTGCAGGCGGCGCTCGAACGGCTCGAGACCGCGCGGCGCGACGCCGATGCCCAGGCGCGCTACCTCACCACCTCGGTCGTGCCGCTCGCGTCCGAGGATCCGAGCTATCCGCGCAAGTTCGAGAACACGGCGCTGGCCTTCCTGATCTTCTCGGGCATCTACCTGATGATCTCGCTCACCGCGTCGATCCTGCGCGAACAGGTCTCGTCCTGACCGGGCGTGCGGGGGCGCGCCCCCGCCGTGGTGCCCTCAGACCAGTTCCACCGCCATGGCGGTGCCCTCGCCGCCGCCGATGCAGATGGCGGCGACCCCCCGGCGCAGGCCACGCGCCTCGAGCGCGTGGATCAGCGTGACGAGGATGCGCGCACCGGACGCCCCGATCGGGTGGCCGAGCGCGCAGGCCCCGCCGTTCACGTTCACCACGTCGCGCGGCAGGCCCATCTCGCGCATGAACGCCATGGGCACCACGGCGAAGGCCTCGTTCACCTCCCACAGGTCCACGTCGCCCACGCTCCAGCCCGCGCGCTCCAGCACCTTGCGCGCGGCCGGCACCGGCGCGGTGGTGAACAGCCCCGGCGCCTGCGCGTGCGTCGCATGCCCGAGAATGCGGGCCCGCGGCCTGCGCCCGGCAGCTTCGGCGCAGGCCCGGCGTTCCAGCACCAGCGCCGCCGCACCGTCCGAGATCGACGAGGAATTGGCCGGCGTCACCGTCCCGTCCTTGCGGAAGGCGGGCTTCAGCTGCGGGATCTTCTCGGGCCGCGCGAGCCCCGGCTGCTCGTCCGCGCCGACGGTGACCGCGCCGCCCCGCGCCGGCACCTCCACCGCCGCGATCTCGGCGCCGAAGGCCCCGCTGTCCTGCGCGGCGCGCGCGCGGGTCAGCGAACCCAGCGCGTAATCGTCCTGCGCCTCCCGGGTGAACTGGAACGCCTCGGCGCAATCCTCGGCGAAGGTGCCCATCAGCCGGCCCTTGTCGTAGGCATCCTCGAGCCCGTCGAGGAACATGTGGTCGATCGCCTGCGCATGCCCGAGCCGCGCGCCGCCGCGCATCTTGGCCAGGAGGTAGGGCGCGTTCGTCATGCTCTCCATTCCGCCCGCCACGAGGCAATCGGCCTGCCCGGTGGCGAGCCGGTCGAAGGCCAGCATCGCGGCCTTCATGCCCGACCCGCACATCTTGTTGAGTGTCGTCGCCGGCACCGCCTCGCCGAGGCCCGCCGAAAAGCCCGCCTGCCGCGCCGGAGCCTGCCCCTGCCCCGCGGGCAGGACGCAGCCCATCAGCACCTCCTCGGGCGCGGCGCCCGCGGCCTCGGCCAGCGCCGCGCGGATCGCCGCACCGCCGAGTTCCGCCGCGGCGAGAGGCGCGAGCGCGCCCTGGAAGCCGCCCATGGCGGTGCGCTTCGCGCCCGTGACCACGATCTCGTCCATGACGTCCTCCTCCCAGCCGCCCCATGCCTGCATACCGAATGGAAAGGTTTCGCGTCCAGTCTGGTGCGGTTTTCAACGTCCGGAGGCCCGTCCGTGAACCTCGACACCGAATCGCACGCGGATGCCCTGGTTATCCGCGTCCCGGAGACGCGCATCGACGCGGCGAGCGCCATCCAGTTCAAGGACGCCATGCGGCGGCTGACGGCGTCGGGACCGGACCGCGTGCTGCTGGACCTCGCCCGCGTCGATTTCATCGATTCGAGCGGGCTCGGCGCGGTCGTCGCCTCGATGAAGCAGCTGCGCCCGGACCAGACGCTCGCGCTGGTGGCGCTGACGCCCGCGGTGCACAAGGTGTTCCACATGACCCGCATGGACACCGTGTTCGACATCCACGGCGATCTCGGCGGCGCCCTGGCCGCCGGGCGGTCCTGAACCCGGCCCGATGTCCCGGACCCTGCCCGGAACGGCGCAGCACCAAGCGGCGGACCCCCGCGCGGACCGCCCCGGCCCCGATCCGGCCCCGGCGCCCCCCGATCCGGACACGCCGCCGCGCGGCCCCTCCGCGCTGGTCTTTGCGACCCGCGTCTGGCCCGATCCGTCCGCGATCCGCGCGGCCGTCACCGCCTGCGAGGCGCGGCTGCGCACCCACGGCGCCGATGCGGCGGCGGCGCGGCTCTGCGCCCTGGTCCTGGCAGAGCTTCTGAACAACGTCGCCGAACATGCGTTCCGCGACCTAGCCCCCGTGCCGGTCGAGGTCGAGGTGCGCGCGCGCCGCGGCAGCCTCTACCTCGCGATCGCCGACCGCGGCCGGCCCATGCCCGGCGGCGCGCTGCCGGCGCCCTGCCTGCCCGACCTCGCCGTGGCGCGCGCCGACATGCCCGAGGGCGGCTGGGGCTGGCACCTCGTGCGCAGCCTCGCGACGTCGCTCGACTATCGCCGCGAGGACGGAACGAACCGCCTGCGCGTCCGCCTCGATCCGCAGGGACCGGCCTGACGCCGGGAGCGTCCGCCGCGAAAAGGTCAGATTGACCGCCAAATGGCGCCCGAATGCCGGGCCATACCTGCACCTGTAGCTGCATATGGCTTCCCTCGGCGCCGCGTCGTTACAGCCCCCACCCAGTGCGCGGCGCCGAGGTCTTCAACCGTACGGAACGGCGTTGACCCTGTCCCCGGCTCGGTCGAGTATCCCCGCGATACTCGGAGGGGACAGTCAACCGATGCGCGATTTCCACATGCCCGGCCGCTCGGCCGTCTTTGCCGCGAACGGCCTATGTGCCACCTCGCACCCGATCGCCGCGGCCGAGGCCGTCCGCCTCCTGCAGGCGGGGGGCAACGCCATGGACGCGGCCATCGCGGGCGCGGTCCTTCTCGGGGTCTGCGAGCCGCAGATGACGGGCATCGGCGGCGACTGCTTCGCGCTGGTCTCGCGCCCGGGCGAGGACGTGGTCGCGGTGAACGGATCGGGCCGCGCGCCCCGCGGCGCGGACGCCGCCGCCCTGCGTGCCGCCGGCCACGACACCGTGCCGCTGCACGAGGGCGCCGCGGTGACCGTGCCGGGCGCCATCGACGCCTTCTGCGCCATGTCCGAACGCTGGGGCAAGCTCGGCCTCGCCGACAGCCTCGCCCCCGCGATCCGCTATTTCGACGAGGGCGTGCCGGTCGCACCGCGCGTCGCCGCCGACTGGGCGCGCCTGACCGGCACGCTGTCCGACACCGGGCGCCGCCACTACCTGCGCGACGGCGCGGCGCCGCGCGCCGGCGACGTCTTCCGCCTGCCGGGCCAGGCCGAGCTCCTGCGGGCCATCGCCCGCGACGGCCGCGCCGCCTTCTACAGGGGCGCGGCGATGGAGGACATGCTCGCCACGCTCGCCGCCGCGGGCGGCACCCACACGGCCGAGGATTTCGCCGACGCGCGCACCGACACCGGCGCCCCGATCGAGGGCGCCTATGGCGGCCATCGCCTGCTCGAGCATCCGCCCAACGGCCAGGGCGCCACCGCCATCCTGATCCTGAACATCCTCGCGCAGTTCGACCTCTCGGCGCTCGATCCCTTCGGCGCCGCGCGCGCGCATCTCGAGGCCGAGGCGACCAAGGCCGCCTATGCCCTGCGCAACCGAATCGTCGCCGACCCCGCCCACGTGACGGAGCTCGACGAGATGCTGTCGCCCGACACTGCCCGCCGCATCGCCGAGGGCATCGACCGAAAGCGCGCGGCCCCCGGCGGCGCGGCACCCCGAGAGGCGGTGCACCGCGACACCGTCTACATCACCGTGGTCGACCGCGACCGCATGGCGGTGTCGCTCATCTACTCGATCTTCCACGGCTTCGGCTCGGGCCTCGCCACCGACCGCTACGGCATCCTCCTGCACAACCGCGGCGCGGGCTTCTGCCTCGAGGCGGGGCATCCGAACGAGATCGGCCCGGGCAAGCGGCCCATGCACACGATCATCCCGGCGATGCTCGCCGACGCGGACGGGGTGACCATGCCCTTCGGCGTCATGGGCGGGCAGTATCAGGCGGCGGGGCATGCGCGGGTGCTGACCAACATGGCGGATTACGGGCTCGATCCGCAATCGGCGCTCGACGCGCCGCGCAGTTTCCCCGAGGCGGGCGTCCTCAAGGTCGAACGCGGCTATGCCCCCGAGGTGCGCGCGGCGCTGGCCGAGATGGGCCACGAGGTCGTCGTGCCGGACGAGCCCATCGGCGGCGCGCAGGCGATCCGCATCCATCCCTCGGGCGTGCTCGAGGGCGCGTCGGATCCCCGCAAGGACGGCTGCGCGCTGGGATACTGACCGGACCACCGGGGGCGTCGGCACCCCCGGCCGCGCTCAGTAGCTGTAATCGGCGTAGATGCGGGACAGGTCGCCCTTCCAGTCGCCGCGGTAGCGCGCGAGCAGTTCGTCCGCCGGCACCTCGCCGGTCTCGACGCTTTCCTTCAGCGCGTTCAGGAAATGCGTCTCGTCGGGCAGAAGACCCCCGGCCCCCGGACGCGCCCGCGTCCTGAGCCCCGCCTCGGACAGCGCCACGGCCTCGCGGGCGATCTCGCGCATCGAGATGCCGTTCACGCGCGCCTGCAGCGCGTCGACGGAGGCCGCCACCCGCAGCGCCTCGCGCGTCTCGGCGTCCCAGTCCTTGACGAGGTCCCACGCCGCGTCGAGCGGGCCGTCCTCGTACATGATGCCGACCCAGAAGGCCGGCAGCGCACAGAGGCGCCGCCACGGGCCGCCGTCGGCGCCGCGCATCTCGATGAACTTCTTGACCCGCGCCTCGGGGAAGATCGTCGTCAGGTGGTCGGCCCAGTCCGACAGCGTCGGCACCTCTCCCGGCAGCGCCGGCAGCCGGCCCTTGAGGAAATCGCGGAACGACTGGCCCAGAGCGTCGATGTACCGCCCGTCGCGGTAGACGAAGTACATCGGCACGTCGAGCGCGTACTGCACCCACGCCTCGAAGCCGAAGCCCTCGTCGAAGACGAAGGGCAGCATGCCCGTGCGCGCGTCGTCCAGGTGCCGCCAGACCCGCGCACGCCACGACTTGTGCCCGTTCTCTCGGCCTTCGAAGAACGGCGAGTTGGCGAAGAGCGCGGTCGCGACCGGCTGCAGGGCCAGCGCCACGCGCATCTTCTTGACCATGTCCGCCTCGGAGGCGAAATCGAGGTTGACCTGGACCGTGCAGGTCCGCCGCATCATCTCCTGGCCGGAGGTTCCGACCTTCTGCATGTAGCCGTCCATGAGCCGGTACCGGCCCTTGGGCATCATCGGCATCTCGTCATGCATCCATTCGGGCGCGGCGCCGAGGCCGATATATCCCGCGCCCACACGGTCGGCCACGTCGCGCACCTGCGCGAGATGCTCGTTCACCTCGTCGCAGGTCTGGTGGATGGTCTCGAGCGGCGCGCCGGACAGTTCGAGCTGCCCGCCGGGCTCCAGCGACACGTTCGCGCCGTCCTTCTGCAGGCCGATCAGCTCGCCCGCCTCCTCGACCGGCGCCCAGCCGTGGCGGTCGCGCAGGCCCTCGAGGACCGCGCGCACCGAGGTCTCGCCCTGGTAGGGCAGCGGCGCGTGGGTCGCCTTCACGTAGCCGAACTTCTCGTGCTCGGTACCGATGCGCCAGTCGGCCTTGGGCTTGCAGCCCGCCGCGAGGTACGCGGCCAGCTGGCTCTCGTGCTCGATCGGCCCGCCGCCGGATTGTGGAATGGACATGGGCCGACGGCTCCGTGATCTCTGGGTGTTCGCTGTGCCGCTGTCAGGGATGGTCCGTCGCGCGCGGGGTGTCAATGCAGCCCGATGGCGGTGCGGCGCAGGTCGGGGCGCTGCCAGATCACCTGCACGTGACGCCCCGGCGCCTCGATCGCGCGCAACATCCGCTCGGTCCTGAGGCCCGGCAGCGCCGCGAAGGCGTCGAAGAGCGCATCGGCGCCCTCGGCATCGACCGGCACGCGCAGCGGCTGTGCGCCGGTGCGCGACAGCACCCAGTGGAGCGGCCGCCCCGTGGGATCGACGGCGAGGCTCTCGAGTTCCGACAGGTCGACGACTCCACCGTCGAGGGGGCCGAAATAGGCGATCCGCCCCTCGGACACCTGAACGATTCCCTGCCCTCCGCCCCCGGTGCGGAACCGTGCCCGCTGCACGCCCGCGACGGCCAGCGCGCCGCCGCCGAGGATCAGCCCGATGCCGACGACGCCGAGAAGCCCGCCGGCCCCCAGCACGAACCACGCGCCGAGCGCCGCGGCGCCCGCCCCCGCGAGCGCCTCGCGCCAGCGCCTGATCGCCTGACGCGCGCCGGGCCGCAGAAAGCTCACCGCCAGTCCCCGAACCGCATCTGCCAGAGCGTCAGCGCCGCGACCGCCGCCGTGTCCGCCCGCAGGATGCGCGGACCGAGCGCAGCCACGTGGGCCTGCGGCAGGCGGTCGAGCCGGCCGCGCTCCGCTTCGGAAAACCCGCCCTCGGGGCCGATCAGCACCGCCCACGGTCCCGCGCCCGTCGCCTGGTCGAGCGTGCCCGCCCCGCCCGCGCGAGCCTCGTCGCAGAACATGAGCCGGCGCTCTTCCGGCCAGTCGGCCAGCAGCGCGGACAGCTTCGCCGGCGCCGCGACCTCGGGCACGAAGACCGCGCCGCACTGCTCGGCCGCCTCCTTGGCGTGGGCCTGCAGGCGATCCTGCCGCACCCGTTCGGAATTTGTGAAATCCGTCATCACCGGCACGATGCGCCGTGCGCCCATCTCGACCGCCTTCTCGACGATGAAGTCGGTGCGCGCCTTCTTGACCGGGGCGAACAGCAGCCAGACATCGGGCGGCATCACCTGCGGCGCAACCTGGTCCTCGGGCTCGAGCAGGCCGCCACGCTTGCCCGCCTCGGCCACCCGCGCGCGCCACGCGCCGTCGCGGCCGTTGAACAGGATCAGCTCCGCCCCCTCGGCCATCCGCATGACCCCGAAGAGGTAATGCGCCTCCTCCCGCGAGAGGGGAACCGGTTGTCCCGCGGCAAGCGGGTGATCTACAAACAGCCTGACCCTGGACATGGAGCGGACCTTATGCGCGACGACGTGCAGACGCCAGAGGGCGGCATCGCCGACGCCTATCGCGGAAACTGGGTGGACCGCCACGCGCCCGCAAGCCTAAAACCCTATTTCCGGCTCTCGCGCCTCGACCGGCCCATCGGCACGTGGCTGCTGCTCCTGCCGTGCTGGTGGGGGCTCTTCCTCGCCATCGCGCATGATGGCGCGCCGCGGCTCTTCGACCTGTGGATCTTCGCGGGCTGCGGCATCGGCGCGATCCTCATGCGCGGCGCCGGCTGCACCTGGAACGACATCACCGACCGCGGCATCGACGGCTCGGTGGCACGCACCGCAGCGCGGCCGATCCCCTCGGGCGCGGTCAGCGCGCGCGCGGCCTTCGCCTGGGCCTGCGCGCAGTCGCTGGCCGCCTTCCTGATCCTCGTCACCTTCAACGCGGCGGCGATCGCGCTCGGCATCCTCGCGCTTCTGCCGGTGGCGGTCTATCCCTTCGCCAAGCGGTTCACCTGGTGGCCCCAGATCTTCCTCGGGCTCGCGTTCA
The DNA here is from genome assembly GCF_000521865.1 of Roseivivax isoporae LMG 25204. GTDB lineage: Bacteria > Pseudomonadota > Alphaproteobacteria > Rhodobacterales > Rhodobacteraceae > Roseivivax > Roseivivax isoporae. The sequence continues at coordinate 68,679 of NZ_JAME01000024.1, forward strand.
ACTGGGGCGCGCTGCTCGCCTGGACCGCGCATACCGGGCGGCTCGAATGGCCGGCGGTCCTGCTCTACCTCGCCGGCATCTCGTGGACGCTCTTCTACGACACGATCTATGCCCACCAGGACGCCGAGGACGATGCGCTGATCGGGGTCAAGTCGACCGCGCGGCTCTTTGGCGAGGCGACGCCGCGCTGGCTTGCGGGGTTCCTCGTGGCCACCGTCGCGCTCATGGGTCTCGCGATCGTGACCGCCGCCCCCTCGGGCGAGATCGGCACGCTCGTCCTCGCCATCGCGGGCCCGTGGGCGATGGGCTGGCACATGCACTGGCAGCTGCGGCGGCTGGACATGGTCGATCATCCGGGGCTCCTGCGGCTCTTCCGGTCGAACCGCGACGCGGGCCTTCTGCCCGTGCTGTTTTTCGCCGCCGCCTGCCTTGCCTGATTGCGGCAGGCGGGCCCACGCCCTATCACGGGCCATTCCGTAAACGACCGATCCGGACCCATGCGCCTCTCCGTCATCGCCATCCTTTCTGGAACCTTCACCGCCGCCGCCGCCATGTCGGTCGTCGCCGCCGTCTTCTCGGTCGGGGCGATCGAGGACGGCTCGATCGACGCCGTCACCGAACGGCTGCGCGCGGAGGGCATCGACTGGGCGCAGGTGGATGCGAACGGGCTCCAGGTCTTCGTGCACGGCACCGCGCCCGACGAGGCGGAACGCCTGCGCGCGGCCTCCGTCGCGCGCCAGGTGGTCGACGCGGCCCGCATCATCGACGAGACGCTCGTGGCCGAGGCCGCGGACATCCAGCCGCCGCATTTCTCGATCGAGATCCTGCGCAACGACGACACCGTGCAGCTGATCGGGCTCGTGCCCGCCGATTTCGACCGCGCCCGCCTTGTCGGGACCGTGACCGGGATCGTCGGCGAGGACGGCGAGGTGGCGGACCTGCTCGAGACCGCCGATTTCCCGGTGCCCGAGGGCTGGAACGACGCGATCCGCCTTGCCGTGCGCGCGCTCGAGGACCTGCCGCGCTCCAAGGTGTCGGTCGACGCGGACAGCGTCGCGGTCAAGGCCATGGCTGACAGCGTCGAGGACCGCCGCCGCGTGAGCAACGCGCTCGAACGCGCCTCGCCCGGCTCGCTCGCCGTGTCGCTCGACATCTCGGCGCCCCGGCCGGTCATCTCGCCCTTCGCGCTGCGCTTCGTGAAGGACGGCGAGGGCGCGCGCTTCGACGCCTGCTCGGCCGACAGCGAGGAGAGCCGGCAGCGAATCATCGAGGCCGCGCGCGCTGCCGGCACCACCGGCACGCCGGGCTGCGTGCTGGGACTCGGTACCCCGTCGCGCGACTGGGGCGCGGCCGCGGCCGGCGCCATCGGCGCGGTGGCGGCTCTCGACGGCGGGTCGGTCACCTTCTCGAACGCCGACGTGTCCCTGATCGCGCCGCAGGGCACCCCGCCCGACCGTTTCGACGACGTGGTGGGCCGGCTCGAGGCGGCGCTGCCCGATCCCTTCGTGCTCGACGCCGTGCTGCCCGAGCCGCCCGATCCCGCCGCAGACCGCGGCCCGGTCGAGTTCACCGCGACGCTCAGCCCCGAGGGGCAGGTGCAGCTCCGCGGCCGCCTGGCCTCCGAGGTCGCGCGCACCACGGTCGACAGCTATGCCCGCGCGCGCTTCGGTTCGGACGCGGTCACCATCGGCACCCGCATCGACGACGCCCTGCCCGACGCCTGGTCGGCGCGGGTCCTCGCCGGGCTCGAGGCGCTGTCGATGCTCGCCAACGGCTCGCTCAGGGTCACCACCGAAGGCATCGCGGTCCGCGGCGATACCGGCAATTCCGAGGCGAGCACCGAGATCGCCGCGCTCCTGACCGAGAAGCTCGGCGAGAGCGAGTACGACATCGAGGTCACCTACCTCGAGAAGCTCGACCCCTCGCTCGGCATCCCGACGCCGCCCGAATGCGTCGCGCAGATCCGCGAGATCGTGGGCAACCGCAAGATCACCTTCGAACCGGGATCGGCCACGCTCGATTCCTCGGCCAAGGACATCCTCGACGAGATCGGCGAGCTGCTGAAGCTCTGCGGCGACATCCCCCTCGAGATCCAGGGCCACACCGACAGCCAGGGCCGCGAGGTGATGAACCAGCAGCTGAGCCAGGAACGCGCCGAGGCGGTCCTGAACGAGCTGCGCCGCCGCCGCGTGCTCACCGCGGCGTACCGCGCCACCGGCTATGGCGAGGAACGCCCGATCGCGGACAACGACACCGAGGTCGGCCGCGAGGCAAACCGCCGGATCGAGTTCACCCTGATCGCCGAGGACCCCCAATCGGACGAGCCGCTGGCCTCGGAAGACGTTGAATATCCCGAGCCGACAGGCGATGAAGCGTTCGAGGACGCGATCGCGCCCGAGGATGCCGACGACGCCGCCGAGGACGAGGGGACCGGGGAATGAACAGGATCGAGTTCATCGTGGCCACCGCGATCATCCTGTTCGTCGCGTTCTGCCTCGGCTGGTTCGCCCACTGGATGCTGCACCGCTTCACCCGCGTGAGCCAGGCCGACGTGAACGAGCTCGAACGCATGAGCCAGGAGCTGCACGAGGCCGAGGAGACGCGCGACCAGGCGATCACCTACCTGCAGCAGCGCGAGGCGGAACTGACCAACCAGCTCGCCCAGACCGAGGCAGAGCTTTCGGCCGCGATGGAGGGCCTGCGCGAGGCCCGCCAGGAAGCCGAGGAAATGCGCGCCTACGCGGAGCGGATGAGCTCGACCTGACCGCCACCGCAGGTCCCGCCCGGCGGGCCTTGATGCGAAAAGACCCCGGCACCGCGCGGTGCCGGGGTCTTTCGTTTCCGGGCGCCGGCCGCGCGCGCGGCCGGGGTCTCAGCTCTCGCGGAACGCCTTGGCGAAGTAGTCGGTGAACGGCTTCACCAGGTAGGCCAGCGGCGTGCGGTCGGCGGTGCGGATGAAGGCCTCGACCGGCATGCCGGGGATCAGCGTCGAACTCTCGGGCAGACGGTTGATCTGCCCCTCCGACAGCACGATCTCGGCGCGGTAATAGCTCGCCTCGTTGCGGTCGTCCTGGAAGGCGTCCGCCGAGACCAGCGTCACCTCGCCGAACAGCTCCGGCGTCTGCCGCTGGTCGAGCGCCGGGAAGCGCAGCGTCACCTCCTGCCCGACGAACAGCTGGTCGATGTGGATCGGCAGCACCTGCGCGGCGATCACCAGCGGCCGGTCCTGCGGGACGATGAACATGACCGGGTCCGCGGCCTTGATGACCGACCGCGGCGTGTAGACCTGCAGCCCGTAGACCACGCCCGAGACCGGCGCCGTCAGGTCGAGCCGCGACAGCCGCTCGCGCAGGGCGCGGCGCTGCTCTGCCAGCTCGCGCTCGCGGAACCGCAGGTCGCGCAGTTCGGTGATCGCCTCCTCGCGCCGCTGGGTCCGCAGCGACAGGATCTCGATGTCGAGCTCGGTGATGCGGCCGTCCGACTGCGCGCGCGACGCCGTAAGCTCGCCCACCCGGCCGGCGAGGTTCGCCTGCTCGCGCTGCAGCGCCAGGACCCGGCTCGCCTGGGCGAGCCCGCGGTCGAGCAGCGATTGCTGGTCGCCGAGCTCGCTCTCGATGAGCTCGAGCTGCCGCGACAGCGCCTCCTGCTGGGCGTCGATGCCGTCGATCTGGTCGGCAATCTGCTCGGACCGCTTGGTCAGCTGCTCGACCTCGCGGGTGATCGTCTCGTTCCGCGCGAAGAACAGGTTCTCCTGCCCCTCGACCACCTCCTCGACCTCGGCGTCGGTCGCCGCGCGCTCGAGCAGTTCGTCGGGGAAGGTCACCGTGTCGATCTCGTCCCGTTCGGCCTCGAGCCGCGCCCGGCGCGCCATGAGTTCGAAATACTGGCCCTCGACGATGGTCAGCTCCGATTGCAGGATCGTCGGGTCGAGGCGGATCAGGACGTCGCCCTCCTCCACCACGTCGCCCTCGTCGACGAGGATCTCGGACACGACGCCGCCGTCGGGGTGCTGGACCACCTGCCGGTTCTGGTCGACCTCGATCTGCCCGGACGCGATGATGGCGCCCGAGATGTTGGTGGTCGCCGCCCAGCCGCCGAAGCCGCCGACGAGCACCAGCAGCGCCGTCAGGCCGACCAGCATCGGCCCGCGCAGCGGAAAGCTCTCTTTGGTGGGATCGCTCATCTCATACCTCCGGGCGCAACGGATTTCGCGATTTCCTCATGGTTGCGCACCATGGATTTCAGGACCTCGTCCTTGGGGCCGAAGGCGGCGCGGCTGCCGCCCTCGAGCATCAGCAGCATGTCGCATTCCTGGATCGCGGCGGGCCGGTGCGCCATGATGAGCACCGACTTGCCCTCTTCCTTCATGCGGCGGATGGCGGCGTTCACCGCCTGGCTGCCCTCGTTGTCGAGGTTCGAGTTGGGCTCGTCGAGCACCAGGATCACCGGGTTGCCGTACATGGCGCGGGCCAGGCCGATGCGCTGCATCTGGCCGCCCGAGAGCCGTCCGCCGGTCGAGCTGACGCGGGTGTTGTAGCCGTCCGGCAGCTTCAGGATCATCTCGTGGGCGTCGGCCTTCTTGGCCGCCTCGACGATCGCGGCGTCGTCGGGCGACCGGCTGAGCCGCGCGATGTTCTCGGCGATGGTGCCCTCGAACAGCGTCACCCGCTGCGGCAGGTAGCCGATGTGCTGGCCCAGCACGTCCGAGCCGTATTGCTCGAGGGAGGCGCCGTCGAGCCGCACCTTGCCGCCCGCCGGCCGCCACACGCCGGTCAGCGCGCGGGCGAGCGTGGACTTGCCCGCGCCCGAGGGACCGATCACGCCCACCGCCTGGCCCGGCATCACGGTGAAGCTGACGATGCGCAGCGCCGCCTGCGTCTCGCCCGGGGGCACGACGGTCAGCTGCTGCACCTCGAGCTTGGCGCGGGGCTTCGGCAGGGCGGTGCGCTGCATCTCGGGCGGCACCTCGGACAGGAGCTGCGCGAGGTTCTTCCAGCCCTTGCGCGCGCGCTCGACCATGGGCCACTGGCCGATGGCAAGCTCGATGGGCGCCAGCGCCCGGCCCATCAGGATCGAGCCCGCGATCATCGCGCCCGGAGTGATCTCGCCCTGCAGCACCAGGTAGGCGCCGAGCCCCAGCATCGCCGATTGCAGCAGGAGCCGCAGCGTCTTGGTCAGCGTGGTGAACGAGCCGAGCAGGTCGGAGGACCCGATCTGGCCGGCGAGCGCGGCGCGCCGCGCCTCGGCCCAGCGCAGGAAGGCGTCGCGGCGCATGCCCATGGCCTGCACCATCTCGGATTCCGCGCGGATCTGGTCCGAAACCCGTTCGGCCTGCATGGTCTGCATGTTCGACTTCAACGTCGGGTTGCGCGTGACCATGGTGTTGACCAGCGTGATCAGGATCAGCAGCGCGCCGCCCGCGATGGCGAGGTAGCCGAGCCAGGGGTGGAACAGCGCGATGCCCACCAGGAAGAACGGCGTCCAGGGAATGTCGAAGAAGGCCATCAGGACCGGCGAGGACATGAGCCGCTGCACCGATTCGAGGTCCCGCAGGCCGGTCGCGGCCAGTTCGTCCGGCTGTACCGCCGAGCGGCGCACCACCGCGTCGAACACCCGCATGTCGAGCTTCGACTGGAACCGCGCGGCGACCCGGCCCATCACCCGGCCGCGCACGTAGTCGAGAAGCCCCATCATCCCGTAGAGGAACACGACGAGGACCGACAGCGCGATCAGCGTCTCGATCGACCGCGAGCCGAGCACGCGGTCGTAGACCTGCAGCATGTAGATGGGGCCGGTGAGCATCAGCAGGTTCACGAAGAAGCTGAAGATGCCCACGAACCAGTAGTAGCCCCGGCTCTCGCGGCGCACGGCACGCAGTTCGCTGAGGCCGCTTTCGGCGTCCGGTCTTTTCATGGCGTGTTCGTCCGTCCCTTCGCGGAACCGGGCGCAGCAGTGCGTCCGGCCGCGACTTCAATAATGCACGACGCCCTTCGGCGACAAATGGATTTGGTCACATGTCGCAAGCGTGACCGTATTCCGCCGACATTGCAATTTCCTTTCGGGGGCGCCGGGCGTGCACGCAAGGATGCCGCGGCGGACGGCCGGTCAGCGCAAGTCCGGAACCGCCCCCCCCGCGGGGGCGGTTCGCGTCAGGCGCGAACCGGGCCGGTCAGTTGCCGAAGATGTCGCGCAGCACCCGCCCGACGAAATCGCCCACCGGGTCGTTCGTCTGGGGCTGCGGCTGGCGCTGCGGCTGCGGCTGGCGCTGGACCTGCGGCACCGGCTGCGGCTCGGGGCGCTCGGGCTCGGACATGGGCAGCGGGCGCACCTCGAGACCCTCGTGCACGCGGGTCATCACCTCGCGCCAGATCTCGGCCGGAAGCCCCCCGCCCGTCACGCCGGTCAGCGGCGTGTTGTCGTCGTAGCCCATCCAGACCCCCGCCACGTAATCGGCGGTGAAGCCCACGAACCACGCGTCGCGCTGCTCGTTCGAGGTGCCGGTCTTGCCCGCGGCGGGGCGGCCGTCGAGCCGCGCGCGCGTGCCCGTGCCCTCGCTCACGACCTTCTCCAGCATGAAGACCAGCTCGCGCGCGGCCTCCTCGCGAATCACCCGCTCGCCCATGCCGCCGCGGCGGCCGACCAGCGGCTCGGGATCGCCCTTGATGCGAAGCTCCTCGATCCCGTAGGGGCGCACCGAAGAGCCGCCGTTCAGCACGCCCGCATAGGCGCCCGTCATCTCGAGCAGCGTCGCCTCGGACACGCCCAGCGCCACCGAGGGCGACTGCACGATGGTCGAATCGATGCCGAAATCGGTGGCGACGCGCGCCACGAGGTCGCGGCCCGCCTCTTCGGACACCTTGACCGCGGGGATGTTCAGCGACCGCTTCAGCGCCTCGACCAGCGTCACCGGGCCGGCGTAGTTGCGGCTGTAGTTCTGCGGGCACCACTGGCCCGAGCCGGGAATGGTCATGCAGAACGGCTCGTCCACCACCACGTCGTAGGGCGACCGGCCGAGCTCCAGCGCGGTGGCGTAGACGAAGGTCTTGAACGCCGACCCGGTCTGCCGCCGCGCCTGCGTGGCCCGGTTGAACACGCCCGACACCCCGGTCTTGCGGCCGCCCACCATGCCGCGCACCGCGCCGTCCGCCGACATCACGACGACCGCCACCTGCGCCTCGGACCCCTCGCGCACCTTCTCCTCGAAGACCGCCTTGAGCCCTTCCTCGGCCGCGCGCTGGATCGCCGGGTCGAGCGTGGTGCGGATGTCCACGTCCTGCCGGCTGTCGACGCTGACGAAGGGCGGCAGCGTGTCCATGATCCAGTCGGCGAAGTAGCCGCCGCGCCGCGCCTCGGCCTCCTCGGACAGGGTCGCGGGATCGGCCCGGGCCGCCTGCGCCTCCGCCGCGGTCAGGTAGCCCTGCTCGGCCATGAGCCCCAGCACCACCGAGGCACGGGCCTGGCTGCGCTCGAGGTCGTTGGTCGGCGCGAGGGTGGTCGGCGCGGTGAGAAGGCCCGCGATGATCGCCGCCTCCGAGGGCTCGAGCGCCGAGGCGGGCTTCGAGAAGTAGCGTTGCGACGCGGCTTCCGCCCCGTAGGCGCCGCCGCCCATGTAGGCGCGGTTGAGGTAGATCGAGAGGATCTCGTCCTTCGAGTACTTCGCTTCCATCGCCATGGCGTAGATCGCCTCGCGCGCCTTGCGCACCAGCGAGGTCTCGCGGCAATCGGCGATGTAGGCGGCCTCGCTCTCCCAGTCGTTCGCGTCGTACTCGGTGCCGAGGCAGAGCAGCTTCGCGGTCTGCTGGGTGATGGTCGAGCCGCCGTGGCCCTGCAGCGGGCCGCGGCCCTCGCGCAGGTTGATGCGGATGGCGCTCGCCACGCCGCGCGGGCTGATGCCCGCGTGCCAGTAGAAGCGCCGGTCCTCGGTGGCGATCACCGCGTTCTTGAGGTGCCGGCTGACGCTGTCGGCGGTCACCGCGCCGCCGAACTGGTCGCCGCGCCATGCGTAGACGCGCCCGTCGCGGTCGGCCATGGTCACCGACCCCTGCGCCCGCCCGTCGAGCAGCTCGTCGACCGCGGGCAGCGTCGTGTAGGTGTAGCCCACCATCAGGCCGAGGATCAGGAGCGCGACGATCGTCACTCGGCTGACCACCAGCCAGGCGAGCCGGCCGATCCAGGACAGAAGCGCGGTCACGAGCCCGATCGGCCCGCTCCGGCGCGGCGCGGGCTTCTTCGGCGCGCGGCGCCGGCGGAAGAGCCCGCCGAACAGCCCGCCGCCGCCCGACCCGCCGCGCGCCTTGCGCGGGGTGCCGCTGCGCCCCTGGCGTGTCCCGCCGCTGCTGCCCTGGGTCCGCGCGCTGCCGCCCTTGCCCTTTGCGTAGCGGCGGTCGGCCACAAGCCGCCCCCTGCCGCGTCCCTTCTCGCTCATGTCGTTCCTGCCCGGCCGATCGTGATTGCCGCGCAAGATAGTCGGTCGGCGCGCGGATGTGGACCGCCGCCACGCGCATTTCACCAGTTTTTAATTTGCCTGATTATTGGGCGCGTTCCGTCATTTGTGCAAAAATTGTGCAACAAGCCCGACCCGATGGTCTGATTTTCGGGCATGTCCGCTTTCCTCACGCGCCCGGCGGTTCTTTTCCTGCTCATGCAAATGCAGGGCCGGGCCTGCCACAGCGAAAGGGATCCAGGTGAAACTCATCATTGCGACGATCAAGCCGTTCAAGCTGGAGGAGGTCCGCGAGGCGCTGACCGCCATCGGCGTGCGCGGCATGATGGTGACAGAGATCAAGGGCTTCGGCTCGCAATCCGGACATACCGAGATCTACCGCGGTGCGGAGTACGCGGTGAACTTCGTCCCCAAGATCAAGCTCGAGATCGTGGTTGCCGAAACCATGGCCGACCAGGTCGTCGAGACGATCGCGAAGACCGCCCAGACCGGCAAGATCGGCGACGGCAAGATCTTCGTCCTCGGGGTGGAGCACGCGGTGCGCGTGCGGACGGGCGAAACCAACGCGGACGCGCTCTGACCGGCGGCCCGGTGCAGGTCCGCCGCTGCGACGTAAAGATTTTAGGGAAACGGAACACATGAAAACCTTGCAGAAATTGGCCCCCCTCGCGGCGCTCCTGGTGCTGCCGACGCTGGGCTTCGCGCAGGACGCGACCGAGGCCGCCGAGGCCGCGGCGCCCGGTTTCGACGAGATCGGCCCCTACATCATGACGACGCTGCTGTTCCTCGTGGGCGGCTTCCTGGTGATGTGGATGGCGGCGGGCTTCGCCATGCTCGAGGCGGGCCTCGTGCGGTCCAAGAACGTGACGATGCAGTGCGCCAAGAACATCGCGCTCTTCTCGATCGCCGGCATCATGTACTGGTTCGTGGGCTTCAACCTGATGTACCCGGGTGACGGCTGGACCGTGGCGGGCTACGTCGGCACGCTGTTCTCGCCCGCCGTGCTCGAGCCCGTGGGCCTCGGGGCAGCGGATGCCTCGCTCGACTACGCGTCGGTCGGCTCCGACTTCTTCTTCCAGCTGATGTTCTGCGCCACCACCGCCTCGATCGTGTCGGGCACGCTGGCCGAGCGCATCAAGCTCTGGCCCTTCCTGATCTTCGTCGTGGTCCTCACCGGCTTCATCTACCCGATCGAGGCGTCCTGGCAGTGGGGCGGCGGCTGGCTGTCGGAAATGGGCTTCTCCGACTTCGCGGGCTCGACGCTGGTGCACGCGGCGGGCGGCTTCGCGGCGCTCGCGGGCGCCCTCGTCCTCGGGCCGCGCATCGGCAAGTACTCCAAGGACGGCCGCGTGATGCCGATCCCGGGCTCGAACCTCGCGCTCGCCACGCTCGGCACGTTCATCCTGTGGCTCGGCTGGTTCGGCTTCAACGGCGGCTCGCAGCTGGCCGCGGGCACCGTGGGCGACATCACCGATGTCAGCCGCATCTTCGCCAACACCAACATGGCCGCGGCGGCGGGTGCGGTGACCGCGCTGATCCTGACCCAGATCATGTACAAGAAGCCCGACCTCACCATGGTGCTGAACGGCGCGCTGGCTGGCCTCGTGTCGATCACCGCGGGCCCGCTCGATCCCACGCTCTTCGGTGCGCTCTGGATCGGCGCGATCGGCGGCATCATCGTGGTCGTGACCGTTCCCATGCTCGACAAGATGAAGATCGACGACGTCGTCGGCGCCATCCCCGTCCACCTGCTGGCGGGCATCTGGGGCACCATCGCCGTGCCGTTCTACACCGAGGGCACCAGCTTCGTGACGCAGATCATCGGCGTCGTGTCGATCGGCGTGTTCGTCTTCGTCGTCTCCATCATCGTGTGGATCATCCTCAAGGCGGTCATGGGCATCCGTGTCAGCGAGGAGGACGAGATCACCGGCCTCGACATGGCCGAGATGGGGATGGAGGCCTATCCCGAGTTCTCCAAGGGCTGATTTCCTCCTTCCGATCGGTCCTTGATCCCTGCCCGGGCGTTCGCGCCCGGGCTTTTTCGTGTCCGCGCCGCGGGCGCGCGCGCCGGAACTTTCGCGTCCCCCGCCCTTTCCTCGGCCGGCGGGCGGGCCTAGCCTCCGGCGCGACACCCGCGATTCCCGAGGATTCCATGACCCACGACATCGACACCCGCCTGACCGAACTGGGCTACGTGCTGCCCGACGCGCCCGCGCCGGCCGCGAACTACGTGCCCTACGTGCTGGTGGGCGACCTGCTGCACGTCTCGGGCCAGATCAGCCAGACCCCCGACGGGTTCATCACCGGCAAGCTCGGGCAGGACCTCTCGGCCGAACAGGGCGCCGAGGCCGCACGCTCCTGCGCGCTGTCGCTCCTTTCTCAGGTCCGCGCGGCCTGCGGCGGCGACCTGAAGAAGCTCCGCCGCGTGGTCAAGCTCACGGGCTTCGTCAATTCGACCCCCGACTTCACCGACCAGCCCAAGGTGGTGAACGGCGCCTCCGACCTCATGGTCGAGATCCTGGGCGAGGCCGGGCGCCACGCGCGCTCCGCCGTGTCGGCCGGGTCGCTGCCCTTCGGCGTCGCGGTCGAGATCGAGGGGATCTTCCAGCTCGAGTCGTGACCGCCATGGTCCCGCTGCCGCGCGCCTTCCTCGACCGGCCGATCGCCCATCGCGGCCTGCACCGCGCCCGCGACGGCCGGCCCGAGAACTCGCGCGCGGCGGTCGCGGCCGCCATCGCCGGCGGCTACGGGATCGAGATCGACCTGCAGCTCTCGGCCGACGGCGTCGCCATGGTCTTCCACGACGCGGCCCTCGACCGCCTGACCGACGCCACCGGCCCGCTGGCCGCGCGCACCGCCGCGGACCTCGCGGCGATCCCGCTCCGCCACGGGTCCGAGACCATTCCGACCTTCGCCGAGATCCTCGCGTGCGTGGCCGGGCGCGTGCCGCTCCTCGTCGAGATCAAGGACCAGGACGGCGCGCTCGGGCCGGGCGTGGGCGCGCTCGAGGCCGCCGCTGCCGCCGACCTCGCGGGCTACGCGGGCCCGGTGGCCCTCATGTCGTTCAACCCGCACGCGGTCGCGGCGCTCGCCCGCGCGGCGCCCGGCCTGCCGCGCGGCCTCGTCACCTGCGCCTTTCCCGCGGCCGAATGGCCAGACGTGCCCGCCCCCGTCCGCGACCGCCTGCGCGCAATCCCCGATGCCGGGCCCACGGGGGCGAGTTTCGTCAGCCACGACGCCCGAGACCTCGACAATCCGCGCCTTGCCGAGCTGGCCGCGCAGGGCGTCGCGATCCTCTGCTGGACGATCCGCTCGGCCGAGGCCGAGGCGGCCGCGCGGCGCGTCGCGGCGAACGTGACCTTCGAGGGCTACGCCGCTTGAACCGGCCCGGCCGCGCCACAGATCATGCACGGGACAGGCGCGCCCGCCGTCCCTGAGGCCGGTCGACCGGACGGCCCCCATTGCCCACGACACACGGGATCCTGCCCATGACCTGCGAAAGCCCGGGACCTGCGATCACGCTCAGCGCGCACGAGCGGCTCGACGACATCGGTCAGGCGACATGGGATGCCTGCGCCTGCCCCGAAGCCGCGGAGGGCGGCCGTCCCCGCGACCCCTTCACCACCTACCGCTTCCTGTCGGCGCTCGAACGCTCGGGATCGGTCGGCGCCGGCAGCGGCTGGGATCCGCGCTACCTGACCGTCGAGGCGGACGGCGAGGTCATCGCCTGCGCGCCGCTCTACGTGAAGTCGCACAGCCAGGGCGAATACATCTTCGACCACGCCTTCGCGAATGCCTACGAACGCGCGGGCGGGCGCTACTATCCCAAGCTTCAGGTCGCGGTGCCCTTCACGCCGGCGACCGGCCGGCGCTTCCTCACCAGGCCCGGCCACGACGTGACCGGCGCCTCGGCCATCGTGCAGGGGCTCGCGCAGATCTGCGCCGACAACGGGCTCTCCTCGGCACACGTCACCTTCTGCACCGAGGCCGAGGCGGCGGCGGGAGAGGCGATGGGCCTCCTGCGCCGCACCACGCAGCAATTCCACTGGCACAATCGCGGCTATGCCGATTTCGACGCCTTCCTCGGCGATCTCTCGTCGCGCAAGCGCAAGACCATCCGCCGCGAGCGCCGCATCGCCCACGAATTCGGCGGCACGATCGAGATGCTGACCGGCGACGCCATCCGGCCGGACCACTGGGACGCGTTCTGGACCTTCTACCAGGACACCGGGGCGCGCAAATGGGGCATGCCCTACCTCACGCGGCGCTTCTTCGCGATCGCGCACGAGACGCTGCGCGACGACATCGCGCTCGTCATGGCGACGCGCGACGGCCGCCCGGTGGCCGGCGCGCTGAACTTCATCGGCCGCGACGCGCTCTACGGCCGCTACTGGGGCTGCGTCGAACACCACGACTGCCTGCATTTCGAGGCCTGCTACTACCAGGCCATCGACTTCGCCATCGCGCAGGGGCTCGACCGCGTCGAGGCCGGGGCGCAGGGCGAACACAAGCTCGCACGCGGGTATCTGCCGGCGCCCACCCATTCGCTGCATTACCTGCGCGACAAGGGTTTCGCCGAGGCGGTCGCGCGCTATGTCGACGCCGAGCGCCGCGCCGTGGGCGAGGACATCGAGGTGCTCACCGCCTTCGGCCCGTTCCGCAAAGCGACTATCGAGGAACAGGAATGACCGAGAAACTGAGCGACACCGCCCGCGACACCATGCTGGCCCCGCTCCTGGACAACGGCTGGTCCATGACGGACGGCCGCGACGCGATCCAGAAGACCTACAAGTTCGACGACTTCGTCTCCGCCTTCGGCTGGATGACGCGGGCCGCCATCTGGGCCGAGAAGTGGGACCACCATCCCGAATGGACGAACGTCTACAACACGGTGACGGTGACGCTGACCACCCACGACGTGGACGGCCTGTCGAGCCTCGACGCCAAGCTCGCGCGCAAGCTCGACACGCTCTGACCCCGCGCCGGGCGGACCGCGCCTCGGGGCGCCCCGCCCGGCCCGCCCGTCTCCTGCGGATTTCCTGAAACATTTCCGCCGTCCCGCTGTTCGGGCCGCGGAAACCAACTCAGGACATGAAAGGAGACGACATGCTCCGCACCGTATCCACGATCGTCCTCGCGGCGGGACTTCCCGTCGCCGCCATCGCCCAGGACACCTCGCAGGGCAACACGCAGACCGGCTCCCAGGGCACCGCCCAGACCCAGGGCGACACGCAGACCCAGGGCAATTCGCAATATGCCGGCCAGTCCGGTTCGGGCTCCGACTACCAGAGCGGCAGCCTCGGCACCGAGAACCTCGAGAACGTGATCCGCGCCTCCGAGATCCAGGGCAGCGAGGTCTACACCGTCGGCAACGACTACGACATGTCGACCTGGGAAGACACGCCCTACTACGAGGAAGTCGAGACCGAGTGGGAACAGGTCGGCACCGTGACCGACATCGCGATGACGCCGGACGGCAAGATGACCGGGCTCATCGTCGAACATGGCGGCTTTCTCGACATCGGCGACGACCACGTGCTGCTCAACCTCGACGACGCCAAGTTCGCGAGCATCGACGAGGACAACGCCTACAGCTTCGTGACGCGCTATTCGGGCGACGAGCTCGAACAGATGCAGGAGGTCGAAGAAAACTGGTGGTAACCCCGCCGGTTGACCGCGGACCGCGCGATCCCGCACGCGTGGCACGCGGTGTCGATGCCGGTGCCGGCCCGAGGTCCGGCCGGTCGCCGGCAAGGCCCGTCTGTCCCTCCGGCAGGCGGGCCACCCCGTCAGCGGACCCCCTGCCGTGACGCGAGCTGCGCCGCGAGCGCCCTGACCGCCGTCTCGAGCCGCACCGAATCGCATTCCCGGCAATCGGCGTAGTTCAGGATCTGGATCCATTCCTCGAGCCCGTCCGGCACGTTGCGCCAGTAGACCGGCCAGAGGAACCCGAACCCCGACCGCTTGTTGCGCAGCCGCGCGACCATCAGCTCCTCGAGGCACTCGCCCGAGGCCATGTAGTCGGGGCTGACCAGGCAGAGCGCCCTGTCGCTCCGCTTCAGCGCCGCGTCGACCTCGCGCTGGTAGGCGACGCCGATCTCGATGTCGCGGCGGAAATCGAAGACCCGCACCTCCGGCGCACCCGCGGCAAAGGCCGCGACGATCCGGTCCGCCGCCGCCGCATCCTTCGACGAAAAGCTCAGGAAGACGCGCGCGCCGGCCGTCACATCCGCCGACGACTGCGCCCGCGCGGGCGCCCGCC
>NZ_JAME01000025.1 GCF_000521865.1 Roseivivax isoporae LMG 25204
CAACCGCCGCACGGGTTTTCATGTTCCGTCCCTCCTGCTTTGTCCGGTCCGCGCGGACGTTGAGGGAAACGCGCGCCCTCGGCAACCGTGCAATGCGCGGCACCGACTTTCGTCTGCGCCGCCGGCTCAGAAATCGGCCCAGAGGCCGAGCTTGATCCCCATGCTCGCGTCCCCGACGAGGCCGTAGGCCCCGCCGATCTCGACCGACAGGTGGTCGGTGAGCGGCCAGACGAGCGACGGCGCGAGGCGCAGGAACGCCGGATCGCCCGACTCCTGTCCCATCTGGACCTGCAGGAGCGTCTTGCGGCCGCGCGCGCCGGTCAGGCCGAAGGTCACGTCGACCTTCACGTCCGCCCCCGTGCCGCCGCCGAGCGGCTGTTCCACCAGCGCGTCCGCCGCGACCCAGCCGCGGTCCCAGCCCATGCCGACCGAGAGCCCGGGCCGCACGACCGCCGCGCCCTCGATGCGGCCGAGGCCGAGTTCGGTCGCGATGCGGATGCGCGCGCCCTCGCGCGTGAGCGGCCAGCGCACGAAGCCCACCATCTTGCCCGCGCCGGACACCGACCGGCCGAGGTCGAGACCCGCGGTCAGCCGGTCGGTGACGCCATATTCGAGGTAGAGCGCGTCGTAACGCCCGGTGGGCTGCAGGCCGGTCCAGGTGGTGACGTCCTGCGGCCAGGTCAGGTGGACCGCGGCGCTGGCGAACCAGCTGCCGCGCTCCTGCGGCCAGGCCCCGGCCTCGACCGTCGGCGCGGCGCCGAGCCCCGCGAGGCAGAGTGCCAGAAACCGCCGCATGTCCCCTCCTTGCACAGCGTGGATCAGGAGAGCGGATCGGGGTTAAAGGCGCGTTAACCTTGGTTTTCCGGCACGGAAGGCGGTCGCGTGCAGCGCATGCGGGCCCAAGACCTATGGTCAAGTGCGCCCTGCCTGTGCAAGATGACGTGTGGAACACCACAGGAGGGGTGCCGATGGCCGGTTCCGTCATCACCGTGGCCCAGCAGAAGGGCGGATCGGGAAAGACGACGCTCGCGGCGAACCTCGCGGTGGGGTTCCTGCGCCGCGGGCAACGGGTCGCGCTGATCGACACCGACCCGCAGGGCAGCCTCGGGCGCTGGTTCATGACGCGGCTCGAGGCCGCGGGCGACGCCGCACCGGACATGGAGTTCGCCACCTCCTCGGCCTGGGGCATCACCTACGAGACCCGCAAGCTGACCGCCGCGCACGACGTGGTCATCATCGACACGCCGCCCAAGGCCGACAGCGACCTGCGGCCCGCGCTGCGCACCGCCGACCTCGTGGTGGTGCCGGTCGCCATGAGCCACGTGGATCTCTGGGCGACCGAGGGCGTGCTCGACCTCGCCCGGCGCGAGGGCAAGGAGGTCCTCGTCGTCATGAACCGCGCCCGTGCGGGCACCCGGCTCGGCGCAGAGGTGGCGCAGAAGGCCGAGGAACTGGCCGCCCGCATCGCCAGGGCGCAGTTCGGCAACAGGGTCGTCTACGCCGAGGCGCTGGGACAGGGCCGGGGCGCCGCCGAGGGCGCGAAGGGCCCCGCGCGCGAGGAGGTCGATGCCCTGACCGCAGAGGTGGCGGAGATCCTCCGGAACGGCTAGACGGGACCCGCCCCGCCACGGGGGCCGCCGCACAGGATGCCGCAGGAGATGCCCATGACTGACCGCGCCGCGCTGGCCGACCTGATCCGCGCCGACAGCGCCGCACGCGGGCGCACGATTTCGCGCCTGGGATATTTCTGCGCACCGTTCCGGCCGGCCTCGGGACCCTACACGGACCGGGTGGTCAAGATCTACCGGGGCCTGCCGGACGCCGCCGCGCTCGACCGGCTGGCCGCGGCGCACGATGCCTATGTGGAGGCGCTGCGCGCGGCGGGCGTGCCCCTGCCCGAGACCGCGTTCCACCTCGTCGACGTGGACGGCGTGCGCGTGCCGGTCGTGGTGCAGGAGGCGCTGCCCGAGGACAGCCTGATGCGCCCGCGCATGCAGACGGGGTCGCGGGACGCGACGCTCGCCATGATGCAGGCGGCGGGCGACGTCATCGCGACCTTCTGGCACAACGTCCGGGGCGATGACCGGCGCATCGGCTTTCACCCCTCGATCCGCAACTTCGCCATCCTCGACGGACGGGCGGTGTTCTTCGACACCTTCCCGCCGCTCATCGACTACGACCGGGACGAGATGGGGCGGCTCCTGCTGCAATTCTCCGAAAAGCGGCTCATGCGGCTGGTAGGACCGCTCCTGCGCGCGCGCGTCACCGGGATCCAGGACGAGTGGTATTCGGCACCCGAGACGCTCGTCGGGCTCGTGGGGTCGGCCTGCCGGCTGCGGCCGGAACACGCGGACGCCTATCTCGACTGGGGGCGCGGCTTTGCCCGCGATCGCATGACGCCCTGGGCCGACGAGGCGCTGGCGGGGCTCGATGCGCCGCCGCGGCTGCCGGGCTACTGGACGGGGTTCCGGCGGCTCCTCGGCCTCCAGGGGGAGCCCAATGTCTGAGACGCTGCCGGCGCTCTACGAACGCCGCGTGGCGGAGGGCACGCTCGACGCCGATCCCGCCCAGCGCGAGACCCTGCCCGAGTTCGAGCGCATCCGCGAGGAGCTTGCGAAGCCGCGCAAGGGCGGGCTGTTCCGCAAGGCGCCGCCGCCACCCAAGGGGCTCTACCTCTGGGGAGGCGTCGGGCGCGGCAAGTCGATGCTGATGGACCTCTTCGTCGAGACGCTCGAGGTGCCGGCGCGGCGCGTGCATTTCCACGCCTTCATGCAGGAAATCCAGTCGGGCGTGCACGCCGAGCGGCAGAAGGGCACCGAGGATCCGATCCGCCCCGTGGCGCGCAAGGTGTCCGACGCGGTGCGCGTCCTCGCCTTCGACGAGATGCAGATCACCGACATCGCGGACGCGATGATCGTCGGACGGCTGTTCGAACAGCTGGTCGCGGCGGGCTGCGTGGTGGTGACCACGTCGAACCGCGTGCCCGACGACCTCTACAAGGACGGTTTGAACCGGCAGCTCTTCCTGCCGTTCATCGATCACATCAAGGACACCATGGTGGTGAAGGAACTCGCCGCCGCCCGCGACTACCGGCAGGACCGGCTGGCGGGCACCGACACCTACTTCACCCCGAACGGACCCGAGGCGCGCGAGGCGATCGAGGCGGTCTGGCAGCGCCTGTCGGACGGGCGCGAGGAGCCGCTCGAGCTCCGGGTGCAGGGGCGCACGCTGGCGCTGCCGCGGTTCTCGAACGGGGTGGCGCGGGCGCGGTTCTACGACCTTTGCGGCCGGATGCTCGGGCCCGCGGACTACCTCAAGCTCGCCGAGACGGTGCGCGTGCTGATCCTCGAGGACGTGCCGCAGCTGAGCCGGCAGAACTTCAACGAGGCCAAGCGGTTCGTCACCCTGATCGACGCGCTCTACGAGGCGCGCACGCGGCTCATCATGTCCGCGGCCGCGGCGCCCGAATACCTCTACGTCGAAGGGGTCGGCGCGTTCGAGTTCGACCGCACGGCGAGCCGCCTGCGCGAGATGCAGTCCGAAGGCTGGGGAAGCTGACCGGGCCAGCCGCACCCGGACAGAAAGCGGGGTCCCGAAGGACCCCGAAGGCTGCTCGAATGCGGCTTGGTGCCTGTCTTGTCGCAAGGCCGGTCCGGGTGGGCCGGAACGGCGCGTAAGGGCAACCGGGACATGCTCGGCGACGCTGCTGCCAGGCACGATCCGCTTGGGCACCGCCCTGCCGGTAATCGTCGGCATGGGCGGCTCTTGGAGCGGCCTGTCGTCACGTTGCTGTCCCAGTCAGAGCCGGTGTGCGTCTCGGGGGTGCCTACCGGGGTCTTGGGCCAATCTTTGCCCACAAATGATTCGCCCGTCAACATCTAGTATCGCTGTCGATTCAAATGAGTTGTGGATAAAGAATCAGCTATATCTGGATAAGGTCGGTCGTCCCGATGTCAGCGGTTTTCCCGCAGCACCGCGCCGGCCAGGTAGAGCGAGCCGCAGATCAGGATCCGCGAGGACGGCGCCCGGCGGGCGATGCCGCGCACCGCCGACAGGACGTCGGACGCGGTCTCGGCCGCAAGCCCCGCGGCCCGGGCGGCAGCCGCGGTGTCCTCGGCCGGCAGGGTGTTGGTCTCTCCGGGCACCGGAACGGCGGTCAGGCTTTCGGCCACGCTGCCGAGGGGCCGCAGGTAGCCTGCCACGTCCTTGGTGTTGAGCATGCCGCAGACCAGGTGCGTGGGCCGCTGCGTGCGGGCCAGATGGGCGGCCAGCGCGCGTCCCGCCGCCGGGTTGTGCCCGCCATCGAGCCAGAGTTCGGCCTGCGGCGCGGCCTCGACCAGCGGGCCCTCGCGCAGCCGCTGCATGCGCGCCGGCCATTCGGCCCGCGTGACCGCGGCCTCGCAGGCGGCCTCGTCGTGACCGAGATGGCGCAACGCGGCGAGCGCGGCGCCGGCATTGTCGATCTGGTGCGGTCCGGGCAGGTTCGGCAGCGGCAGGTCCAGAAGCCCGGTCTCGTCCTGGTAGACAAGCCGCCCGCGGTCCTCGACCGCGTGCCAGTGCTGCCCGTGGGCGATCAGCGGCGCGCCGAGCCGCGCGGCCTGCGCCTCGATCACCTCCATCGCCGCGTCCTCCTGCGGACCCACCACGCAGGGCACGCCGCGCTTGAGGATGCCGGCCTTCTCGAACGCGATCTTGCCCAGCGTGTCGCCGAGATAGGCCTCGTGATCCATCGAGACCGGCGTGATGATCGTGAGCGCGGGACGCTCGACCACGTTTGTCGCATCGAGCCGCCCGCCGAGCCCGACCTCGAGCAGGGTCGTGTCCGCCGCCTCGCGCGCAAAGACGAGCAGTGCCGCGCAGGTGGTGATCTCGAAATAGGTGATGGGCTGCGAGGCGTTCGCCGCGTAGCACTCGTCGAGCACCAGCGCGAGGTCCTGCTCGGAGATCAGCGTGCCCGCGACGCGGATGCGTTCGTGGAACCGCGCGAGGTGCGGCGAGGTGTAGGCGTGCACGCGCTCGCCCGCGGCCTCGAGCCCCGCCCGGACCATGGCCTGCGTCGATCCCTTGCCGTTGGTGCCGGCCACGTGGATCACCGGCGGCAGGTCGCGCTCGGGATGACCCAGCGCCTCGAGCAGCCGCCAGACGCGGTCGAGCGTGAGGTCGATGATCTTGGGGTGCAGGGCCATCATCCTCTGCAGGATGTGGTCCGAGGTGAACGCCGTCATTCCCGCGGCTTGTCGGGGGCGCCCTCGGCACCCGGCATGTCGGCCTCGATGCGGTCGTCGGCGATGCTCTCAGGCGCGGGCAGCTCGCCCCAGACGGGCGGCGGCATGTCCATGAGCATGCGCAGCATCACGATCAGTTCCTCGCGCAGCTTGCGCCGGTCGGTGACCCGGTCGAGCATCCCGTGCTCGAGCAGGTATTCCGCCCGCTGGAAGCCTTCGGGCAGCTTCTCGCGGATCGTCTGCTCGATCACGCGGGGCCCGGCAAAGCAGATGAGCGCACCGGGCTCGGCGATCTGGATGTCGCCCAGCATGGCATAGGAGGCCGTCACGCCGCCCGTGGTCGGGTGCGTCAGCACCACGACATAGGGAAGGCCGGCCTCGCGCAGCATCTGGATCGCCACGGTGCTGCGGGGCATCTGCATCAGCGACAGGATGCCTTCCTGCATGCGCGCGCCGCCCGCGGCCGAGAACAGCACCAGGGGGCACTTGCGCTTCACCGCCTCCTCGGCGGCCTTGATGATGGCATTTCCGACGAACATGCCCATGGAGCCGCCCATGAACGAGAAGTCCTGCGCGGCCGCGACGATGGGCGTGCGGCCCATCTCGCCGTAGGCGACGAGCATCGCCTCCTTCTCGCCGGTCGCGCGCTGCGCGCCCTTCATGCGGTCCGGGTACTTCTTCTGGTCGCGGAAGTGCAGCGGGTCGGGCAGCGGATCGGGCACGGCGATCTCGACGAACATGCCGCCGTCGAAGAGCGCCTTGAACCGCTTGCGCGGCACGAGCTGCATGTGGTGGCCGCAGTTCGAGCAGACATGCAGGTTGTCGGCCAGTTCCCGGTGGAACAGCATGGTTCCGCAGCTGTCGCACTTGGTCCAGAGGTTCTCGGGGATCTCGCGGCGCGAGAAGATCGAGTTGATCCGCGGCCTGACGTAGTTCGAGATCCAGTTCATCGCGCTTCCCCCGCGGGTGCTCGTCCAGCGTGGGCCGGACTTATGTCGGCTGCGACCGGATTGCAATCCGCGCCCGCGGGCGCGCGGTCACGGGCGGCGGATGCCGAGCGCGAGGCGCGCCGCGATCCAGCTTGCCCCGAGCGCCGCGAAATCCGCGGGCAGGACGCGCCCGACCTCGTCCGCGTCCCCGGGCCCGAACGGGTAGGTGTAGAGCGCGAGCCCCGACATCGGCCCCTGCAGCGAGATGCCGAGGAGCACCACGGCGTTGTTGACGAAATGCAGCGCGAGCGCGGGACCGAGCGTGCCCGACCGCGCCGTGAGATCCGCGGCGATCAGACCGAACGCGCCCGCCCAGGCCGCGACGAGCCACGCATTCGTGCCGAAGCCCCCCGCGTAATGCCCGAGCGCGAAGAGCGCAGAGGGCAGCACCAGCCACAGGAGCGGGCTGCGGAACCGCGCGGCAAGCTGGCTCTGCAGGTATCCGCGAAAGAACAGTTCCTCGCTGCCGACCTGCACGAAGATCGCCAGCAGCGAGAGCGGCAGCAAGACGAGCCACTGGCCCGCCGCGAGGTTCGGCCGGAGCGGCTCGGGCGTACCGACCAGGGCCGCACCGATCAGCAGCCCGTTCAGGATCGTCGCGGCGGCGAGGACGCGCAGTCCCTGCGACAGGGCCGCGTCCGGCGGGCCGACGAGACTGCGCAGGCTCCGCCCGTGCAGCAGCCGCGCCGCAGCCCAGGTGCCGAGCCCGAGGAGCCCCATGGCGAAGAGGAGCGCGAGCAGGGTCGCGGGCGCCTCGGCCTGCACCATCATGCGTGCCAGCCGCGCGCCGTCCTCGGGGTGCAGGATCGCGGCGAGCGCAAAGAGCGCGTTGCCGCCGGCCAGCACCACCAGAAGCGTCATGAGGATGCCCAGCGCCAGCCGCCAGAGGGACGCGCGGGGGCGTGCGGGCGCGACGAGCGTCGCATGCGGGGCGTAGCTCATGGGCGGATCACGCGGGCCGGGACGACGCCGCGCGCAGCACGTCGAGATAGCCCCGCGCGGTCTGCATCCGCGCGCCGTGGCCCTTGTCCAGCATCAGGCGGTGCAGCCGGGGCAGGTTGTGGGCGGGCACGTGCATCACGAGGTGATGTTCCAGGTGGTAGTTCACCCGGTAGGGCGCGAGAAACAGCCGCTCGAGCGGGTTGGCAAGCGTCGTGCGGGTGTTGCGCAGCGGGTCGTCGGAAAACTCGACCGCGCCGTGCTCGGCGATGTTGCGGATGCGCAGCACCAGCTGGAACCACGTCAGCAGCGGCAGGATCCAGAGTGCGAGCCACGCCCACCAGGCGCCCGTCACCGCCCAGAACAGCGCGAAGACGACCGCGTTCGCGACGATGGCGCGGCCTATCACGGGGCCGGAGAAAGCCTGCGCCAGGTCCTGGCTCGACGGCGTGCCCTCGACCTCCCCGGCCATCTTGAGCGCGAACATGATCTGCTGCGCGCGCTGCTTGAGGCCGGTCTGGCCGGTGATGTCGCGGATCAGCTTGCGCCGGAGCGAGGCGCGGGTGGTCGGGAACGGGCGCGACAGCCTCAGGTCCGGGTCGCGGTCGGTCTGCGTGTAGCGATGGTGGGTCAGGTGATAGTGCCGGTATTCCGGAAGATCGGCGATGATCGGCCGCCCGCAGAGCCATTCGCCCGCGAACTCGTTCAGGGCACGGCTGCGGAACAGCGCGTTGTGCGCCGCCTCGTGCATGAGGATGGCAAGACCGAGCTGCCGCGAGCCGATGATCGTGAACGCGAGGAGGAAGGTCAGCGGGTTCGGCCAGAGCGCGAAGACCGCCAGCGCCCCGAGGATCAGCCCCCAGCAATGGGCGACGAGCCACGCGCCCCAGAGATCCGAGCGGCCGGACAGGCTGCGGATCTCTTCCGAGGTGAGAAAACGCTTGCCGGGTGTCATCACCGACTCTCCTATCGCGCGGAAAGTGTGGCCACCCGCGACGGCGGCTGTCAATTCAACGGCTCGTGTGGCGCTCGCGTGACGTTGCGGCGGGCATGCGCCTTGTGGACGCGCACCCGCTTTTGTATTGCGGAGGAAAATCGCGCCCGGAGGACCCCACCCATGCTCAAGCGCCCGTTCGACAAGTCGAAGCTGCCCAGCCGTCACGTGACCGAAGGTCCCGCGCGGGCGCCGCACCGGTCCTACTACTACGCCATGGGCATGACCGAGGAGGAGATCCACCAGCCCCTGGTCGGCGTCGCCACCTGCTGGAACGAGGCCGCGCCCTGCAACATCGCGCTGAGCCGCCAGGCGCAGGCGGTGAAGATGGGCGTCAAGCAGGGCTTCGGCACGCCGCGCGAATTCACCACGATCACCGTGACCGACGGCATCGCCATGGGCCACGAGGGCATGCGGTCCTCGCTCGCCAGCCGCGAGGCCATCGCCGACACGGTCGAGCTGACCATGCGCGGCCACTGCTACGACGCGATCGTTGGCCTTGCGGGCTGCGACAAGTCGCTGCCGGGCATGATGATGGCGATGGTGCGCCTCAACGTGCCGTCGGTGTTCATCTACGGCGGCTCGATCCTGCCGGGCAAGGCGCCGCAGGTCGACGAGATCCCCGAGGATTTCCGCTCGCGCGACCTGACCGTTCAGGACATGTTCGAGGCCGTCGGCCGCCACCAGAACCAGCAGCTGTCCGACAAGGCGCTCGACATGCTCGAGCGCGTGGCGTGCCCCTCGGCCGGCGCCTGCGGCGGCCAGTTCACCGCGAACACCATGGCCTGCGTGTCCGAGGCGATCGGCCTCGCGCTCATGAACTCCTCCGGCATGCCTGCGCCCTACGAGAGCCGCGACAGCTATGCCGAGGCGTCGGGCCGCGCGGTCATGGACCTGATCGAGAAGAACATCCGCGCGCGTGACGTCGTCACGCGCAAGAGCCTCGAGAACGCGGCGCGGGTCGTCGCCTGCACCGGCGGGTCGACCAATGCGGGCCTGCACCTGCCGGCGATCGCCCACGAGGCGGGGATCGAGTTCTACCTCGACGACGTGTGCGAGATCTTCCGCGACACGCCCTATTTCGTCGACCTCAAGCCCGGCGGCCAGTTCGTGGCCAAGGATCTCTACGATGCCGGCGGCATTCCCGTGGTGATGAAGGAGCTGCGCAAGGCGGGCCTCATCCACGAGGAGTGCATGACCGCCACCGGCCGCACCATCGGCGAGGAACTGGACCTGATCGAGCGCGAGGCCGATGGCCGCGTGATCCACCCGATCTCGACGCCCATCACCAAGACCGGCGGCGTCGTGGGCCTCAAGGGCAACCTTGCGCCCGAGGGCGCCATCGTGAAGGTCGCGGGCATCCCGGAGGAAGGGCAGGTCTTCACCGGGCCCGCCCGCGTGTTCGAGAACGAGGAAGAGGCCTTCGAGGCGGTGCGCGCGCGGTCCTACAAGGAAGGCGAGGTCATCGTCATCCGCAACGAGGGTCCCGCGGGCGGACCGGGCATGCGCGAGATGCTGGCGACCACCGCGGCGCTGTCCGGCCAGGGCATGGGCAAGAAGGTCGCGCTGATCACCGACGGGCGCTTCTCGGGCGCGACGCGCGGGTTCTGCGTGGGCCATGTCGGCCCCGAGGCGGCGCATGGCGGGCCGATCGCGCTGCTGAAGGACGGCGACCTCATCACCATCGACGCGGTCAAGGGCACGCTGTCCGTGGACCTGTCGGACGAGGAACTGGACCAGAGGCGGCAGGCCTGGAGCGGCGCGCGGCCGACGAACTACGCCGCCGGCGCGCTCTGGAAATATGCCCAGCTCGTGGGCGCGACCTACAAGGGCGCGGTGACGCATCCCGGGGCCGCGGCCGAAACCCACGTCTACATGGACCTCTGAACCCATGATCCTGCGCCGCCTCTCCGTCCTGATGCTGACGCTGCTGGCGCTCGGCGCCTGCGACGTCACGTCGGAAGAGGCGGCGCGCGGCTTTCTCGCGGATTTCGCCGCGCCCGGATCGGCGGGCGGGCGCGATGCGCTGTCCGAACCGGCGGCGGGCCCGCCCCCCGTCGGACGGGTCGCGCTGGCCGGCGGGGCCGTGGTCGTCGCGGGTCCGCGCGGCTACTGCATCGATCCGGTCACGATCGAATCCGCCGAGGACGGCGGGTTCGCCGTTCTCGCGAGTTGCAGCATCCTGTCGGGCGGCGCGTCGGGGCCGTCGGTGGCGCCCGCGCTCGTCACGGTCACCGTGGGCGGCCCGCAGCCCGCGCCCGTCCTTCCGGACGCCGCGACGATCGCGCGCGCGGCGGGCGTGCCGCTTGCGACCGACGCCACGCGCGGGCCGCTCGTGCTGGCGCAGATGGCCCGGGGCGGGGATACCGCGCTCGAGGGCGGGGACGCGCGCCACTGGCGCGGCGCCTTCCTGATGGGACGGCGGCTCGTGGCGCTTGCGCTCTACGCGCCGTCCGGCAGTGCCATGGCGGGCCGCGACGGCGCGCGGCTCCTGCAGGGGGTGCACGAGGCCATCGTGCGGGCGAGCCCGGACATCCCTGCCCCCATGTCCGGCCGCAGCGCGTCCCCGTCGCGCGGCTGATTGGGCATTTATCGGTCGGAAGGCTTTTGCCATAACACTCGGGCGGGGACACAACCGCCCGGACGGATCGGGGTTCATGGCAGGCAGATCACGCGGACCGCTCGACAGGCTGGTGCAGCGCGCCGCGGCGCTCCGCTGGCAGCGCGCCGCCGCCGACGCGCGGGAGGCGAGCCTCGACGACCTGCGCCGGGACCGCAGCGCCGCGCGACGGATGAAGCGGCATCTCGACGCCTTCCTGCACGTGGCCGAGGGCCGGCTGGCGCTGCCGGCGATCGGAACCCAGGCCTTTCCGCGGCCGCATGACACCGACTGGGCCTGGCGGCCCGAGGCGTGGTGCGGCCCGCTCGCGGTGCCCGGGATCGCCGCGGCCCCGTCAAAGGCCCCGCTCGGGGACGAGGCGACGCTGTTCCACGACTGCCGCGTGTCCGAGGTGACGATGCGCCAGGTCCGCAACACGCGCGCGGCCGACCTCGCCCCGTTCGGCCTGCGGCTCGACGTTTTCCGCTTCGACGGGACCTACCTGTCGCTGGCCGTGGACCTGCCGCCAGCGGCGGCGCTCGGCCTGCAGCGGCGGCACCTGATCCGGCTCGAAAGCATCGTCGAGATGGAGCGCCCCATCGCGATCTTCGCCCGGCTCAACATCAAGCACGGCCCGAATGTCGAGCAGCTGGTCCGCGAACTGCCCCTAGGGCAGGACGAGACGCGCATCGAGTTCGACCTGGCCTACACGAAACTGAACGAGAAGCGGGTCGAGAAGCTCTGGTGCGACCTGATCTTCGAGGGACCGCAGATGAACCAGGTGATCCTGCGCGACCTGACCTTCAGCCGCCGCCCGAGGGCGGACCTGTGAGCGAGGACGGCGCGATGAGCCCCTATACCCTGACCAAGACCCGCTTTTCCGAGGGCACCTGGGAGGGCGTGGTGACCGCGGACGGACGCGGAACGCCGCGGCCCGAACTGGTGGCGACGCATCTCGGCACCTCCCTGACGGGCGTGACGGTGACCGACACCGCCGAGCCGGGGCGCTGGGTCCTCAAGGTCCCGGTGCCGCCGCAGGCGGTGGGCGACGGCGTTCAGACCGTCCTCATCGCGGACGCGCGCACCGACGCCACGCTCGGGTCGGTCACGCTGGTGGCGGGCGAGCCATTGCACGGCGACCTCCAGGCCGAGATCGACCTGCTGCGCGCGGAACTCGACATGCTGAAGCGCGCGTTCCGCCGCCACTGCGCGGAAACCGCCTGAGCGCGGATCCCGGCCCGCGCGACCGGAGGTTTCGGGGATGATGCGGGACCGCCGCACCTTCGTGCGCCGGCCCCGCAGGTCCCTGCACCCCCGCTCTGAAATGGATCAGCAGAATATGGTCGCTGCGGCTAGAAATTCCGGCTGCGCCGGGTCCCCGGACGCAAGATACACCCGCCGCGGCAGGCGTGGATTCAAATCTGTGTTTCATCACGGACTGAAACTCCGCGGGGTGCAACAGCGCGGTTGCCTTGACCTTGCCGGGACCGGAACCCACGGTGGCGTGAACCTTCCCTCCGGATACCTGCCCCATGTCGTCGGCGCTGCGCGGCATCCTTCTCAAACTTGCCTCCGTGGTGCTGTTCGTCGTGATGTCGGCGATGATCAAGGCGACCGCGCCTGAGGTTCCGCCCGGTGAAGCGGTATTCTTCCGCTCCTTCTTCGCGATGCCGGTCATCCTGGTCTGGCTCTGGGGACGGCATGACCTGACCACGGGGCTGAAGACGTCGAACCCGCTGGGCCACCTGTGGCGCGGGCTGATCGGGGTGACGGCCATGGGCTTCACCTTCGCCGGGCTCGGGCTGCTGCCGCTGCCCGAAGTGACCGCGATCGGGTTCGCGGCACCGCTGCTCACGGTGATCTTCGGCGCGGTCCTGCTCGGCGAGAAGGTGCGGATGTTCCGGATGAGCGCGGTCGCGGCCGGGCTCGTGGGGGTCAGCATCATCATCTGGCCGCGCCTCAGCGTCGACGCGGCGACGCAGGCGGCGACGCTCGGCGCGATGTTCGTGCTGCTGTCCTGCGTGTTCCGCGCCCTTGCGCAGATCCAGATCCGGCGCCTCGTGGCGAAGGAGGAGACGTCCGCGATCGTGTTCTACTTCTCGCTGACCTCGTCACTCCTGGCGCTGCTGACGCTGCCCTGGGGCTGGATCGTGCCCGACCCGAAACAGGCGGTGTTGCTGGTGGGCGCGGGCGTCCTCGGGGGGATCGCGCAGATCCTCATCACCTCGGCCTACCGGTTCGGCGAGGCGGGGCTGCTCGCCCCGTTCGACTATGCGGCGATGCTTTTTGCGCTGGTGATCGGCTATGCGGTCTTCGGAGAGGTACCGACGGCGCCGATGCTGGCCGGGGCAGCGATCGTGATCGCCGCCGGCGTGCTCATCATCTGGCGCGAGCGGCAGCTGGGTCTGAAACGCGGCCGCGCCCGCGCGGGGCTTACCCCTCAGGGTTGAGGCGGGGCCCCGTCAGGCGCCGTAGCGGGCGAGGAACGTCAGCACGGCCCCGTCGATCACCCGGGCGCGTTCCGCCTCGGTGAACCGGGTCTGGATGCCGAAGACGAGACGCGGCCAGAGATCCGTCTTGCAGAGCTCGGCGAACTGGTCGGCGGCGAGCTCCATGTCGTCGATGACAAGCTCGCCCCGCGCCGCGGCCTCGGCAAGGTAGCCGGACAGCGCCTGCCGCACCACCATCGGGCCGCACTGGTAGAACTCGCGCCCGAGTTCCGGAAAGCGGTCGGACTCGGCCACGCACATGCGGAAGATGTTCTGCCCGAGGTCGGACAGGATGAAGGCCAGGAACGCCTTCGCCACCTGCGGCAGAACCTCGGCCGGCGGGCGGCTGCGATCGATGGTCGTCAGCGCCTCGTCGGCCTGGTTCTGGCACTGGCCCATGGCCACTTCCATGAACAGCAGGCGCTTGTCGGGGAAGTAGCTGTAGAGCGTCGCCTTGGAGACGCCCGAGGCGCGCGCGATGTCGTCGACGCTGGCGCCCTCGAACCCCTCGCGCATGAAGATCTCGCGCGCACCCTGGATGACCTGGGCGTATTTCCGCCCCTTGCGCACCTTGGCCGCATTCGCGGTCATGAGATCACTCCGTCGCCCGACGCGCCACTATAGACCGCGCGTCGGAGCGGCGGCAAGGCTGGCCCCGGGTCAGCCCCGGTCGACCTGCGGCACCGGAGGCTGGGGAACCGTGGGCGCGCTCGGCTCGGGGTAGGTCAGGTTGGGAAGGGTCATCGAAGGGATGCCCGCACTTGCGGAGGCCGCGATGGCGACGAGGGCGGCGGCAACGAGGATGGACTTGCGCATTGCAGTGACTCCTGTGGAAGACATGCGACTGATCTAAACCGTTCAGTTCAAAACGCAAGAGATTTCCGAACCGATCGGTTCACTTTCAGCGGAGCGCCGCTGTCCCGGGGCCTTGCGCGGCGCCGGCAAACGCGTAGATTAGAATCGTTCTAAATCTTTGGAGGTGCCATGGCACTCCTTCCCTACCGAAAGCGGTTCCGCGACCTCGACGAACGCGAGGTGCTGGCGTTGGCGATCTCGTCCGAGGAGGAGGACGGGCGCATCTATCGGCTCTATGCCGACCGGCTGCGGGCGGATTATCCCGCCTCGGCCCGCGTCTTCGACGGTATGGCCGCCGAGGAGGACACCCACCGGCGCGCGCTGATCGACCTCTTCACCCGCCGGTTCGGCGCGGTCATCCCGCCGATCCGCCGCGAGCACGTGGCGGGAGGGCTGTCCCGGCGCCCGGTCTGGCTGGTGGAAACCCTCGGGCTCGAACGGATCCGGGACGAGGCCGCCGCGATGGAGCGCGAGGCCGAACGCTTCTACCTCGAGGCGGCGCGGCGCAGCACCGACGCGGACACCCGCGCCCTGCTGGGTGACCTCGCTGCCGCCGAGGCGGGCCACCGCGGCACGGCGGGCGAGCTCGAGGCCGAGCACCTGGGGCAGGACGCGCGCGACGACGAGGACCGGACCGCGCGGCGGCAATTCGTGCTGACCTGGGTGCAGCCGGGACTGGCCGGGCTCATGGACGGCTCGGTGTCGACGCTCGCGCCGATCTTCGCCACCGCCTTCGCGACGCAGGACACGTGGACGACCTTTCTCGTGGGTCTCGCCGCGAGTGTCGGCGCGGGCATCTCCATGGGCTTCACCGAGGCCGCGTCGGACGACGGGGCGCTGTCCGGGCGCGGCTCGCCGGTCAAGCGCGGCATCGCCTCGGGCGTCATGACGACGCTCGGGGGGCTCGGTCACGCCCTGCCCTACCTCATCCCGCATTTCTGGACCGCCACGCTCACCGCCTTCGTCGTCGTGTTCGTCGAACTGTGGGCCATCGCGTGGATCCAGAACCGTTACATGGAGACCCCGTTCGTGCGGGCGGCCTTCCAGGTGGTGCTGGGCGGCGCGCTCGTCCTCGGCGCGGGCATGCTCATCGGCAGCGGCTGAGGCCGGCGGGCTGCGCGGTGCGGCAGCCTCGCCGCGCCGCGCAGCACACGCGTCCCTTGCCGATTGACCGGCCGGGAAAGGCTGCTACCAAGGCGCACATGCTCGAGATTTTTCTCAAGACATTGCCCTTCTTCGCATTGATCGGCCTCGGCTACGGCGCCGGGCGCACGCGCTTCTTCAGCGAGGAGGCGACCGCCTACCTCACCAAGTTCGTCTTCTACTTTGCGCTCTCGGCGATGCTGTTCCGCTTCTCGGCGAACCTGTCCATCGCCGACATCTTCGATGCGCGCCTCGCCGCGGCCTACCTCTGGGGCACGGCCTTCGTCTACGGCATCGCGCTCGGCGTCGCCTACTGGCGCAACCAGTCCACCGAGGTCGCGGCCATCGAGGCCCAGTGCGCGGCCATCGGCAATACCGGGTTTCTGGGCGTGCCGATGCTGGCGCTGCTGCTGGGGCAGGCGGCGGTCGGGCCGATCATCCTGATCCTCGCCATCGACCTCATCGTGTTCTCCTCGCTGCTCGTGATCCTCGTGACCGGGTCGCGCGACGGGCGCATGTCGGCCGCGGTTCTCGGGACCGTGGGCATGGGGCTCTTGAAGAACCCGATGATCGTCTCGATCGTGCTTGGGCTCGCCGTGTCGGGACTGGCGCTGCCCGTGCCCGGACCGGTGAACGAGTTCCTGTCGATCCTCGGTGACGCCGCGACGCCCGGCGCGCTCTTCGCGATCGGCGCCTCGCTGGCGTCGAAATCGGCCGAGCGGCTGACGATCGCGGGCTGGCTGTCCTTCTGCAAGCTGGTGCTGCATCCGGCGCTCGTCGCCGCGGGCGCCTACGTGTTCTTCCCGACCGATCCCTACAAGGCGGCGGTGGCGGTTTCGGCCGCGGCGCTGCCGGTCGCGGGCAACGTGTTCATCCTGGCGCAGCACTACGGGATCGCGCCGCAGCGCGTGTCGGCATCGATCCTGATCTCGACCGCGCTGTCGATCCTGACCGTCTCGGCGGTCATCGCGCTCGTCCAGGTCTGAGGCCGACGCGAAACCGCCAATCGTCGAGGTTGCGCGCGCGGCCGGCATCGGGCACGCCTTGGCGCAACGACCGCGAACGGACAGGAGAGACCGACGCCATGGAAACCGTATCCGAGAACCGCTCCTACGGCGGCACGCAGGGGGTCTACCGGCACGCCTCGGCCGCCTGCGGCTGCGACATGACCTTCGGCCTCTACCTGCCCGAAGAGGCGAAGACCGCGCCGGTCCCGCTGCTGTGGTACCTCTCGGGGCTGACCTGCACGCACGAGAACGCCATGACCAAGGCGGGCGCTCAGGCATGGTGCGCCGAGCAGGGCATCGCCATCGTTTTTCCCGACACGAGCCCGCGCGGCGACGGCGTCGCCGACGACGAGGCCTACGACCTGGGCAAGGGCGCGGGATTCTACGTGAACGCGACCCAGGACCCCTGGGCCAAGCATTTCCGGATGTGGGACTATATCACCGACGACCTGCCCAAGATGCTGGCCGAGCATTTCCCGCTCGACATGGACCGCCAGTCGATCTGCGGCCATTCCATGGGCGGACACGGCGCGCTGACCATCGCCATGCACCACCCCGAGCGGTTCCGGTCGGTGTCGGCCTTTGCGCCCATCGCGCATCCGACCCAGAGCGACTGGGGCAAGAAGCAGCTCGGGGCCTATCTGGGCGCCGATACCTCGACCTGGGCGCCGCACGATTCGACGCTGCTGATGCGCGAGAAGGGCTTCGACGGGCCGATCCTCATCGACCAAGGCGACAGCGACAACTTCCTCGACCTGCTCAAGCCCGAGGCGCTGGCCGAGGCGATGGCCGCGCGCCGTCAGGAAGGCCAGTTCCGCGTTCAGAAGGGCTACGACCACAGCTACTTCTTCATCTCCACCTTCATGGAGGACCACGTGTCGTTCCACGCCGAGGCGCTCTACGGGTGAGCGTCCTCTACGTCGACGCCGACGCCTGCCCGGTCCGGGACGAGGCCGAGCGGGTGGCGACGCGACACCGGGTGCCGGTGCGGATGGTGTCGAACGGCGGCATCCGCCCCTCGCGCAACCCGCTGGTCGAGATCGTCGTCGTGTCCGAGGGTGCCGACGTGGCGGACATGTGGATCGCCGACCGCGCCGGACCGGGCGACGTGGTCATCACGCAGGACATCCCTCTCGCCGCGCGCTGCGTCGCATCGGGCGCCCGGGTGCTGAAGCCCAACGGCGAGGCGATCACCGGGGCCAATGCCGGCCAGGCGCTGGCGATGCGCGACCTTGCCGCCGACCTGCGCGCGGCCGATCCGTTCCGGCAGGGGGGCGGACGCGGGTTTACAAAGGCGGACAAGGCGCGTTTCCTCGACGCGCTCGAGCGCGAGATGCGCGCGGCGGTGCGAGAGACACAGCGGAAAGAGGGGTAGGCATGACCATCGGGGCAGTCGTCTTCGACATCGGGAACGTCCTGATCGAATGGCAGCCGGAACGGCACTACGACGCGGTGATCGGCCGCGCGCGGCGCGAGGCGCTGTTCGCGGAGGTCGACCTGCACACGATGAACGACGCCATCGACCGCGGCGGCGACTTCCGCGAGACGGTCATGGCCTGCGCCGACAGACACCCGGACTGGGCAGACGAGATCCGGCTCTGGCACGATTCGTGGCTGCGGCTCGCCGGCCCGGCGATCCCGCAATCGGTCGCCGCGCTGCGCGGGCTGCGGGACGCGGGCGTGCCGGTCTTCGCGCTGTCGAATTTCGGCGTCGGCACCTTCGCGGTGGCCGAACCCGAATATCCGTTCCTCGCGGAATTCGACCGCCGCTACATCTCGGGCCACATGGGCATGGCGAAGCCCGATCACGACATCTACGCGGCGCTGGAGGAAGATTGCGGGGTGCCGCCCGGGCAACTGCTCTTCACCGACGACCGGGCGGACAACATCGCCGTGGCGGCCGCGCGCGGCTGGCAGACGCATCTTTTCGAGGGGCCCGAGGGGTGGCTCGCGCGGCTTCGGGCCGAGGGCCTGCTGACCGCCGCGGCCTGACCGCGCCTCAGCGGCGGAGCGCGGTCACCACGTAGTTCACCGACAGGTCCCGCGGCGACAGCCGCCAGGTGCCGGCGACGATGTCCGGCACCATGCCCTTGCGGTCCACGGGATCGAGCCCGCCTGCCGCCATCAGGCCCTCGAGCTCGTCCGGCGTGAGGAAGCGCCGCCAGTCATGGGTGCCGCGCGGCAGCCAGCGCAGGATCCACTCCGCGCCCACGATGGCGGCGGCGAAGCTCTTTCCGGTGCGATTGAGCGTCGACGCGACGAGAAGCCCGCCAGGCCGCACGAGCCGCGCGAGGTCGGCGAGGAAGGTGGCTGGATCGGCCACGTGCTCCACGATCTCCATCGCGAGGACGACGTCGAAGCGCCTCCCCTCGGCCGCGAGCGCCTCGGCCGTGATGGCGCGATACTGGATGGACAGCCCCGACATCTCGGCGTGGGCGCGCGCCGCGGCGACGTTGCCCGCGGCCGCGTCGATCCCGGTGACCGCCGCGCCGAGCCGCGCCAGCGGTTCGCAGAGCAGGCCACCGCCGCAGCCCACGTCGAGCACGCTCAGCCCCTCGAAGGGGCGCGACGCGGCGCGGTCGCGGGCGAATTCGCCGGCGATCTGGTCGGCGATGTAGTCAAGCCGGCAGGGATTCATCGCGTGCAGCGGCCGCGCGGCGCCGTCCGGGTCCCACCAGTCCTGGGCCATCGCCTCGAACTTGGCGACCTCGGCCGGATCGATGCTCGTGTCGCTCATCTGTCAGAAATTCCCATGGCCATGCCCTCACCTTCTCTCATATAGCTTGGGCATGGACAAAGACCTCGGTCAAAAACGCGCGGTGCAATACCTCTACCCTCCGCTCGACCCGTTCGACCAGCGGATGCTCGACGTGGGGGACGGGCACAGCATCTATGTCGAACAATGCGGCAACCCCCGCGGCACGCCGGTCATCGTGCTGCATGGCGGCCCGGGCGGCGGCTGTTCCCCGGCGATGCGGCGCTACTTCGACCCCCGCGTCTACCGCGTGATCCTCTTCGACCAGCGTGGCTGCGGCCGGTCGCGGCCGCATGCGAGCGTCTCGCACAACACCACATGGCACCTCGTGTGCGACATCGAGCGCATCCGCAAGGAGCTGTCGCTTGGCCCGGCCATCGTCTTCGGCGGGTCGTGGGGCGCGACGCTGTCGCTGATCTACGCGATCTCGCACCCCGAGTCGGTGACGCACCTCGTCCTGCGCGGCGTCTTCCTGATGACGCAGGCCGAGCTCGACTGGTTCTACGGCGGCGGTGCCGGTCTCTTCTGGCCCGAGACATGGGCGCGATTCACCGACCTCGTGCCCGCGGACGAGCGCGACGACCTGATCGCGGCCTATCATCGGCGGCTCTTTTCCGGCGATCTCAGGATCGAAACGAAGTTCGCGCGCGCGTGGTCGGCGTGGGAGAACGCGCTCGCCTCGGTGCATTCCTCGGGTCACGGCGGCGAGGCGCCGGGCGACTACGCGCGGGCTTTCGCGCGGCTCGAGAACCACTATTTCACGAATCGCGGCTTTCTCGACCACGACGGCTGGATCCTCGACAATGTCGACACGCTGGCGGGCATCCCGGGCGTGATCGTGCAGGGCCGCTACGACATGATCTGCCCGCCGGTGCGCGCCTGGCAGCTGGCGCGGCGCTGGCCCGCGGCCGAGCTGCGCATGATCCGGAACGCGGGTCATGCCCTGTCCGAGCCGGGGATCAGCGCGGAGCTGGTGCGAATCATGGATGAGCTTGCTCACTGACGACATGATGATGTCGGTTTTCGACATTCTTCTTTACAATCTTCGGGTGTCGACTACCGTTCGCTGCGCCCTGCGTCCGGGGCGGGACCCGCATGTCGGCGCCCGTCGGGCAGGGTGACTTTACGAGTGGCGACACAGCAAGACGAAAAGACGTGCCGAACGTATTCGCGATCATCCTCCAGAGGCTGCTTCTGGGCCTCCTGACCCTCTTCGTCGTCTCCATCATCATCTTTGCCGCGGTGAACATGCTGCCCGGCGACTTCGCCCAGGTCATCCTCGGCCAGGGCGCGACGCCCGAGGCGACGGAAGCGATCCGGCGCGACCTCGGGCTCGATCGGCCGGTCGTGCTGCGCTACTTCGAGTGGCTCGGCGGTGCGCTGCAGGGCGACCTCGGCCGATCCTTCGCGCAGGCGAACTTCGCGAGCTTCGTGGGCGCGGACGCGGCCGGCGGCACCACCGTCCTGCAGCAGATCGCGCCGCGCTTCGCCAACACCATGTTCCTTGCCGGCGTGACCGCCGCCATCGCGGTGCCCTTCGCGGTCGGCCTCGGCATCCTCGCGGCGCTCTACCGCAACACCGTCTTCGACAAGGGCACGAACGTCTTCGCGCTGACCTCGATCTCGAGCCCCGAGTTCTTCCTCGCCTACGTGCTGATCCTGTTCCTTGCGGTGCTGAACCCGATCCTGCCGTCGTTGTCGAACATCTACGCGGGCATGAGCCTCGGCGAACGGCTGGAGCGTTCCCTGCTGCCGGCGCTGACGCTGACGCTGGTGGTGACCGCGCACATGATGCGGATGACGCGCGCGGCGATCATCAACCTGCTCGCCTCGCCCTATATCGAGATGGCGCGGCTCAAGGGCATGACACCGATGCGGGTCATCGTGCGGCACGCGCTGCCGAACGCGCTGGCCCCGATCATCAACGTCATCGCCATCAACCTCGCCTACCTCATCACCGGGGTCGTGGTGGTCGAGGTGGTGTTCGTCTACCCGGGCATCGGCCAGCTCTTCGTCGACGCGGTCAAGACGCGCGACATCCCGGTGGTGCAGGCCTGCTGCCTGATCTTCGCGGCGGCCTACATCGTCCTGAACCTCGTGGCCGACATCCTGTCGATCCTGTCGAATCCCCGCCTGAGGCATCCGAGATGAACGTCTGGCTCTGGGCCCTCGCCGCGCTTGCGACGCTTCTGCTCGCGGCCTATGCCCTTCGCGCCGCGGGGCGTGCCGCGACCGCGGGCGCGCCCGCCTTCCGCGACATGACCTTTGCCGTGGCGTTCGGCTACGTCCTGGCCGCGGCCGCCTTGGCCGGCGGCGTCTGGCTGTGGGTCCAGCCGGGCGCGGTGTTCTTCCGCTGGGCGGTGCAGTTCTTCGCGATGGCGACCGCGGCGGCCTTCCTCTTCCGCCTCGCCGGACGGCACGTGGGCACCGAGGCAACGCGCAAGGCGTTCCGCCAGATGCCGCTGACCGCCGCGTTCGGGCTGCTGACGATCCTCCTCTACGCGGTGACCGCGATCTTCGCGGACATCCTCGCGCCCTACGGCCAGTCCGAGGTGGTGGGTGCCGTCAACATGCTGCCCGGCGGCGACCCGGCGACAGGCGGCGATCCGGCGCACCCGCTCGGCACCGACCAGATCGGCCGGGACCTGATGTCGCGTCTGATCTACGGTGCACAGAACACCGTGGGCATCGCCTTTGCCACCACCTGCATCGCGTTCTTCCTCGGCGGGTCGCTGGGTTTCCTGGCCGCGACCATCGGCGGCTGGCTCGACAACCTGCTGGCGCGCGCGGTCGACGTGCTGATGGCGATCCCGTCGCTGATCTTCGCGCTCCTGCTCATGACGATCGCAAGCGCCTGGGCGGGCAACCAGCAATGGCAGCTCACGCTCTACATGGTGATCATCATCGCGGTGATCGATTCGACCCGCGTCTTCCGGCTGGCGCGCGCGGTCGGGCAGTCGATCGTCGTCATGGACTACATCGAGGCGGCGAAGCTGCGCGGCGAGGGCCTGGGCTACCTCATCTTCCGCGAGATCCTGCCCAACGCCACCGCACCGCTCCTGGCCGAGTTCGGGCTGCGCTTCTGCTTCGTATTCCTGACCATCGCGGCGCTGTCCTTCCTGGGCGTCGGCATCCAGCCGCCCCTCGCGGACTGGGGAACGATGGTGCGCGACCTCGCGCAGTTCATCAACTTCGCCGCGTTCTCCCCGCTTGCCGCCGCGCTGCCGCTGATGGCCGCGGGCGCGATCGCGCTCTTGACCGTGGCGGTGAACTTCGTCGTCGACTGGATGCTGCACCGCTCCTCGGGATTGAAGGACTGACCGCATGGCCGACCACCTCCTGAAGATCCGCGACCTGAGGCTCGAGGGCCGCGCGGACGAGACGTGGCATCCCATCGTCAACGGCATCGATCTGGACCTCGGGCGCGGCGAGGTTCTGGGCCTCATCGGCGAATCCGGCGCCGGCAAGTCGACGCTCGGCCTCGCTGCCATGGGGTTCACCCGCGATGGCGTGCGCATCTCGGGCGGCACGGTCGAGTTCGACGGCATCGACCTCGTGAACGCGCCGCTCGCGGAGAAACGGCGTCTCCTGGGCAAGCGCATCGCCTATGTCGCGCAATCGGCCGCCGCGAGCTTCAACCCTGCCCACCGCATCATCGACCAGCACACCGAAGCGCCCGTGCAGCACGGCCTCATGTCCGAACGCGAAAGCGAGGAGGACGCGATGCGGCTCTACGAGCGGCTGCGCCTGCCCAACCCAGACGAGATCGGCTTTCGCTACCCTCACCAGGTGTCGGGCGGGCAGCTGCAGCGGGCGATGACGGCGATGGCCATGTCCTGCCGGCCGGACCTCATCATCTTCGACGAGCCAACCACCGCGCTCGACGTCACGACGCAGATCGAGGTGCTGGCCGCGATCCGCGACATCGTCGACCAGTTCGGCACCGCGGCGATCTACATCACCCACGACCTCGCCGTGGTGGCGCAGATGGCCGACCGCATCAAGGTGCTGCTCCGGGGCGACGAGGTCGAGGAGGCGCCGACGCGCGAGATGCTCGAGTCCCCGCAGGAGGATTATACCCGCTCGCTCTGGGCGGTGCGCAGCTTCGAGCGGCCGGAAAAACCCGCGCCGGCGGCGGACGCGGTTCCGGTCATCTCGGTGCGGGGGATCGATGCGGCCTACGGCGACACGCGCGTCCTGCACGACGTGAGCTTCGACATCCACGAGGGGCGCACCGTGGCCGTGGTGGGCGAGAGCGGATCGGGCAAGTCGACCACCGCGCGCTGCATCACGGGGCTCCTGCCGCCGGTGAAGGGCACGATCCGGCTCGAGGGCGAGGACCTGCCGCCGGATTACCGGCGCCGCAGCAAGGACCAGCTGCGGCAGGTGCAGATGATCTACCAGATGGCCGACACCGCGCTCAATCCGCGCAAGACGGTGGGCGAGATCCTCGGCCGGCCGATCGAGTTCTACATGGGGCTGCGCGGACGCGAGCGGCGCCGACGGGTCGAACAGCTTCTCGACGAGATCGAGCTGCCGGCATCGCAGTTCATCGACCGACTGCCCTCCGAACTGTCCGGCGGGCAGAAGCAGCGCGTGGGCATCGCGCGGGCGCTCGCCGCGGAACCGCGGTTCATCATCTGCGACGAGGTGACCTCGGCGCTCGATCAACTTGTCGCGGAAGGCATCCTCAAGCTGTTGGCACGCCTTCAGGATGAGCGCAAACTGTCATACATGTTCATTACACACGATCTGGCGACGGTCCGCGCCATCGCGGACGAGGTCGTGGTGATGAAGGACGGGGAAGTGGTGGAACAGGGCGACAAGCGGCAGATGTTCACGCCGCCGCACCACCCCTACACCGACCTCCTGCTCAGCTCGGTGCCCGAGATGGATCCCGACTGGCTGACCACCCTCCTCGAGGAGCGGGGCCGCGAGAACCTCGGCGACGCCGCGATCGACCGGATGAACGGATGAAGGCCCGGCCAACGGGCCGCACGAAGGCGGGACCCCCGTCCCGCGAAGGACCGACAAGGGAGACTTGGACATGACACGCATTTCCAGACGCGGGCTTCTGCGCAGCGGTGCCGCGGCAGGCGTGCTGGCGGCCTCGGGCCTGCCGATCCGCGCGCAGGAGGCCCGCCGCG
Organism: Roseivivax isoporae LMG 25204; assembly: GCF_000521865.1. Taxonomy (GTDB): domain Bacteria; phylum Pseudomonadota; class Alphaproteobacteria; order Rhodobacterales; family Rhodobacteraceae; genus Roseivivax; species Roseivivax isoporae. Next base: position 24,143 of record NZ_JAME01000025.1, read on the forward strand.
GCGGCCGGCTGGTGGTGGGCCTTTCCGGCGCCAACACCTCGGACAGCTGGGACGGACGCACCCATTCGGACGTCTTCATGGTCTCCGCGGGACAGGGCGGGGTGTTCGACAGCCTGACCGAGGTGGCCGCCGACGGCAGCCTCGTGGGCGAGCTCGCCACAGACTGGGAGGCCTCGGCCGATGCCAAGGTCTGGACCTTCAACCTGCGGCAGGGCGTGAGCTTCCACAACGGCAAGCCGTTCGGCGCCGACGACGTGATCGAGTCGCTGCAGCTGCACGTGGCCGAGGGCGCGAAATCCGGCGCGGCGCCGCTCGTGTCGCCCATTACCGAGATGAAGAAGCTCTCGGAACACCAGGTGCAGTTCACGCTTGCCGAGGGCAATGCGGACTTCCCCTACCTGATGTCCGACTACCACCTGCTGATCTACCCCGCCGGCCAGATCGAAGAGGCGATCGCGCAGGGCATCGGCACCGGGCTCTACCGCGTGCAGAGCTTCGATCCCGGCGTGCGCTTCGTCGGCACCCGCGTCGACAGCCACTACAAGGACGGCCAGGCGGGCTGGTTCGACGAGATCGAGTACATCGCGATCAACGACAACACCGCCCGGATGAACGCGCTCCTGACCGGGCAGGTGGATGCGATCAATCGCATCGACTTCAAGACCGAGCAGCTGCTGCGTGCGAACCCCGCGGTGCGCATCCAGGAGGTGACGGGCAACCAGCACTACACCTTCCCGATGCTGACCAACTCCGCGCCCTTCGACGACCCGAATGTCCGGCGGGCGCTGAAGCACGGCATCAACCGGCAGGAGATGCTGGACAAGATCCTCTTCGGCCACGGCTCGGTCGCCGCGGACAGCCCGATCGGCCCCGCGAACCAGTACATGGCCGACCTCGAGCCGATCCCCTACGACCCCGAAAAGGCGCGCTACTACCTCAAGCAGGCCGGGCTCGACTCGATCGACGTGAACCTCTCGGCCTCCTCGGCCGCCTTCGAAGGCGCGGTCGATGCCGCGCAGCTCTACCAGGCCTCGGCGGCGTCGGGCGGCATCAACATCAACGTCGTGCAGGAGCCCGCGGACGGCTACTGGTCGAACGTCTGGATCAAGAAGCCGTGGTGCGCCAGCTACTGGTCGGGCCGCGCCACCGAGGACTGGATGTTTTCGAACGCCTACGAGGAAGGCGTGCCCTGGAACGACAGCCAGTGGGATGCCGAGGACAACGCGCGTTTCCAACAGCTGCTGATCGAGGCCCGCGCGACGCTCGATTCCGGGCTGCGCCGCGAGATGTACGGCGAGATGCAGCAGATCCTGCGCGATGAGGGTGGCGTGATCATCCCGATGTTCGCGAACTGGGTGCAGGCCGTGTCGAACAAGATCGCGACGCCCGACACCATCGGCAATCTCTGGCAGATGGACAATTCGCGCCTCGCCGAACGGTGGTGGATGGCCTGACGGGCCATCCCGCCGTCCGTCCCGAACGACGACGCCCCGCGGCCGGACCGGCGCGGGGCGTCTTTCGTTCGGGTCCGTGGCCGCGGCCGCAGCCGCGGCTCAGAGCACGTAGCGCGACAGGTCGCTCGACCGGCTGAGATCGCCCAGATGCGTCTCCACGAAGTCCGCGTCGACCGTGATGGTCTGCCCCGCGCGGTCCGGCGCCTCGAAGGACAGCTCCTCGAAGACCCGTTCCATGACGGTATAGAGCCGCCGCGCCCCGATGTTCTCGACCGAGCCGTTGACCTCGGCGGCGATGCGGGCGAGCGCCGCGATCCCGTCGGCCGTGAAGTCGACGGCGACCTCCTCGGTCTTCATGAGGGCCGTGTACTGCCGTGTCAGCGCGTTGTCGGTCTCGGTCAGGATGCGGACGAAATCCTCCTCGGTCAGCGCGCGCAGGTTCACCCGGATCGGCAGCCGGCCCTGCAGTTCGGGCAGCAGGTCCGAGGGCTTGGCGATGTGGAAGGCGCCCGATGCAATGAAGAGGATGTGGTCGGTCTTGACCGGTCCATGCTTGGTCGACACCGTCGTGCCCTCGATCAGCGGCAGCAGGTCGCGCTGCACGCCCTCGCGGGACACGTCGCCGCCGCGCGCGTCGGTGCGCGCGCAGACCTTGTCGATCTCGTCGATGAAGACGATGCCGTTCTCCTGCACCGCTTCGAGCGCGGCGTGCTTGACCGTCTCGTCGTCGAGCAGCTTGTCCGCTTCCTCCTGGATCAGGACCTCGTAGCTTTCGGCGACGCTGAGCCGCTTGCGCGTGGTGCGCCCGCCGAAGGCCTTTCCGAAGAGGTCGCCGATGTTCATCATGCCCATGCCGCCCTGCCCCGGCTGACCCGGGATCTCCATCGTCGGGAAGGGGCTCGAGGTGTCGGCGACGTCGAGTTCGATCATCGTGTCGTCGAGTTCGCCGGACTTGAGCTTCTTGCGGAACATCTCGCGCGTCGAGTCGCGCGCGCCGTCGCCGGCGATGGCCGCGATCACGCGATCCTCCGCGGCCTTGTGGGCAGCGCCCTTGACGTTCTCGCGCATCTGCTCGCGCGTCATCGCCATGGCCGCGTCCATCAGGTCGCGCACGATCTGCTCCACGTCGCGGCCGACATAGCCCACCTCGGTGAACTTGGTCGCCTCGACCTTGACGAAGGGCGCGCGCGCGAGCTTGGCCAGCCGGCGCGAGATCTCGGTCTTGCCGACGCCGGTGGGGCCGATCATCAGGATGTTCTTCGGATAGACCTCCTCGCGGATGTCGTCGGGCAGCTGGCGGCGCCGCCAGCGGTTCCGGAGCGCCACCGCGACGGCGCGCTTGGCATCCTGCTGCCCGATGATGAAGCGGTCGAGTTCCGAGACGATCTCGCGCGGGGTGAGGTCGGTCATGGCGTGTCCTTCTCGTGTGTGGTCGGCGGGGCCGCGTCCTCGCGCGGACCCCGAGAGAGGCAGGGCATGCGGCGCGGGGCCGTCAGCCGCCGATCTCCTCGACCGTGAGATTGCCGTTGGTGTAGACGCAGATGCCGGCGGCGATTTCCATCGCGCGGCGGGCGATGGTGCCCGCGTCCATGTCGGTGTCGATCATCGCGCGTGCCGCGGCGAGCGCGAAATTGCCGCCCGAGCCGATCGCGGCGATCCCGTCCTCGGGTTCGAGCACGTCGCCCGCGCCGGTGACCACGTAGAGCTCGGCGCCGTCGGTGACGATCAGCATCGCCTCGAGCTTCTGCAGATACTTGTCGGTGCGCCAGTCCTTGGCGAGCTCGACGCAGGCGCGCTGCAGCTGGCCCGGGGTCGCCTCGAGCTTGGTCTCGAGCCGCTCGAGCAGCGCGAAGGCGTCGGCGGTCGAGCCCGCGAAGCCCGCGACCACGTCCGAGCCTCCCGGGGACAGCCGGCGCACCTTGCGCGCGGATCCCTTGATGACGGTCTGTCCGAGGCTCACCTGCCCGTCACCCGCGACCACCACCCGGCCGCCCTTGCGGACACCGACGATCGTGGTGCCGTGCCAGCCGGGGAATGCGTCTTCGGCCATGAGGCCCTCCTGTCTTCGGTCTGCCGCCATATGGGGGCTGGACAGGAGCGGCGCAACCGGATCGCATGGCGCCGCCATCCCGGCCGGAGCCGCCATGACCGACACCCCGATCCCCGCAGACCTTGCCGGATGCTGGCCGAAGCTCGCGCGCGAGGCGGGGCTGCCGGCCGCCGGCTGGCGGTTCGAGCTGGTCTCGCGGCGCGACGACCGCGCCCGCGCGCGCAACGTCTGGCGGGTGCGGGACGGCGCGCGGTCGGTCGCGCTGAAACACGTGTCACGCCCTGTCGACCCGGCGGCGTTCCTGGCCGAGATCGAGGCGCTGATGCAGGCCGGCGCGCGGTTCCCGGACGGGTTCCCGCGGATCCTCGCCGTCGATGCGGCCGCGCAGGCAGTCGTGATCGAATGGGTCGAGGGGGTGACGCTGCACGAGGCGCTGGGACGGCGCGCGGCGGATCATGCGGCGCTGCTCGCGGTGGCGGGCGCCTGGGTCGCGAGGCTGCACCGGGCCGGGTTCGACGAGCGGCGGATGTTCCGGCCCCACCACTCGGTGGCGCACCTGACGCGGCTCGCGGACGAGGCCGCGACGGGCAGGCGCACGGTGCCGCGCCTCGAGGCATGGCTCCGCGCCACGCGGGCGCTCGCTGCCATGTCGAGGGATTACGAGGGGCGGGAGACCGTGTCCTCCGAGGGTCACGGCGACCTGAACCTGCGCAACCTGATGGTCGACGGGACGGCGGCGTCGGGTCTTGATCCGCGCCCCGTCAAGGCCGTTCCCGTCGGCCACGACATCGCGCGGCTCGCGGTCCACTACGGCGCGCTGCGCGCGCCCGACGCGGCGTGTGAGGGCCCCCTGCCGGGGGTCGACCTGACGGGGTTCTTCGCGGGCTACGACCTGGTCGGACCGGACGATCCGTCGATCGGGTTCCTGTGCCGGATGCGGATCCTGGTCGACTGGCAGACGCTGCCGGAAGAGCGGCGCATGACGCTTGCCGAGCATCGCCGCCTGGCCGGGCTCATGCGGCTTGCAGCCCGCGCCTTCGGCTGACGGGACCGGCGCCGCGCCCAGGTCCGGGCGCGACGCCGCAGCGCTCTCAGTCGCGGCGCGGCTCGTCGGCTGGCGCGACGCTGTGCGTGGCCACGGGCCCCTTGCCCTGCGGGTAGGTGGGGCCGTCCGCCGCCAGCCCGCTGTGCGGGTGGTTCGGATCGCGGCGGGCCTTCTCGGTGCTTTCCTTCGTCCAGATGGCGAAGGCGATGCCGGCGAAGAGGGTGATGAGTGCCAGGACAGGCACGATGAAGCCTGCGTCCATGAGACCGTTCCTTTCGGTTGAGTATCGCGGACAAACACCCGCCTTGCGGCAGTGTTCCCGGTGGCGGCCGGACGCGCGCGCATCCGGCGGAAAGCCGCCCCGGAACGCAAAGGGCCCCGCGGCGTGCCGCGGGGCCCCTGTCACGCATGGAGCGCGGGATCAGATCGAGTCGTCGATCCAGCCCTTGAGCGCCGCCTTCGGCGCGGCGCCGGCCCGGTTCGAGACGACCTGGCCGTCCTTGAAGATGAAGAGCGCCGGAATGCCACGCACGCCCATGGCGGCCGCGGTGTTCGGGTTCTGGTCGACATCCACCTTGGCGACCTTGATCTTGCCGTCGTACTCGGCGGCGAGCTCCTCGAGCGCGGGGCCGATCTGCTTGCACGGGCCGCACCATTCGGCCCAGAAATCCACCACGACGGGGATATCTGCGTTCTTCACTTCGTCGTCGAAGGTTGCGTCGGTCACTGCGACGGTCGGCATGGGCATGCTCCTGTCCATCGGGTTTCGGGAAGGGCGGTTCCGTCTTGGGCGCCGAACCTATGGACGCGCCGGCGTGGCGTCAAGATGGGGTGGCGCGGGCCAGTGCATCCCTCACGATGCTGTGCGGCAATGACATGAGCCGTGCCTCGGCGGTCCAGAGGAGCGCGGTCTCGACCTCGCGGTCGGGATAGAGGGCGCCGAGCATCGCGGCATAGGCGCCCATCTGGCGCAGAAGTCCCTCGGGCACCGCCTCGGGCGATCCGGGAACGGTCCGGTTCGACTTGAAATCCACGGCCAGGACCCGGCCCGGGGACAGCACCAGCCGGTCGACCACCCCGGCGAGGCGGCCGAGCCCCGGAACATCGGCGGACAGCGCGACCTCGGCCAGCGTGCCGGGCTGGAAGAGGTGCGCAAGCTGCGGCGCATCGATCACGGCGCGGGCCTCTGCCATGAGCGCCGGAAGGTCGGCGGGATCGGCCCCCGCAGCGCGGGCGATACGGGCACCGCCTTCGGCGCGCAGCCCCGGTGCAAGCTCCGGCAGCGTCTCGACGAGAAGATGCAGGAGGGTGCCGCGCCGCTTGGCAAGCTCGGTCTCCTCGCCCGCGTCGCCCGGCAGCGCCTTCGCGCCGCCCAGGTCCGAGGGGCTGCGCACGGGATCGGGCGCGACGGGCGCGGGCGGCGGATGGCGCAGCGCCTCGGGCAGCGCGACGGGTTCCGGCGGCGGGGGCGCCGCGGCCGGCGCGGCGACCCGGTCGGGCCAGCCCACGGAGAGGCGCAGGCCCTCGCCAGCGCCCAGCGCACCGAAATCGAAGGCCTGCGGCACGGCGCCCGCCCGGGCGAGCCCCGCGGCCACCTGCGCGTGCCACGACGCCCCGTCCTTGCCGAGTTCGCCCGCGGCGGCGACGATCAGCCAGCGCTCGGCGCGGGTCATGCCCACGTAGAGCAGCCGGTCGCGTTCCTCGGCGGCGCGGGCCTTGGCGGCGTCCTCGGCCGCCTGCTGCGGCGGGGGTTTCGCGCCCGACATCTTCCAGAACGCGGTCTCGCCCGCCCCGAGCAGCGCGCCGCGCAGGGTGGTACTGGGCTGCGCGCAATCGGGCAGGATGACGACGGGCGCCTCGAGCCCCTTGGCGCCGTGCACGGTCATGACGCGGATGCGCGCGCCCGCGGCCTCGGGGCTCCGCTTGATCTCGAGGTCGTCGGTCTGCATCCACTGCAGGAAGCCCGTGAGCGACGGCACCGCGGTGTCCTCGTAGGCGAGCGCCTGCGCGAGCAGGGCGTCGATGCCATCCTCGGCCTCGGTCCCGAGGCGCCCGGTCAGGCGGCGGCGGCCGTCATGGGCGGTCAGGATGTGTTCGATCAGGTCGTAGGGGCGCAGGAAGTCCGCGCGGTCGCGCAGGTCGTCGAGCATGGCGAGCGACCGGGGGAAATCGGCGCGGCGGCGGCGCAGTTCCTCCCAGAGGCCGCTGCCCTGCGGCCGGCGGTGGGCAAGGTCGTGCAGGTCCTGCTCGGACAGGCCGAAGAGCGGCGAACGCAGCACGGCGGCGAGCGACAGGTCGTCCTCCTGCGTGGCGAGGAAGGACAGGAGCGCGGCGATGTCGCGCACGGCAAGCTCTGCCATGACCCGAAGTCGGTCGGGACCGGCGATGGGCAGGCCTGCCTCCTTGCAGGCGCGGATGATCTCGTGGAAGGGCCCGGCGCGCCGCCGCACGAGGATCAGGAAATCGCCCGCGTGCACCGGCCGCGCGGTCCATGTGCCGTCGGACCCCTCGACCGGCAGGGGCGTGCCCGAGGCGATGGCGTCCGCGATGAAGCCCGCGATCCGGCGGGCGAGGATCACGTCGTGATGCGTCTCGCCCACGCGGTCGACGGGATCGAACCACGCGTCGGGATCGGGCTTCGGCGCCTTCTCGACCACGGGCCAGAGATCGACGCGGCCGGGCATTGCGGCCTTGAAGGCGATGTGCCGCTCGGCGGGCGAAAAGCCCGAGGGCTCGCGCCCCTCGAAGGTCGCGTCGACCGCCGCGAGGATCGGTGCGGCGGAGCGGAACGAATGGGAAAGTGCTCGCGTCTGCAAGGGATTGCCGGTTTCGGCGAGACGCGTGGCGAAGTCGTCGCGCATGCGGTCGAACTCGCGCGGGTCGGCGCCCTGGAACGAGTAGATCGACTGCTTCTTGTCGCCCACGACGAAGATCGTGCGCGCCACGTCCGACCGCGCGCCGGCGCCGGCGGTGAACTCGCGCGCCAGCCGTTCGATCACCTGCCACTGGATCGGCGAGGTGTCCTGCGCCTCGTCCACGAGGATGTGGTCGATGCCGCCGTCGAGCCGGTAGAGCACCCATTCGGCGACGGCCGGATCGGAGAGGAGCGCGTGCGCCTTCTCGATCAGGTCGTCGAAGTCGAGCCAGCCGCGCAGCAGCTTTTCCCGTTCGTATTCAGGCAGAAAGACCTGCGCGAAGGCGTGCAGCGCCTCGTCGCGGCGGGCGGCCTCGAGCGCGGTGCGGCGACCGCAGGCGCCCTCGAGCCGGGCGCAGAGGGCGTCGAGCCGGTGCATCGCGTCGGCGAACGCGGCCTTCACGTCCTTGCCCGGCACGCGGGAGGACACGGTGCCCTTCGCGGTGAGGAACGCGGCCTCGAGCGCGGCGAGGCCCGCGGCGTCGGGACCGGCGAAGGCGGCAAGCGCGTCGGCCGCCTTGCGGTCGTAGCTGTTACCGCCTCGCAGGAGCGGCAGGAGCGCGGCGACGAGGTCCGTCTCGTCCCCGAGGAAGACCTCGGCGAGCAGCGCGGCCTCGTCGTAATTGGTCGGGATTCCGTATGGCTCGCGTATGGCTTCGGCGTGGCGCGGCGGCCAGAAGGCATGACGGCGTCCGAGCAGGTCGCGCAGCAGCGCGTCGAGCCCGTCGTCGCCGCCCGTGAGGTGCCGCGCGACACCGGCCACGAGGTCCGGCCGCTCGGCCGACAGCCGGTCGAGCAGCGTCGCGCGCAGGAGCTCCGCGGCGCGGTCCTCGATCTCGCGGAAACCGGGGCTGACGCCCGCCTCGAGCGGGAAGCGGCGCAGCAGCGCCGCGCAGAACGAATGGATCGTCTGGATGCGCAGGCCGCCCGGCGTCTCGATCGCGCGGGCGAAGAGCGTGCGGGCGCGCTGCAGGAACACCCGGTCGAGGTCGCGCTCGACCCCGAGCTGCCGCAGCTCGGCGCGCAGGTCGTCGTCGGCCAGCATCGCCCAGGCGCCGAGGCGGCGGAAGAGGCGGTTCTGCATCTCGCTGGCCGCGGCCTTGGTGTAGGTCAGGCAGAGGATGTTCTCGGGCGAGACGTCCTGCAGCAGGAGCCGCGCCACCCGGTCGGTCAGCACGCGGGTCTTGCCCGACCCGGCATTGGCGGCGAGCCAGGTCGAGAGGCCCGGGGCGGCGGCGTCCACCTGCGCCTGCGTGGCGTCGTCGCGTGTCATCTGAGCCGTTCCTTCACCGGGCGGTCGGTGACCTCCCATTCGCCGAGACGGGAAAGGTGGTCGTAATCGGTGCGCGCGGCATCGCTCTGCAGCGCGCGGCGCGCGGTGTAGCCCTGCTCCGCGTCGGCATAGCGGGCCATGAGGCGGCCGAACTCCTCCCACACCTGCGCGGGCGGCACCTCGTCGAGGGGAGCGGCGAGCTCGCCCGGTTTCGGGCCGACACCGATATAGGCGGCATGCGCGACCTTCAGCGCCGCGAGGCCGGCGAAGCCGCCGCGCTCGGCCATGGCGGCCTCGAGCAGGAGCTGCTTGTCGAAATGGGCCTGCTCGTCCTTCGACGGCGGCGTACCGGTCTTGTAGTCGTAGATCCACGCGACCCCGCGCGCGTCGAGGTCGATGCGGTCGGCCTTGGCGGTGAGCGTGAAGGGCGGCACAGCCAGGTCGGCGCGCCCCTCGATCTCGAGCCGGTCGCGATGCGGGCTGGCCACGGCGCGACGGCGGATCTCGTCCGCGACGAAGCCTTCGGCGATGCGCGCCATGCGCGCGCGCCAGAGGTGGCGGATGGTGGGAAAGGGGATGGCGGCGAGCGCCGCGTCCACATGCGCCATGAACTGCGGCACCGAGAGCGCGGCGGGATCGTCGAGCGTCGCCGTCACGTAGGCCTCGAGCGCGTCGTGCATGGCATTGCCGCGCATGAGCGCGTCGGGCGCGGCCTGCAGCGGGTCGAGCGGGCGGAGCCGCAGCACCTCGCGGGCATAGATGGCGTAGGGGTCGCGGATCAGCGTCTTGATCCGGGTGACGCTGAGCCGGGTCGGCCGCGCCTCGGCCGGCGGGGCGGGCGAGGGACGCGGCGCGCGCGGGCTCTCGATCGGGGTCTCGAGCGCGGCCGCCATCTGCCGCCAGCGCGTGCCGCGGGCGCGCATCGCCGCGAGCGCCTCGGGCCCCTGCCGCGCCGGCAGGCCCGAGAGCAGGTTCACGATGCGGTTCAGCCAGCGCGAGGGCACGGTCTCGGCGTCGTCCGAGCGTTCGGCGCGGGTCAGCCAGACCTCGCGCGCGGCGATGGCCTGCTGGAAGTCGTGGGCCGAGAGCCCGATGCGCCGCTCGGGCAGCGTCAGCCCCGCCTCGGCGCGCATGCGGCGGTTCAGCCAGGGGTCGGCCGCGGGCATCTCGGGCCAGGTGCCGTCGTTGAGCCCGCCGAGGATCAGGAGGTCCGCGCCCATCACCCGCGCCTCGATGGTGCCCCAGATGCGGACGAGAGGGTGCGGCGCGTCGCGGTCGCGCACCGCCTCGGCCCGCGACAGGAGCGCAGCGAAGAGATCGGCATAGTCGCGCGCCGAGAGGTCCGTGCCGTGCCCGGCCTCGGCCGTCAGCTCGGAGATCACGCCGCGCAGGGTGCGCCCGGCGGATTCGTCCCAGAGCGGGGTCGCATCGCCCCCGGCGCTGCCCGCGACCGCGGCTTCGCCCAGTGCCACGTGGTCGGCGACCCAGTCGGCGAGCGGCCGCCGGCCGGACGTGGCGCGCGCGGTGAAGGTGGCGCGGAGCCAGTCGGACCAGATGGCGGGGTCACGGCCGCGCCTGCCCTCTTCCGCCCGCCACGCGGCGAGCCCCGGTTCGTCCGGGTAGGGCATGCCGCGGCGGCGGATGAAGAGTTCGAGCCGCTGGGTGTCGAGCTGGTGCGGGCCACGACCCGCGCCCGCATGCGTCAGCGGGTGCTTGAGGATGGCAAGCAGGGCCTCGGCCGTCAGCGGTTCGGCGAAGAGCGCGGCGAGCTGACGCATGAGCCGCCCTGGCGGGGTCAGCTGGAGCGGCGTGCCGGCGCTGTCGTCGGGCACGATGCCCCAGCGGCCGAGCGCGGCGGCGACCTGCCGGGTGAGCATCCGGTCGGGGGTCACGAGCGCCGCGGGGGTGCCGTCCTCGGCCGCCTGCCGCAACCGCAGCGCGATGGTGCGGGCCTCGTCGCGCCGGGTCGGCGCCTCGAGCAGGGTGACCTCCGCCATCGCCGCCTCGAGCGGCGGCAGCGCGGGGCCGTCGCGGAGCCACTGGTCGGTCACCGGCGCGGGCCGGAGCGCGAGGGACACGAGGCGGTTGCGGGCAGGCGCGGGCGCCGCGTCCTCCGTCCACGGGAGGACGTCGCGCGGGCTCGAGCCGAGCACCGACAGGAGCCGGGCGAAGCGGAACTGCGGATGGTCCTCGCCGGGCTGCGCGCGGTTCTCCTGCGGCAGGGTGTCGGTCAGCTGGTCCCAGACGTGGCGCGGCAGGTCGGTGTCGAAGCCCGGCAGCACCAGAGCGCCCTGCGGCAGGTGCGCGACCGCCTGCATCAGGCGCAGCGTCGTGCCGCGCGAGCCGGTCGAGCCCGCGACGATCACCGGGTGATCGGGTGGCGCGGCCTGCCAGTCGGCGAGCCGCAGTTCCAGCATCCGGCGCTGCAGCGCGGCGGCATCGGGGGCGGCATCGGCGTCGAAATAGCGCTGAACGATGGTGAGAAAGCGCAGGGCGCGCGCCCAGTGGCCCGAGAGGTCGGTGACGTCGAGGCCCGCGATGCGGTCGGGCGGCACGTCCTCGACCTGCATCTCGTCCATGAGCTGGGCGAGGCTGTCGGCGAGGTCGAAGAGCGCGGCACGCGGCGCGATGGCGGGGTCGGCGTCGATCAGCCGCGAGACGAGCGCGGTCAGTTCGAGCCTGCGGCGCAGGCCCGGCGCGGGGTCGGGCAGCGTCGCCGCCAGCGCCGGCGGCCCGATCTGCGTCACGAGCCGGATGCGCGGCAGGAAGCCCGGCGGCCCCTCGGCAAAGAGCGTCTCGACCCGGCGGCGCATGCGGTCCGAGCTCACGAAGAGTTCGACCCGCGCCATGGCCTCGGGCGGATGGCCGGCGAGACGGGCGCGCAGGCCCGCGACGAGGGCGCGGGGAAAGTCGATGCCGGGGGCGAGGCCGAAGAGCCGCGGGCCCGGGGCGGGGTCGAACATCAGGCCTCCTTCAGCATCGTCTCGGCGCGCGCGATGCCGTCCGGGTGGCCCACATCCGCCCAGCGCCCGGGATGCTCGGTGCCGTAGAGGCGCCCGTCGCGGGCGATCGCGTCCCAGACGCGGTTGAGCGAAAAGGCGCGGTCGGGGATCGCGGCGAGCCGGTCGGTCGCGAGGATCTGCACCCCGGTATAGACCTGCGGGCCGCCGCGGGTGAGGCGGCCGTCGGGTCCGAGGGTGAAGTCGCCCGGGCCCTGGCGCCCCGTGGCGCGGTGCTCGGGCACGGTCAGGAGCAGCGCCTCCATCCGCGCGGGGTCCCAGGCGGCGGCGAGGGTCTCGAACGGGTTCGGTCCGGTCCAGACCGCGTCGGTGTTCGAGGTGAAGACGGGCGCGGGGCCGAGATGCGGCAGCGCGTGCCGCAGGCCCCCGCCGGTGTCGAGGATCTCGGGCGTCTCGACCGACACGGTCACGTCGCGGCCGGCGAGGTGCGCGACGATCTGCGGGGCGCGGTAATGCGCGTTCACCACCACGCGCGCGGGCGCCACGGCGCGCACGAGGTCGAGCGTGCGGTCGAGCAGCGTGCGGCCGGCGACCTCGATCAGCGGCTTCGGGCGGTCGGCGGTCAGCGCGCCCATACGCGTGCCGAACCCGGCGGCAAAGAGCATCACGGCGTCGGGCATGGCGTCCTCATGGCGGCCAGCATCGCGGGTGTCGGGCGGGGCAGGACGGGACGCAGCCGGCGCGCCACCGCGGCCAGCGCCGGATGGTCGAGCGCGCGGTCGAGATGCGCCCAGACCCGCGGCACGAGGTCGATGTAATGCGGCTTGCCCGCCTGCGCGGCGAGACGGGCGAAAACGCCGAGGATGCGCAGGTTCCGCTGCGCCCCGAGCACGGCGAGCCGCGGACGGAGTTCGGCGGCGCTGCGCCCGGAACGTTCGAGATAGCGGGTGCGGGCGATCTCGGCGGCGGCTGGAGACACGTCGCGGCGGGCATCCTCGACGAGCGAGACGAGGTCGTAGCCCGGGGGGCCGCGCATGGCGTCCTGGAAATCGAGCAGGCCAGCGCGCGCGACGCCCGTGCGGTCGGGCAGCCAGAGAAGGTTCTCGGCGTGGTAGTCGCGCAGGATCATCACCGACATCTCTGGGGCGTGGGTGGCGAGCGCATCCTCGAACGCCGTCCGGACATCCGCGGCAAGGCCCGCGTCACGGGGGCCGCCGGCGCGCGGCAGGTACCAGTCGAAGGCCATGCCGGTGAGCGCGGCAAGCTCGGCCGGGCCGGCGGGCGGCAGGTCGGCGGGAGGCGCGTGGCGCTCGACGACGCCCAGCACGTCGACGGCGACGGCGTAGAGCGCGGGTTCGCGCGCGGGCTCGGACGCGGCGAGGCGGGCGAAGAGCGCGTCGCCCAGGTCCTCGGCCAGGAGCAGGCCGGCCGCGGCGTCGCAGGCGAGGATCGCGGGCGCGCTCAACCCCCAGCCCGACAGGAGCCGCGCGAGACGGGCGAAGCGGTCGACGTCGCCGCCCGGGTCCTGCATCAGGATCGCTGTGTCGCCTCCGCGCTCGAGGCGCGTGTAGCGACGGGAGGAGGCGTCGCCCGCCAGCGGCGCCGGGACCGCCCCGCCCCATCCGGCGCGGTCGAGAAAGTCCGCGACGCTCATGCCCCGAGGTCCTCGAGCCGGTCGGTCCAGCGGGGCGCGGTCCAGGTCAGGTCGGCGGTGCGGGCATCGGGGGTCGGTCCGGGGCCGAGCGCGAGCGTCAGCGCGTCGGCCGGGGCGTCCGCTCCCAGCCGGTCGGGCCATTCGACGAGGCAGATCGCGGTCTCGAACGCCTCGTCGAGGCCGAGTTCGGCCACTTCGGACGCATCGCCCAGCCGGTAGAGGTCGGCATGCCAGATCTCGGCCCCGTCCGTGTCGTAGACCTGCACCAGCGTGAAGGTCGGGGACGGCACGTCCTCGGCCCGGCCGAGGCGGGCGCGGATCAGGGCGCGGGCGAAATGCGTCTTGCCGGCGCCAAGCCCGCCCTCGAGCAGCACGGTGTCGCCGGGGCCGAGGCGCGGCGCGAGCCGGGCGGCGAGCGCGTCCGTCGCGGCGGCGTCGGACAGGGACAGGCGGAGGGTACGGGCGGTCATCGCCCGCGACCTTACAAGCGCGGCGCCGGGCCGCAAGCCGGTTCAGGCGCGACGGACGCCCCGTTCCTGCCGCTGCACGCCCTGCCAGTCCGGCACGAAGCGCACGAGCGTCGCGCCGGCATGGATCGGCTCGATCCGGCAATGCACCGGCGTGCCGTCGGCGAGCGCCACGTCGGCATCCCAGCCCGCCCGTTCGCCGAAGCCCGTGACGTAGTCGCGCAGTTCGCCCCAGACCGGGGTCGGGCGGCACATGTGCTGCCAGTGGCGCGTGGCGTCGACGATGGTGGCATCGGCCACCAGCGCCTCGGGATCGGTGTCCCAGAGCCGCCGGTAGCCCGCGTTGCAGAGCGCGAGCGCGCCCGTCGCGGTGAACACCGCGACCGCGTCGTCGAAGGCGTCGATCACCGACTGGCCGAGCTCGAGCTCGTTGCGGAAGCGGCGGCTGAGCGTCACCTCGTCCGAGATGTCCTCGAGCAGGAAGGCCACCGCGCCGTCGGGATGCGGCCGGCCGGTGAGCCGGTAGGTGAGCCCGTTCGACAGCGGCCAGGTCTCGGAATAGCGGTCGTCGCGGGCGGCGGCGACGAGGCGCGAGAGATCCGCGCGCCAGGTGCCGTAATCGCGCGGTTCGGGCATCACGCGCTTTTCCCGCAGGAGGTCGAAGAAGGTCATGAGGTTCGGCCGGGTCGACAGGCGTTCCGGCGGCAGGCCCGTCAGGTCCACGAGCGCGGGATTGAAGAGCACGAGCCGCTGGTTGCGGTCGAAGATGGCGAGCCCCGTCGGCAGGTAGGAGAAGGTCTTGGACAGCGTCTGGACGAAGTTGCGCTGCGCCGCCTCGGCCCGCACCACCGCGTCGATGCCGATGGCGTAGTGGCGCGCCCCCTCGCCGTTGCGGCGGCTCACGACCTCGAACCAGCGGTCACCCGCGGCACCGGCGGGCGCCTCGGCGCGGTGGCTTTCGCTGTCGCTGCCGGGGGTGAGGTCGACGGGGAGCGGTGCGGCATCGCCGGCGGCGCGGGCCAGCGCCTGGTAGCGGGCATTGGCGTAGGTCACGCGCCCCGCGGCATCGGTCTCCCAGACCGGACAGGGCGCGTCGGCGAGAAGGCCCGCCAGCCGGTCGACCGCGCGGGTCCGCAGCGCCAGGGCGACGCGCAGCGCGGCCTCGGCGCCCGGACCGGCGAGGGAAACGCGCAGGCTCGGCCCCGCGCAGGCGAGGACGAGGTCGGGCAGGTCCGCATCGGCCGCCGCGTGGCGTCCGGGCGCGGCGTCGCCGGCGGCGGGCAGCGAGGGATAGAGCGTGCGCAGGCGGCCCGCGACGGCCTCCCACCCGATGTCGGTGCCGTCGGGACGGGGCGGCGGAAAGAGGCAGTCGATCAGGGTCTCGCCCGCTTCGCAGGCATCGAACATCCGGCCGCCGCGCAACAGGTAGAGCGGCGCCTCTGTGCCACCGTCCCCGGACAGCGCCGTCCCGTCGCGCCGGAGCCACGCCGCCAGGGTGCCGAGTCCCAAGGCGGCCGCCACGCCGCCCAGGCTGTATCCAGGTCCCATAAACCCCGTCCCTCTGTCGGGCGCGCCGTCCCCTCGGCGCGCACCGCAATCACGTACTCAGGGTATGCGGCAGCATCCGTTAACGAGCCGTTAATCGGCGCGCGCGCCCGGCGGCGGCCGGGGCGTTCAGGCCACGATGGGCCGGTTCTGGCCGATCGCCGGCCGCGGCGCGTCGGGATCGAGCGCGATCTTGGCGCGCGGCCAGACCACGTCGACGATGGCACCGCGCCGTTCGCCCTGCGCGTGGGCGGGCAGGAACGGATCGGTGCCGTTGGCGAAGCTCAGCGTCGCGCCGGTGCGTTCGAGCAGCGTCTTGGCGATGAAGAGCCCGAGGCCCATGCCCTCGTATTCCGGCCGCGCGCGGCGGTCGCCGTCGCTGCGCCGGCGGCGCACGAACGGGTCGCCGATGCGGCCGATGAGGTGCGGCGGAAAGCCTCGCCCGTCGTCGACGATGCGCACCGAGATGTGGCTGTCGCTCCATTCCGCCTCGATCCAGACGGTCGTGCGCGAGAAGTCGACGGCGTTCTGCACGAGGTTGCGCAGTCCGTGGATGATCTCGGGGCGGCGCAGGATCTGCGGCTGCGCGATGCCGGCGCCCTCGGCCGGCAGCGCCTCGATCACGATGTCCTTGCCGCGCAGGGCATGCGGCTCGGCGGCCTCGCGGATGACCTCGACCAATGGGGCCTGACGCATGTGCAGGTCGTCCTTTCCCGCCCGCCCCATGGAGCGCAGGATATCGCGGCAGCGGTCGGCCTGTTCGCGGATGAGCCGCGCGTCGTCCTGCAGGTCGGGGCGGTCGGCGAGTTCCTCCATCAATTCGGCCGAGGTGAGCTTGATGGTGGCGAGCGGCGTCCCGAGCTCGTGCGCGGCCGCGGCGACGACGCCGCCCAGGTCGTTGAGTTTCTGCGCGCGGGCGAGCGCCATCTGGGTCGCGCTGAGCGCGTCCGACATCATCTGCATCTCGAGCGTCAGCCGCCGCGCGTAGAGCGAGATGAAGACGAGCGCGATGGTGATGGCCGTCCACTGGCCGAAGACGAACAGGTCGGGGATGCGCAGCACCTGCCCGTCCTCGGTCACGAGCGGCAGGTGGAAGAAGACGAGCAGCGTGACGAGGCAGAAGGCGATCGTGTTCAGGATCACCGTCGAGCGCAGCGTGAGCACCGCCGCCGACACCGTGACGGGCGCCAGCACGAGCAGCGAGAACGGGTTGTGCAGCCCGCCCGTCAGGAACAGCAGGAAGCAGAGCTGGAGCACGTCGAACGTGACCATCATCAGGTTCTCGGGCTCGGACAGGCGCTTGTTCTCGGGAAAGACGAAGATCGCCACGAGGTTGCCCGCGACCGAGATGCCGACCGCGAGGAAGCAGAGCCCGGTCTCGATCTGCAGGTCGTAGAGACGCGTCGCCACGAAGATCGCCGCGAGCTGGCCGCAGAGCGCGAACCACCGCAGCAGGATCATGGTGCGGAGCCTGATCCAGTTGCTGCGCCGGCGCTCGCCCAAGGGCGCGAGTTCGCTCTCGGACATGTGCGCCTCTGTCGCTTTGCCGCCCATCGCCGAATTGATAGGTCTCGCGTCCAGCGGAATCAACGACGGAGAGCAGGCACATGGCGGACCGGCGGATGCTGGCGGCGCTCGTTTCGGGCGCGGCGATCGTGGGGCTCAGCGCGGGACTGTTCTTCTGGTCGCAGATGCGCGGGGACGCCGACGTCTTCGCGGCGTGCGCGCAGGGGCAGGTCGCGGGCGGCATGGGCGCCATCGGCGGGGATTTCACGCTGGTCTCGGACGCGGGCGAGACGCTCAGCTCGGCCGAGGCGCTGGCGCGGCCCTCGCTCGTCTATTTCGGCTACACGTTCTGTCCCGACGTCTGCCCGCTCGACACCGTGCGGAACGCCGACGCGGCGGACCTGCTGGCCGAGGACGGGCACGACGTGCAGCCGGTCTTCGTGACCGTCGACCCGGCCCGGGACACACCCGAGGTCATGGCGGAGTTCACCGACGCGATCGGCGGCGACACGCTGGGGCTGACGGGGTCGGCCGAACAGGTGAAGGCGGCCGCCGACGCCTACCGGGTCTACTTCCGCGTGCCCGACAGCGACGAGGAGTACTACCTCGTGGACCACACGACGTTCACCTACCTCGTGCTGCCCGGGCACGGCACGGTGACCTACTTCCGGCGCGAGACCCCGGCCGAGGAGATGGCCGAACGGGTCGAATGCTTCCTGAACGCTGCGTGAGATCGGGGCGCTACGTGATTGACCCCGGCCCGCGCGGAGCTAAGACTTTGCTGACGCGATGAGACTTTCCGGAGTGATGCACGTGGCCGAGGACATGCCGCCCGACCTTGGCGAGGACCGCACCCTTCTGCTGGTGGACGACGACGAGTCGTTCCTGCGCCGCCTCGAGAAGGCGATGGCGAAGCGCGGCTTCTCGGTCGAGACGGCGGGATCGGTCGCCGGCGGCACCGCGATCGCCACGGCGCGCCCGCCGGCCTACGCGGTGGTCGACCTGCGGCTCGAGGACGGCAACGGGCTCGACGTGGTCGAGACGCTGCGCGAGAAGCGGCCCGATTGCCGCGTCGTGGTGCTGACGGGCTACGGCGCGATCGCGACGGCGGTCGCCGCGGTGAAGATCGGCGCGACCGACTACCTGTCGAAGCCCGCGGACGCCACCGACATCGTGAACGCGCTCCTGTCGCGGCAGGAGGAGATGCCGCCGCCCCCGGAGAACCCGATGAGCGCCGACCGCGTGCGGTGGGAACACATCCAGCGGGTCTACGAGCTGTGCGACCGCAACGTGTCTGAGACCGCGCGAAGGCTCAACATGCACCGCCGGACGCTGCAGCGCATCCTGGCCAAGCGGTCGCCCCGCTGATCGTCGTTCCGCACGCGCTCGATCACGATTTCCGATAGGGCCTTTCTTTTCCCGATCCTTTCGCTCAAGTATTCGGCGAGGACATCCGCGGCGACGTTCCCGAGTCGCGGAGGCGGAGGAAAGGAAGACCGGCACATGATTGTCTGTCACTGCATGTCGATCAGCGACCGCGACATCCGCGCCGCGGTCGACTGGATGCGCGCCGCCGATCCCCACACGATCGTCACGCCCGGCAAGGTCTACCGCGCGCTCGGAAAGAAGGCCGATTGCGGCGGCTGCCTTCCGGTCTTCATGGACACCCTGAAATCGTGCGATAGTTTCGAAGTGCCAGCCAACCTGCGCGGCCTGCGCCGCGCGGTCGAGCCAGACACGCGAAACAAGGGAATACGACATGAAGGGCGACGATAAGGTCATCGATTACCTCAACCGCGGGCTCCGCAGCGAGCTGACCGCGGTCAACCAGTACTGGCTGCACTACCGCCTGCAGGAGGACTGGGGCTACGGCAAGATCGCCGCTAAGAGCCGCGCGGAATCGATCGAGGAGATGCACCACGCCGACCGCTTCATCGAGCGGATCATCTTTCTCGAGGGCCATCCGAACCTTCAGAAGCTCGATTCGCTGCGCATCGGCGAGACGCTGAAGGAGACGCTCGAATCCGATCTCGCCGCCGAGCACGACGCCCGCAATCTCTACATCGAGGCGCGCGACCATTGCGAGAAGGTGGGCGACTACGTGTCGAAGAACCTCTTCGAGGAGCTGATCGCGGACGAGGAAGGCCATATCGACTACCTCGAGACGCAGCTCGACCTCTTCGCGAAGCTGGGCGAGGAGCGGTACGCGCTCCTGCAGGCGACGCCGGCGAACGAGACCGAGTGAACGACACGCGCCGGCGCCCCGCTGGGGGCGCCCGCGCCTTTTCCGGCCACGTCTTTTCCGATTGAAATACTCGGGAATACGTGGAAGATCCCGGCACATCCTCCGCCCCTGACCGGAGCCCGAGCGTGCCGACCCGTTCCGCCCTGCTGTCCCTGACCCTCTGCCTTACCGCCGTCGCCGGCGCCGGTGCCACGGAGGCGCCGGACCTCCTCGCGGCGCCGCATCTCGACGTGGTGCCGCGCACGGCGGAGGAACGCGCGCGGATCGCGGACGTCGTGGCCGCGCCGACCCGGTTCGACGCGCCCGAGCGGTTCGAGGAGAACCCGGCGGGCGCCGCGACGGTGCGCGCCCGCACGAATGCCGACGCGTTCTCGCAATCCTCCGCGAACATGCCGTTCGAGCGCGAACTCGACTTCAAGGTGGGCAACGGCCTCTTCAAGAAGCTCTGGGTCTCCGCGCCGTCCTCGACGCTTGCCTCGGACGGGCTCGGCCCGCTCTACAACGCGCGGTCCTGCCAGCGCTGCCACATCAAGGACGGCCGCGGCGTGATGCCGGACGGCGAGGGCCCCGGGGGCAGCGGCCTCCTGATGCGGCTGTCGGTGCCGGGGAACGCCGGCGCGCCTTCCTCGGAAATCGAGCGGTTCCTCGCGGGCCGCGAGGGGACGCCGGCGCGCACCGATCCCCATCCGGTCTATGGCGGGCAGCTGCAGGATTTCGCGGTGGCGGGACAGAGGGCCGAGGGGCAGGTCCGCGTGACCTGGCAGGAGATGCCCGTGGCCTTGTCCGGTGGCGAGAGCGCGAGCCTGCGCGCGCCCTCCGTCGAGATCGCGGAGCCGAGCTACGGCCCGCCGGGCGACGACGTCATGACCAGCCTGCGGCTCGCGCCGCCGATGATCGGGCTCGGCCTGCTCGAGGCGATCCCGGCCGAGGACATCCTCGCGCGAGCCGATCCGGAGGATGCGGACGGCGACGGCATCTCGGGGCGCGCGCAGGTGGTGTGGTCGGTCGAGCACGATCGCCCGATGCTGGGCCGCTTCGGCTGGAAGGCGGGCGCGGCCACGGTGCGCGAGCAGGCGGCAGCGGCCTTCGCGGGGGATCTCGGGATCTCGTCGCCGCTGTTCCCGGCGGGCGCGGGCGACTGCACTGACGGCCAGCCCGCCTGCCTGTCCGCCCCGCACGGCGACGGCGACGCGCGCGGCACCGAGGTGGATGCCGAGGGGCTCGACCTGGTGACGTTCTATTCCCGGAACCTCGGCGTGCCGGCGCGGCGCGACGTGGACGACGCGCAGGTCCTGCGCGGCAAGCGCATGTTCCACGAAAGCGGCTGCGCGTCCTGCCACCGGCCGAAATTCGTGACCGCGCGCCTCGACGGCCAGCCCGAGCAGAGTTTCCAGCTGATCTGGCCGATGACGGACCTGCTGCTGCACGACATGGGCGAGGGGCTGGCCGACCGGAGGCCCGAGGGGCGCGCGACCGGGCGCGAATGGCGCACGCCGCCGCTCTGGGGGATCGGGCTGACCCGGACGGTGACCGGGCAGGAGCGCTACCTGCATGACGGGCGGGCGCGGTCGCTTCTCGAGGCCATCCTGTGGCACGGCGGCGAGGCGGAGGCGGCGAAGACCCGCGTGACCGAGATGCCGCCCGCCGACCGCGCCGCCCTGATCCGCTACCTGGAGAGCCTCTGATGCGTGCCGTCCTGACCCTGTGTCTCTGCCTGGCGACGCCGCTTGCGGCGGGCGTGCCAGAGGCGGTGCGCGACCACGCGCTGCCTGCCGCCGACCGGTTCGCCCGCGCCGCGGACGCGCTTGCCGCGTCGGCCGAGGCCGACTGCACGGCCGAGGCGCTGCGGCCCGCCTGGAACGAGGCGTTCGACGCGTGGCTGGGACTCGCGCACCTGCGCTTCGGCCCGCTCGAGACGGAGAGCCGCGCGCTGACGCTCGGGTTCTGGCCGGACACGCGGGGGATGATCCCGCGCACGCTCGTCGGGCTCGCGGCGGACGGGGACGCGGCGGTGGACGACCCGGCGGCCTTCGCTGAGGTGTCGATCGCGGCGCGCGGGTTCTTCGGGATGGAACAGGTGCTCTACGGGCCGGACGCGGGCTACGGGCACGACAGCTATGCCTGCCGGCTGGCGGTCGCGCAGGCGCGTGACATCGACCGGATGGCCGCCGGCATCGCGGCGGACTGGCAAGACCACGCGGCGCTGCTGACCTCGGCCGGGGCCGCGGACAATGACACCTATCTCAGCACCCGGGAAGCGCGGCAGGCGTTCTACACCGCGCTCGTGACCGGGATCGCGTTCACCGCGGACCAGCGGCTGGGACTGCCGCTCGGCAGCTACGACGACCCGCGGCCGGAACGGGCCGAGGCGCGACGGTCGGCGCGGAGCCTCAGGAACGCGGTCCTGTCGCTCGAGGCGCTGCGGGATCTCGCGCGGACGCTGGCGCCGGGCCCCATCCCCGACACCGACGCGGCCTTCGACGCGGCGCTGGGAACCGCATCGCGGATCGACAGCGCCGACCTCTCGAGCGTCGCGGACCCGGCGCGGCGGCTGCGCGTCGAGCAGCTGGCGCAGGAGGTGCGCGCGATCGGCGAGGCCGCGGCGAACGAGATCGGCGTGCCGCTGGGCGTCTCGGCGGGCTTCAACGCGTCGGACGGGGATTGAGGACCATGACCACGCGCAGGACGTTCCTCGCCACGCTTCTCGCGGCGTCGACGGCGCCGGCGCTGTCCTGGGCCGACGCGGGCAACCCCGCCTATCTCGGTGCGGCGCGGGACCGCGACGGCGGCCACGCTCTCTACGGACTCGACGCGGCGGGCGCGCGCATCTTCCGCATCCCGCTGCCCGCGCGGGGCCACGCGGCGGCGGCGCATCCCGACGCGCCCGAGGCCGTGGCCTTCGCGCGCCGGCCGGGCACCTTCGCGCTGGTGATCGACTGCGCGCGGGGCCGCGTGGCGCACCGGCTCGAGGCACCGGCGGGGCGGCATTTCTACGGCCACGGGGCGTTCGTGGCGGCGGGCGACGTGCTCTGCACCACCGAGAACGAGATCGACACCGGCGAGGGCCGCATCGGGCTCTGGTCGCGGCGCGAGGGCTATGCGCGGATCGGCGAGATCCGCAGCCACGGGATCGGGCCGCACGACATCCTGCGCATGGACGGCGACGTGCTGGCGGTGGCGAACGGCGGCATCCGCACCCATCCCGATACCGGGCGCGAGAAGCTCAACATCGACACGATGCGCCCCTCGCTCGCCTGGATCACGCCGGATGGCGACCTGCTGGACGCGGTGGTCCTGGCGCCCGACCTGCACCGGAACTCGATCCGGCACCTCGCGCAGGCGCCGGACGGCACGGTGGCCTTCGCCATGCAATGGCAGGGAGAGCCCGGCGATGCGGTGCCGCTCCTCGGGCTCGCGCGGCGGGGGCATGAGCCGGTCCTGCTCGCGGCGGAGCTGGGCGAGCAGATGGCGATGCAGGGCTACGCGGGCTCGGTGGCGTTCTCGGGCGACGGGCGGTCGGTCGCGATCACCTCGCCCAGGGGCGGACGGCTGCACCGGTTCGACGTGGCGACCGGGGCGGTCACCCCCTACCGGCGGGGCGACGTCTGCGGGCTGGCGCCTGCGCCCGGCGGCTTCACCGCGACGGACGGCCTCGGCGGCATCGTGGCCGTCGGCCGGGATGTGGCGCCGCTCGCCGCGCATGACGGCCTGAGCTGGGACAACCACCTCGTGGCGATCGGCGCGTGAAAGGGCACTCGCGCCGCGTTCCGGCATCTGGTTAACGTGACGCGGACATGCGACTCGCGACGATCACCTACGGCACGGCCCTCGCCATCATGCTGGGCTGGCTCTTCTGGATGGGCAAGCCCATCCTGCTGCCCGTGCTCGCCGCGGTCATCTCGCTCTATGTCCTGTCGGCGGCGGCGACGGCGCTGACGCGGGTGCCGCTGCTCGGGCACCTGCCGCTCTGGGCGCTCCGGACGCTGGTGCTGCTGCTCTTCACCGCGGGCATCGTGATGCTGTTCGTGCTGATCGTCGTCAACTTCAACCGCGTGATCGCGGCGGTCCCGGGCTACGAGCAGAACCTCGACCGTCTGGTCGCGCGCGGCGCGACGATGCTCGGGATCGAGGACGAACCGAACTGGGAGATCGTCCGCGACAACACGCTGGGCCAGATCGACGTGGCCAGCTACATCGCGCCGCTCGCCAACCAGATCCGCGGGATCGGCACGTCGCTGTTCCTGATCGTGCTCTACGCCGCGTTCTTCTTTGCGGAGCGGGTGCAGTTCGCAGACAAGATCACCATCGCGCTCGGCGGCATGCGCCGCGGCGCCAAGGCAGTGGACCTGATGAACCGCATCAACGGGCGAGTGAGCGACTACCTCCTGGTCAAGACCTTCGTGAACGTGGTGCTGGCCGCTATCTCGTTCGTCATCATGTGGGCGATCGGGGTCGAGTTCGCCGTGTTCTGGGCGGTGCTGATCGGCTTCCTGAACTACATCCCCTATTTCGGGTCGCTGATCGGCGTGATCTTCCCGGTGATCCTGAGCCTCGTGCAGTCGGGGTCGTTCGGCTTCGCGGTGGTGTCGCTGGTGACGCTGACCTTCGCGCAGGTCTACGTGGGCGCTGTGCTCGAGCCCCGGCTGATGGGGCGGACCTTCAACCTCTCGCCGGCGGTGGTGCTGCTGGCGCTGGCTTTCTGGGGCGCGCTCTGGGGCATCGCCGGCGCGATCCTCGCCGTACCGCTGACCGCGAGCCTCGTGATCGTGCTGGCCGAGGTGCAGGCGACGCGGCCCATCGCGGTCATGCTGACGGCGCGCGGCCGGCTGTGAGCGACCTGGAACTCTTCGCGGTCTGCGCCCCCGGCCTCGAGGCGGCGCTGGCGTCCGAGGCGCAGGCGCAGGGCTTCGACGTCACGGACACCACGCCCGGCGGCGTGACGCTGCGCGGCGGCTGGCCCGAGGTCTGGCGCGCGAACCTGTCGCTGCGCGGCGCGGTGCGCGTGCTGGTGCGGATCGGCGCCTTTCCGGTGGCGCATCTCGCGCAGCTCGACAAGCGCGCGCGCAAATTCCCCTGGTCCGACACGCTGCGCCCGGACGTGCCGATCCGGGTCGAGACGACGTGCCGCAAGTCGCGCATCTATCACCAGGGCGCCGCGACCGAGCGGATCGAGACGGCGCTGCGCGAGAGCCTTGGCGCGACCATCGACCCGCAGGCGTCGCTGGTGCTGAAGGTCCGGATCGAGCGCGACATGTGCACCTTCAGCCTCGACACGAGCGGCGAGCCGCTGCATCGCCGCGGCCACAAGGAAGCCGTGGGCAAGGCCCCGATGCGCGAGACGCTGGCGGCGGCATTCCTGCGCGATTGCGGCTTCGACGGGACGGGGCCGGTGCTCGACCCCATGTGCGGCTCCGGCACCTTCCCGATCGAGGCGGCCGAGATCGCGGCGGGCCTGCTTCCGGGGCGGTCGCGCGCGTTCGCCTTCGAGACGCTGGCGAGCTTCGACGCCGCGGCCTTCGCCCGGATGCGCGGCGCGGGTCCGGCCGAGGCGCCGGGGCCCGTGCGCTTTTACGGCTCGGACCGCGACCAGGGCGCGGTGCAGTCCGCCACCGCCAACGCGGCGCGGGCGGGCGTGGGCGCCGCCTGCCTCTTCGAGCGGCGCGCGGTCGGCGACATCGTTCCGCCCGAGGGGCCGCCGGGGCTCGTGGTCGCGAACCCGCCCTATGGCGGGCGGATCGGCAACAAGAAGCTTCTCTTCGCGCTGCACGGCGCGTTCGGAGAGGTTCTGAAGGCGCGCTTCCGCGGCTGGCGCGTCGGCATCGTCACCAGCGAGCCGGGGCTCGCGCGCGCCACGGGCCTGCCGTTCCTGCCGCCCGGCCCGCCGGTGCCGCACGGGGGTCTCAAGGTGCGCCTCTACCGCACGAAACCGCTGCCGTGAGCGGAACCGCGGAGACGCGCCGGTGCTTGTCTGTGCGCATCGGGCGGCCTACGTGACGCCGCAGTGATCAGGAGGCGTGTTGCGCCATGGCAGAGAAGAGCCGCACCTTCGGCGTCATCGGGCTGGGAAATTTCGGATCGACCGTGGCGAAGGAGCTCACGCGTTTCGGCAACGACGTGATCGGCATCGACACGGACAAGGATCGCGTGTCCGCCCATGCCGACGAGCTGGCACAGGCGATGATCGTCGACGCCCGCGACGACAAGGCTATGAAGGAAGCCGGCATGGGCGATTGCGACGTCGCGCTCATCGCCATGGGGTCCGACCTCGAGGCGTCGATCCTCGCCGCGATCAACCTCAAGCTCGTGGGGGTCGAGACGGTCTGGGCCAAGGCCCGCACCAAGACCCATCACCGCATCCTGTCGCGGCTCGGCGTCGACCGGATCATCCACCCGGAGGTGGAGGTCGGCCAGCACGTGGCGCAGGTGCTGCACAACCCGCTGATCCGCGACTACATCAGCCTCGGCAACGGGTTCTACGTGGTGAACTTCCGCATTCCCGAAAGCCTCGAGGGCAAGACGCTGGAAGAGCTGCCGCACCGCGAGGATTACGACCTGCGCTGCGTGGGCGTGATGCGCGGCACCGAGTTCCTGGGCATGGACGGGCAGGGCTGCACCTTCCAGAGCGACGACCTGCTGCTGCTGCTCGGCAAGCGCGCGGATCTGCGCCGCTTCGCCTCCAGCCTCTGACATGGCGCTGATCGGGGCCAGGGCGGGCGTCCGGTACCGCGTGATGCGGGCCTCGCCGCCCGCGCTGCTGGCGTTCTTCTACCTGATCTTCGCGGTGATCGGCGGACTGCTCCTGTGGGCGCCGATCTCGAGCAACGCGAACGTGGGCTGGGTCGAGGCGCTGTTCACCTCGGTCTCGGCGGTGACGGTCACGGGGCTCGTGGTGGTGGACACCGGCGCCGACTTCACCCTTTTCGGGCAGGCGGTGATCGTCATCCTGATGCAGCTCGGCGGGCTCGGGCTCGTGACCTTCGCGGTCTTCGTGCTGAGCGCGCTCGGGATGCAGGTGGGACTCGGACAGCGGCTGATGCTGCGCGAGGACCTGAACCAGAGCAATATCGGCGACCTCCTGATGCTGGTGCGCACGGTGTTCGTCGTGTCGCTCGGCTGCGAGGCGGCGGGCGCGGTGGTGCTGGCCACGGTGTTCGTGCCCGATCACGGGCTCTGGCCGGGGATCTGGGCGGCAGTGTTCCACGCGGTGTCGGCGTTCAACAACGCGGGCTTCTCGCTCTGGTCGGATTCGCTCATCGGCTACGCGCTCGACCCGGTGGTGAACGTGGTGGTGCCCGTCCTCTTCATCACCGGGGGGCTCGGGTTCATCGTGCTGTCGGACCTGCAGCGCAAGCGGCGCTGGCGGCGCCTCGGCCTGCATTCCAAGATCATGCTCGTGGGCACGGCGGTGCTGATCGTCTTCGCCTGGATCATGTTCGCGGCGCTCGAATGGACCAATCCCGGCACGCTCGGCGCCATCGACAGCGTCGGCGGACGTCTCATGGCCGCGTGGTTCCAGGCGGTGACGCCGCGCACGGCGGGGTTCAACACCATCGACACGGGCGAGATGCACGATTCCACCGCGCTCATGACCATGACGCTGATGCTGATCGGGGCGGGGTCGACGTCGACCGCGGGCGGCATCAAGGTCACGACCTTCGCCGTCCTGATCCTCGCCACCATCGCGTTCGTCCGCCGCGAGAGCGAGCTGCACTGCTTCGGCCGGTCGCTCGGCGTGGACGAGGTGATGAAGGTCATGGCGCTGACCACGGCGTCGATGCTGATCGTGTTCCTGTCGATCTTCGCGGTGTCGATCAGCCATGACGGGTCGTTCCTGCATCTCGCCTTCGAGGTCACCTCGGCGCTCGGGACGGTGGGGCTGTCCATGGGGGCGACGCCCGAGCTCGACACGACCGGGCGCTGCATCATCATGGCGGTGATGTTCTTCGGCCGGGTGGGGCCGCTGACGCTGGGCTTCTTCCTGGCCACGCACACGGTCGCCCGCGTGCGCTACCCGCCCGGCCAGGTCTATCTCGGCTGAGCGCTAGCGCAGCGCGGCAAGAAGCGCCTGCGACGGCTCGCCCGTGACCGCCATGCCGTTCGCCGACTGCCAGGCCCGGATCGCCGCCTCGGTCCCCGATCCGATCACGCCGTCGGGCGTGCCCGCATCGTAGCCCTGCGCGTTCAGCCGGGTCTGGATCTCGCGCCGGTCGTCGATGGTCAGCCCGTAGCGGTCGGGGGCGAAGCCGCCGCGCAGGGGGCCCGCGCCGCCGAGCCGGTCCGACAGGTGGCCCACGCCGATCGCGTAGTTGGTCGAGTTGTTGTAGCGCTTGATCACGTCGAAATTGCGGAAGACGCGAAAGCTCGGGCCGCCCGGTTCGGGCTGGATCACCTGCCCGCCGCTGCCGGGATTCGCGGCCGTGATCTCCTGTCCCCAGGGTTCGCCGCGCCGCCAGCCCGACGCCGAGAGGTAGGCCGCGGCCGAAGCGAGCCCGTCGGTCGGGTCGTCGGACCAGATGTCGCGCCGACCGTCGCCGCGGAAATCCACGGCATAGGCCTGGTAGGTGGTGGGGATGAACTGCGTGTGGCCCATGGCACCGGCCCAGCTGCCGACGAGTCGATCCGCAGGCACGTCGCCGCGCTGGACGATGCGCAGGGCGGCGATGAGCTGATCCTCGAAGAAGGCGCCGCGGCGGCCGTCATAGGCGAGCGTCGAGGTGGCCGAGACCACCGGGATGTCGCCACGCCGGGTGCCGTAATTGCTTTCCATGCCCCAGACGGCGGCCACGACCTCGGCCGGGACGCCGTAGCGGCCCTCGATCTCGGAGAGGAGGCCGCGATTGGCCGCGAGCCGCGCGCGGCCGTCGCGCACCTTGGTCTCGTTGGCGACGATGGCGAGGTAATCCTCGAGCGTCCGGGTGAACTCGGTCTGCGCGCGGTCGCGCTCCACCACGCCCGGCAGGTAGCCCGCGTCGCGGAACCCCGCGTCGAGCGTCGCCCCCGACAGACCCTGCGCCCCCGCGCGGCCGCGGAAGGACGCGACCCACGCGTCCCAGCCCGCGTTCGGCACCGGCCGCAGCGCCGGGTCGGGCGCACTGCCGCCGCCGCCCGCGCGCGGGATGGCCGCGCCGCCGCATCCGCCCAGCAGCGCCGCGCCGCCCGCGAGGGTGATCCATCGCCGTGAAACCTGCATCCGTCCGCTCCGTCGCCTGCCCGTTTTCGGCACTGTGACCTGCCGGGCGGCAACGGGCAAGACCGCTGCCCGACCCCCGCGCGGCGCGCCGCTCAGATCGAAAGCCAGCCGGTGGTGCCGCTGTCCTCGAGATCCCAGCGCGCCGACCACGTGCCGCGCTTCCGCGCGAGCGTCAGGTAGTTGCGTTCCGCCGTGTAGTTGTGGCGCTGCCCGGGCAGCGGCGCGATGCGGATCGGATGTTCGGGGATCGGCGCCTCGCCGAAGCGCGCGAGCGTGCCGAGCGTCATGGCATAGAGGCGCGGCGGCGCGCGGTGCGAGATGCCCGAGGCCACCAGCTGGTGCAGGGGCTCGGGCCGGCCGGTATCGAGCGTCGCGCGCGTGGCGAGATGGATCTCGCCCGAGATCGCGGTGACGCGGTGGCCCCGCGCCTCGACGTCGATCAGCCGGCGCAGCATCCGCGCCCACTCGGCCCGGTGCGCGCGGCTCTGCCACTGGTCGCGCAGGTCGTCCTCGTAGCGCTCCATCCGGCGGGTGAGCTGCATCAGCCGCTCGACCAGCGACAGGCGGGGGCCGAGGAGCGGCACGCTCGAGACGAGGAAGACGCGTTCCTGCAGGTCCGCGAGCGCGGCATCGAACCGGTCCCAGCCGTTCGGGCCCATGATGCGGGCCCGGGTGCGTTCCGACCGCAGGTCGGGCGCGAGGATCGTCAGCCCCGGCAGGTCGCGGCGAAAACCGAGCGACAGGCCCTCGGGATCGAGGAAGAGGTCGGGCACGTCGTCATCGGTCGCGGCGTGCTGGTAGAGCAGGAACGCCTCGCGCGCGGTGCGGAACAGCGTCTGACCGATGGCCGTGCGCTCGACGTCGCCGAGCGAGCCCCAGCCGTCGCAGATGTCATGGTCGTCCCACATCATGAGCGAGGGCACCTCGGCCGCGAGCTCGGCAAAGCCCGGCGCGGCGTAGGTGATCGCGTAGCGGTGCAGGAACCGTTCGCGCAGGTGCAGCCGCAGGTCGTCGAGATCGGCGGGGGCGGCGGTCTCCGGCAGCTCGTCGGGCCAGCCGTCGCTCAGCCGGTGGCCGTCCGTCGCCTCGTCGGCATAGACCTGGTCGCCGCCATGCAAGAGGACGTGCAGCGGCCGCGTGGCGTGCTGCGCGCGCAGCCGCTGCCACATGGCGTTGCGTTCGTCCGCGTCGCGGTCGAGGTCGCCGTTCTCCTCGCCGTTGCAGGAGACGAAGCCCACGTGCAGGTCACCCTCGTAGCGGGTGTCGACGCGGTGGGTCCGCCCGGCAAGGCCGTAATCCGACACGGTGCCGAGCGGCAGCGCGAAGTCGTAGCGCCAGACGCCGTGGCCCGCGACGGTGGCGAGCCGGAGCGCCGGGTGCGAGCGCCCGCCCGCGGTCAGGGCCGGCGGGCGGCTGTCGTCGTCGCGAACCACGAGGGCCGCGAGCCGGACGGACCGCTCCGCGAGCCCCCGAAACATCAGAACCGGACCGAACCTCACGACACCCTCCGTCCGCCGTCATGCCTGCGCCTGAAAGGCGCGCCGGCCGGCGAGGGTTCCCGCCGACCGCCCGTCGCGCGTCACGCACGCTGCGTGCTGCCCTCCGTGGCCTTGCCGCGGCCGCGCCGCACCAGCCGCTCTATCACCACGAAGAAAAGCGGCACGAAGAAGACGCCCAGCGCCGTCGCCGACAGCGTGCCGCCCAGCACGCCCAAGCCGATGGCATTGCGCCCCGCGGCGCCCGCGCCCGAGGAAAGCACCAGCGGCACCACCCCGAGGCTGAACGCCATGGAGGTCATGATGATCGGGCGGAAGCGCTGGCGCGCGGCGTCGACCGCCGCGGCGATCACACCCTCGCCTGCCTCGACCCGTTCGCGGGCGAACTCGACGATCAGGATCGCGTTCTTGCCGGTCAGGCCGATCACGGTCAGGAGCCCGACCTGAAAGAACACGCCGTTCTCGTAGCCCCCGAGGAACGCGCCGAGCAGCGCGCCCAGGACGCCGATGGGCATGGCGAGCATCACCGCGAAGGGGATCGCCCAGCTTTCGTAGAGGGCCGCGAGCGACAGGAACACCGCCGCGAGCGAGAGCGCGTAGAGCAGCGGCGCCTGGTTGCCGCTTTCCTGTTCCTCGAGCGAGAGGCCGGTCCACGCCACCTCGAAGGTCGGCGGCAGGTTCTCGTCCACGAGGCGCATGACCTCGGCCATCGCCTCGCCCGAGGAGACGCCGGGTACGGGCGAGCCCTGGATCTGCATCGAGGGCACGCCGTTGTAGCGGTAGAGCCCCTGCGGTCCGTAGGTCCAGCTGCCCTCGGCGAAGTTCGAGAACGGCACGAGTTCGCCCGCCTCGTTGCGCACCCGCCAGAGCGAGAGGTCCGAGGGCTGCATCCGCGTGCCGGCCTCGCCCTGGACGTAGACCTGCTTGACCCGGCCCTCGTCGACGAAGTCGTTCACGTAGCGGCCGGCCCAGGCGATGGACAAGAGGTTGCCCACGTTCTGCGCCGACACGCCCATGGCCCCCGCCTTGCGCCAGTCGATGGCGATGTTGTACTGCGCCGCGTCCTCGAGCCCCGAGGGCCGCGCCGAGGCGATCATCGGGGACTGGTTCAGCAGTCCCAGCACCTGGTTGCGGGCGTTCACGAGATCCTCGTGGCTCTGCCCGCCCCGGGCCTGGAGGTAGAAGTCGAAGCCGGAGGCGTTGCCGAGCTCGGGCACCGAGGGCGGCACGATCGGGAAGACCTGCGCGTCGGTGATCTGGCTGAAGGCGCCGAAGGCGCGCCCCGCCACCGCCTGCGCGCTGTCCTCGGGACCGCGTTCGTCCCAGTCCTTGAGCCGCACGAAGGCGAGGCCGTTGTTCTGCCCCTGGCCGCCGAAGCTGAAGCCGACGACGCCGAAGACCGAATCGACCGCGCCCTGCTCGTTCTCGAGGAAATGCGATTCCACCTGTTCGACCACGTCGAGCGTGCGTTCCGCGGTGGCGCCGGTCGGCAGCGAGATCAGCGTGAACAGGAGCCCCTGGTCCTCTTCCGGCAGGAACCCCGTGGGCGTGCGCAGGAACAGGAACACGACCGCCGCGCCGAGGCCGAGATAGATCAGCAGGATGCGCAGCGGCCGGCGCACGATGTAGCCCACGCTCTTGGCGTAGCCGCCGAGCGTGCTGTCGAAGCCGCGGTTGAACCAGCCGAAGACGCCGCGCCGGCGGTCATGGGTCGGCTTCCTGAGCAGGATCGCGCAGAGCGCCGGAGTGAGGGTCAGCGCCACCACCACCGACAGGGTCATCGCCGAGACGATGGTGATGGAGAACTGGCGGTAGATCACGCCGGTCGAGCCCGGGAAGAACGCCATCGGCACGAACACCGCCGACAGCACGAGCGCGATGCCGATGAGCGCGCCGGTGATCTGGCCCATGCTCTTCCGGGTGGCCTCGCGCGGGCCGATGTCCTCCTCCTCCATGATGCGCTCGACGTTCTCGACCACGACGATGGCGTCGTCGACGAGAAGGCCGATGGCCAGCACCATGGCGAGCATGGTCAGCGTGTTGATGGTGAACCCGGCCGCCGCCAGAACGGCGAAGGTGCCGAGGATCACCACCGGCACCGCGAGGGTCGGGATGATCGTGGCCCTCAGGTTCTGCAGGAAGAGGTACATCACGAGGAAGACGAGGATGATCGCCTCGATCAGCGTCTTGACCACCTCCTCAATCGAGATCTCGACGAAGGGCGTCGTGTCGTAGGGGATCACGTAGTCCATCCCCTCGGGGAAGAACTGCGCGAATTCCTCGATCCGCGCCTTCACTGCCTCTGCGGTCTCGAGCGCGTTGGCCCCGGGCGCGAGGCTGATCGCCATCCCCGCGGAGGAGTTCTGGTTGAAGCGCGAAATGGTCGCGTAGTTCGCCGCGCCGATCTCGACCCGGGCCACGTCGTCCAGCAGCACGAGGCCGCCATCGGTCTGGGCGCGCAGCACGATCTGGCGGAAATCCTCGGGCGTGCGCAGCAGCGACTGCGCGGTGATGGTGGCGTTCAGCATCTGCCCGTCGATCGCGGGGCGCGCGCCGAAGGAGCCCGCCGAGATCTGGGTGTTCTGCTCGCCGACCTTCGCCACCACGTCCTCGGGCGTCATGTTGTAGGCAAGGAGCTTGCCGGGATCGAGCCAGATGCGCATGGCGTACTGCGCCCCGAAGACCTGCACCGATCCCACGCCCTCGATCCGCGACAGCTCGTCCACGAGGTTGGTGATCATGTAGTCGGCGAGGTCGACGTTCTCGTAGGCGCCGGTCTCGGAGATCAGCGCGACCACCATGAGGAAGCCGGCCGAGGACTTCTCGACCTGAACCCCCTGGCGCTGCACCGTCTCGGGCAGGAGCGGCGTCGCCTGGGCGAGCTTGTTCTGCACCTGCACCTGGGCGATGTCCGGGTCGGTCCCGGTCTCGAAGGTCAGCGTGATCGAGGTCGACCCGGCCGAGGTCGAGGACGACGAGATGTAGCGCAGCCCGTCGAGCCCCGTCATGTTCTGCTCGATCACCTCGGTCACGGTGTTCGCCACCGTCTCGGCCGAGGCGCCGGGATAGGTGGCGTTCACGCTGACCGAGGGCGGCGCGATCTGGGGATATTGCGCGACGGGCAGGTTGAAGACCGACAGGACGCCCACGCCCATGATGAGGATCGAGACGACCCAGGCGAAGACCGGACGGTCGATGAAGAAGCGCGCCATGGAGAGGGGCCTTTCGCTCTGGGGGCGTCAGTCGTCGGCCGGGGCCGCGGCGGCGGATCCGGCGGGCTGGTCGTCGCCGTCGCCGCCCGTGTTCCCGCCGTCATCGGCGGCGGCGGCCTCCGGCGCGCCCCCGTCGGGCCCGCCCGCCTCGGCGCCGCGGAGCTGCGGGGTCACGGTGGCGCCCGGCGAGATCCGCTGGAATCCCGCGACCACGACCCGGTCGCCGTCGGACAGCCCGTCCGTCACCACCCAGTGCGATCCCTGGTTCTGCAGGATCTCGAGCGGGCGCGCCTCGACCGTGTCCCCGGCGGTGACCACCATCGCCTGCGGGTTGCCGCGGCGGTCGCGCACCACGCCTTCCTGCGGCACGAGGAACACGCCGTCCTCGGTCGCGGTGGGCATCTCGACCTGCACGTACATGCCGGGCAGCAGCAGTTTCTCGGGATTGTCGAAGCTCATGCGCAGCACGACGACGCCGGTCTGCGGATCGACATAGGGTTCCGCCGCGGTCAGCGTGCCGGTCTCCTCGTAGTAGGCGCCGTCGGCAAGGCGCAGGCGCACCTCGCGGGCATCGGCGTCGCCGCCCAGATCGGACATCGCCTGGCCGCGCCGCCAGCGCAGCATCTCGGCCGCCGACTGCGTCACGTCCACGTAGACGCGGTCGATGTTGCGGATCGTGGCGAGCGGCTCCGCCTGCCCGGTGGTCACCAGCGCGCCCGGCGAGGTCATGGAAAAGCCGATCTCGCCCGAGAGCCGCGCGGTCACGTTGGTGCGGTCGAGCTCGATCTCGGCCTGCGCGCGGCGCGCCTCGGCGAGCTGCAGCGCCGCCTCGGCGCTGTCGCGGGCGGCGACGGCATCCTCGAGCGCCTGCTGGCTCGCGATGTTGCGGCTCTGCAGCGCCTGCAGCCGCTCGGCCTCCTTCACGGCCGCGTTGAGCTGTGCCTCGGCCTGCGCGACCGAGGCGCGCGCCTCGGCGAGGGAGGCCTCGTAGGTCGCGGGGTCGATCCGGTAGAGCACGTCGCCCGCCTCGACCCGGCCGCCCTCGCGGAAGAGCCGCTCGACGATGATGCCGGCCACCTGCGGGCGGACCTCGGCCTCGTCGAGCGCGGCGACCCGTCCGGGCAGCGTCGCGGTGAGCGTCACCGTCTCGGGCGCGACCTCGACCACCTCGACCGCGGGCGGCGGCGCCTCGCCGCCCTGCCCCTGTGCCAGCGAGGGCGACGCCAGTGCGCACGATGCCGCCAGCGCCACGATCCGCGCGACACCGCGCCCGATCCTGCTTGTCCCGACCATGTCCCGACCCTTTCCGCGACGGCGACCTTGCGCGCCGACGCGTGCGATAGTTATAAAACTTGCGGGTTTCCTAAGTCCGGGCGCGGCCGGCCGCAAGCGGCTTCCGCGCCGGCGACCACCCGCCACGTTTCGGAGGCGACATAGCAGCGATTGCGCCGATGAACAGATGGGCGCGATGACAGCCGCGCGAGGTGAGAGCCATGACCTGTCCGACCGATCCGAGGGCGACGCCGCGGCGTGGCCGTCCCCCCACGCTCGGCAGCGCCGACCGGCGCGACCGGATCCTCGACGCGCTCGAGGCGGTGTTCGAGGCCTCCGGCATGGCGGGCACCACCATGGCGGCGGTCGCCGCCGAGGCCGGCATGTCCAAACGCACGCTCTATGCCGCGTTCGAGGACCGCGCCGCGCTGCTCGAGGCGTTCACCGAGCGGCAGATCGGCCGCACCGTGCACCCGCTGAGCGCGGCGGAACAGGCGCTGCCGCTCGCCGCCCGGCTGCGGCTGCTGCTGGCGCCGTCCGCCGCCACCCGGTCGCTGGCCCTGCCCTTCGCGATCCTGCGCACGATCGTCGCCGAGGCGCCGGACCGGCCGGACATGGCGCGGCGCATCTTCGCGCGCGGGCTGCCGCAGGTGCGGCGGATGATCCGTGACGAGCTCGACCGCGCCAATGCGCGCGGCGAGGCGCGGGTCGCGGACACAGCGGCGGCGGCGGCCCTGCTTGCGGACATGGTGCGCCCGTCGCCGCTCGACCGGCTGGTCGACCCGGCGCTCGAGACCGACTGGGACGCGGTCACCGCCCGGTTCGAGCTCGGCCTGTCGGTGTTCCTGCGCGGGATCGGCGCGCCGGACGCCTGACGGGCGCGCCGGTCCGGCGCCCTGCCCTTCTTCTTCTTGGCGGAAATATCCCGGGGAGCGCGAGGGGCTGGCCCCTCGCGGCCGACCGCGGTCCCGGGCGTCCGGTCAGACCTCGACCTCGACCCGGCCGATCGGGTTCGAGCAGCAGGCGAGGATGTAGCCCGCGGCGATGTCGTCCTCGCTGATGCCGCCGTTGTGGACCATGTGCACCTCTCCGGCCGTCTTGCGGATCTTGCAGGTGCCGCAGAGCCCGAAGGTGCAGCCGGAGGGGATGTTGAGCCCCGCGGCCTTGGCCACGCCGAGGACGGTGTCGGTCTCGAAGCACGACGCCGTGACGCCGGCGCGCGCGAACACCACCTCGGACTGCGCGGTGTCGTCGGGCACGAGGTCGTCGAACTCGGTCAGCTCCGCCTTGCTTTCCGCCGGGGCCGAGAAGCTTTCCTGGTGGTAGCGGCTCATGTCGTAGCCGAGCGAGATCAGCATCTCGCGCACCGCCTCCATGAACCCCTCGGGCCCGCAGCAATAGACGTCGCGGTCGAGGTAGTCGGGCGCCATGAGGCCCAGCATCAGCGAGTTGAACCGGCCGCGATAGCCCGTCCAGACGGTGTAGGGGTCGTCCTGCTCGACCACGAAGTGCAGCTTCAGCCCCGACACCCGGCTCGCCATGTATTCGAGCTTGTGCCGGAAGATGATGTTCTGCGGCGACTGCGCGCAGTGCACGAAGGCGATGTCGGGATCCTCGCCGCGTTCCCAGAGGAACGACGCCATCGACATCATCGGCGTGACGCCCGAGCCGGCCGAGATGAACAGGTAGCTGCCGTCGGGCTGCGGCGGCAGGTGAAAGAGCCCGGCCGGCCCGTAGGCCTTGATCCGCATGCCGGGCTCGAGGTGGTCGAGCATCCAGCGGGTGCCGATGCTGTCCTTCTGGGCCTTCACCGTGACCGTGATGAAGGCCGAGGTCGTCGGCGAGGACGAGATCGTGTAGGTGCGCTGCACGTTCCCGCCCGGCACCGGCAGGTCGAGGGTGATGAACTGTCCCGCGCGGAACCAGAAGCGCGCGCCGGACGGCGGGCGGAAGACGAATGTCTTCACGTTGGGCGCCTCGGGCACCACAAGAACGCATTCGAGCACTTCCGCGTCCGTCCAGACGGGCGCGTCTTCTTTCGGCATCGGGATCATCCGGTCACTCCGCGGCCATGAGCCCACGTCCGGTGAGCCGGCGGATCATGGTGTCGGCGTACCAGTCGACGAACTGGATCACGCCGGATTCGTGCTGGGCCGAGTAGGGCCCGGGTTCGTAGGCGGGCGAGTTCACGCCGCGCTGGTTCTCCTCGACGATGGCCCGGTCCTCGTCGTTGGTGTGGATCCAGACCTCGGTCAGCCGCTGCAGGTCGTAGTCCACGCCCTCGACCGCGTCGGCATGCACGAGCCAGGTGGTCGTGACCTCGGTCTGCATCGGCGAGATCGGGTTCATGCGGAAGACCAGCACCTGGTCCGACAGGAAGTGGTCCCAGCTCGAGGGGTAGTGGTACATCAGGCACGAGCCCGCGTCGTCGAAGGGCACGCGGCCGACCCGCTTCGACACCGCGGGCTTGCCGTCCATCGTGTAGGACGCGGCGTTGCCGAGGAACGGGATGCGGACGAAGCGCCACTGCGTGTCGGGTGCCGCCACGAACTGCGACGGCATGCCGGCGGTCTCGCATTTCGCGATGTGGTCGCGCAGCACCGGCGCCTGTTCCTTGGGGTTGGTGCCGAACACCTTGGGATCCTCGGGGAAGGTGCGGCAAAGCGAGGGATGGCTGCCCGCGCAGTGATAGCACTCGCGGTTGTTCTCCATCACGAGCTTCCAATTGCCCTGCTCGACGATGGTGGACTGGTGCGCGACCTTGAGCTTCGCGGGCTCGTGCGGGCCGGCATAAGCTTCGGCCTGCGCGCGGAACGGGGCAAAGTCGGGCGCGATGTCGGCGAGGCAGATCATGATCATCCCGCCCGCCTCCTCGCAATGCACGGATTTCAGCCCGTGCTTCGAGGCGTCGAAGTCAGGGCCCATGTCGCGCGCCCAGAGCAGCCGGCCGTCGAGCTCGTAGGTCCACTGGTGGTAGGGGCAGACGAGTTTGGGATTGGTGCCCTTGGCGGCCGAGCAGATGCGGCTGCCGCGGTGGCGGCAGGAATTGTGGAAGGCGCGCGCGACGCCGTCGTTGCCGCGCACCACGATCACGGAATACTCGCCGACCTGCCGGGTCACGTAGTTGCCCGCCTTGGGCAGCTCGGCCGAGACCGCGGTCATCAGCCAGTCGCGATACCAGATGCGCTCGAGGTCGGTCTGGTAGACGCCTTGATCGGTGTAGAACTCGCGGGCCAGCGAATGGGCCGGCTTGCGGCTGAGGAGAAGCGAGAGGACGTCGGCGTCGCGGAGCATGGGCACACCCTGTGAAAACGGAATCGGACGTTTCCGATGGTTCCCATTTGCGACAGGCGGCGGTCCGGCGATGATCCAAAAACGCCGTTTTTGCGTCCGCCAGAGACATGCGCGAAAAATGGTGCGGGCACGGCGGGTTCGCGGGCGGGATGATGCCTGCGGCTCAGCCCTTTCCGCGGGCGCGCGCGTCGCCGGCGGACGACCGGCCCTCGCCGCGGCCGTGCGAGCGGCGTCCGAGGATCGGGATGAGCCCCGGCAGGACGGCGGCGACGAAGACGAGCCCGAAGGCCACCGAGGTGGCGAGTCCCGAGGCGCCGGCGAAGCCCGCGACCGGGAAGAGCGCGGCGGCCGCCCCCTCGCGCAGGCCCCATCCCGAGATCGAGACCGGGATGAGCATGGTGAAGAGGATGAGCGGCACGAGGCCCAGGATCGCCGCGATGGGCAGCTCGGTCCCGATGGCACGGGCGCAGAACGCGAAGGCCGCGAGGTTGCACGCCGCGGTCGCCACGCTGAGGAGCGCCTGCCACGGCAGCACCCGCGGCGCGAGGAGCGACACCGACAGCGCGTACCAGAGATCGTCGAGCGCGCGCTTCTGCGGGCCGGGCAGGAGCGCGGTCAGCCAGAACACCACGGGCGCGCAGAGCCCCACGAGGATGAACGGCACCACGAAGGACCGCACCCAGAGCGGCCAGGTCAACCCGCCGGGCTGCAGGTAGGTGACGGCAAAGGTCACGGCCATGATGGAGAAGATCGCGACCTGCCCGGCGAGACGTTCGAACACCACCGCCTGGCTCGCGCGCAGGAGCCCCGCCTGATGGCGCGCGCGCACGGCGCGGCCCGCATCGCCCACCATGCCGCCCGGCAGCGACTGGTTCACGATCTGCGCGAGGTAGTACTCCGACACGGCCTTGCCGACCGAGAAGCGCTGCCCGAGCCGTGCCGCCGTCAGCCGCCAGCGCAGCGCCGACAGGAGCGTCTGCACGCTGAGCATGACCCAGGCTGCGACAAGCCAGAACGGATCGGCGCGCGCCAGGGTGCGCGCGGCCTCGGCGCCGTCGACCGCGTGCCACAGCACCGCGAGCAGCGTCACGCTGACCGCGATCTGGAGGAGTCGCATCTGGCTGCGCGAGAGGCGCAGGTCGAGGCTCATGTCGGCGCCTTTCCCGTGGCTCGGTCGTCGATGGTCGGCCTCCGGCGTCAGATGGGCCGGATTCCGGGGCTTGCAAGCCTGCGCGGCCTGCCCTCACTGCACGATTAAGGGGCGGAACGCCCGGAATCGCCGTGTTGCCGCGCTCTATGCGCGACATTTCCGGCCGGGGCAATCGGCAGACGTTGACGCACCGTCCCGACGTTGCACGCCTGCGCGCCCGGACCGAATCCGGGCCGCGCTCGGCGACAATCCGCCCGCATCGGCGCGCGTAGCCGGCGACACCGCCGACCGGCGCGAATTCGCCCAAGTCAACTCACGATTTCGGCAGAACCCGGCGAGGTTCCAGCGCGGTCCGAACTTTTTGCTGCATCGCAGAGTTGCCGGTGAAACCGACACACCCGGGCGCTGACCCGGGCCAGCCGAGCTGTGAGGATTGCCGTGACACTGCACGTCCCAGAACACCGATTCGACCCGTCCGCGGTCCGACCCGTGGCGGCGCGCCGCCCGGGCGCGGACGCGCGTCCGACCCGCGCGCCGCTGCTCTTCGTGGCTGCGCTGACCTTCACGCTGACCGCGCTTGTCGCGGCCGGCTTCGCCGCCGTGGTGACCGCCTGGACCTTCTGGTCGGTGCTGGCGCTGGCGCTCGTGACGCTGACCTCGGCGGCGCTGTCGCTCGGGGCCGCCACGGCGGTGACCGGCCTCGTCTTCCCCGCGCGCGAGATCGCCCGCCCCCGGCCGGGCTGGCAGCCCCGGAGCCGCACCGCCATCCTGCTCACGCTCTGCGGCGAGGATCCCCGCGGCCCGGCGCGGACGCTGATGGATCTCTCGCGCGACCTCGAGCGGGCGGGCATGGCGGCGCATACAGACATCTTCGTTCTGTCCGACACCCGGCCCGACAAGGCCGAGGCGGAGGAGACCGCGCTCGCGCCGCTGATCGGCATGGGCCGCATCACCTACCGCCGGCGCGTCGACAACACCGGCCGCAAGCCCGGCAACATCGGCGACTGGCTGGACCGCTGGGGGTCCGAGTTCGACTACATGCTGGTGCTCGATTCCGACAGCCGGATGGGCGCCGAGCGCATCCGCGGCATGGTGCACCGCATGGAGCGCTCGCCCGCGACGGGCCTCCTGCAGGCCGGCATGCGGCTCCTGCCGCCCGAGACGCGGTTCGGCCACCTGCAGCGCAATGCCCAGCGCCTGATGGGCCCGACCTTCCTGACCGGCTTCTCGGCCTGGACGGGTGATGCGGGCAATTACTGGGGCCACAATGCCCTCATCCGAGTGCGCGCCTTCCGCGACGCGGTGCCGCTGCCCCGCCTGTCGGGCCCGGCGCCGCTCGGCGGCGACGTCCTGAGCCACGATTTCGTCGAGGCGGCCTGGATGCGCCGCGCCGGCTGGCGGATCGAGATCGACGCGGACACCCGCGCCTCGGCCGAGGACGGCCCGCAGACGCTGTCGGAATATCACAAGCGGGACCGCCGCTGGTGCCAGGGCAACCTCCAGCACGCGCGCCTGATCGCGACGCCGGGCCTGCACCCGATCTCGCGCCTGCACATGGCGGTCGGGATCATGGGCTACGTGGCCGCGCCGCTGTGGCTCGCGACCCTCCTGCTGCTCGCCTCGGGCGCGGTGACGATGCAGGCGGGCTGGATGCTGCTCGCGGTCGCGACGCTGCTGCTGACGCCCAAGATCTGCGGGATCGCGCGGCTGATGCGCCAGACCCGCGGGCTGCACGCGCGCGCCATCGTGCTGCGCGCCGGCCTGATCGAGACGGTGCTGTCCTCGCTCCTGGCGCCGATCGTGATGGTGCACCACGTGGTCAGCGTGGGCGAGGTCCTGCTTGGCCGCGATTGCGGCTGGAAGGGACCGTCGCGTCATGGCATGACGCTGCCTGCCGGCGCGTTCGAGGCGGCGGCCGGGGCCGCGATCCTCGCGGCCGTCGCCGTGATGAACCCCGCCGCGCTCGTGTGGGTGCTGCCGGTGGCCCTGCCGCTGGTCCTGGCCCCCGCGATCATCCGCTTCATGGAGTCGCCCTGTCGATGCATCGTCGCACCTTCCTGAACACCGGTCTCGGAACGCTGGGCGCGGTCGCGCTCTCGCCGCTGCGGGTTGCCGCGCAAGGGATGCCGTCGCTTCTCGAGGAGGCGCGCGCGCTCGCCGCGGCCGAGTACGCGGCCCCGAGCGGCACGCTCGCGCCGCCCTTCGCGGATCTGAACTACGACCGCTACCGCGCCATCCGCCCGCTGCCTGGCCGCGCCGGCATGCTGCCGCTCGGGAACGGGCACGCGGTCGACCTGTTGCCGCCGGGGCTCTACTTTCCGGACCCCGTCGACGTCGAGATCGTGGGCACCGCGGGCACGCTGGAAACCGTGCCGTTCTCGCCCGGCGTCTTCTCGTACGACACCCGGTATTTCCAGGACGACATCCCGGCGGAAAGTCCCGGCGCGGGCTTCACCGGGCTCAGGCTGCGCACGGCACTGAACGCGGCCGACGTTCTGGACGAGTTCCTGGTGATGCAGGGCGGGACGTATTTCCGCGCCATCGGGCGCCAGATGGTCTACGGCCTGTCGTCGCGCGCGATCGCCATCGGCACCGGCGGTGCCGAGCCCGAGGAGTTCCCGCGCTTCACCCGCATCCGGCTGCACGCGCCGCAAGGCGGCGAGGCCGATCCGGTGCGGCTCGAGGCGGTGATCGACAGCCCGTCGCTCGCCGGCTACCTCGACATGTCGGTGCGGCCCGACGACGAGACGCGCACACAGGTATCGCTGACCGTGATCCCGCGCCGCGCGCTCGACAACGCGGGCATCGCCGCGCTCACCTCGATGTATTTCAAGGGCGCGCTGCGCAACGCGGTCGCCGACGATTTCCGCCCGCGGGTGCATGACAGCGACGTGCTGATGATGGGCAACGGGTCGGACGAGCTGCTGTGGCGGCCGATCTCGAACCCCGCGCGGGTCGAGACCTCGACCTTCTCGGACCGCTCGCCGGGGCATTACGGGCTCTATCAGACCGCGCGCAGCTTCGAGGCGTTCCAGGACGCCGAGGCGCATTACCATGACCGGCCGTCGGCCCGGGTGGAGCCGCGCGGCGACTGGGGCGAGGGATCGGTGGTGCTGGTCGAGATCCCGACCGCCGACGAGTTCATGGACAACGTCGTGGCCTTCTGGCGCCCGTCCGGCGCGCTGGAGGCCGGGCAGGAGCGCAGCTGGGACTACGACATCGTCTGGACCCGCGCCGCGCCGCCGCAGGACATGCCCGCGCGCATCGTCGAGACCCGTATCGGGCGGGCGCATGACCGCGAGGGCGTGCTGATCTGCACGATCGACGTGGCGGGCGCCGTGGGCGAGGCAAAGCCCGAGATCACCGCGACCGGCGGGGCGGAGGTGTCGGGTGCCGCGCTCTTCCCGCTGCCCGGCGGCCAGCTGCACCGCGTGAGCTTCATGCTGGCGCCGGGCGGCGCGGACAGCGCCGAGCTGCGCATGGTGCTGCGAAACGGCGACGGGGCGCCGGTCGCGCCGGTCTGGCTGCACCGCTGGACCCCCGCCCGCGACGGCGGCGTCTGATCCGGGACGGCGTCCCGTCGCGCCGGAAGGCCCGGTTTTGCGGGTCCTCCGGCGCGTAACCTCCGTCACGTTCGCGTCAGCCGCATTGCGGGCGCGCGGCTGCGGTGCATTCTGGCGGGTGACGCCCCAGCCGGACGCGCCCGATGCTCGACACCTATGCCCGCCGTCTCATCGACCCGCCGCTGAACGCGGCCGGGCGGCGCGTGGCGCGCCTGGGCATTACGCCCGACCAGGTGACGCTCGCAGGGCTGGCGCTTGGCCTGGTCGCCGCCGCGACCATCGCCGCCGGCGCGCCCCACTGGGCACTGGTCCCGCTCCTCGCCTCGCGGCTTCTCGACGGGCTCGACGGCGCGGTGGCGCGGGCGACGCGGAAATCAGATTATGGCGGCTACCTCGACATCGCCTGCGACTTCCTGTTCTACGGCGCGGTCCCCTTGGCCTTCGTGCTGGCCGACCCCGAGGCGAACGCGGTGCCCGGGGCCTTCCTGCTCGCCTCGTTCTACTTCAACGGCACGAGCTTCCTCGGCTACGCCATCCTCGCCGAGCGGCACGGGATGGAAACCGCCGCGCAGGGGTCCAAGTCCCTCTACTATTCCAACGGCCTGCTTGAAGGGACGGAGACGATCCTGTTCTTCG
Organism: Roseivivax isoporae LMG 25204; assembly: GCF_000521865.1. Classification (GTDB taxonomy): domain Bacteria; phylum Pseudomonadota; class Alphaproteobacteria; order Rhodobacterales; family Rhodobacteraceae; genus Roseivivax; species Roseivivax isoporae. The sequence continues at coordinate 67,069 of NZ_JAME01000025.1, forward strand.
TGCTGCTGTGCCTCCTGCCCGAGAGTTTCCCGCCGCTCGCCTGGACGTTCGGCGCGCTCTGTTACGCCACCGCCGCGCTGAGGCTGCTTGCCGCCCGCGCCATCTTTGCCGAAAGGACCCGACGCCGATGATCCGTGCCGTCTCCGCCCTGCCGCTGGCCCTGTTCCTGGCCGCGCCCGCCCTCGGGCAGACCGACCCCGCCGACTGGGAGGCGGTGACCGACCGCGCCGAGGGCCAGACGGTCTACTGGCACGCCTGGGGCGGATCGACAGCCACGAACGACTTCATCGCCTGGGTGGCCGAGCAGGTGGCGGACCGGCACGGCGTGACGCTCGAGCACGTGAAGCTCGCCGACACCGCAGACGCGGTGACGCGCGTCCTGTCCGAGAAGCAGGCGGGCGAGGACGCCGACGGCGCGGTCGACCTGATCTGGATCAACGGGCCGAACTTCGCCGCGATGAAGGAACAGGACCTTCTGTTCGGGCCCTTCGCCGAGGCACTGCCGAACTGGCAATACGTGGACACGGACGGCAAGGCCGTGACCACCGACTTCACCGTCCCGACCGAGGGCTACGAGGCGCCGTGGGCCATGGCGCAGGTGGTGCTCATGCACGACACCGAGGACCTGCCCGAACCGCTGCCCTCGGCCGAGGCGATCCTCGACTGGGCCGAAGCCAATCCCGGCCGCTTCACCTATCCTCAGCCGCCCGATTTCCTCGGGACCACGTTCCTCAAGCAGACGCTGATCGAGCTGACCGACGACAACGAGACGCTGATGAAGCCCGCGGACGCCGCCGACTACGAGGCGGTCGTGGCGCCGCTCTGGGACTATCTCGACGCGCTGACGCCGGCGCTCTGGCGGCAGGGGCGCGCCTACCCTGCGACGGGGCCCGCGCAGCTGCAGCTCCTGGCCGACGACGAGATCGACCTCGCCATATCATTCAGCCCGGGCGAGGCGTCGACCGCCATCGCCGACAACCGCCTGCCTCCCAGCGTGCGGACCTTCGTCCTGGAGGACGGGACGCTCGGCAATGCGAGCTTCGTCGCCATCCCCTACAATTCGGGCTCGAAGGAGGGAGCGATGGTGGTCGCAAACTTCCTGATGTCGCCGGAGGCGCAGGTCCGCGCGCAGGACCCGGACGTCCTGGGCTATGGCACCGTGCTTGACGTCGCGGGGCTTCCGGAGGCGGACCGCGCCGCGTTCGAGGCGCTCGATCTGGGCATCGCCACGCTCTCGCCCGAGGAACTCGGGACCGTTCAGCCCGAACCGCACCCGTCGTGGATGACGCGCATCGCCGACGAGTGGACGCGCCGCTACGCCGCCGGCCAGTAGCGCCGGCGTGACGGCCACCTCGAGGGCGGGACGCCTGCGCGCCCTGCCCGCGCTCACCGTTCTGGCGATGCTGGGCCCGGTCGCGGCGGGTCTCGCCGGCACGCTCCTGCCGGCGGCCGGGCTGCATCCGGCGGCGGGCGGCACCGGCCTGTCGCTCGGGCCGCTGCGGTCGCTTCTCGACTGGCCGGGGCTCGCGGCGGCGGCGCGGCTGTCGGTGGTGACGGGTCTCGTCGCGACCGCGCTGGCGCTCGGCGGCGTGGCGCTCCTCCTCGCCGGATGGGCGGGCACGCGGGCGTTCCGCGCGCTCGAGCGGCTGCTGTCCCCGCTCCTGTCGGTGCCGCACGCGGCGATGGCCTTCGGCCTCGCCTTTCTCGTCGCGCCGTCGGGCTGGGTGTCGCGGCTCGTCTCGCCCTGGCTCACGGGATGGGAGCGGCCGCCCGACATCCTGATCGTGCAGGACCCCTGGGGCCTCGCGCTGATCGCAGGCCTCGTCGCGAAGGAGATGCCGTTCCTCCTGCTCATGTCGCTCGCGGCCCTGGGGCAGGCGGATGCGCGGCGGCGGATGCAGGTCGCCACGGCACTGGGGCACGGGCGCGTCGCAGGCTGGATCAAGGCGGTGTTCCCGGCGGTCTACGCACAGATCCGCCTGCCGGTCTACGTGGTGCTGGCCTATTCCATGTCGGTGGTGGACGCGGCGATGATCCTCGGGCCGACGACGCCGCCGACGCTGTCGGTGCAGATCGTGCGCTGGATGGGCGACCCGGACCTTGCCATGCGCCTGACGGCCGCGGCGGGCGCCCTGCTGCAGCTCGGGCTGGTGATCGCCGCGCTCGGCCTCTGGCGGGCGGGAGAGGCCGTGGTCGCCGCCCTCGGCACCCGGTGGATCGCCCGCGGCGGCCGCGGACGGGCCGCCGACCCCGCGCTCCGGGCGATCGGCCTCGGGGCGGGCATCTTCTCGGCCGCGGCGGTGCTGGGCGGGCTGGCCTGCCTCGGGGTGTGGAGCGTCGCGGGCTTCTGGGGCTTTCCGGACGCGCTGCCCGATCAGCTCGACACCGGGTCCTGGTCTCGGCACCTGCCGGGGATCGCGGACGCCGCCGGCACGACCGCGCTGATCGCCGCCGCTGCCACCGCCGCGGCGCTGGTGCTGGTGGTGGGGTGCCTCGAGACCGAGCACCGCCGGGGCGTCGCGCTGTCGCGGCGAGGCCTCTGGCTGATCTACCTGCCGCTTCTCGTGCCGCAGACGGCGTTCCTGCCGGGGGTGCAGACGCTGCTGCTCTGGGCGGGGCTCGACAGCGGGATCGGTCCCGTGACGCTGGCGCACCTGGTCTTCGTGCTGCCCTACGTGTTCCTGTCGCTCGGCGACCCGTGGCGGGCCTGGGACCCGCGGCATGCGGTGGTGGCCGCGGCCCTGGGAACCTCGCCGGTCGGCGTCCTGTGGCGCGTCCGCCTGCCCATGCTGCTTCGCCCGATCCTCACGGCGGCGGCGGTTGCCATCGCGGTCAGCGTGGGCCAGTACCTGCCGACGCTGCTGGTGGGCGGTGGCCGCGTGGCGACGCTGACCACCGAGGCGGTGGCGCTGGCTTCGGGCGGCGACCGGCGGGCGATCGGGGTCTGGGGCGTGGCGCAGACGGCGGCGGTGATGCTGCCCTTCGCGGCCGCGCTTGCGGTGCCGGCCCTCGTGTGGCGCAACAGGCGGGGTCTGCATGTCTGAGGGACTGACGCTCGAGAACGTGCGGATCGCGCGGGGCGCCGCCGAACTGATCGCGGTGGAACGGCACGTGCCCCCGGGCGAGGTGCTGGCGGTCATGGGTCCGTCCGGGGTGGGCAAGTCCACGCTCCTGGCCTTCGTCACCGGGACGCTGGCGCCGGGCTTCACCGCCACCGGCCGCGTCCTGCTCGACGGCGCGGACCTGACCGGCACACCGCCCGAGGGCCGCAGGCTAGGCATCCTGTTCCAGAACGACCTCCTGTTCCCGCACCTGAGCGTCGGCGGAAATCTCGCCTTCGGCCTCGCACCGGGGGGCAGCCGCGCGGCGCGGCGGGCACGGATCGACGCGGCCCTGGCCGAGATCGGGCTCGAGGGGTTCGCCGACCGCGACCCGGCGACGCTGTCGGGCGGGCAGAAGGCGCGGGTGGCGCTGATGCGCATGCTCCTGTCCGACCCGCGCGCGCTGCTGCTCGACGAGGCGTTTTCGGGCCTCGACGCGGCGCGGCGGGGCCAGGTGCGCGCGCTGGTCTTCGACATCGCGCGAGACCGGGGCCTGCCGGTCCTGATGGTGACGCATGACGAGGAGGACGCGCGCGCGGCGGGCGGGCCGGTGATCCGGCTCGGAGAGGATCAGCCGCCGGGCTGAGCCTGCACCTCTTCCAGCGGATAGTCCCAGAGCGCCCAGCCGTCGGTGCCCTCGGGCAGCCAGTAGACCTGCGTGTAGCCGTAGTCGAGCGCGCGCTTCGCCGCGTTCCACGACATCCAGCACTCCTCGAGGCAGAAGAACACGACCGCCCGGTCCATGTCGCCCCCGGTCGCGAGATCGAGGCCCGCGCGGAAATAGGCGTCGGTCTGTTCGGCGATGGCGCCGTAACCCACGTTCGGCAGCCAGATCGCACCCGGGATCGACAGGCGCTTCTTTTCGCGCCAGATGGTGCCCTCGGGCAGGTTCGGGGGTTTCGGCGCACGCGGCAGCACGTCGACGAAGGCCGCCGCGCCGCCCTCCCAGAGGTCATGCGCCTCTTCGGGGCCGACCACGGTCGCGCCTTCGAGCGTCGCGGGCACCGGCGCGCGGTATTCGTCCATGCGGTAATCGGAGGGTTCGTCGACCTCGGCCGCGGCGAAGGCCGGCAGCGCCATCAGGAGCAGCGCCGCCGGCAGCCGTTTCACTGCCCGACCTCAAGCACCTCTGTGCCCATGTCGGTGACAAGGGGGACCCCCGCATCGGCGAGGATCGTGTTGATGGCGTCCTGGTTGCGCCGGATCTGCGAGTTGAGCTCGCGTTTCCAGACATCCTCCCCGAGCCGCACGCCCATGGTGATGCGGTAGAACAGCCGTGGCGCACCCTGTTCGTTCAGGAGCGGCACGACCTTGTAGCCCGGGTGGTCCGACTTCACGAGCGGGCCGCCAAGCGGTCCCCAGAGCACCGCCGCGTCGATCTCGCCCGCCTCGAGGTCGTCGAGCATGTCGGGGGCGGGATCCTCGTAGCGGCGATCCACGAAGAGCGGATAGGCCTTGGCCTTGCCGATAAGACCGGCGCGCGCCATGTGCGTCGCCGGCGGGCTGCCCGCGACGACGCCGATGCGCAGGCCCTGCAGCGCGGGGTCGGACAGCGTCGTGACGTCCGCGAGCGGCCCGTCCTCGGGCACGATCAGCACGTAGGTCGACGTGAAGTAGTGGTTGGTGTTCTGCACCAGCTCGTGACCCTGCGCGAAACCGATCACCACGTCGCACTTGTTCGCCGCCAGCGTGTTGCGGATGAACCCCGTCGCCATGGGATACCATTCGTAGGTCAGCGGCCTGTCCAGCGCCTCGGCGAACAGTTCCGCGATGCGGTTCTCGAAGCCGCTCCCGTCCTGGTCGGACATGGGATAGTTCGCGGGGTCGGCACAGACCCGGAACGCGTTCTGCGAGACGAGATCCGATGTCTGCGCCGACACTGGCCCCGCCTGGGAGAAGAGCAGGGCCAGACCGAGGGCACGACCGAGGGACTTAGCCCATGCAAGCATTTTCCATCTCTGCGATCGTGTCGGACTTGGCGTCCTTCTGGGGAGGGCGACCGCGCGGCACGGCGTCCATGCCGCGTGCCTTGAGGTAGACGTAGATGTCGTTGAGGTAGCACATCACGTTCGGGTTGTCCCCGAAATGCGGCATCACCGAGTTGCCGTTCTGCCGGCCGTTCACGACGACGTCGTAGAAGTCGTAATAGTCCATGTTCACGGCCGAGTTCTTGATCTTCGGCGCGTAGGTGGATCCTTCGCCGTCCGGACCGTGGCAGACATGGCATTCCGCGTGGTAGCGGCGGAACCCCGAGAAGGTCAGCCAGTCCACCGTTCCGTCGTCGTCGATCTGGTAGGTGGGGATGCCGTCCTCGGTGAAGTACTGTCCGTCTTCCTCGTAGCCCACGGGCACCTGGGGGTGCTCGGCATCGGGTTTGACGGGCTGGTCGCTCCAGGCCAGGACGCCGCCCGGAATGGCCACGGCCAGCGCCGCGACTGCAAGGATATGGGATGCGGGACGCGTCATATTCGGGCGCACCTTTCGAATTCTGTCAGGGATAGTGTGGGGCCGGCACGCGAGACCCGCGTGCCGGCCGGCGTCATGCGACCGATCAGTCGGGCAGCGTGAACACCGTCAGCTGGCCGCCGAGTGCGGTGTAGTCGGACAGGGCCGCGTACCCGCCCACGGCGCCGAGGCCGTCGTTGGGGTTGGTGAGGCCCGCCGCCAGACCGATGCCGGCCCAGCCGCCGACACCCGACAGGATGCCGATGTGCTGCTTGCCCTCGTGCATGTAGGTCATCACGTTGCCGATGATGCCCGAGGGGGTCTTGAACCGGTAGAGTTCGTCACCCGTCTCGGCGTGCACCGCCTTGAGGTAGCCCTCGAGCGTGCCGTAGAACACCACGTCGCCCGCGGTGGCCAGGGCGCCCGACCACACCGAGAACTGCTCGGGGATCGACCACTTGATCTCGCCGTTGATGTTGTCCCAGGCGATGAAGTTGCCCATGCCGCCATGGCTGTCGGGCGCCGGGTACATGGCGAGCGTCGCGCCCACATAGGGCTGACCCGCGGTGTAGCTCACCCGGAACGGTTCGTAGTCCATGCAGACGTGGTTCGTCGGCACGTAGAACGTTTCCGTCTTGGGCGAGTAGGCCGCCGGCTGCTGGTCCTTGGTGCCGAGCGCCGCCGGGCAGATGCCGGTGGTGTTGACGTCCTCGCCCTGCTGTTCGGTCGAGTACTGCGCGACCACCGCCGGACGGCCGTAGGTGTCGGACTCGGGGTCCATGTCGACGCCGGTGGTCCAGTTCACCGCCGGGTCGTACTTCTCGGCCACGAGCAGTTCGCCCGACACGCGGTCCATGGTGTAGGCCAGGCCGTTGCGGTCGAAGTGGGTGAGGAGCTTGCGCTCTTCGCCGTCGATCTCCTGCTCGGTCAGGATCATCTCGTTGACGCCGTCATAGTCCCACTCGTCGTGGGGCGTCATCTGGTAGAACCACTTGGCCATGCCGGTGTCGATGTCCCGCGCCATCACGGTCATCGACCAGCGGTTGTCGCCCGGACGCTGCGAGGGGTTCCAGGTCGAGGGGTTGCCGGTCCCGTAGTAGAACAGGTTCTCGTCCATGTCGGCCGAGTACCAGCCCCAGGTGGTGCCGCCACCGATCATCCACTGGTCGCCTTCCCAGGTGTTCGTGCCGGAATTCTCGCCGACCGGTTCGCCCAGGTGGGTGGTGTTCTCGGGATCGACGAGGATGTCCTCGTCGGGACCCATGGAATAGGCGCGCCAGACCTGCTCGCCCGTGTTCATGTCGTAGGCCGTGACCGACCCGCGCACGCCGAACTCGCCGCCCGAGATGCCGACGATGACCTTGTCCTTGACCGGCAGCACGGTCGCGGTGTTCGTCTCGCCCTTGGAGGGGTCGCCGTTCACCACTTCCCACATCACCTCGCCGCTCTCGGCGTTCAGCGCGACCACGGTGGTGTCGGCCTGGTGAAGGAAGATCTTGCCGTCGGCATAGGCCACACCGCGGTTCACGGTGTCACAGCACATCACCGGGATCACGTCCGGGTCCTGCTGCGGTTCGTACTTCCACTTGATCTTGCCGTCGTTGGCGAGATCCAGCGCGTAGACGATGTTCGGGAACGGCGTGTGCAGGTACATCGTGTCGCCGATCACGAGCGGCGAGCCCTCGTGTCCGCGCAGCACGCCGGTCGAGAAGGTCCAGGCCACCTGCAGGTCGCCCACGTTCTCGGCATTGATCTGATCCAGCTCGGAATAGCGCTGGTTCTTGTAGTCGCCAGTCTGGATCGCCCACTGGTCGGCGTTGTCCATCTGGGTGATCAGGTCGTCGTTCGCCGCGGCCATGCCGGCGACGAGCGCGAGTCCCGATGTGAGAAGCGTCAGCCTTTTCATTTCCAACTCCCTTGTTGACGTCACTCCGTCCGTCCTGTCCGCCGCGGCGGGACATGCCGCCGCGACGGGTCTTCAAGCGGACGACCGGCCTCTCCTCGGGATTCCTCCCGACCGGCCGCCCGCGCATGCCCCGTCAGGAGCCCCCGGATTCCGAGAACTGAGACAGGTAGGCAATCACGTCCGCGCGCTCTTCCTCCTTGCGCAGGCCGGCGAACGACATCTTGGTGCCGTTCACGTAGTCGCGCGGATTCTCGAGATAGGCGGACAGCGACTCGACGTCCCAGACGAGACCCTCCTCGCCCTTCGCGACCATCGCGTCGGAATAGTTGTAGCCCTCGAGCGTGCCGGCGGTGCGGCCGACCACGCCGTTCAGCACCGGGCCGACCCTGTTCTGCGCGTCCTCGCCGACCTGGTGGCAGGCCTGACACTTGCGGAACACGTTCTCCCCGGCTTCCGCGTCACCGTCCTGGGCAAGGGCGGCGCCGGCCGGCAATGCCAGCGCGACCGTTGCCGCAAGCAGTTTGTAAGACATGGTTTTCCTTCCTTGGAACATCGTCAGTTCAACCTTTCGGCGTGCCACGCGACGTGGTCACAGGCGAAAGTGTTAACGAAGTAGTATGAGTGGTCATAGCCTCTCTGGAGTCTCACCCGACCGGGCTGGCGCCGCCGCGCCATGGTGTCCGCCAGCGCCTCGGGCCGCAGAAGGTCGAGGAACTGGTCGTCGGCACCCTGGTCGACGAGAATGTCGCTTTTCCAGCCGAGCTCCTCGAGAAGTAGCGTCGAGTCATGGTGCGACCACGCGCTTTCATCGTCGCCGAGATAGGCCGAGAGCTGCTTGCGTCCCCAGTCCGACCGGGTGGGGTTGGCGATGGGCGCGAAGGCAGAGACCGACTCGAACATCTCGCTGTTGCGCAGCGCGAGGGTCAGAGCCCCGTGCCCGCCCATGGAATGCCCGGTGATGCCGTGGCGGTCCGCCACCGGCAGGTGTTCCAAGACGAGGCTGCGCAGCTCGTGCAGGATGTAGTCGTACATCCGGAAGTTCCGTGCCCACGGATCGCGGGTCGCGTTCAGGTAGAATCCCGCCCCCTGCCCGAGGTCGTCGTCGGGATCGTCCGCGACGCTCTCGCCGCGCGGCGAGGTGTCGGGGAAGATCACCGCGAGGCCGTGGCGCGCCGCGTGCTCCTGGAAACCGCCCCTGGTCATGGCGTTCTCGTGGGTGCAGCTCAGCCCCGAGAGGTACCACAGGACGGGGACCGGGCCGGACCGGCTCTGCGGCGGCAGGTAGGCGGCGAAGGTCATCTCGCAGCCGCAGGTGTTCGAGGGATGGCGGTAGACCGCCTGGACCCCTCCGAAACTGCGATTTTGCGACACGATGTCCATGGCCTGGCCTTGCCTGCTCTGGCGCTCTTCAGGTGGTGTACGCGGCAGCGGCGGAAGGCCGCGGTCCGCAACCGG
>NZ_JAME01000026.1 GCF_000521865.1 Roseivivax isoporae LMG 25204
TCGGGGGAAAGCGTGAAATCCATCGCTCAGCCCTCCCCTGCCGCCAGCGGGACGCGGCCGTCCGCGGGCCGCGCGGCGCCGGTGCGGGGTCTGCGGGCGGGGGGGCGGGCGGTGGCGTGGAACGTGGGCATGTGCGTGGTCCTTCAGGGAACGAGAATGCTGGTGCCGGTCGTGGCACGGGTTTCGAGGGCGCGGTGCGCCCGGGCCGCGTCGGACAGCGCGAACCGGTTGCGCGCCTCTGCCCGCACCGTGCCATCCGCGAGCACGGCCGCCAGCGCGGCGCCCCGGCGTTGCAGCTCGCCCGGATCGGCGATGAAGTGAAAGAGCGTGGGCCGCGTCGCATGCAGCGATTTCCGCGCGAGATCGGAGAACGTGAAACCTTCGATCGCGCCGGAGGACTGGCCGAAGTTCACGAAAGTGCCGTGCACACGCAGGCAGGCGAGCGAGCCGCGCCAAGTCTCGGCGCCGACGCTGTCATAGACCGCCGCGACACCGTGGCCGCCGGTCAGGTCCATGACCGGGTCCACGAAATCCCCCGTGCCGTAATCGATCACCGTGTCGTAGCCATGCGCCTGCGCAAGCGCGACCTTCTCCGCCCCGCCCGCCGTGCCGATGGCGCGCACGCCCTTCGCCGCGAGCCACTGGCCGAGCAGCAGGCCCACGCCCCCGGCCGCCGCGTGGACCAGCACGACGTCGCCCGCGCGGACGGGGTAGCTGTCGTGGATCAGGTACTCCGCGGTCAGCCCCTTGAGGATCACGCCCGCCGCCGTCTCGGTCGACACGCCTTCGGGCAGTTTCAGCAGCCGGTCGGCGGCGATCGCGCGAGCCGAGACATATGCGCCCAGAGGGTGCGCGTAGGCGACCCGGTCGCCGGGCTCAAGGCCGGTGACGCCGGCACCCACGGCCTCCACCACACCTGCGGCCTCCGATCCGAGGACCAGGTCACGCGGTGTCTCCCACGGATAGAGCCCGGTGCGGTGGTAGATGTCGAGGAAGTTGAGGCCCACCGCCTCGTGGCGCACCAGCGCCTCGCCCGGGCCCGGCGCGGGCGTGGCGATCGCGCGCCGTTCCAGCACCTCGGGTCCCCCGGGTTCGCGCGCGATGATGGCGTAGTCCTGCATGGCCTGCCTCCCTCAGAGCGGGCTGACGAGGTGGCCGCCATCGGCCACCAGCGCCGTGCCGGTGATGAAGCTGCCCGCATCCGAGGCGAGCAGGAGCAGCGCGCCGTCGAGGTCCGCAGGCTGCCCGAGCCGGCGCATCGGGATGCGCCTGACCTGGGCGCGCCCGGCCTCGGAAGCGAAGAAGTCGCGGTTGAGGTCGGTCTCGATATATCCGGGGCAGAGCGCGTTCACCCGGATGCCGTGGCGGGCCCATTCCAGCGCCTGCTGTTTCGTCAGTTGCACCAGCGCCGCCTTGGAGGTGGCGTAGGCCGCGACACCCGCGCCCTGCCGCAGGCCGAGGATCGAGGCCACGTTGACGATGGCGCCCGACGCGCCCCCGGCGACCAGCCGCCGCGCGGCCTCGGCCGCCACGCGGCGCGCGCCGTCGAGGTTGACGGCCATGAGCCGCGCCCAGTCCGCGTCATGCTGCTCGAGCAGCAGACCCGGCGTGGCGATGCCCGAATTGTTCACCACGATGTCGACCGGGCCGCCCATGGCCGCCTCGGACGCGTCGAAGGCCTGCGGGACACTCGCCGGGTCGGCGAGGTCGAGCATCGCGACTGACGCGCGGCCGCCCCGTTCCGTGATCCGCGCGGCCAGGGCCTCCATCGGGCCGCTGCGCCGCGCGGCGAGCGTGACCGCCGCGCCCGCATCGGCCAGCACCTCGGCAAAGCGCGCGCCGAGCGTCCCCGAGGCCCCCGTGACGAGCGCGCGGCGTCCGTCGAGCGAGAAGCGCGCGGCGACGGCCGGCATGGCGCGGAGCTGCTCGGTCATGCCAGCCCCCGCCGCAAGCGTTCGGCCTCGTCCCAGACCGTGAGCGGCTGGTAGTCGGGCACGAAACCCAGGCCCTTCCTGGCGTCCGACGACACCGCGTCCTGCGACGTGACCACGTCCACCACCGCCGGCGCGTTTTCCAGCGCGCGGGCAATGGCATCCCTCAGCGCCTCGGGATGCTCCACACGCTCGCCGTGCAGCCCCATCGCACGCGCCATGCCCGCATAATCCGAATGGCGCAGCAGCGTGCCGACCACGCGCCCGCCGTAATTGTCCGACTGGTCGAACCGTTCGATGTTCCATGCGGCGTTGTTCGAGACGATGATGACGGGCTTGGCGCCATGGCGCACCGCCGTGTCGATCTCCATCGCATTGAGCCCGTAGGCCCCGTCGCCGGTGACGCAGACCACCTGCCGGTCGGGAAAGGTGAGGCTCGCGGCATTGGCGTAGGGGACGCCCACGCCGAGGCAGCCGAAGGCGCCGGCGTCGAGATAGGTCCCAGCCTCGAGCCCGACGCGCGCGAAGCTGAGGAAATCGCCGCCATCGGCCACGGCGATGTAATCGGCCGCGACCACCTCCTTCAGCGCGTCGAAGATCGCCATGGGGTGGATCTTGCCGTCCCTGCCCGTCTGCGCCGTTTCCCGGGTGCCGCCGCCGGCGCGCGCGACATGCCTGGCGCGCGTCGCCCCGGCCCACTCCCGGTCGAGCGCGGGCGTGCCGAGCGCCGTCCCAGCCTCGGCCAGAGCGTCGAGCGCGAGGGCCGGCGTCGCCAGGAGTTCTGGCGTGCCGCGGCGGTTGTCGATCAGTTCCGACGCCGTGTCCGAGATGCGGACGAAGCGGGCATGCGGAAAGACCGCTGGGGAGCCGTAGCCGAGCTGGTAGTCGAGCCGGCGGCCCACCGTGATCACGAGATCGGCCTCCTGCATCACCTGCCCGCGCATGGCGCCGACGAAGGAGGGATGCGCGCCTGACACGAGCCCGCGCGCCTCCTGCGTGTCGAGGTAGAGTGCGCCCGAGGCGTCGAGCAGCCGGTTCAGCGCGTCCCGCGCGCCGTTGGCGCCGCGGCCCGCAACCACCACCGGACGCGCCGCGCCCCAGAGCGCCTGCGCGGCCTCGGCGATGGCGCCTGGATCGGGCGGCAGCACGCGCGGCGCCTTGGGCGCCATCCAGTCGTCGAGCACGAGGTGCTCGGGCACATGCTGGCGCAACACGTCGGTCGGGATCTCCAGGTAGACCGGGCCCGGCTCGCCGCCGTCGCCCATGGCGCGGGCCACGGCCTCGTCCAGTTCGCGGATCACCTGTTCCGCGACCCGCGCGGTGCGCGACAGCCGCGCCACCGGGCGGATGATCTCGACATGCGGGATGTCCTGCAAGGGTCCCATGTTCGCCTGCGGGCGCGAGGTGCAGCCGCCGATCACGAGCACCGGAATGCGGGCGAGCGCGGCATTGGCGATGGCGGTCACGGTGTTCGTCACACCCGGTCCCGCCGTTACCATGGCGACGCCAAGTCCGCGCGTCAGCTCGGCATGGGCATGGGCCATGTGCACAGCCGCGCATTCGTGCCGCACGTCGACGATGCGGATGCCGCGCTGCGCGGCAAAGTCCCAGATCGGCTGGACATGCCCGCCCTGCAAGCCGAAGACCCGGTCGACCCCGCGCGCCTCGAGGAATTTCGCGATCCACGCCGCGACGGACAGCCCGTCGCTGTTGAGGTCCTGTGTCATTCCGCTGCCCCTGCCATCTGTGCGGTCTCGAATGCCCCGCTCAGGAGCCGTTCCTTGAGAAGCCCGTGCTGGATCTTGCCCGTGGCCGTCCGCGGGATGTCCTGCGCACCCACGAAGGTGACGCCGCGCGGCCGCTTGAAGCGCGCGATCTGGTCGCCGCACCAGCCGATGACCTCGGCCTCGGTGGCGCGGGCGCCGTCTGCCAGCACCACGACCGCGTGGACCCGTTCGCCCCACTTCTCGTCCGGCACGCCGATCACCGCGACGTCGCGCACCAGCGGCGCGGTCCCCAGCACCGCCTCCACCTCGGTCGGATAGATGTTCTCGCCGCCCGAGATGATCATGTTCTTCTTGCGGTCGATGAGCTTGATGAAGCCCTGCTCGTCCCGCAGCGCCATGTCGCCCACCGTGCAATAGTCGCCGCGGAACGCCTCTGCGGTCTTCTCGGGCAGGTTCCAGTAGCCGTCGAACGTGTAGGGTGTGCAATGGAACAGCTCGCCCGGCTGGCCGTCCGGCACCTCGTTGCCGTCATCGTCGAGCAGCCGGATCGGCGCCGTGCCGACGCATTCGCGACCGACCGTGCCGAGATGGGTGAACTGCTCGTCGGGATGCAGCATCGTGACCCACCCGCCCTCGGAAGAGCCGTAGAGCTCGAAGAGGCCGGAATTGGGGAACATCTCCATCACCGCGCGCTTCGTGTCCGCCCGCGCGGGCGCAGACGAGATCATGAGCTTGGTCATGCGGCCGAGCGCGCGCGCGCGCCGGTCGGAACGCGCCTGGTCCAGCATCATGATGTAATGCGTGGGCACCAGCGAGGTGAAGGTCGCGCCCGACCGCTCCATGACGTCGAGCGCCTCTTCCGCGTCGAAGCTCGCGCGCGAGTAGATCGACGTGACGCCGCCGCGATAGCTGAACGAACAGAAGAAGTTCAGCGAGTTGGCATGGCACATGGGCATGACCAGCAGCGCGTCGTCGCGGGCGCCGATGGCCAGCTCGATCTCGGTCGTGAGGGCGACCAAGGCCTGGCTGCGGTGGCTGCGGATGACGCCCTTGGGCTTGCCCGTCGTACCCGACGTATACATGAGCGCCCACGGATCGGTATCGGCGACGGTCCCCTGCGGCGCGGACGAGGCCGCCCGCAGCAGGAGGTCCTCGTAGTCATGCCAGCCCGCGGCCGTTCCTCCGAAGAGCACGTAGCGCGCGTCCCCGATGTCGAGATCGTCCCTCACTTCCTCGATCAAGGGGTGCAGTCCGTGTTCGCAAAGGATGGCGGCGGCCGCGCAATCCTCGATGATGTAGCGCATCTCGAGCGCACTGAGCCGGAAGTTGAGCGGCACGGCGATCACGCCGGACTTGGCACAGGCGGCGTAGATCTCGGCCCATTCCAGCCGGTTGTGGGCCAGCACCGCGACGCGGTCGCCCTTCCCCAGGCCGAGGCCCGCGAACGCGTTTCCGAGGCGCCGGGCGCGGTCGTTCCATTGCGCGAAGCTGAGCGACCGCTCGAGGTCCCGCGCACCGAGGGCGTCGGGCCTGAGCCGGGCGAAACCGTCCAGCATTTGCCCGAGAGTCAGCAGGGATCGGGTCACGCGACACTCCTTTTGAATTCCGAGTTCATTTCGAGCATTTTTTCAGTCCTTGCCGATGCGGCCGAGGCTCCAGGTCGCGGCGGCGAGCGAGACCAGCGGGACGCCGGCGGCGACGGCGAGCGCCAGCCCCTGCGGCAGCTGGTGAAAGCCGAGAAGCGCCGACCGCATGAGGTCGAGCTGGTAGCTGATCGGGTTGACCCGCACGATCGCCTCGAGCCAGAGCGGAAGCTCCACCACCCAGCCGCCACCGATGGCGTAGATGCCGTGGTCGCGCAGCTGGTCGCGCAGGGATTGCGGGATGTCGAGAAAGCCGATCCCGCCGACGATCCCCTTGAGCGGGAAGATCGAGCCCGACAGGAAATAGAGCGGCTGGATCACCCCGTTCGACAGGCTGCCGAAGCCCTGGAGCCCCTTGAGCCGCAGCGCGATCACCACGCCCACCCCGGTCAGGGCGAAGCCCATGGAGAACATCACCGCCCAGGCCGCCAGCACGCCGGGCAGGCTCAGCGGTACGCCGACCAGCGGCGCGAAGAGCAGCGGGATCGAGCCCTGGATCACGCCCACGCTCGCGCCGCCGGCGAGCTTGCCGAGCGTCACCGAGGCCAGCGGCGCAGGCGACACCAGCACCTGTCGCAACAGCCCGTGGCGGCGGTCGTAGACCAGCGCGAAGGCCGACTGCATCGACGCGAAGAGGACGTTCAGCACCATCACGCCGGGCAGGATGTATTGCGAATAGGTGTATCCCTCGATCTCGCGCAGGGTGGCGCCGAGGCCGAAGCCCAGGATCACCAGCCAGAGCACGGTGCGGGAGACACCCCCGAAGATCTGCGCGCGGTCGCGCAGGTAGCCCGTCACCTCGCGCCGCCAGATCGCCGCGATCACGCGCGGGTCGATCGCGTCGGGGTTCACCGCCGCCCAGATCATGCGCGCCTCCGCACCAGGGCGGGGCGCAGGGGGTGCGCCTCGTCGCGCAGCGCCCGCCCGGTGAGCGCGAGGAACACGTCCTCGAGGCTCGCGGCCGGATCGCCCGCGTGGGCGCGCTTCAGCGCCTCCGGCGTGTCGAGCGCCACGAGGCGACCGCGGTCGAGGATCGCCACCCGGTCGAAGCTTTCCGCCTCCGTCAGCACGTGGGTCGCCATCAGCACCGCCATGCCGCGCGCCCGCAGCGCGCCGATCCGGCCCCAGAGGTCGAGCCGCCCCTGCGGATCGAGACCGAGCGTCGGTTCGTCCAGCACCAGCAGGCGCGGCGCGTGCATCAGGGCGCGCGCCAGTTCGAGCCGCCGCTTCATCCCGCCGGAAAAACCACGGATGGGCCTGTCCGCGGCCTCGACCAGGCCGGCCGCCTCCAGCGCATCGGCGACCGATGCGGCCACGTCCCGACGCGGCACCCGGTGCAAGGCCGCGTGCAGGCGCAGCGTCTCGCGCGGGGTCATGCGCTCGTCGAGCGCGGGCTCCTGGAACAGCACGCCCAGCAGACCCCGCACCTGTCGCGCCTGTCGCACCACGTCGAAGCCTCCCACCTGCGCCGTTCCCGCATCGGGGCGGAGCGCCGTGGTCAGCATGGCAAGCGTCGTCGACTTGCCGGCGCCGTTCGGGCCGATCAGCGCCAGCGACTGCCCCTCCTGCAGGGACAGGCTCAGTCCTGCCACAACCTCGCGCCCGCCGAAGCGGCGGCCGAGGCCACGGGCGTCGAGGATGGGCGCGGAACTCATGGGAAAAGCGACTCCCTGGCGGTGGTGAAGGCGTCGCCGATGCTGTCGCAGCCCGAAAGGTCACCGGACAGGAGCGCGTCGAGATCCGCCTCGATCCGTTCGGCGGGTTCCGCCGCCATGACCGAGACCGGCGCCTCGAGCGCGTCCTCGTAGTAGAGCGCGGTGATCTCGAACCAGCGCGGGCGCGCGGCCTCGTCGGTGGCGCAGCCATCGGTCGCCAGGCGCGACACCGTGTCGAGCGCCCGCCCGAGATCGCGCCCGAGATAGAGATCGGCATCCGCGGCGCGTTCGAGCTGCCCCACCAGCGCCTGTGCCACGACCTCGCCCGCCTCGGGGTCGGCGTCCATGACATCGGGACGCTCCGGCGTCGGCATCAGGGCATCGAGCCGCGCCACCAGATCGGCAAGCTCGGCATCCTGCGGGACCGCCGCGATCCAGGGCTTGACGGTCTGGAGCAGAGCATGGGCCGCGCCATAGGGGTCGCCCTCCGCCTCGCCCTCGTCTTCTCCCTCCTCCTCTTCCTCGCCCTCGACGGCCTCCTCGTAGGCTTCTGCGACGCCGAGCTCGGAGACGAGCAGGAAGGCCGCCACCGCCGCCGCGAGCGGGACGTCGTCCTGCGGCACCGGCACCGCCTCGCCGTCGAGCACGCGCAGAGCGAGGTCGGCGACCTCGAATGGCCGGTCGTGGAACGGGGCATGCGCATAATCGGCAAGTGCCGGGCCGGCCAGCGCCGTCAGCGCGGCGCCGAGAACGAGACGATCACTCCACATGGCCCACCTCGATCGAATGGGCACCGCGGCCCGCCGCGATTTCGTCCGTCACGCACATGCAGGCGGTGTCGATCACGCTGACGCTGTCCGAGAGCCCGTTGGCGGTATAGACCGTGCTGCCGTCCGGGCTGACCGTCACGCCCCAGGGCCGCCGGCCCATGCGCTCCTTGATGACATGAGCCACCTCCAGCGTTTCGGTATCGACCACGTAGACCGCGCTCGTGCCGCCCCCGGCCACGTAGAGCAACTTGCCGTCCGGGCTGAGGTCCACCTCCACCGGGCGGGAATCGAGCCCCAGCGAGACGGTCTCGATCACCCGGTTCTGCGTCACGTCGATCACCGAGATGGTGCCGCCGATCTCGGCCGAGGCATAGGCCCGCGTGCTGTCGGGCGAGAACACCACGTCGCGCGGGCGGTTCCCCACGAGCAGGTGGGTCACGACCTCGAGGGCCTCGGTGTCGATCACGGTGACGGTGTGGCTCGTCTCGCCGGTGACATAGGCCCAGCGTCCGTCCGGGCTCACGTCGACGCCCTCGGGTTCCACGCCCGTCGGAAAGCGGCCAAGTTCCTCGCCGGTCTCGAGGTCGATGCCCACGCCCTGCGCGATCGCCTCCAGCGCGGCCCAGACCTGCTTGCCGTCGGGGCTGATGGCGATGCGCTCGGGATTGCCACCGGCACGATAGCTCCGCAGGACCGTGTTCGTGGCCACGTCGATGGCAACGATGGCGTCCTCGGGCTTTTCCGTCAGCGGCAGGAAGTCGGAGACGGCGACGTAGACCGTCTTGCCGTCGGGGCTGATCGCCATGCCGCGCGGACGCACGTCACCCGGACGGCCCGAGATCTCGATCTCGCCCTCCGGCCCGGTCTCGGGTGCGACGACGGAGAGGTTGGCACCGTATTCGTTCGACACATACAGCCGGTAATTCTCTGACGCCATGGCTGTACTGCCCATCAGGGCAAACAGTATCAACGAATTGCGAAACATTCTTTTTCCTCCCTAGGATCCGCACGCTTGACGCGGGGCGATGTCGCCCAACTGGTCCAGCCGTTCCACCGGGTCGGTGCCCGGCATGTAGATGGCGGGCAATTCGCCCACGAGCCGCGCCCGCGCCTCGAGCGTGGCAAGGTCGCTGCCGGTGCCGGCCGCCGGGTCGAGCCGGACGAGGTAGAGCGACTGCCGCAACTGGTGGTCCCAGGGCCGGAAGCTGACGCCGATGCCCTTGTGCAGGTCCATGACGGTATCTTCGCGGGCGAGATGCGCGGCCATGGCGCGGCCCTCGGCACCGCCGCCGAACTGCGCCGCGTCGAAGGCGATCTTCATGGCCTGGTAGGCGGCCCAGCCTGCGGAATCCATCGGGCGGCCCCAGCGCGCGGCGGCCCGCGCGTTCAGCTCGCGCGCGCCGTAGGCGTCAAGCGTGGGCTCCCAGAGCGCGGCGCGGTGCCCCGCCCCGGCGTTCGGCGCGGCCAGCATCGCGTCCTCGTAGAACCGTCGCGTCTGGGTCGCGGCCTCGGGGAAGGCGGCGACCGGCGCGGTCAGCCCCTCGGCCTCGTAGCGGGCGAGGAAGGCGAGCTGCGTGTGCCAGTCCGTCAGCACCAGCACGGCCTCGGGCCGCTCATCGGCCACGGCGGCAAGCGCCTCGGTGAAATCCCGCGACGCCACCGGCACCTCGGCCGTGATCCGAGCACCCCAGTGGCGCTGCCCGAGGGCCGTCCGCGCCCGTTCGAGCCGCGCGCGGCCCTCGGGATCCGGGCCGTGCAGGATCACCCAGCGGCGGTGGCCCGCGCGCAGGAACCAGCCCGCCATCGCGTCGAGATACATGGCCGCGCTCGCCTCGACGTGGAAGGTCATGGGCGTGCAGGCCGCCCGCAGCGTGTCGGCACTCGCAGCGATGTTGAGGAACAGGGTGCCGGTCTCTTCGGCGACCTCGGAGAGGACGCGCGCCTCGGCCTCGGAGAAGCCGCCCACCAGCACCTGCACGCCGTCCACCGCCACGAGCCGGCGCGCCGCGCGGGCGACGGCCTCGGCCCCCGGCGCATTGGCGGTGAAAAGCGTGACGGAATGGCCGAACAGGGCGCCGTTGCGGCCCATCTCCTCCTCGCCGAAGACCGCGCCGCGGCGGGCCATCTCGGCAGGATGGGAAAGGTTTTCCGGCCCGTCGGCGCGGGACGGCCCGCCGAGCGGCAGCACGATGCCCACGCGCAGGGCGAAGCCCGTCGTGGCGCGCGCCAGCGCAGGGGCGGCGAGGGCCGCGGCCAGCAGCGCGCGGCGGGTCAGGCGGGCGGTCATTGTCCCGCCTCTGGCAGACGCGGTTTCGGCAGCGGCCAGAGCGGCAGGCCGGTCTCGGCGAGCACCGCCTGGATGTCGTCCCATCGGTTGGCCAGGGCGCGGTCGAGCGCGTCGCGCAGCGCTTCGTCCTCGGGCCGGACGCCGATGGAGAAGGACGCGAACATCGGCAGGAACGGCATGTCGATCTCGGGCGTCACCGCGCGCACCTCGTGGCCGTCGTCGACATGCGGCACGGCGCTCGGTCCCCAGAGCACGGCAAGGTCGATCTCGCCCGAGTCGAGCGCGGCGAGGATGCGCGTCTCGGTCTCGCCGGCGGTGCCGCTTGCGGCGAAATGCACGAGGCTGTCCATGTGCCCGCGCCGCGTCAGGCCGAGCGCCGGCGGCGTGGTGCGGCGCGCGCCGCCGGGCAGGCCGACGCGCAGACCCTCGAGCGCCGGATCATCGAGCGAGCCGACCTGCGGCCCGTCCTCGCGGAAGACGAAGACGAAGCCGCTGCGGTAATAGGCGTGGCTCGTCATGGTGCCGGGCTGGCCGTCGATCACGCCCATCAGCACGTCGCAGGTGCCGTCGTGCAGGAAACCGCGGGCGGTCCTGCCGCGCCGGTTCGGCATCCAGACGAAGCGCGCCTCTGCGCCCAGCTCCTCGGCCAAGAGATGCACGATGCGGTTGTCGAAACCGCTCTCGTCGCGGCTGGAATAGGGAGGCCCCGCAGGATCGGCACAGACCGCGAGGTCCCAGGCGGATGCGGGTGCGGCGAGCGCGCTGATCAGCAGAAGGGACAACAGGGATCGCATGGCCTCTCTCCGCGGGGCATGGCAGGAAGGTGGCGACGGGCGCGGGCACCCGCGCCCCCGGTTTCGGATCAGAGGGCGAAGACCCAGATGGTGCCGCCCTGCGGGATCTTCGTCTCGGTGCCCATCCCGGCATCGATGAAGCCCTGGAAGCGGTCGCCGTCCACGCCCCACCCGGTGGTCACGGCGACGTATTGCTTGCCGTCGACCTCGAAACTGGTGGGCGGGGCGACGATTCCCCCGTCCATCTGGTGCTCCCAGAGAACCTCGCCCGACGCGGCGTCGAAGGCGCGGAACATGGCGTCACCCGTGCCGCCGACGAAAACCAGCCCGCCCTCGGTGGACAGGACCGGGCCCCAGTTCGGCATCTTGAAGTTGACCTGCCACTTCTTTTCGAGCGTGCGGATGTCCCAGGCCTGCAGCGCGCCGATGTGGTCCGCGGCCGCTTCGGTCGGCGCCATCTCGAGCCCCGATCCGAGGAAGAGCACGCCCGGTTCGTATTCCACCGGCGCGCCTTCGGCCGATCCGCAATGGTTCTCGTTCACCGAGATGTAGAGCATGCCGGTGTTCGGATTGTAGGCATCGGCCGGCCAGTCGCGCCCGCCCCACGCTGAGGGGCAGAAATCGGCGCGCTTTCCGGTGCCCGCGACGCGCTCCGGGTCGTAGCTGGGGCGCCCGTTCTCGTCGAGGCCGGTGAACACGTTCTGGTAGACATAGGGCTTGCCCTCGATGAACTTCAGCTCGCCCCCGGCGCGGTCCATCTTGTAGATCCAGCCGTTGCGCGCGAAGCGCACCGCGAGGTCCTGCCCGTCGAGCGTCATCAGCGTCGGCGGGACCACCTCGTCCCAGTCCCAGCTGTCGTTCCAGTGATACTGGAAGTGCGTCTTGATCTCGCCGGTCTTCGGATCGACGCCGATGGTCGAGGTCGTGTAGAGGTTGTCGCCCGGCCGCATGTCGCCGATCCAGGGCGCGGCGTTGCCCACGCCCCACATGGCGAGTCCGTTCTTCACGTCGTAGTTGCCCGTGATCCAGATCGGGCCGCCGCCAGTCTTCCAAGTGTCGCCCGGCCAGGTCTCCGAGCCCGGCTCGCCCGGGGCGGGAATGGTGTAGGTCTTCCACAGGCTCTCGCCCGAATTGGCGTCGAATCCCTGCACGAAACCGCGGATGCCGAACTCGCCGCCCGAGACGCCGGCCATCACGATGCCGTCGACGACGAGCGGCGCCAGCGTGCTGTAGTAGCCGTTCTGCCATTCCTCCATCGTGGCTTCCCAGAGCTTTTCGCCGGTCGCCGCGCTGACCGCGATCAGCTTGGCGTCGAGCGTCGCCATGAAGAGCTTGTCTTCCCAGAGCGCCACACCGCGGTTCGTCGGGTGCACGGGGATGATGTCGGACGGAAGCTCGTGCCGGAAGCGCCAATGCTCCTCGCCCGTGGCAGCGTCGACGGCGATGATCTGCTGGTCGGGCGTGGTCACGAACATCACGCCGTCATTGACCAGCGCCGGCGACTGGTGCGCAGGGCGCGCAGGCAGCGCGGCGAAATCCGAAAGCTCCGCATAGGGGCCGGTCGGCAGGCTCCAGGCCACCTTGAGACCCGAGACGTTGTCGGTGCTGATCTCGGTCAGCGGGCTGTGCCCGTGCCCGTCATAGGTGCGGCGCGTCAGCAGCCAGTTGCCGTCCTCGGGCGCCTCGAGCCGCTCGGCCGTGATCGGCGCGTAATCGGCGATCTCGCCCGCTTGCAGCGGCAACGCGACGGTCAGCGCCGCCAAGCTCGTGGCCAGAAGCCAGGGTCTGCGTGTCATGTCTGTCCTCCCGGTGGAAAATGTCCGGCGCGCGGCGCGCCCGGAAAGCGTCAGCGCAGCTCTGCCACGTCGCTGGCCGCCATGGGCCCGTGGGCGTGGCCCCAGCTGTTGCGCACATAGGTGACGATCATCGCGATCTCGTCGTCGCTCAGGTGTTCGGCGAAGGACGCCATGTATCCGGGGCCGACGAGGATGACGCTGGCCACGTAGTCCGCGTCCTCCAGCATCTCGTTGCCCGCCAGGGGCTTGCCCGACGTTCCCTTGGAGCCGTGGCAGAGGCGGCAGTTCTTCAGGTAGAGGGCCTCGCCCTGTTCCATCACCGATGACGACACCGGTGTTTCCGCGGCATCGGTATCGGCGCCAGCCGAGGCGTCCGACAGCGCGCCCAGCCCGAAGGCAATAGCGGTCAGGGGCGCTGCAAGCAGCGCTTTGAAGATCGTTGGCATGTGCTTCCTCCCTTCAGAACTTTGGGGTTCTGAATTCAGAAGTCACTGTGATCGATCAATTGCCCGTCTGTCAATCGTCTCGTTCGAGACAGATGAAAATCTGCTGACACCTAGAAAACCTTGGAATTTCGCCACCCGAAACGGCACGGGCACGCGGTCTCCGACCCGCGCGGGCGACTCCGCAGGATCAAGCCGGATTCGGAACCCTGCATTCAAACTAAGGTGTCACGGACGGGGCGCGATCCGGGCAACGGCCCATGCAACCCGCAGCCGGCAACCCTCCCGTCGGAGGCTAAACGCCGGTCCGGTCAGGACAGTGTCGCCGCGCCGAAGAGATGATCGGCCTTGCCCGCTTCCATCGCCTCGATCAGCGCCTGCTGCGCCCCGAGAACGTGATCGGTCGCGAGTGTCACGGCGCGGTCCACCTCGCCCGCGACCAGCAGGTCGAGGATATGCTCGTGCTGTGCCCAGACCAGCGGGCCGCGCGCGGCATGCAGCAGCACGCCGATCATGATGCGCCGCAGGAAAAGCCAGTGCGATTCGGCTGTCGGACGGATGAGCGGGTTGCCGGCCATGTCGTAGATGAAGGAATGGAACTGCACGTCATGGCGCACCGCCTCGGCGGCGCTTCCGGCCTGTTCAGCGCCCTTGCCGATGGCGAGGATGGCATCGCCCTCCCGCCGCAGACGCGCCTTGAACGCCGCGTCCTGCCGCGACCGTTCCGCCACCAGCCGCACGGCCAGCTGGTCCAGCACGAGCCGAATCTGGTAGTGATGCTCCATGCTCTCGCGGTCGATCGGCGCGACGAAAAGCCCGCGTCCGCCGCTCTCGACCACAAGCCCGTCGTTCTTTAACAGGAGCATGGCCTGCTGCACCGGCTGCCGCGACACGCCGAGCGTGCCGGCCAGGTCCTCCTGCACGAGGTGCATGCCAGGTTCGAGGCTGCAATCGCAGATGCTTTCGCGGATCGCGTGGTAGACCTGTTCCGTCCGGCTGGGCGCGTTGACGAGCGGCTTCAATCGAGACCTCCAGAAACGCCGAACTCTGAATTCGACTGCCCCCCACGCTAAGGTCGCGCACGGCGGAAGTCAGCCGGAAATTGCGACAGCCGCAAAGAAATCCGGCATGACCGGCGCGGGCGCCGACAGCGTCAGGAACCCGGTCCGAGCGCGCCGGGGATGACGTCTCCGTCCGGGCGCTGTGTCCGCCTGAACGCCGCGAGCCAGTCGCCGGGTGGCATGGTCGGACGGAATTCGGCGCCGACGGCGCCGCAATAGCCGCTCGCGGCGATCACGCGGTCGACGGCCAGCTCGCCGAATTCCGGCTCGGTGCGGTCCGGCGCGCCGGCCACCTGCACATGACCGATGAGCGGCCCGAGGGCGCGCATGCGGGCCACGTGGTCTCCCTGCATGATCTGCATGTGGTAGAGGTCGTACATGATCCGGAGCGCGGGATGGTTCACGGCCTCGACGATGCGGCGGGCGTGATCGGTGCCGGTCAGGAAGTAGCCCGGCACGTCGCGCAGGTTCAGGGGCTCGATCAGGAGCATGAGACCCTGCGCCTCGGCGCGCACGGCGCCCCGCCGCAGGTGATCGACGAAGACCGCCTCGGCCGCGGACGCGTCAGTCCGGCCGGCCATGACATGTACCGCGCCGAGACCCGCCTTCGCCGCATGCGCAAGCGCCGCATCCAGAGCGCGATCCGCGTCGTCCTCGCGCCCCGGAAGCGCGCCCAGCCCGAACTCCCCCGCCCCGAGGTCGCCCCGGCTCGTGTTGAGGCTGAGACCTGGAATGCCCGCCGCTGCAAGCGCCGCCGCGATCTCGGCGGCCGGGACGTCGTAGGGCCAGTGGAACTCCACCGCGTCGAAACCGTCCCGGGCCGCGGCAGCGATCGCCCCGGGCAGCGGCAGGTCGGTGTAGAGAAATCCCAGGTTTGCGGAAATGCGCATCACGCGTCCCAGTCGATGGAGAAATGACGGCAGAGGTCGGCCACGTCCGCCGACGACAACGGCGTGGGGTTCAGGCCCTGCGTCAGGAGCGTGAGCTTGGCAACCTCCTCGAGCTCTTCGGCGGCATGGACCGCAGCCTCGAGGTCGCGGGCTGCGACGACGGGGCCGTGGTTGGCGAGCAGCACCGCCGAACGCCGTCCCGCGAGGTCGCGCACTGCCCCGCCCATGGCCGGATCGCCCGGACGGAAATACGGCAGGAGTTTCACCTGCCCGAGGCGCATGACGGAATATGCGGTGAGCGGGTGAAAGACACAGTCGGGGTCGATTCCCGGCAGCATCGAGACCGCGACCGAATGCGTTGAATGCAGGTGCACCACTGCGCCCGTCGCGGGCCCACGCGTGTCGTAGAACGCGGCATGAAGCGGCAGTTCCTTGGTCGGCGCATCCCCCGAAACGTGCCGCCCCTCCGCGTCGAGACGCGTGAGGCGCGCCGGATCGAGAGCGCCGAAGGAGGACCCCGTCGGCGTGACGAGGTAGCCGTCGTCGATCCGGGCCGAGATGTTGCCCGAACTGCCGTTGGTCAGCCCACGCTCGAAAAGCGAGCGCGCCAACCGGCAGATGTCCTCGCGTATGTCCATTTCTTCGCTCATGGTGCTCCTCCTGCCAGAACGCGCGCGGCATCCCCGAAGAAGTCCGGTCCGCCGAAATTGCCCGACTTGAGCGTGCAGACGAAATGCCCGTCTTCGGGAGCAAGCGCCGGCACGCCGGGCGCGATCTGCGGCCCGATGCGGGCCGTGGAAATGCCGAGCGCGGAGACGACGGCGCCGGACGTCTCGCCGCCGCCGACGACCAACCGGTCGATTCCGCGCGCCACGAGTGCTGAGGCGAGTGCGCCGAAAAAGACCTCGAGCACTTCGGCGCTTCGCGCGCGCCCGAGCCTCTCCTGCACGGCAGCGAGCGCGTCGGCGGGCATGGTCGAGCTGATGAGCGGGACGTCGTCCTCACGCTGTGCCATCACCCACTCGACCACCTCTGCCACGGTCTGCCGCCCGTCCGCGACCGCCACGGGATCGAGCCGCACCACCGGCGCGTGCATGGCATGGCGCGCGACCTGTTGCTGCGTCATGCGCGAACAGGACCCTGCGAGGGCCGCAGCGCGGCCACGCCGTCCCTGCCACGGCACGCCCTGTCCCGGCTTCGCGGCAAAGTTCGCAGGCAGCCCGAGACCCAGGCCCGAGCCGCCGCTCACCAGGGCATCGTCCGCGACCGCCGCACCGATGGCTTCGAGGTCCCGGTCGTCGACGGTGTCGACGACCAAGTAGCGCAGGCCCTCCGCCTCGGCCGCGTCGAGCGCCGCACGGATTGCCGCGCTTCCGCCCCGGACGATCTCCGCACTCACATGGCCGATGCGTGCTTCGGTCTGGAGACCGAGCCAGAAGCGGATGTCGGGCTCGGTCATGGGCGTAAGCGGGTGATCCTCCATCCCGGAACGGCTCAGCAGCGTGTCGTTGACGAACAAATGACCCATGAACACCCGCCGCCCGGTACCGGGGAAGGCGGGCACGACCACGGCGCGACGGGCGCCTAGTCGGTCGGCGAGGGCATCGAGTACCGGGCCGATATTGCCCTTGGGGGTCGAATCGAAGGTCGAGCAGTACTTGAAGTATATCTGCGTGCAGCCCTGCGCGCGCAGCCAGTCGAGCGCGGCAAGGGATTGCGCAACCGCGTCAGCGACAGGAAGCGACCGCGTCTTGAGTGCAAGCACGGCCGCGTCCGTGTCGGGCACTCGGCCGCCCGGTGGCACGCCGATGCACAGCGTCGTAGGCATGCCCGCCCGCGCCAGCATGTTGCCGAGGTCAGATGCGCCGGTGAAGTCGTCGGCGATGCATCCGAGTTTCATGCGGGACACTCCTGCGCGGTTGCAGCGCCGTTGGGAAAGAGAAACGACGTGATCGCGGGCATCTGGCCCGCCACCATTTCAGGCCCGGTCTGGATGGGATGACCACGCGCCCGCGCCGCGGTGATCCATGGCGTCTCGGCCGGCTCCGGCACGATGTCGGCGACGATGCAGCCCGGGGGCAGATCCTCCAGGGGCCACGGATGGGCCGGATCGCCGCCCATGCCGACAGGCGTCGCGTTGCAGGCAAGCGCACAGGCGAAATCGCCCGGCGGTGTGGCCGTGACCGCCGACTCGGGTCGTGCCCGGGTCAGGCGCGCGATCAACTCCACCGCGCGCGCAGCCGTCCGGTCGCGGATCACGAGCCGGCCGACACCCGCGTCGAGAAGCGCGAGCGCGATGGCCGATCCTGCACCGCCTGCCCCCACCAACAGCGCATCGCGGCCAGTGAGGACGTGACCCTTCGATGCGAGCGCGCTTGCGAAACCCTGCCCGTCGGTCATGTGACCCTCGAGGCGCCCGTCCGAAAGCCGTTTCACCACATTGCACGCGCCGGTCAGCATGACCGCCTCGGTCCAGCTGTCGAGGGCGTCGGCCGCGGCAAGCTTGTGGGGGTAAGTGATCACCGCGCCGGCACAGTTTTGCCAGCCCCGCAGCGCTTGCAGCGTCGCCGGCAGATCCTGCGGAGCGACGTGGACCGGAATCATCACCGCATCGCGGTCCGCCTCGGCCGCCCAAGCAGCGAACGCCGCAGGCGACTTCACCTGCACGACCGGATCGCCCAGCATGGCGACGAAGGCTGTCCTGCCCGAGATCGCCTTCCCGCTCATGTTCGGCGCCCGATCGCCCGCAGACCGCGCTGCGCGATGTTCTGGCCGAGCCGTCGGGTCGGCCCGACCTGCGCGAGGATCATCAGCACAACTACCGCGCAGAGAACCGCCGAGATCGGGCGGGTGAAGAACGGAGAATAGTCGCCGTCGGCAAGCGTGAAGGAGCGGCGCAGGTTCTGGTCGAGGATCGGTCCCAGAACGATGCCCAGCACCAGCGGTGCCACCGGATAGTTCATCAGCCGCAAGCCGAAACCAAGGATGCCGAACGCGACCACCACCCAGATGTCGAAGAACCGCGACTGGATGGCATACGGCCCGACGAGGCACAGGACCGCGATCACCGGCATGAGCCAGGTGTCCTTGACCTTGAGCACCAGCACCATGACCCGCGTAAGCCCGAGCCCCAGGACGAGAATTCCGAGGACCGCGAGCGTCAGCATGGCGATGATGTCGTAGATCATCTGCGGATCCGTGGTCATCATCAGCGGGCCAGGCTGCGCGCCGTGGATGATCAGCGCCGCCATCAGCACCGCCGCGACTCCAGAGCCGGGGATACCGAGGGTCAGGACCGGGATGATGGCACCCGGGACGGAGGCGTTGTTGCCGGTCTCTGCCGCCGTCAGGCCATCGATGGACCCCTTCCCGAACTCCTCCGGCGTACGGCTGAACCGCTTGGCCAACGCGTAGGATGTCCAAGCGCCGATGTCCTCGCCGACACCCGGGAGAAGCCCGGTGATCGTCCCGAGGATTCCCGACCGCACGATCGTCCAGCGCAGCTTCAGGATATCGGCGATGCGCGGGATTACCCTGTCGGATGCGTCCGAGATCGAGGCGTTCATCTTGCGACGCATGACGTAGAGCACCTCGGCGAAGCCGAAGGCGCCGACCATCGCCGGCAGGAGGGCAATCCCCGCCGAAAGTTCGGTCATGCCGAAAACGAAGCGTTCGTAGCCGTAGGAGGACTCGCGCCCGATGGTGGCCACGAGAAGTCCGATGAGCCCCGACACCCATCCCTTGACCGGGTCGTTGCCCGAAAGGCCGCCGGACAGCATCACACCGGCCAGCGCCAGCCAGAAGAACTCGTAGGCGCCGAAGGACAGCGCGAACTCGCCAAGCGGCGGCGTGATGATAGCGAGGAGCATGATGCCGAGCAGCGTGCCAAACACCGATCCCATGGTCGCCATGCCCATGGCCTCACCCGCCCGGCCCTGGCGCGCCAGCACGAAGCCGTCGAGCGCCGTTGCTGCCGAGGAGGGCGTTCCGGGAATGTTGAGTAGGATGGCGCTGCGGCTGCCGCCGTAGATGGCGAGGACGTAGGTGCAGATCAGCACGAGGATGGCGTCGCTGCTCTCCATGTGGATGGTCATGGTGGTCAGAAGTGCGAGGCCCATGGTCGCCGTAAGGCCCGGCAGCGCACCGATCACCAGCCCTCCGAAACAGGCCGCCGCGGCCAGCAGCAGCGACTGCAGGTCAAAGAGCTTGCTGAAGGCAGTCGTGAGGTAGGGAAGGAATTCCAACATGGCGGCTTTCAGGGCAAACGGACGTAGAACAGGTTCTCGAACACGAACTCGACTGAGAACCCGACCGCGAGCGCGAGCACCAGCGCGCCGGCGACGAGCCGCAGGCGCGCAGCGCCCCAAGCCTCGCGCCAATTGAACAGGATGACGAAGGCCCAGATGAAGATCACCGTGCAGAGCACGAAGGGCTGGCGGAGCGCGAACGCCGCAGCATAGCCAAACATCAGGACGAGCGCGGCGAAGGAACGCCGGTTTGACACGGTGGCGGGATCGGCCTCGTCGTCGGGCCCCGGAACCGCCTGACCGCGGACCGAACGCAGGACGAGGATGGCACCCAGGAGTGCGAGACCCGTGCCGAGCATGAACGGCAGGAGCCCAGGGCCGGTGATGGTCGTCGCGCCAAGATGGCGCGGGATCGGCATGCTGGTCGCGTGCGCCGCGATGGCCGCGCCGAACGTCATCCAGCCCAATCCCGCCCACAGGTCGCGCGCGCGGGCGCGCATCATGGATACATCGGGGGTCACGTACATCTCCTGCCTTGTCGTCTGGCCGGCCCCCTTTCCCGGGGGACCGGCCGCAGCGCGTCCATGCAGCGATCAGGGACGCGGGATGCCGACCTCTTCCGGCGAGACCTCGGTCGCGCCGTCGTCGTAGAGGCGCCACGCCGTTTCCGCCACTGCAGCCTGCGCAAGGTCCATCGCCTCCTCACCGTGGATCGGGTTGAAGATCGACCCGTTCTCGCTCGCGTAAGACTGGAGCGCCTCGGAATTTGCGATTTCGTTCTCCCAGAGCGCACCCATGCGGTCGACCACCTCCTGCGGGACGTCGGAGGGCAGGAAGATGCCCACGAGGATGGTCGCACCGGGCGCGTTGAAGTCGGGATAGAACTCGGTGACCGGCGGAATCGGATCAGAACCTTCGATGGTCAGCTCGCGATCGGAAAGGACCGCCAGCGGCCGCACGCGCTCGCCCTTAATCATCGCCGCCTGCCCGGGTCCCGACTGCGTCGTCGCCATCACCTCGCCGGAAACGACGGCCACCATGGTCGGAGCATCGCCGTCATAGGCGACGGCGCGGAAATCACCGCCGACATGGCTCTGGAATGCTTGCATCGCCGAATAGGCGGTGGAGGGGATGCCCGAGGTGCCGACGGTCAGCTTTCCGGGTTCAGCATTCATGACCTCCGCCACGTCCTGCGGGGTTTGGAATTCGGTGTCGACACCGACGCTGAGCACCGGAGCGTTCATCACCACGAGGAAGAGGTGCCAGTCCTCGAGGGACGTGTCGAGCAGGCCCTGCACCTCGTACGTGCCAAGGTCCTGCACGCCGCCCGACGCCCAGGTCGTGCCGTCATGCGGCGCATCAATCACTGCCTTCGTTCCGACCGTGCCACGCGCGCCGGTTTGGTTGACCACGGTCACTGGAACCTCGAGGGCCTCCTGCACCTCCCCGGCCAGGATGCGCATGACCGAATCAGTCGCGCCGCCGGCCGACCATGGGACGACGATCTGGATCGGCTCTGATGGCCAGGCGTCTTGGGCTGTAACCGCTTGCGGCACGAGCGTTGAGGCTGAAAGAGCCGCGGCAGCGCTCGCGATGAATTTCCTTCTAAGCATTGGCATATCCTCCCTTTCGGCTCATGCCGAGCCGTGAATGTAACCGGTTACAACTGATGATCCAAGTCATGGCGCGAGTCAAGTTCCCTGAGGGCAAATTGCGAGAGTCAGACCGCGCGCGGCCGCCTTAATCGGACGGGACCGGCCCACTCGAGGCACGGACCACGATCTGGCTGCGGATGCGCTGAGACCCGACAGCACGGCCCTCAATCATGTCGAGCACGGTGTCGGCGGCGACACGGCCGACGTCGTCCGACGCGACGCGCACGGTGGTGATCGGGATCGGAAGTTCGGACATGAGCTCAATGTCGTCGTAGCCGACGATGGACATCTCGCCGGGAACGTCGACACCAGCAGCAGCCGCTTCGAGAACCGCACCGACGGCAAGCATCGAATTGCCGCAGATGATCGCCGTGGGTCGCGGCGTGGCATCAAGGATCCGCCTGAAGAGCTTGCGCCCTTCGGCGAT
This sequence comes from Roseivivax isoporae LMG 25204, assembly GCF_000521865.1. Classification (GTDB taxonomy): domain Bacteria; phylum Pseudomonadota; class Alphaproteobacteria; order Rhodobacterales; family Rhodobacteraceae; genus Roseivivax; species Roseivivax isoporae. The sequence goes on from NZ_JAME01000026.1 coordinate 21,327, forward strand.
GTCCCACTCGCCCTCGACCAGTCCCTGTGGAGGAATCGCAAGGCCCACCCGCGCGAGCGCGTTGCGCACGCCATCGCGCCGGGCTGCGGCGCGGTCATTGTTGCGCGTGGTCTGCGCGATCATCCCGAAGCGCCGGTGTCCGAGGGACACCAGATGGTCCACCATCTCTGACATGGACACCGCATTGTCGGGCCCGACGCAGGGCACCGGGCTCTCGGCGTCGAAAACGAAGGAATTGAGATAGGGGATCTCGATCCTGGACAGGAAGGATTCGAAAGCCGCGCTGCGGGTGCTGCCGACCAGAACCAGCCCGTCGACACCCCGCTCCACCAGCTTGCGGGCCTGGCTGAACTCGAGGTCTGGATCATATTGCGACCGCGCCAACAGCAGGAGGTGGTTCCGGGCGGCGAGCGCGTCCTGCATGGCGTCGATGGCGCGGGCGAAATCGCCGAGGGCAAGCGCGGGGAAGATCGCGCCGATGGCCCCGGTTCGATTCGACGACAGCGCCCGTGCTGCCGCATTCGGGACCCAGCCCAGCTGCTCGATCACGAGGTTCACGCGGGTGCGAAGTTCTTCCGAGACGCTTTCCGGACGGTTGACCACGCGCGACACGGTGGCGGTCGACACGCCGGCCACGGCAGCCACACGCCGCAGACCCACCCGCGCCTTATCGGCCGTCGCACCCTGCTCCCTGCTTCTGCTGCCCTGCCTGCCCATGCCCGACCGTTCTTGCCTGCCGGCGGAAGCATAATCTGCCGCCGGCAGGATGACGAGACCGTCAGCCCGGGAACGCCACGACGTCCTGCCGCTGCGATCCGAGCCCATCGATGCCGAGCTCCATGACGTCGCCCGGCTTGAGGAAGACGTTGGGCGTCATTCCCAGTCCCACTCCGGGGGGCGTGCCCGTGGTGACAATGTCGCCCGCCTCAAGAATGAGGAAGCGCGAGAGATACGAAACGATATGCACGACATCGAAGATCATCTTGGAGGTGTGGCCGGTCTGGGTGCGCTTGCCGTTGAGGTCGAGCCACAGACCCTTGTCTTGCGGATCGCCGAACTCGTCGGGCGTGACTAGCCACGGGCCGATCGGACCGAAGGTTGGGCAGCACTTGCCCTTGGTCCAGAGACCTTCGCGTTTGAGCTGGAATTCGCGTTCCGAGATGTCGTTGCAGACGAAGTAACCAGAGATCGCGGCGGCGGCTTCTTCCTCCGAAGCACGGTAGAGCCGCTTGCCGATCAGCAGCGCCAGCTCCACCTCCCAATCGGATTCGGTCGAACCCTCGGGCAGCACCACATCATCATAGGGCCCGACGATGCATGAAGGCGCCTTGTTGAACAGGATCGGCTCGGCCGGGATCGGGGCGTTTGTCTCCTCGGCATGATCCGTGTAGTTGAGCCCGATCGCCCAGAAACTGCGGACATCGCCAACACAGGGCCCCAGGCGCGGATTGCCTTCGACACGCGGCAGGGTCGCCGCGTCGACGTTGCGCAGGCGGTCCATCAGGCCTGCCTCGAAGGCGCGCCCGGTGATGTCGTCGACATGTTCAGTGAGGTCGCGCAGACCTCCGTCCTCTGTGACGAGCGCCGGGCGCTCCTGCCCAGGCTCTCCGTAACGTGCGAGTTTCATCGTCTTGTCCTCGTTCTTAAAGGTCAGGCAGCACCGCGGTCCATAAGGAAATCCAGCTGGTAAAGGCCGCGCGCCGCGAGTGCGGAACCGGTTGCCGACCGGATGGCGCCATCGGAAGCATACCGTTCGGCCGCCGCGAGCAGCGGGGTTGCAGCGACACCCTCGATCAGGAGGATCGCCGCCGATGATCCGTCGGGCGATGATCGCATCGCGGATTCAGCGGTACCCGCCGTCGCAGCCTCGGTGCGTTCGAGCAGATGCACTGCAGAGACATCCTCCGCCGCCGCAAGGGCGTCCACGATGGAGCAGAGCCCCGTGCTCGCCTGGAGCCTCAGCGCCAGCAGGAACCCTGCGACGCCATGGCCACGGCTGTCCGCGACAACGCAGAACGTGCGCGAGGTGTCGGTGAAATGCGGGACCACCTGCCGGGTCCACTCGGTCGGATCATCGAGCCGCGCACGGTAGGGCTCAGACGCCAGAACCCCGGGTGACTCCACCTCGTAGAAGTTGAAATAGGCGGGATGCGCCCCGTGCGCCGCATATCGACGGGCCCGCAGGAAGCCCGGCACCGACAGCCTCTCGGGAATATGCTCGCGCACGTGCCAGCGCAGGAACTCGGCCTCGTGGTCCGGCGCAATGCCGTTCCAGATCGCGAGCACACCCGACCCCCTGAGGGGTCCGCTCATGCCGCGCCCGTGGTGTGCAGCTTCCCTGCCCACCGCATGACGTGAGTCCCGACGGCCAGGAGCTCGCCGCGCTGGTTGACGACCTCCTGCTTGGCGTAGCTGCGCCCCGCCTCGCGGTCGACCTCCGTCACCTCGTAGCTGACCGTCACCGTGTCGCCGAGGAAGGTCGGCCGGAGGAACCGGATCCGGTCGTAACCGCCGGAGACGGGGAAGTCGCTCAATCCCTCGCGGTGGATGATGTGCGCAATGCTGTGGGTCGAGACGGTCGACATGTAACCGACAAGCAATGCCCCATGCGCGATCCGCGTGCCCAGCGACGACTTCTCCTGCATGTACTGTTCGTTGATGTGGGTGTCACTGAAATCACCCGTCAGACCAGCGAAGAGCGTCACGTCCGCCTCCCCCACCGTCTTGGAAAATTTGAATACTTCTCCGACCTTCACGTAGTCGAGCCCAGATTGTCCCATGCTGGCGTCCTTCCCTCGTCCCGATGCGCGACTTGAACGGGCTTGCGCCGGTTAGATGCCGCTGCTAATCACTATGTAACCGGTTACAACTGACGCCTGCAACAGTCAACGGGCAACGATCGGAAAGGCTAAGACGTGAATTTTATCACCGCGCAGGAGGCCGCCTCGATGGTGGCAGACCATGCTTCCCTCATCGCCAGCGGCTCCGGCGGCGGACACGCCGTGCCCGAGGCGCTGCTCGCAGCGCTCGGCGAGCGGTTCCGCGACACCGGGGCTCCGCGCGATCTGACCTTTGCTCACGTCGTCGGCATAGGGGACCGCAAGGAGCGCGGCGCCGCGCATCTCGCCCAGCCCGGGCTGGTGTCGCGCGTGATCACCAGCGCGCTCATCGACTCGCCGGCGTTCATCCCGATGGCCCTGAACGACGAGATCGAGGCTTACACGCTGCCGCAGGGCGTCCTAGCGCAGATCATGCGGGACATGGCCGCAGGTCGGCCGGGACTGATCACCCGCACAGGCCTGCATACCTTCGTCGATCCGCGTCAAAGGGGCGGGCTCCAAGGTGGCACAATGACCGAGCCACGGGTGGCGCTGATGGAGATCGACGGCGAGGAATGGCTGCGCTTTCTGCCATGGCAGATCGACGTGGCGTTCCTGAGGGGGACAACCGCCGACGAGGACGGGAACATCTCGATGGAGCAGGAAGCCGTTCCGGGCGAGATGCTGTCGACCGCGCAGGCTGTCCGGCGCATGGGGGGCAAGGTCATCGTGCAGGTGAAGCGCGTGGCAAAGTCGGGCGCCCTGCGCCAGCGTGACGTGAAGCTTCCGGGCATCCTCGTCGACCACGTGGTGGTCGTGCCCGAACAGAGCCAGACATACGCCACATCCTACGAGGCGTCCTATGCGGGCGAACTGCGCGTTCCGCTGGGATCGATCAGACCCTTGCCCTTCGGCGCAAGAAAGATCGTCGCGCGCCGCGCCGCCATGGAGCTCGTCCCCGGTGCCGTCTGCAACATCGGAGCAGGCATCTCGACGGGCATTTCCTCGGTCGCCGCCGAGGAAGCGGTGCTCGACCGCATCGTGCTGACGAACGAACAGGGCTTCATCGGCGGAGCTCCCCTGACAGGACCGGATTCAGGAGCCGCGCAGAACTGGGCTGCCATGGTCGATCAGCCTTACCAGTTCGACTTCTACGACGGGGGCGGCATCGACCGGGCCTTCCTGTCCTTTGTCGAGGTCAACAGCACCGGAGACGTCAACATCAGCCGCTTCAACGGCACCATCGTCGGCATCGGCGGCTTCGTGAACATCAGCCAGAACGCCCGCGAGACCGTCTTCAGTGGAACCTTCACTGCCGGCGGGCTCGAGATCACGTGCGAGGACGGCGCCCTGCGCATCGTGACGGAGGGGCGCCACCGCAAGTTCCGCGAAACGATCGAGCAGGTCTCCTACAGCGGCGCCTTCGCGGCGCGGGAGGGTCGGCGTGCCCTGTTCGTAACCGAACGCGCCGTGTTCCGCCTGACCGGCGGCCGGCTGGTTCTCGAGGAGATCGCGCCGGGCATCGACCTTGAAAAAGACGTGCTGGCCCATATGGATTTTGCCCCCGACATGCCCGAGGCGCCACGCCTCATGTCCGACCGCCTGTTCCGTCGGGAACCCATGGGGCTGGCGCACGAAAACCGCTTTCGCAGCGGCAAGGAGGACTGACCATGCAAGTCGTCGTGACAGGCGGCGCGGGCTTTCTCGGCGCGCGCCTGATTTCCGCCCTGCTCGATCCCTCGGGCGCCGAACAGGCAGGCCTTCCGGGGCTCGAGCGGATCATCTCGTTCGATCTCGCACCCTGCGCAGTCAAGGACCACCGTGTCCTGTCCGAGACCGGCAACGTCACCGACACGGGCGCGCTGGCACGCCTTGTCACTCCAGAGACAGCTGCCGTTATCCATCTCGCCGCCGTGGTGTCGAGCCAGGCCGAGGCGGAATTCGACCTCGGCATGTCGGTGAACCTCGACGGCACACGCGCGCTTCTCGATGCGGCGCGCGCCATCGGCACGGCTCCGCTCTTCTTCTTTTCCAGCTCGCTCGCGGTGTTCGGGGCCGGCTGCCCAGACATCGTCCGCGAAGACCAGGTGCTCCGGCCGCAATCGAGCTACGGCACGCAGAAGGCCATCGGCGAAATGCTGGTGACGGACTACACCCGCAAAGGGTTTGTCCGGGGCGTGTCGGCGCGGCTGCCCACGGTCACCATTCGACCGGGCAGGCCCAATGCTGCCGCCTCCTCCTTCGTCAGCTCGATCCTGCGCGAACCGATTGCAGGGGCCGCGGCGGTCCTGCCGGTCGCCCCTGACATGCCGCTCTGGGTCAGCTCGCCCGACGCGGTCGTGCGCAACATCGTGGCGCTGCTGGGACACGTGGCCGCAGGCCGCGCAGGGGAGGCGCCGGTCAATCTGCCGGGCATCACCGTCACGCCTCGTCAGATGCTCGAAGCCCTCGGAAAAGTCTGCGGCACCGAAGCCGCTGCGCGGGTGGCGCACCACCGCGACCCGAAGATCGAAGCCATCGTCGGCAGCTGGCCAAGCAGCTTCGACGTTACCACGGCACAGCACCTCGGGCTCTCGGGCGACCGCGACATTGTCGAAATCATCGACCGCCACCGTTTGGCGCAGACCTGATGTACTCACGGACGCCCGGCCGACCCATCAGATCATCGGCCAGGCAGCGTTACACGGGGCCGCGCGAAATTCTCATGACCGTCACCCCGAGAGCCGGATGACTTGGTCTAAGACGGCAGGCTGCGCGTGTTTGGGGGATGGCAACAGGACTTGCTGATGGCCCTGACCCGAATTGGAGCGGCCCTCAGCCGGAGCCCATTTCCGGTCGATGTCGGAAGTAACACTCCCGCGGACGGCTAAGGGGGAGTTCACGGAAGCCCCCGCCGGTGTCCATCAGCCGATCCAGTTCGTCGTCTGAGCGAAGATCAGGAACGCGAGGGCGATGCAGATCCATGTCAGGAACAGGGGAAGGAAGAACCGGATCCAGCGGTCCCACCCCACCCCCGCGAGCGCGAGCGTCGCCATGAAGTAGCCCGAGGTCGGGTAGAAGATGTTCGAGAGACCGTCCCCCAGCTGGTAGGCCAGCACGGCGTTCTGCCGGGTCACGCCGATCAGGTCGGACAGCGGCGCCATGATCGGCATCGTGACCAGGGCCTGCCCGCTGCCCGAGGGGATGACGAAATTGAAGCCCAGCTGCGACAGGAACATGCCGACCGCCGCAAGCGTGTCCGGAAAGCTTCCCACGAGGTCGCCGAGGCCGTGGACGAGCGTGTCCATCACCTGGCCCTGCTCGAGCATCACGGCCACGGCGCGCGCGAGTCCCACGATGATCGCGCCCATGAGGACATCACGGAAGCCCTCGTTGAAGGCCTCGCAGATCCGCGCCGTGCTCATCCCCGCGACGAGCCCCACGCCGACGCCCATCAGGACGAAGAGGCCGGCCATCTCGAGCATGAACCACCCGCGGCTGAGCACGCCCCAGACCATGACCGCGAAGAAGGCAAGCGCGACGATCCCGGCCCAGGCCTGCCGCGTGGTGAACCGCATCGGCGCGCCCGACAGATCGTGGCAGTACGACCTGCGCTTCTCCTCCTCGCGCGCGTCACCCGCCATCAGGCTCAGGTGCGGGTTTGTCCGGACGCGGCGCGCGTAGCGCGTGAGGTGCAGGATCGCGGCCGCGAGCAGCGCAACGAGGAGCACGGCCCGCAACCCGGCCCCGGAATAGAGAGGCAGCTCGGCGATGGACTGGGCGAGCCCGGTATTGATCGGGTTGAGCACGCCGGCGGTGAACCCCGCCGTCGTCGCCAGCAGCGCCGTCGCCGCGGCGGTGATCGAGTCGAAACCGAGCGCGATCATCAACGGCAGGATCACCGGGACGTAGACCAGAGCAAGTTCCTGGGTCCCGATCAGGGAGGCTACGACGGCGAAGGTGGTCATCAGCACCGGCAGCATCAGCAGGCTGCGCGCGGCAAACCTGCGGCTGAGCTTGTCGACCGCCACGTCGATCAGGCCGGTGCGCCGGATCACCGTGAACATGCCGCCGATGATGAACGTGAAGAACACCACGACCGCGGCATCGACCAGCCCGCTCGGCACCGCGAGCATGAACTCCTCGAGACCGACCGGGGTGGGCGCCACGCTCCGGTAGCTGTCGGGATCGATGGCGCTGCGCCCGTTCGGCAGCGTCACGCGGTCGTAGACCCCCGCAGGGATCACATGCGTCAGCGCCGCCGCGATCGCCGTGAACACGAAGAGAATGACGTAGATGTGGGGCATGCGGAAGCCGCCCCCGGCCTCGTCGTCGACGTCGGTAATCTGGTCGGTCATGGCGTGGTCCTCCCTCTGCCGGCGCCCGGTCGCGGACCGTCCCGGGTCTCGTCCCTGTCGATCTAAAATGTTAGGTGCGATCTGAGCCAGAATTCTATTCTTGGTTTCAAAAGAAACTGTTCTGGAAATTTTGAAGGTCAGCGAAAATGCTGGCGTCATTGCAGAAATCCGGAACGCACCGGAGGCATCTGCCCGGCGCAGGCGCGGGTGCCACGCCTCGTTGCACGGCATCGGGTGCCGCGCCTGTCCGGTCCGGTCACGCGTCGGGACCGGGCCGATCCTGCGTGAACTGCACCATACCCTCGAAACGAGGCAGCCACGCCTCTCGCCGACAGGTCCACAGCTCGTAGGTCGGCACGAACCGGTCCGGTTCGTCGAACGCACCCAGATGCACCTCGATCTCGTCGTCGCTGCGGGCAAAGATCGATGAGCCGCATGTCGGGCAGAAATACCGTCCCCGGTAGGCGCTCGGGTGGCCCGTGACGGTCACCGCATGCGCCGGAAAGACGGCCGCGGCAAAGAACGGGGCCCCGTGGTGTTTCCGGCACTCCATGCAGTGACAGATGCCCACCCGACGCGGATGCCCCGCGACGGTGACCCTCACGTCGCCGCAGAGGCATCCTCCGCTTAGCCCGCTCATCGGCCTCCCTCCGCAAGTCGGCACGATGGGATCCTTAACCGCCTACGGCGCCTGCAAACAACATGGCGCTGGAGAGGGCCACGATGCCCATGCTCAGACGGTCGACCAGGAGCCTGTTCTGAGACCACCTGAAACGCTGCCCCAGAATGTCGCCCAGAAGCGTTCCCGGAACCATGCAGAGCGCGTGCTGCAGGGAAGCCCTGTCGACGGTCCCCCCGATGACGTGACCCCCGAGCGCGATCAGCGAAAGCAGCGAGGCCCGCATCTTCGAGGCCTTGGACGAGGAGCTCGCGAAAACCTTCACCCTTGAGGCATCAGATGGCTACGCGGACTGAGCTGTCGCGCGGCGCGGCTGAGCCGCAGGATCCCTCGACCGAGCGCCTCAAGGCCCGGGACGGCAAGATCAACGCGTTCGTGGAGGTGCTTTCGGTCCCCCGCCTGCGGTCGGGCGCCCTTTCGTACCTCAGGTTCGGGGTCAAGGAAGTCATCGAGCAGGAAGGGCTGGCCACGCCGCCGGGAATGCCTTTCCTGCGGGCCCGGCTCGGTCGCAAGAATGCGGCCATCGTCGATCGAGTCCAGTCGACGGGCGCGGCACGGGTCGGGACCACGCGATCCACGATGCTCGCCATCGCAGGCGACAGCGGCACACGAAACCCGCATGATCTCTGCAGGACACCGGGCGGTTCGTCCGCCGGGTCGGCCGCGGCCGTGGCCGCGGGCTTCATTGACTTCGCCCTCGGAACGCAGACGGTGGGCTCGATCATCCGGCCTGCGTCCTATTGCGGTGTCGTCGGCTTCAAGCCGACATTCGACGCCCTGCCGACCCTCGGCGTCATGCGTCTGGCTGCCGAGCTCGACCATGTGGGCCTGATCGGGCGCGACGCCGGCGTGGTCGCGCGCGTGTTCGACCTCCTGTCGGGATCGGCAGGTCGCCGGGGCGCGTTCGCGGCGGCCTGGATGCCTCCGATCTGGTTTTCCGGCCACGTCCATCCGTCGGTCCGGCGCGTGCTCGAGGACGCGGCATCGAGGGTCCGGCAGCAGGGCATGGCGCTGCGGGACGACCCGTTGCCCGAAAACATCCGGGTCGAGGAGGCGGACATCCTTCAGGGCCTGCTGTGCAAGGGCATCGTCGACAACCATCGCGCGCTCATCGAATCCCATGCCTCCCGCCTGCCGAGCGACCTCGTGGAGATGGCAAAGGCAGGCGCGCGCATTTCCGGGCCGGATCACCGCGCCCTCAGGCGGGCGCAGCGCCACCTCCAGACCATCATGTACGCGGCCGTCGCGGATGACACGGTCATCATCGTGCCGTCCGTCGTCGATGTCCCGCCGGTCCTCGGGCGGGGGACCGGGTCACGGGCCCCGCAACGGCTCTGGACGCTCCTCGGCTGGCCAGCGGTCAGCCTCCCCCTCGGGACCTACGGAGGCGCGTTGGCGCATCTTCCGATGGGCGTCCAGATGATCGCGAAACCCGGGCGCGATGCCGCCTTGCTGGATTTCGCGCGCCATTTCGGAAACCCGAACGAAACAGCGCCCGTGTAACGGATGGGCTCCGTCCCAGGCCGCGGGCAGGCCATATTTCGGCGGTCATCTTGCCGGTCGGCGCGCGGCTTCCCACTTCTTCCGTGCGGGTGAGGAGGACCCGCCGGCACGCATCTCATGCCGCAGCTGAGCTGAAAAGCACTGCCGAGGCGACCTTGGGTCCGACGTTGATCGAGGACCCGGACGCCGTGCCCGGGGTCCGGAGACGACCGGACCGGGCGTCACTGCTTCATGACCTGACAATGGAGTTCGAGATGGCCAAAGGTAAATCGAAACGCGGTCGAGAAGACAAGAAACCGAAGAAGGCGAAGGAGAAGGTCCTCGCGGCGGCCGACTCCGCCAAGGGAAAGACCGTGTCCGCCATGGTGGACAAGGGCAAGTAACCGGCTGCGACGCGACCGGGTACCGGCCGTTCGGCGCCCGGTCGCACGTCGGCAAGGGCTCCCCTCCGCCCGCCAGGCAACATCGTGCGGCCCGCAGCGGTTGCCCTCGGCCCTGTTCAGGGTACCCTGCCCCGAACGGATCAGCGAGGAACGCGCCAGATGTCATCGGCTTCGAGAGGCGACAGGGAACAGTTCGACCTGAAAACCGGAACGACCGAGTCGGACGCCGTGTCCGGCTACTACGACGACTGGGCCCCGACCTACGACACGACGCTCAGGAGCTGGAACTACAGGGCCCCGGCGGACGCGGCCGCGCTGCTGGCCCCGCTCCTTGAGGACGGCTGCGCGGTCCTCGACGTCGGCTGCGGCACGGGGTTCTTCGGGTCCGCCCTGCAGCGGCGCGGGACCTTCACGATCATCGGCGCCGACATCTCGGAGGAATCCCTGAAGATCGCCGAGCAGACCGGCAGCTACGACCGCCTCATGGCGGTCGATCTCCAGAAGCTGCCGCTGCCGATTTCGGACAACGCCATGGATGCCGCGGCCTCCGTCGGCGTCCTGACCTATATCGAGGATGCCGAGGCGCTCCTGCGCGACCTCTGCCGGATCGTGAGGCCGGAGGGCGTGGTGAGCTTCACCCAGCGGACGGATCGCTGGGAGGCGCTCGGCTTCGGCACCGTGATCGAGAGGATGGCGCGGGATGGCGCCTGGACGGTTATCGAGATCACCGAGCCCAGGGCCTACCTGCCCGAGAACCCGGAGTTCGGAGACGACATCAGGGTGATCCACACGCTCTGCCGGGCGAACTGAGCGCGACGCTGCCCCGCCGGCCGCACCCCACGCACACGGACACAGAAGGAGCCGTTCATGAGCGAACGCGACGAGGATCTCGAGTTCTTCCGGGAGCAGCTCTACCAGGCCGAGGCCGAGAACGAACGCCTGGCGGGGATCCTGAGGGCCGCCCGGGACTTCATCGAGGACAAGTCCGGCCAAGACATGTCCGCACGCCACGTCGACCAGCTCCGGCACCTCCTGGCCGCGGCCCGGGAAACCTGAAGCCGGAGGGGTCCGAAACTGGGCCGCGGGAAGGGCGCAAGGCGCGCCGCGCGGCCTCGGCCGGACACGGCGCGCACCCGGCACCGCAGGCGCAAGGAGGCAGGTCGCGCGCACCATCATCTTAAGGCGTATGCGCTCTGCCCGAACTGCCGATTGCCTTGCGCGCGGAACGGTCGACAACTGGGGACAGCGCGAAGAGGTCGCGCTGTTTTGGGGTTTTCGAGATGGAACCAACTCCCACTGACAAACAGCCTGACGACGACGAGCCGTCCTCACTCGAGAGACGCGATTTCATCAAGAAGAGCGGCCGTTTTGCCGCCGCTCCCGCCGTCGCCTTCCTCCTGTCGACCACGCTCGCGTCCGAGGCCGTGGCGCGGTCCGGCGGCGGCGCGACCCGGGGCGGCAAGAAGTCCAACGGCCGCGCACTGGGCAAGGTCATCACGGCCGTGAAGAAAGTGCTCGGCATCGCCTGACGGGCCCCCGGCCCGAGAGCGACGCCGGACCGCGACGGCCGGATGCGATGCACATGACATTTGAACCAAGCGACCGGAACCACGTCCTGGTCGCGTGCGAGGGAACGCGTCTCGCATGCGTCGGAGGCACGGCGCTGCTTTTCGTGCCGGGGCGCGAGAGCCTGTTCGCGGCCTCGCCCCTCGTGGCCGACCTCTGGGATCGGCTGCAGGCCGGCATCCCGCTTGGTGACGTCGCCGCGGCCGCGCGGGCGTCCGGGGAGGACGCGTCACAAATGCTCGACGACCTTCTGCGGGCAGGCATCGTCGAGTACATCGCGCCGCGGGACGGCCCCCGCGACGTGGCGTTCCGCATGCAGGTCGACCTCGGCGTCATCCGCGTCTGCGTCAACTTCCTTGGCACCGGCCACTTCCGGCCGCTCCGGGACATGCTCGCCCCCCTCGAAGCCCCCGACCCCCGGCCGGGCAGGCAGCTCCTTGTGATCGGCGCGCCGCATCGGGTGGGGATCGCGCGCAATGGCGGCGAGACCGACTGGGTCACCTGGAAAGAGGCCGCGCCCGCGCTGAAGATGGCGCTGACGGACATGGCGCTCGCGGCGGTCGACACCGTCGCGCTGCATGCCGCGACGCTGTCACGACGGGACGAGGCCTTGCTGCTGGCGGGCGCACCGGGCGCGGGCAAGTCCACGCTTGCGGTCGCCCTCGGCGCCGCCGGCTTCCGGCTGGACGGAGACGACGTCTGTTCCCTGCAGACGGACGGACGGGTCAGGGCGCTGCCCTTTCCCGCCACGGTCAAGCAGGGCGCGTGGGCCATTCTCGCACCGCACCGTCCGGACGTGGCCGGCTGTCCCGCGTTCACGCGGCCCGACGGCCAGCGCGTGCGCTATCTCGCGCTCACCCGTGGCACGCCGGAGGCGCGGCGGGTCCGGACCGTGCTCTGCCTCGACAGGACCGACCGGTGCCCCCCGCGGATGACGCCGCTCGGGGTCGCGGACGCGATAGCGACCCTGCTGAACGGCGCCTGGTCCACCGACCGCAAGCTGTCGCCGCACGCCTTTGATGCGCTCATGGCCTGCGTCGCGGGGGCCCGGTTCTACCGGATGACCTATCGCACGCTCGACGACGCCATGGCCATGATCGACACGGCCTGGCCACTGATGCCCCGCGACCGGCTCGCCGCGACGGGATGACCGCCATGCGCATGGAGGGGCGACGACTCGACACGACGCTCCGGCATCTTGGCGGCTGCCTCAGGGGCGCGCCGCTGCCGGGCATCGACTGGCCCCGGCTCGTCGCCCTTGCGGATGCGCATTTCCTCGGCCCCCGCCTCCATCGTGCGCTCGCGCAGGGCGGACAGGCGCAGGGTCAGGACCGCGAGGCTTTGGACTACCTCGAGACCCTCGACGCGCTGAACGGCGCACGCAACCGCCGCCTGTCGGCGCAGCTCGGCGAGCTGGTGGATGCCCTGCAGTCCCGCGGCATCGTGCCGACGATCCTCAAGGGCGGTGCCCACCTGGCGCGGTGCCTTGGCCGCGACACGCTCCCGTCGCGGATGATGCGGGACCTCGACCTCCTGATCCGTGCAGACCAGGGCGAGGATGCCGCGCGCGTCCTGCGCGCCTGCGGCTACGACCGGTTCGCCGAGGATCCGGGCCCGCATTCCATGGGGTGCTATTTCCGTCCGTCTGATGTCGGCGCGGTCGACATGCACGTGTCCCTGCCGCCCCTCGTCGCGCGGCTCGTCCCGCCCGGGGAGATGGCGCGACGGACGACAGCGATCCGCGCCGGATCGCGCGTCCTGACCGTGCCGGATGCAAGCCTGCAATTCGTCATCAATCTCGGCCACGAGATGGCGCATGACGAGGCCCTGGTCAGCGGCTTCGTCGACCTGCGGTACCTGCTCGAGCTCATCGACCTCGCCCGCGATGGGGCCGGTGACCTCGACTGGGACTGGATCCGCGCGACCTCCGGCGGGTGGAAACTGTCCCTCGGACTCGAGGTGCAGGACCGGATGGCGCGCCACCTCGGCTTTGCCGGCTTTCCCGGGATCGGCCGCACGGCCATGGGCCGTCTCCTGCACGAACGCCGGCTGTTCAAGATGGCCCATCGCAGGATCGGCCAAGCCGAATGGCGCGTGATACGCCACGTGAACCGCCTGCGCCATTCGGTGGCGCGCCATCACCGCCCAACACCTCTTCAGTCGAGGGTCTGAGGGGCGCGAACGTGCCGCTACCGGGTCGGGACGCGCCGCTGGCGGTACTCAGGTGCGGGCGCCTTCGGACATCAGGAAATCGATGAACCTGTCGCCGTCCTGGACGTGCCGCGCCATCAGCGCCGACGCGGCGGCGCCATCGCCGTCGCGGAGCGCCGCGAGGATGTCCGCGTGTTCGCGATGGGATCGGCGCAGGCGGTCCATCTTCTCGATGAGCCAGCGCCTGTAGGGGGCGAGGCGCAGACGCAGCGTCGAAAGCTGGGCTTCGAGGTAGGTGTTGTGGGCCCCGGCCCAGATCGCCTGGTGGAATTCCAGGTTCAGCACGGCATAGGCGTCGGGATCGCCATCCTCGACCGTCCTGGCGATCTTCTCGTGCAGGGCTTCCAACGCGGAGAGGTCGGCATCGCCCATGCGCCGCGCGGCGAGGTCGCAAGCGATGGCCTCGAGGCTGGCAAGCACCTCGAACATCTGTGCCAGCTGCTTGATGTCGAGTGCCGAGACGACCGAGGTCTGCCGCGGCCGCATGGCGACCAGCCCGACCGAGGCAAGCTGTGTCAGCGCCTGGCGGACCGGCGTGCGCGACACCTCGAACCGTGCCGCGATCTTGCGCTCGTCGAGTTCATCCCCCGGCTGCAACCGGCCCGCGAGGATTTCCTCCTCGAGCGCGGCGCGCAGGCGGTCGGCCATCGTCTTGGTGTCGGTCATCGTCACTCGCCAGCTCGTTCACCCGCGCCAGAATAGGACACGCCAGCGGGAAATGCCAGATTGACTCTTGGGTATACCAAAGCCTAGCCTCGGTACATCAACAACAAGAAATCCGAAGCTCCTGACCAACGGGGAATGACCATGAGACGATTCTTCATCACCGTGGCGGCGCTCTGCGTCGGCACCGCCGTCTCCGCCGAGACATTGCGGCTGAGCCACTCCTACACCGAGGACGACACCCGCCATCGCTGGGCCGAGAAGATCGCCGAGCTCGTGGACGAGAAGACCGACGGCGCGGTGACGGTCGAGATCTTTCCCAACCAGCAGCTCTTCAAGGCGCGCGAGCAGTACAACGGCCTGGTTCAGAACCGCATCGACCTGGCCATCTATCCGCTGCCCTGGCTGTCGGGACGCGCACCGCTGGCCGAGATCGGCGCCTTGCCCGGCGTCGTCTCGGAACCGGCCGACGGTCTCGAATGGCGCAGCCGCGAGATCTGGCCGATGCTGCAGGAGGCGGTGGCGGAAACCGGCGTGACGCTGGCGGGCGGCGGCTTCGCGATGGGCACGATCGGGAATACCGGAGAGCCGATCCTCCTGCCCGAGGACATGGACGGCCACAAGATGCGCGGCCTCGGCCGGGCGACAGAGGCGATGATGATGGCAAACGGCGCCACGATCACGTCGCTTCCGGCATCCGAAATCTATCAGGCGCTGCAGACCGGCGTCCTGTCGGGCGTGCTGACCATCTACAGCTCGTTCGAGGGCTACAACCTTCAGGAAGTCGTCGACCACATGCTGATCGGCAAGGGTTTCGTCGGCGCGATGCACGGACTTCTGGCCGCGCCCGGCCTCGAGGACAAGATCGGGACGGAGCACTACGAGGCCGTGCTGTCGGCGGTCGAGGAGTCCGAGGCCTGGTTCGTCGAGGCCGCCGCGGCCGAGCAGGCCGACATCGCCGCCGCGTTCGAGGCGGCCGGCGTGACCGTCCATCGGCTCGACGACGACCAGGCCGCGGCCTGGCAGGCCGACGCCGAGGACAACGCCTGGAGCTATTTCCGCGAGAACGTGCCGAACGGCGACGCGGCGCTCGAGGCGTTGACCACACCGCTGTCGAACTGAGCGACAGGCGCACCGGGCGGTGCCTGATCCGCGCCGCCCGGACGCCCAACTTCCCGAACAGGACGGACCTATCCGGATGACCGGCCTTCTTCTGACGCTTCGCCGCGTGACCGACATCGCCGCCCGCACCGGCGCCGTGATCTCCGCAGGCGCGATCCTCTTCGCCTGCATCGCCATCTCCTGGGCAGTCCTCGCCCGCGGGATCGTCGGCATGAACACGATCTGGGAACTCGAGGCAGGCGTCTACCTGCTGATCTACGCGGCCTTCCTGTCGGCAGGCTTTGCCCATCGCGACGGCGGGCAGATCGCCGTCGACATGCTGCGCGAGCGGCTCACGGGGCGTGCCCGCATCGTGCATCGCGGGCTGCTCGACGCGGTGGCGCTGGCGCTCTTCGTCCTGCTGGCGGTGTCTGGCTGGCACATGACCGCCGGCGCGTGGGAAACCGGCTGGCGGTCCGAGACGCTGTGGGGGCCGCCGCTCTGGCTTCCCTATCTCGCGGTCCCGCTGGGCAGCGTCCTGATCTCGTTCTGCCTGGCGGTCGACATCGCGCTGCGGCTGGCCGGCGTGCCGGTTCCGCAGGACCACGTGCTGCAGGAGGCGCATTGACATGACCCCCGCCCTCTTCGGCCTGCTGGCCTTCGGCCTGCTCCTGCTGCTGATCTTCGCCGGCCTGCCAATCGCCTACGCGCTGGCCGCGACGGTCCTGATCCTGATGACGTTCACGGGCGAGCTCGGCCAGGCGATCTACATCGCCGACGCGGCGTTTTCCTCGCTCAACTCCATCGAACTCGTGGCCCTGCCCATGTTCATCTTCATGGGCGCGATCGTCGCGGTCAGCCCCGCGGGAGCGGACATCTATCGCACGCTGAACCGCATCCTGCCGGTGCCCGGCGGCCTCGGCGTGTCGACGATCGGCGGCTCGGCCCTGTTCTCGGCCCTGTCGGGGTCGTCCCCCGCCACGGTGGCAGCCATCGGGTCCTCCGGGGTGCCGGAAATGCTCGCGCGGCGCTATCCGCCGGCGCTGGCCTGCGGCATCGTCGTCGGCGGCGGCACGCTCGGCATCCTCATCCCACCGTCGATCGTGTTGCTGCTCTACGGGATCGTCACCAAGACCTCGATCGGGCAGCTCTTCCTGGCGGGGCTCCTGCCCGGGCTCATGGTCGCGGGGCTCTTCGCCGCCTACACGATCTGGCGCATGTCCCGAGAGGTGCGGCACAATCCCGCGATCGCCCCCACCGCCGAGGAGATCATGAGCGATCGCGCCGCGCGCTGGAGGGTTCTTCCGTTCTTCGCGATGATGGCGCTGATCATGATCGCGCTCTACGGCGGATGGGCCACCCCGTCCGAGATCGCGGCGGTGGGCGCCACCGCGTCGATCCTGCTGGTCCTCGTCGTCTACCGCATCACCGATCGCCGCACCTGGTCCCGGCTTCTGCTCAAGACCGTGCGCGACACCTCGATGATCCTGCTGATCGCGACCTTCTCGTACTATTTCGCCCAGTTCCTGTCGTTCCACGGGGTCGTGTCGGACGTGACGGAAACCCTGCTCGGCGCCTTCGGCAACAAGTGGGTGACGCTGTTCGCCCTCTGGGTGGTGATGCTGATCCTCGGCTGCTTCCTGCCGCCCTTCGCCATCGTCGTCATCACCGCGCCGATGTTCCTGCCCTTCGCGCTGGAAGCGGGGTTCGACCCGGTCTGGTTCGGCGTCTTCATCACCCTCAACATGGAGATCGGCTGCATCACGCCGCCGCTTGGCATCAACCTGTTCGTGGTGAAGTCCATCGCGCCGGAGGTGCCGATGGGACAGATCATGAAGGGCTCCGTGCCCTTCATCGCCATCCTCGCCCTGTCCTCGCTCCTGCTCGTGCTGTTTCCCGGGATCGCGCTGCTGATCCCGCATTCGATGATGTGATCCGGAGATTCCATGCCCCGAGACCTTTCGCCAAAGACCACTGCCATCGCCCGCGTCAGCGCGACGCCCGTCAACGTCCCTGTCCGGCTCGAGATCGCGGGCGCGGTACGCGAGACGGGCCTCTCCGCCGTGATCGTCGAGGTCGAGACCGAGGACGGGCTCGTGGGACACGGCTTCACCGCGATCACCGAGGAGGAGGCGGTCGCCCCGATCGTGACCGAACTGATCGCGCCGGCCATCGTCGGCGCGGACGCGCTCGCGACAGAGGCGATCTGGGACAGGCTCTACTGGCTGCTGACCCCGCGCGGCCAATCGGGCTATGCCAGCCACGCCATCGCCGCCGTCGACCTCGCGCTGTGGGACATCAGGGGGCGGGCGCTCGGGCTGCCGGTCTGGCGTCTCCTGGGCGGCGCGCGCGACAGCGTGCCGCTCTACGCGACCTGCGGCTTTCCGTTCCTCGACCGCGATCAGCTCGTCGCCTCGGCGCGGTCCTGCGTCGCGCAGGGCTTCGAGCGGGTGAAGATGACGGTCGCGGCCGAGGCGCTCGCACGGCGGGATGCGCCGCGCGACATCATGGCGCTCCTGCGCGAGGACGCGGCGCGGGTCCGCGCCGTGCGCGAGGCGGTGGGGCCGGACGTCATGCTGTTCATCGACGCGAACTGCAATCTCGACCCGTTCCATGCCGCGAAGCTGGCCGAGATGGTCGCCGAGGCCCGCGTCGACCTCTTCGAGGAGCCGATAGCGGGCAACGACGCGGCCGCCATGGCCGACCTGCGCCGCCGCACCGGCCTGAGCCTGTCGGCCGGCCAGAACGAGGGTCAGGCGTTCCGCTTCCGCGACCTGCTGAGCGCCGGCGCGGTGGATCTCGTGCAGCCCAACGTGGCCATCACCGGCGGGATCACGCAATGTCTCAAGATCGCCGGGCTCGCGCATGGTTTCGGGGTGCCGATCGCGAATGGCGGTGCGTGGCCGTTCCACAACATGCACCTGCAGGCCGGGGTCACCAACGGAACGCTCGTGGAATGGCACCTGCCTGCGGTCGCGCTGTGCCGGACGCTGTTCCGCGGCCTTCCCGAGCCGGAGGCGGGGCGCCTTCGATTGCCGGACACGCCCGGTCTGGGGTTCGACCTCGATCAAGACGCGGTGCGGGACTGCGCGGCGCGCCCATCGGCCCGCGGCCGGGGAAAGGGATGACGGCGATGACCAAGGCGACAGAGGGCACCAGGAAGGTGGGCCTGATCGTTCCCCCCGCGCGCGGCGACGTCCCGCCCGAGCCGCCGCAACTCTACCCGGAGATCGCGTTCGACGCGATCGGTCTCGGGCTCGATCGCATGACGCCGCAGGGCTACGACGGGGTCATCGAACGTGTCGAAAGCGCTGCGGTCACGCTCGCGGAGCGCGGGGCCGACGCTGTCGTCCTCATGGGCACGTCGCTGAGCTTCTACCGCGGGTCCGAGTTCAACGACCGGCTTGTCGCGGCGATGGGAACGGCGACCGGGCTTCCGGCCAGCACCATGACGACGGCGGTGATCGAGGCTCTCGGACAGCTGTCCGCGCGACGCATCGCGGTTGCCACGGCATACGGCGCCGAGGTGAACGCGCGGCTGTCGGCCTATCTGCGGGCGTCCGGCCTCGAGATCGCCGCGCTCGACTGCCTCGACATCACCGACGTGGACGATGTCCTGCGCGTCACGCCGCAGGACATCGTCGAACTCGGCGTGCGGACGGCGGCGCACGCCCCCGACGCAGATGCGCTGTTCATCTCGTGCGGCGGCCTGCAGACGCTCGACGTGACTGCGCCGATCGAAGACCGAGGCGGCCTGCCCGTCATCTCCTCGGCCGTGGCCGGCGCGTGGAAATGCGCGCGGCTCGTCGGTCATCCAGGGATCGCGGACGGCTACGGGACCTTCCTCGCCGGACAGGGCCGCCACGGCGGCGCGCGCACCCCTGGCGAGAGAGCCGCGTCAGAGTGACCGGCCCGCACGCGCCGAACGGCGACGCCGCGGCCGCGGCCGGGCTCACGGCCTGTCGCCGGAGGGCGTCTCGGGTGCGGCGGGGCCCGGCGGGGGGACGTGCACCGGGAGGAAGATCGCGACGCTGGTGCCCTCCGGCGAGGTCGTGACGTCGACGCCGCCGCCGAGGCTGCGCGCGACGCCCGAGACCATGGAAAGGCCGAGGCCCGTGCCCTTGCCCACGGGCTTCGTCGTGAAGAACGGCTCGAAGATACGGTCGAGGATGTCGCGGGGGATGCCTGGGCCGGTGTCGCTGACCGAGATCGCGACGAAGGGGCCCGTGCCGATCTGGCCCCCGTCGCAGAGGCCCGCGGGCTTCGTCACCTCGATCACCTCGGTGCCGACGGCGATGCGGCCGCCGCTTTCCATGGCGTCGATGGAGTTCGTCACCAGGTTGATGAGCGCGGTCAGCACCTGCGACTTGTCGCAGCGCACGCGCACGCCCGGCGCTCCAGGGCAGAAGGTCGTGTCGACCGAAGCCGGAATGAGCCGCCGGGTCAGGGCGCCGAGCTGGCCGACGAGGTCGGTCACCGCCACCACCTGCAGGTCGGGATGTTCCTTGCGGGCATAGAGCAGAAGCTGGCGCACCGTGTGCGCGGCCTGCCGCGAGGCGAGGAGCGCCTCGTGCAGGCAGTTGTCCCGCTCCGCCGCGTCGCTGACCACGAGCGCGAGTTCGATATTGCCCATGATGGCGGTCAGGTTGTTGTTGAAGTCGTGGGCGACCCCGCCGGCAAGCTGCCCGACGGCCGACAGCTTCTGCGCCTGCAGGCCGCGGACCGCCGCCTCGTGCGCCTCGAAGCGCCGCTGTCGCGAGACGTAGAGCGCGAGCGCGAAATACCCCATGAAGGCGGTGCCCGCGACCACGATCCCGAGCTTCTCGAGCGGGCGGTCCACCGCCCGCAGCACCTCGTACATGGCGACCGCACCCATGATTCCCACCACGGTGACCTGCCCCAGGACCATGAGCGGCATCGTGTCCGCCCGGCGCACGAGGTAGACGAGCAGCGCGCCGACGAGGCTCAGCCCCATGGCGACGGTCGCGATGGTCGCCTGCGCCACGAGGAAGACCGGCACCCAGAGATAGGCGACCATGATGCACAGGAAGAGCACCGTGCCGACATGCAGGTGCGCCGTCCGCGCCGCCCGGCGCGCGCGCCTGAGGAACATGAAATACGAGAAGTGCACGGTGAGGTAGGCCACCGACCAGGCCCAGAGGCCGGGCTCCTCGAAATACGCGACGAGCAGGAGATTCCCGAGCAGGATCCCGGTGAAGCGGACGGTCAGTTCGTGTTTCTCGCTGTACTCGAGCCCGTACAGCCGTTCGATCTCGTGACCCGGGTCGACCTTCATCGCGATGCCAGGAAAAGCGCGGTACGCATAGCACGTGCGGCACCGGACGCCCCCGGTGCCGCGAGGGCGAGCCTAGTGAGCCGGCCGGCTCCGATCAAGGATGATGGTGATCCTTCATAACCGTGGTCCGGTGGCGGCCCGAGGACGGACGGGCCTCAGCCGCCCTGCCCTTGCGGGGCATCGGCCTCGCCCGCGGCAAAGGCCGCGGTTTGCGGCGTGGCGGCCCGCGGCAGCGGGATCGGGCGGAACGCCGTCTTGTCGTCATGTGCGACGGCGGCGCGGGCGCGGAGGCGGAAGAGCGCGAAGAGCACGAGGAGCACGTGCGCGGCGCCGGTCACGACGAACAGGCTCTGCGCGCCGTAGGCCGTCATGGCGAAGCCCGCGGCGGACGGCCCGAAGATCGACCCGATCCCGAAGACGAGCAGCAGCCCGCCGCTGACCTGGAGCGCGGTGCCTTCCGAGGCGTGATCGTTCGCATGCGCGGCGATGAGGGGATACATCGAGAAAGCGGTCGCGCCGAAGACGCCCGCCGCAAGCAGGATCGCGAGCGTCCCGTCGACGAGGCCGATCACGAAGAGCAGGTCGGCGCAGGCGCAGAGCAGCGCGGTGCCGATCAGCACGAGCCGCCGGTCGAGGCGGTCGGACAGGATGCCGACCGGCGCCTGCGCGAGCGCCCCCGCAAGGAGCGGCACGCTGGCGAAGAGCGCGACGTCGGCCAGCGTCAGCCCCTGCCGCGCCGCGTAGACCGCGGAAAGCGCCCCGAACGCGCCGTTCGAGATGCCGACCATCAGCACCGAGAACACCGCGATGGGCGAGTTGCGCCAGAGCGCCGGCAGGTCGAGCGCCACGCTCGTCAGCGGCGCGGGCAACTGCGAGGCAGAGACCGCCGTCGGCACGAGGGCGAGGCAGTAGATCATGGCGGCCACCACGAAGAAGACGTGCCCCGACGGATCGCCGAGCGTCAGCGCGAGTTGCCCGAGCGTCGTCGCCCCGAGGTTCACCATCGTGTAGATGCCGAAGATGCGGCCGCGCGATTCCCGGCCCGCCCGTTCGCTGAGCCAGCTTTCCACGATCATCGCCGCGCCCGCAAAGCAGAAGCCCGAGATCGCGCGCATGGGCGTCCAGACCCAGGGCGTGAGGAAAAGGAGCGAGGCGAGCACCGTGATGGCCGCAAGCGCGCACATCACGCCGAAGGCGCGCACGTGGCCGACCCGCGCCACCAGCACCGGCGTGCCAAGGCAGCCCGCCACGTAGCCGATCGCCCAGCCCGTGCCCAGCATCCCGAGCGAGGCGGCGGTGAAACCCTCGATCTCGCCGCGGATGGGCAGGAGCAGGCCGTTCATGCCGCCCGCGAACAGCAGGAAGGCCGACCCCAGCAGCAGCGCCGCGACGGGTCCGAGCGTTCGAAAGAGCATGGGCCGCGCCTCGCGATGGTGGCCGGTGTCGCGTTCGGCCCCTTAGAACACCATCCGGCAGGGCGGGATCAAGGCCGGGGTGCGAGGTCGCGCTGCCGCCACGTCGCGGGCCGGCGCGGCGCCATGCCCGCTTGCCGTGCGTCCGGGCGGGCGTATCCTCGCGCCCACGAGACCGGACCGGACGGAAAGGCACGACGCACCATGTACCTGATCGTGAACGACGTGGGCCACGAGGTCGACGTGGAGCCCGAGATGCCGCTCCTCTGGGTGCTGCGCGACGTGATCGGGCTCACCGGCACGAAATATGGCTGCGGCGTCGCGCAGTGCGGCGCCTGCACCGTGCACGTGGACGGCGTCGCGCGGCGCTCGTGCCAGGTCCGGGCGGGCGATGTCGCGGGGGCCCGCATCCGGACCATCGAGGGCCTCGGCACCCCCGACGCTCCGCACCCGGTGCAGGCGGCCTGGATCGCGGGTCAGGTCGCGCAGTGCGGCTACTGCCAGTCGGGCCAGATCATGCAGGCCGCGGCGCTGCTGGCCGGAACACCCGATCCGACGGATGCCGACATCGACGCGGCCATGGCGGGCAATCTCTGCCGCTGCGGCACCTACCCGCGCATCCGCGCGGCGATCCGGGCCGCGGCCCGGGCGGCGCAGGGGGCCTGAAGAGCGTGGCGCGGATCCGCACGATTGCCCGGCGCACCTTTCTCGTGGGCTCGGCCGCGCTGGCCGGCGGCGTCTCCTTCGGCATCTGGACCGTGCGCCGCCCGCACGACAACCCGCTTGCGGGGCGGGTGGCGGAGGGCGCGGCGACCTTCAATCCGTGGGTCGTGGTGGATGCGGAAGGCGTCACCCTCCTGACGCCCCATGCGGATATCGGGCAGGGCGCCGCCCACATGCAGGCGCTGCTGATCGCCGAGGAGATGGACCTCGCGCCCGGCGGCTACCGCACCGTTTTCCCCGAGCCCGACGCCGCCTACTACAACACTGCGCTGGCGGCCGAGGCGGCGGATGCCCTGGCCGCGCTCGTGCCGATCCCGGCGGCGTTCCTCGAGACGGCGGTCGGCGCCGCGACGAAGGTGATCGGGCTGCAGATGACCGGCGGGTCGTCCTCCGTGCCCGACAGCTTCGACAAGCTGCGCCGCGCCGGCGCGGTGGCGCGCGAGACGCTGAAGGCCGCCGCCGCGGCCGAGACCGGCATCGCTGTCTCCGACCTCGGGACCGCGGACGGCCAAGTGCTGCTGCCCGACGGCACCGCCCTGCCCTACACCGCGCTCGCGGGGCGGGCGGCGACGCTCGATCCGGTCACGGACGTGCCGCTGCGCCCCGCCTCGGACTGGCGGCTGATCGGCCGCGCGGTGCCGCGGCCGGACGTGATCGCGAAATCCACGGGCAGGCAGGAATTCGGCATCGACATGGCGCTCGAGGGCATGCTGCACGCGGCGGTGCGGACCAATCCCCGGCGCGGTCCGATGCTCGGCTTCGACGCGGCACCGGCAGAGGCGATGCGCGGCGTGCGGAAGGTGGTCCCGGTGACGAACGGCGTCGCGGTCATCGCCGACAACACCTGGCGCGCCTTCGCCGCGGTGGAGGCGGTCGATGTCGTCTGGGGCGAGGCGCCCTACCGGCCCGAACAGGAGCAGCACTGGCAGGCGCTGGCCGAGAGCCTCGGCAGTCCCGACGCCCTGAACGCCACGTGGCGCGAGGACGGCGACGTGGACGCCGCGCCGGGCGAGGTCGTCGAGGCGACGTACCGCGCACCCTACGTGGCGCACCAGCCGCTCGAGCCGCTGAACGCCACCGTGCGGGTCACCGAGGATGCGGTCGAGGTGTGGACGGGGACGCAGGTCCCCGCCGATGCGGCCCGCATCGTGGCCGAGACGACGGGGCACGCCCCCGAGGATGTCCGGCTCCACAACCGCTTTGCCGGCGGCAGCTTCGGCCACCGGCTCGAGGTTGCGCACCTGCGGCTCGCGGCCGAGATCGCCGACGCCGTGCGCGGCACGCCGGTCAAGCTGACCTACTCGCGCGAGGAGGATTTCGCGCAGGATTTCCCCCGCCACATCGCGCTCGCGCGCTGCGCGGGCCGCGTCGCGGAGGGCCGGGTCACCGCGCTCGACATCGACGTGGCGGCGGCGCCCGTCACGCTGTCGCAGTCGACGCGCCTCGGCATCCCGCTCGGCGGTCCCGACACGCAGACGGCGGCGGGCATCTTCAACGCGCCGTATGCGCCGCAGGCTTTCCGCGTGCGCGGCTATCTCGCCGAGGGGCTGGCACCGGTGTCGTCCTGGCGGTCGGTCGGCGCCTCCTATGGCGGGTTCTTCCTCGAGGGGCTCCTCGACGAACTCATCCACGCCGCAGGCGCCGATCCGGTCGCCGAACGCCTGCGCCTCGTCTCGGACCCGGTGGCGCGCGGCGTGCTCGAACGCGTGGCCGAGATGGCGGACTGGCAGGGTCCCGTGTCGGGGCCGGGCCGCGGACGGGGCGTCGCCCTCGTCGAGAGCTTCGGCGTGCCGGTGGCCGAGATCGTCGAAGTGACCGCCACGGAGCGCGGGATCCGCATCGACGATGTCTGGGTCGCCGCCGATGCCGGTCCCGTGGTCGACCCCGTGAACTTCGAGAACCAGGTGCAGGGCGGGGTGATCTGGGGCCTCGGCCACGCGATCACGGCCGAGCACACCTATTCGGATGGCATGGCCGAGCAGCGCAACTTTCCCGACGGCGAAGGCCTGCGCCTGTCGCAGGCCCCGCGCGTCCACGTGGCGGCGCTCACGGCCAACCGCCGCATCCGCGGGATCGGCGAGCCGCCGGTGCCACCTGCGGCGCCCGCCCTCGCCGCCGCGATCTTTGCCGCGACCGGCACGCGCCTGCGCGAGATGCCGTTCCGCAAGGCGATCGACTTCGTCTGAGGCACGCGCCTCAGCCCCAGGGGCCGGCGCCGGTGCCGCGACGCGGGGCCGCCGGCCGGCGCGGCGCCGGCGCGACTGCCGGGCCGCCCCCGCGTGCCATCTCGCGCAGCGCGGCGACGCGGTTCTCGGTCGCCGGGTGCGTGGCGAAGAGGTTGTCGTGCCGATGGGCGTGCAGCGGGTTCACGATGAACATGTGCGCCGTCGCCGGGTTGCGTTCAGCGGCGTCGTTGTCGATCCGCGCGGCGCCCGCGCTGATCCGCTCGAGCGCCGAGGCGAGCCAGAGCGGATCGCCGCAGATTTCGGCTCCCGCGCGGTCGGCGGCGTATTCGCGCGTCCGGCTGATCGCCATCTGAACGAGCGCCGCGGCGAGCGGCGCGAGGATCATCATCAGGATGGCGCCGACGATGCCGAGCCCGCCCTCGCGCCGCCCCCCGAAGAACAGCGCGAAGTTCGCGAGCATCGAGATCGCGCCGGCGAAGGTCGCCGTCACCGTCATGATCGCCGTGTCGCGGTTGCGGATGTGGGCGAGTTCGTGCGCGATGACGCCCGCCAGCTCCTCGCGGCTGAGGGTGCGCATGAGGCCCGAGGTCACCGCCACCGCGGCATTCTTGGGGTTTCGGCCGGTAGCGAAGGCATTGGGCTGGGGGGTGTCGATCAGGTAGACGGCAGGCATCGGCAGGCCCGCGTTCCGCGCCAGCTGTTCCGTCAGCTCGAGAAGGCCGGTGCGATCGCCGCGCGCCACGGGCCGCGCGTTGTGCATCCGCAGCACCATCTTGTCGGAATTCCACCAGCTGAAGGCGTTCATGCCCGCCGCGAAGACGAGCGCGATCACCATCCCGCCGGTCCCCCCGAGCAGATAGCCGAGCCCGAGGAAGAGCGCCGTCATCGCCGCCATCAGGAGCGCGGTTCTGGCATATCCCATGTCGTGACCTCCGGTGAGGGGCGCCCGTCGCGGCGCTCCCGACCGATATAGAAGCGCCGCGCGCCCCCGCAATGCCCCGGCCCGTCAGCCGGCGATGTCGAGCGGATGCAGGCAGGCGGCCTCGCGTCCGTCGGGCAGCGTCCGGAGCGGGGGCGGTGCAGCGCGGCAATCCTCCTGCGCCCGGGGGCAGCGCGCGGCGAAGGCACAGCCCTTGGGCGGGTTCAGCGGGTCGGGCAGTTCCGTGTCCTGCCCCTCGGGCGCGGTCAGGGGCCTGCCGACCGCCGGCGCACTGTCGGCTAGAAGGCGCGTGTAGGGATGCGCGGGCGCGCGAAAGATGTCCTCGGCGCGCCCGATCTCGACCACCGAGCCGAAATAGAGCACCGCGATGCGGTCGCTCACCGCCTCGACCACCGACAGGTCGTGCGTGATGAAGAGGTACGTGAGCCCGAACGTGCGCTTGAGGTCCGCGAGCAGGTTCAGCACCTGCGCCTGCACCGACACGTCGAGCGCCGACACCGGCTCGTCGAGGATGAGGATCCGCGCCTCGGCGGCGAGCGCGCGCGCGATGCCGATGCGCTGCGCCTGCCCGCCCGAGAATTCGTGCGGGAAGCGGTCGAGGAATTCCTCGCGCAGGTTCACGGAGGCGAAGATCTCCGCGATGCGGGCCTCGCGCTCGGCCCGCTTCATCCCGTGCAGGCGCCTGAGCGGCGCCTCCATGATCTGCCGGATGGTCTTGCGCGGGTTGAGCGACGAGATCGGGTCCTGGAAGACGTACTGGATGCGCCGCCCGAATTCCGCCGGATCCGCCCGGTCGAGCGCCGCGCCCTCGATCTCGATGCTGCCGGTGGTCGGGTCGAGGAGGCCCACGAGCATCCGCGCGAGGGTGGACTTGCCGCAGCCCGATTCCCCGACGATGCCCAGCGTCTCGCCCTGCGCGACACTGAGATCGGTCGGATGCACCGCGCGCACGCCCTCCCGGGCCCGCCCGAAGAGGCCGGTCTGCACGGGAAAGGTCTTGGACAGGTTCGTGAGCTTCAGCGCGACGGTCATTCCGCGGCCTCCCGTTCGGGATGGGTCTCGGGGTGAAGGCAGCGCACCGCGCGCGTGCCCTCGCGTTCGAGCGGGATGTCCCCCGCACGGCAGTCGGGGCGCGCGTTGCGGCAGCGCTCGGCAAAGGCGCAGCCCTCTGGCAGGCGGTCGACCGCGGGCGGCAATCCCGGGATCGCCTCGAGCCGCCGTCGCCCCTGCCCCAGTTCCGGCACGCAGTCGATCAGCCGCGCGGTGTAGGGATGGCGGGGGGTCTCGAGGATGGCGCGGGTCGGCCCCTCCTCGACGATCCGGCCCGCATACATGACCGCGACCCGGTCGCAGAGCTGGCCGACGACCCCGAAATCGTGGGTGATGAACACGATGGCGAGCCCGCGCGAGCGCCGCAGGTCGTCGAGCAGCGACAGGATCTGCGCCTGGACCGTGACGTCGAGCGCGGTGGTGGGCTCGTCGGCGATGATGACGTCGGGATCGTTGGCGAGCGCCATGGCGATGCCGACCCGCTGGCGCATGCCGCCCGACATCTCGTGCGGGTAGTTCGACACCCGGTCCTCGGGGTTCGGGATGCGCACCGCCCGAAGCAGCTCCACCGCCCGCGCGCGGCCCTCGGCCCGACCGATGGGCCGGTGCGCGCGGATCGCCTCCACCAGCTGGTCGCCGACCCGGTAGAGCGGATGCAGCGTCGCGAGCGGGTCCTGGAAGATGTAGGCGACCGAGCGGCCGCGCTTTTCCCGCAGGCGCCCGTAGGGCATGCCGACGAGATCCTCGCCGCGGAAACGCGCGGCGCCCGCGGTGATGACCCCTGGCGGCGACGGCACGAGGCCCATGACCGACAGCGCGGTGACGGACTTGCCCGACCCGCTTTCGCCGATGATGCCGAGGCACTCGCCGGGCTTCACCGAAAGATCGACGCCCCCCACGGCGCGAAAGACCCGCTTGCCCACGTGGAACTGCGTCTCGAGGCCCTCGAGTGCCAGCACCGCCTCCGGATCGGCCGGCGGCGGGACGCGGTCGCCCCGGTCGACCCGCGTGGCCGCCATGGGCCGCGACAGCGCACCCGACCGCAGGCGCGGGTCGAGCGCGTCGCGCACGCCGTCGCCGAGGAGGTTGATGGCCATCACGATCACCAGGATCATGAGGCCCGGCACGACCGAGGTGTGCGGGTTCGTGATGAGCGCCGACCGCGCCTCGCCCAGCATCGAGCCCAGATCCGCGACCGGCGGCTGCGACCCGAGCCCGAGGAACGACAACCCCGCCGTCTCGAGGATCATCCAGCCCACGGTCGTCGACATGGCGATCACGATGACCGGCACCACGTTCGGCAGCACCTCGGTCAGGATGATCCGGGCGTCAGAGAGCCCCGACAGCCGGGCCGCGTCGACGAATTCCTTGTTGGCGATGCCGACCGTGATGCCGCGGATGTTGCGGGCGAAGAACGGCACGTTGACCGCGGCCACGGCGATCAGCGCGTTCATCAGCCCGGGCCCCAGCGCCGCCACGATGGCGAGCGCGAGCAGGATGTAGGGAAACGCCATCAGCATGTCGACGCCGCGCATCACGACGTTGTCGATCCGCCCGCGGTAATAGCCCGCGACGATGCCGATCGCCGCACCGAGGACCGCCGCGATCAGCGCTGCGGCAAAGCCCACCGCCAGCGACAGCCGGGTGCCCCAGAGCAGCCGGCTCAGCAGGTCGCGACCAAGATGGTCGGTCCCGAGCGGCGCGCCCTCCGAGAAGGGCGGCAGGAAGCGGTTGCCGGTATCTGTCACGTTGGGCGGGGCGAGCGGCAGGAGCGGCGTCACCAGCGCCAGCGCCACCACCGCCGCCATGACCACGAGGCCCGCGAGGGCCAGCCGGTTGCGGGCGAGGAGCCTGAGGAACGTCATGTGCGGATCCTCGGATCGAGCAGGCTCTGCGCCACGTCGACGGCGATGTTGAACAGGACGTAGCAGGCCGCGACGAACACCACGCCGCCCTGCACCAGCAGGATGTCGCGGGTCAGGATCGCGTTCACCAGCATCCGGCCGATGCCGGGCCACTGGAACACGATCTCGATGTAGACCGCGCCCGACAGGACGAAGCCGGCCTGGATGCCGAGGACCGGAATGATCGACACCATCGCCGCGCGCAGCGCGTGGCGCCAGATCACGCCGCGCTCGTGCACGCCTTTGGCCCGCGCGGTGCGGATGAAGTCCTGGCGCAGCACCTCGAGCATGGCCGACCGGGACAGCCGCGCCACCACGCCCGTCGCCACGACCGCAAGCGCCACCGCCGGCATGGCGAGATGGTCGAGCAGCGCCCAGAGGTCACGGTCACCGTAGATCGGCCACATGCCCGAGACCGGGAACCAGCGCAGGGTCACGGCGAAGCCGAGGATCATCATCATCCCGAGGAAGAAGGACGGGATCGAGATGCCGAGCAGGACCGCGAAGGTGATCGCCTTGTCCGCCGCGCCGTACTGGTTCGCCGCCGACACGACGCCCGCGGCGATGCCGAAGACCGCGCAGAGCACGAAGGCCGAGCCGGCCAGGATCAGCGTCGCGCCGAACCGTTCCAGCACCTCGTCGAGCACCGGCCGGTTCAGCGAGAACGACGTGCCGAAATCCCCGGTCAGCATGTTGCCGAGCCAGTTGAAGTACCGCAGGACCAGCGGCGCATCGAGCCCGAGGTCGCGGTTGATCTTGGCCACGTTCTCGGGCGTCGCGTAGGCACCGAGGATGGCCGTGGCGGGATCGCCCGGAATGAGCGCCATGATCAGGAACACGATGACCGTGATCCCGAAGAGCACCGGCACGGCCGAGACGAGCCGCCCGAGGATGTAGCGTCCCATGCGCCGCCTCCCTGTTCCGCGGGGGCGTCGCCCGGCGGCGCGCCCCCCTCATCGTTCCGCTCGCCGGCAGGTGCCGGGACCCCGGGGCCCCGGCACGCCGCCATCTTCAGTTCTTCGCCACGTCGTCGAGCAGCAGGAAGAACGAGGGCTGGAGCGTGAAACCCTCGACCCGGTCGTTCGTCACAGCGTTCTGCTTCCAGTTCGCGACGAAGACCCACGGCGCGTCCTCGTGCACGATCTCCTGCATCCGCTTGTAGAGCTCGGCGCGGGTGTCCTGGTCGGTGGCGCGGCGCGCCTCCTCGAGAAGCGTGTCCACCTCCGCGTTCGAGTAGTAGCCGGAATTGAACCCGCCCTGGTCGGGCATCGCCTCGGTGCGCAGCGCGAGATAGGGCAGCGTGTCGGGGTCGTTCGTCATCCAGGCCATCTCGGCCATGTCGGCCTTGCCCTCGAGCCCCGGGTTCACCTCCCCGAGGAAGGTGTTCCACTCGTAGGTCTCGATCGCGACGTCGAAGCCCACCGCCTCGAGATCGGCCTGGATCGCTGTGCCCATGGCGACCGGATCGAGCATGCCCGACCCGCCCTCGGTCACGAAGAAGGTCACCTCTGGGTTCTCGAGGCCCGCCTCGGCGAGAAGCGCGCGCGCGCGCTCGGGGTCGTGCGGATAGGGCTCGAGCGCCTCGTTGTGCGCCCAGGCGAAGGCCGGCGGTGTCGGGCCCGCGGCGACCTCGGCGGTCCCTTCAAGCACGTCCTCGACCAGCGCGGTCTTGTCGATGGCGTAGTTCGCGGCCTGGCGCACCGCCTTCTCGGCGAAGGGCCCTTCCTTCGTGTTCAGGATCAGGAACCACAGGTGCGGGCCTGCCTGCTCGTGCACCGTGTAGCTGTCGCCCTCGAACTCGGACAGCGCGACCGGCGGCACCTCGACCATGAGGTCGATGCCGCCTGCGAGCATCTCGGCGGTACGCGTGTTGGCGTCGGTGATGGGCCGGAACACGACCGCCTGCAGCGCCGGCGCGCCGTCCCAGTACCCGGCGTTGGCCTCGACCACGACCGCCTCGTTCGACCGCCACTCCACGAACCGGAAGGGCCCGGTGCCCGACGGGTTGCGCGCGAAGTCCGCGCCGTGTTCCTCGACCGCCGCGGGCGACACGATGAGCCCGGTCGGGTAGGCGAGGTTCGACAGGAACGGCGCGTAGGGCTCGGACAGGGTGAAGCGCACGGTCATGTCGTCGACCGCCTCGACGGTCTCGACAGCCGAGAAGAAGAAGGCCAGCGGGAACGGCCCGGTGTCGTGGAACGGATGGTCCTCGTTCAGCATGCGCTCGAAGTTGAAGACGACCGCCTCGGCATCGAACGGGCTGCCGTCATGAAAGCTCACGCCCTCGCGCAGGGAAAAGGTGTACTCGGTGCCGTCCTCGCTGATCTCCCAGTCGGTCGCCAGCGCCGGCTCGACCTCGAGCGTGCCGTCGGCATAGCGCACGAGACCGTCGTAGACGTTCATCAGGATGCGGAAATCGTTCACCGCGGTGACCGCGGCGGGGTCGAGCGCCTTGGGCTCGGCGATCTGGCCCACGACCAGGACACCGGGCGGCGTCTGCGCCGGCGCTGTGGCCGGCAGGGCCCATGTCAGGGCGGCAAGCGCGCCGGCCAAAGCCGCGCCGCGGCC
Organism: Roseivivax isoporae LMG 25204; assembly: GCF_000521865.1. Lineage (GTDB taxonomy): Bacteria > Pseudomonadota > Alphaproteobacteria > Rhodobacterales > Rhodobacteraceae > Roseivivax > Roseivivax isoporae. Next base: position 52,668 of record NZ_JAME01000026.1, read on the forward strand.
CCATCCTCTGCGCATCGGGGGGTTCGTCTTCGACATTCTTCCTCTCCTGCGGTCGCGGTTCTATATTTATCATGATAAATTCACGACAGCCGTTTTGTCACCGACTTTCCCGTTCCCGCCGCACGGAGACTGCCCATGACCTTCTCGATCCTCGCACATGATGCGCAAACGGGCAGGTGGGGCGGCGCCGCGGCCACCGGCAACCTCTGCGTCGGCGGCTGGGTCCTGCGCGGATCGGCCGAATCGGGCATGTCGGCGTCGCAGGGCACCGCACCCAGCACGATCTGGGGCGAGGAGGTGCTCGCGGGCATGCGCGCGGGCCGGGATGCGGTGGCCGCGGTCGATGCGGTGACGGCAGCCGATCCCGGCCGGGCGCACCGGCAGCTGACCGCGCTCGACCTCGCGGGCGGCACGGGGCACTTCACCGGCGCATCGAGCATCGCGGTCGCGGGCGCCCGTGAGGCGCCGGGCGTGGTCGTCGCGGGCAACATGCTCTCGGGCGAGGCAGTCCTCGATGCCTGCATCGAGGGGTTCCTCGCCGCGGACGGGCCGCTCGACGCGCGGCTCCTCGCCGCGCTCGACGCGGCAGCGGCGGCTGGCGGCGATGCCCGCGGCCTCATGTCGGCGGCGCTGCTCGTCGTGGCGCGGGACGCCCCGCCCATGAGCCTCCGCATCGACCACGACGCGGCGCCGCTCGCGGCGCTGCGCGCGCTGCACGCCCGCGCCACCGCGCAGGGGTACATGTCCATGCTGGACGTGGTGCCGACCCTCGACGCGCCGCATCGCGCGCCGGCGGACTGAGCCTCACTCGCCGATGAAGCGGCGCAGGACCTGCGCCTCCTGCTCCTCCATCAGCGCCTGGGCCGAGGCCATGTGCGCGGCCATGATCGCGCGCGCCGCCTCCGCGTCGCCCGCGCGCAGCGCGCCGACGAGCTCGATCTGGTGTGCTCGGCCCCGGCGCCACAGCTCGTGGTTCGGCGGCGCGTAGAGCCTGCGCCACACCGTCAGGTCCGACAGCATCCGCGAGGTGAAGCCGACCAGGAACCCGAGCAGGGGGTTGGCGCTGAACTGCGCCAGCCGTTCGTGGAAGGCGAGCGAGGCCACGTGCTGGTCGCGCTCCTCGGCGACCGTGCCCGCGGGCCGGTCATAGCGGGTGATGAGCGCCTCGAGCTCGCCCAGCTGCGCCTCGCTCAGCCGGCCGGCCAAGTCGGCGGCGAGCTCGGGCTCGAGCTGGCGGCGCAGCTGGTAGATGTCGGCGATCGACAGCGACTTGAAGTAGAAGTAGTTGCCGAGAAGCGCGCGCGCGCGTTCCTCCGACACCGCGCCGACGAAGGTGCCGCCGCCGGGCCCGGTGCGCGTGGTCACGAGCCCCTGCGCCTCGAGCACGCGCATGGCCTCGCGGATCGTGCCCTTGGACATCCCGAAGCGGTCCATGAGCGCGGCCTCGCCGGGCAGTCGGGCGCCCTCGACGAGCCCCTCCTCGACCACCCAGCGCTTGATCTCCTCCGCGACGCGGTACGGGCGGCGCAGGCCGCGCGGCTTGTCCGGTCGTGTCACGGCGTGGCGCTCCGTTGCTGCCCTTGCGGCAGGGCGAGCCTAGCACATGCGCCGGCCCGCCCCGAGGTCAGATCGCCGCCTCGAAGAGCCCCCGGAGGCCGGGCGCGTCGAGCGTCACCGGATTGCCGCCGCAGGACGGGTCCTCGAGCGCCATGGCGACGAGGTCGTCGATCCGGTCGGCGGTCACGCCCAGTTCGGACAGCCGCCGGGGCATGCCGAGTTCCGCGTTGAACCGCTCCACGAAGCCGCGGAAGCCGTCGTAGCCGCCCTCGATCCCGAGATAGCCCGCCGCGCGGTCGAACCGGTCGCGGATCGCCCCCTCGTTGAAGTCGAGCACCGCCGGCATGCAGACCGCGTTGGTGGTGCCATGGTGGGTGTTGAACACCGCGCCTACCGGGTGGCTCATGGCGTGGATGGCGCCCAGGCCCTTCTGGAAGGCGACGGCGCCCATGGATGCGGCCGACATCATGTTCGCGCGCGCCTCGAGGTCGGCGCCGTCCGCGTAGGCACGCGGCAGGTTCTCGATCACGAGCCGCATCCCCTCGAGCGCAATGCCCTGGCTCATCGGGTGGTAGTGCGGGGACGAGAACGCCTCGACGCAATGCGCGAACGCGTCGAGCCCGGTGCCGGCGGTGATGTGCGGCGGCATGCCCACGGTCAGCTCGGGATCGGCGATCACCACGGCGGGCAGCACCTTCGGGTGGAAGATGATCTTCTTCACGTGGCTCACGGAGTTGGTGATGACGCTGGCGCGTCCCACCTCGGACCCGGTGCCGGCGGTCGTCGGCACCGCGACGATGGGCGCGATGGCGGCGGCGTCCGCGCGGCTCCACCAATCGCCGATATCCTCGAAATCCCAGACCGGCCGCGTCTGGCCGCACATGAAGGCGACCATCTTGCCGAGGTCGAGTCCCGAGCCGCCGCCGAAGGCCACGACGCCGTCATGACCGCCCGCGCGGTAGGCCTCGACGCCGGCGGCGAGGTTGACCTCGTTGGGATTCGGGTCGACCTCGGCGAAGACGGCGCGGCCGAGCCCCGCCGCCTCGAGGATGTCGAGGGCGCGGCCCGTGATCTCCATCCCCGCCAGGCCGCGGTCGGTGACGAGGAGCGGCCGGGTGATGCCGGCCTGCGCGCAGGCCGCCGGCAGCTCGGCGATGCGGCCGGCGCCGAAGCGGATCGCGGTGGGATAGGACCAGGTCGCGGTCGGGCTCATGTGGTCACCTTCTTCAGATGGTAGGATTTGGGACGCGTGAGCGCGTGATAGCCGAGGACAGAGAGGCCCGCACCCCGCCCGGTGTCCTTGCAGCCGGTCCAGCAGAGCGCCGGGTCGAGGTAGTCGGCGCGGTTCATGAACACCGTTCCCGTCTCGAGCGCGTCGCCGATCCGCGCGGCCCGCTCCACGTCCGAGGTCCAGACGCTGGCGGTCAGCCCGAACCGGCTGTCGTTCATCCGGGCGATCGCCTCCGCATCGTCCGCCACGGGCATGATCCCCACGACGGGACCGAAGCTTTCCTCGCGCATGACCTCCATCTCGTGCGTGACGTTGGTCAGGACCTGCGGCGAGAGGTAGGCGCCGCCATCGTCCGCGGGCGCGGGATCGAGGTGGGCGACGGCGCCGTCCGCCAAAGCCGCCGCGACCTGGTCCCGCACGACCCTGGCGAAACGCACGTTTGCCATGGGCCCGAGCGTCGTCTCGGAGTCGAGCGGGTTCCCGAGCCGGAGCGCGCGCGCCCAGTCCACGGCCTTCTCCACGAAGGCGTCGTAATGGTCGCGGTGGACGTAGACGCGCTCGATCCCGCAGCAGCATTGCCCCGCGTTGAACATCGCGCCGTCCATGAGCCCGTTCACCGCCGCGTCGAGATCGGCATCGGCCGCGACATAGCCCGGATCCTTGCCCCCGAGTTCCGTCGCCACGGGCACGAAGGTGCCCGCCGCCGCGCGCTCCATCGCCTGCCCGCCGCCCACGGAGCCGGTGAAGGTCACGAAGTCGAAGGCACGCGCGCCGATCAGCGCCGAGGTCGTGTCGTGATCGAGGAACACGTTGCGGAACACGTCCTCGGGCACGCCCGCGGCATGGAAGGCGCGCGCCAGCCGTTCGCCCACGAGCAGCGTCTGGGTCGCGTGCTTGAGCACCACCGCGTTGCCGGCGATCAGCGCGGGCGCCACTGTGTTGATCGCGGTCATCCACGGGTAGTTCCAGGGCGCGACGACGAAGACGACGCCCCAGGGCACGCGCCGGATGTAGCGGCGGAAGCTGGCGTCGTCGGATACCGCGATGTCCGCGAGTGCGTCCTCGGCGATGGCGGCCATGTGGCTCGCCCGCTCGTTGAAACCGCCGAACTCGCCGCCGTAGCGGACCGGCCGGCCCATCTGCCAGGCGAGTTCGGTCACGATCTCGTCCGACATGGCGCCCACGGCGGCGACGCCGTCCATGACGAGGCGGGCGCGCTCGGCGACGGGCCGCGCGGCCCAGTCGGCCTGGGCCCTCCTGGCGCGCGCGATGTCGGCGCGCGCGGCGTCGAGCGACAGCGCGGGTCGCTCGGCGTAGACCGATCCGTCGATCGGCGAGATGCATCGCAATGTGGTCATGGTCTGGTGTCCTCTCGGCGCAGCGCCCGCAGGTCGGCCCGCTGCGGCAAAGTCAGTGTCGGTCGGGGCATCCGGTCACGCGCGTTCGAAACCGCGCGCGATCTCCCAGTCGGTCACGGCGCGGTCGAACTCCTCCTGCTCCCACTCGGCGCAGCGCACGTAGTGGTCGATCACGTCGTCGCCCATGGCCGCGCGCAGCATGCGCGAGCTGCGCAGGCACTCGGTCGCCTCGCGCAGGGTGCGCGGGATCTCGGTGACCTCGGCGGATTCGTAGACATCGCCGCGCACGGGCGGTGCAAGCTCCATGTCGTCCTCGATGCCGCGGATGCCGGCCGCGATCAGCGCCGCCTGCGCCAGGTAGGGGTTCATGTCCGAGCCGCCGATGCGGCACTCGACGCGCACCCCCGGCGTGCCGTCGCCGCAGAGCCGGAAGCCCGCGGTGCGGTTGTCCACCGACCAGACGGTCTTGGTCGGCGCGAAGGTGCCGGGCGCGAAACGCTTGTAGCTGTTGACGTAGGGCGCGAGGAAGAAGGTGTAGTCGCGGGCATAGGCGAGAAGCCCCGCCATGAAACTCTGCATGAGGTCCGACATGCCGAGCTCGCTGCCATCGTCGTAGAAGGCGGGTTCGTCGTCCTGCCAGAGCGACAGGTGCACGTGGCTCGACGAGCCCACCTTGTCGGGCGCCCATTTCGGCAGGAAGCTCGCCGCATGGCCGTGCGCCCAGGCGATCTCCTTCACCGCGTGCTTGGCGATGGTGTGGTGGTCGGCGCAGTCGAGCGCGCCGGCATAGCGGATGTTCAGTTCCTGCTGGCCCACCTCGGCCTCGCCCTTGGTGTTCTCGACCGGGATGCCGGCCGCGACCAGGTGGTTGCGCAGGGGCCGCATCACCGCCTCTTCCTTGGTGGTCTGGAAGAGGTTGTAGTCCTCGTTGTGCCCGTTGAGCGGCACGAGCTCGCGGTAACCCTCCTTCTGGAGGGTGCGGTAATCCTTCTCGAACAGGAAGAACTCGAGCTCGGTCGCCATCTTGGCGTCGAAGCCCATCTCGGACAGCCGGGCGATCTGGCGTTTCAGGATCGCGCGCGGCGCATGGGCGACCGGTTCGTGGGTGTGGTGGTCGAGCACGTCGGAAAGCACCAGCGCCGTCTTCTCGAGCCAGGGCACGAGGCGCAGCGTCGCCATGTCGGGGCGCAGCACGTAGTCGCCGTAGCCCCGTCGCCACGAGGTCGCGGCATAGCCGTCGGGCGTCGACATCACGAGGTCGGTGGCCAGGAGGTAGTTGCAGCAATGCGTCTCGTGGTGCGCGTGCTCGACGAAGTTCGAGGCGTGGAACCGCTTGCCCATGAGCCGGCCCTGCATGTCGACCATCGCCACCAGGACGGTGTCGACGGCACCGGTCGCGGCCATTTCCTTCAGCGTGTCGAATGTCAGCGTGCCGGTCATGAATGCTGTCCCCTGTGTCGCGCGCGGCCCCGTCGGGGGCCGCGCCATGTCGGTCGTGTCGGTCATCGTGGCGTCCGCGTTCAGAACGTGTACGGCGGGCCGGCCTGGTTGATGACCTCGTTGTACTCGCGGAAGATGCCGACGATCTTCTGGTGCACCTCGCCTTCCTCCGCGATCTCGTCCCAGAAGGTGACCGCGGCGCGCTCGACCTCGGCCCATTCCTCGGGCGGGACCGAGCGCAGCTCCAGCTTGTCGCCGCGCGCCCGCAGCCGGGCCTCGCCGCCCCAGTACCACTGGTTGCGGTAGGTGTGGCCGGCCTCGATCGCCGCCATGACCAGCGACTTCAGGTGCTCGGGCAGGTCGGACCAGCGCTGCTCGTTCACGAAGAACGACCCGATCCACGCACCCGAGATGTTGTTGGTCAGGAAGTAGTCGGTCACGTCCGCCCAGCCGACGGTGTAGTCCTCGGTGATGCCCGACCATGCCATGCCGTCGAGCTCGCCGGTCTGAACCGCGACCTCGGCATCCTCGTAGGGGATGTTCACCGGCACCACGCCGAACTGCGACAGGAACCGGCCCGCGGTCGGGAAGGTGTAGAGCGTCAGCCCGTCGAGGTCGGCGACCGACGTGATCTCCTTCTTGGTGTTGAAGTTGCAGGGGTCCTGCCCCGCGGCCGACAGCCACTTCACGCCGACCTTGGCGTATTCCTCGTCCCAGATCTCGCGCAGGCCGTACTGGTTGAACAGCACCGGCACGTCGAGGATGTGCTTGGTCGCGAAGGGAAAGTAGCCCCCGAAGACGCGCAGCGGCGTGGGCGAGGCCATGCTGTCGTCGTCGGAATGCACCGCGTCGATGGTGCCGCGCTGAAGCGCCTGGAACAGCTCGCCCGTGGGCACGATCTGGTCCGCGTAGTAGAGTTCGACCTCCATCTCGCCGTTCGCGTTGGCGTTGATGTAGTCGATGATCGGCTTCGTCACCTGTTCGCCGAGCGCGGCGCCCGCATAGGTCTGGAACCGCCAGCGGATCGGTTCCTGCGCATGCACGATGGCGGGGGCCGCCAGCGTCGCGGGCCCGGCAAGCGCCGCGCCCTTCAGTATTCTGCGTCTCGAGATCGTCATGTCGTCCTCTCCTGTCGTTTTCTGGTCTCGGGCCGGTTGCCCCGGCCTCTTGTCGGTGAAGGCTTCAGTTCCCGTAGACCTGCCCCGGCAGCCACAGCGCGATCTCGGGGAAGATCATGACCAGCGCCAGCGCCACGATCATCACGCCCACGAACGGCACGATGGACCGGTAGATGTCGCGCAGCCCGATCTCGGGCGGCGCCATGGCGCGCATCAGGAACAGGTTGTAGCCGAAGGGCGGCGTCATGTACGCGATCTGGCAGGTGATGGTGTAGAGCACACCGTACCACACGAGGTCGAACCCCAGCTCTCCCACGAGCGGCACGTAGAGCGGCGCGACGATCACCAGCATCGCGGTGTCGTCGAGGAACGTGCCCATCACGAGGAAGGACAGCTGCATCAGGATCAGGATGACCCACGGGCTGAGCCCCAGCCGTTCGGTGAACAGGTCCTCGATGGCGCGCACCGCGCCCAGCCCGTCGAACACCGCGCCGAAGGCGAGGGCCGCGGTGATGATCCACATGAACATGCACGTGATGCCGAGGGTCTGCCGCAGGCTCGTCTCGAACACGGTCCAGGTCATGCGCCCCTTCAGCACCGCGGCGACGAAAGCCGCGATGGCGCCCACTGCCGAGCTTTCGACGAGGCTGGTCCAGCCGTTCACGAAGGGCACCATCATGACCGCGAAGATGCCGACCGGCAGGAGCCCCGCCCGCAGGAGGCGCAGCTTTTCCGAACGCGAGATGGTGGCGCGTTCCTCCGCCGACAGGACCGGGCCGAGCTCGGGCGAGATGCGGCAGCGGATCCAGATGTAGATCACGAAGAGCGCCGCCATCATGAGCCCCGGCAGCGCGCCCGCGAGCCAGAGCTGGCCCACCGGCTGCCGCGCGATCATCGCGTAGAGCACCAGCACCACCGAGGGCGGCACGAGGATGCCGAGGCTCGATCCGGCCTGGATCACCCCCGTCACCATCAGCTTGTCGTAGTTGCGCCGCAGCAGTTCGGGCAGCGCGATGGTGGCGCCGATCGCCATGCCCGCGACCGAGAGCCCGTTCATCGCCGAGATCAGCACCATGAGCCCGATCGTCCCGATGGCGAGCCCGCCCGGCAGCCCGCCCATCCAGACGTGGAACATCCGGTAGAGGTCGTCGGCGATCCGGCTCTCGGACAGCACGTAGCCCATGAAGACGAACATCGGCAGCGTCAGCAGCGGGTACCACCGCATGACCTTGATCATCGCCGAGAAACCGAGGTCGTAGCCGCCGCGGTCGCCCCAGAGCAGGACCGCCGCGATCACGGCGACGAAGCCGATGGCGCCGAACACGCGCTGCCCGGTGAAGAGCATCAGCATCATGGTCGAGAACATCAGGATCGCGATCAGCTCATAGGACATCGCGCGTCTCCCGGCCCTCGGCCAGCATGAGGATGTCCTTGGCGAGCTCGCTCAGCGTCTGCAGCAGCATCAGGAAGATGCCGATGCACATGGTCACCTTGATGGGCCAGAGATAGGGCCGCCACGCGGACGAACTGCGCTCGCCGCCGTACTGGAAGGAATAGAGGGTCGACTCGATCCCGCCCCAGAGCAGCATGCCCAGATAGACCAGCAGGAAGATCACGGTGACCGCGTCCCACCAGGCCTTGCGGCGCGGCGAGAGCTCGCCGTAGATCAGGTCCATCCGCACGTTCGATCCCATCTGCATCGCGTAGGGACCGCCGAGGACGTAGTAGGCGACCATGACGAACTGCGCCATCTCGAGCGTCCAGAGCGAGGGCACGAAGAACGCCTTGGAGACCGACGACCAGAGCAGGATGCCCATCAGGACGAAGATGCCGAACATCACGATCCGCCCGAGGACGTGGTTGAAGCGGTCAATGACCGCCACGTAGGCCCGGAGCGCCCTCACGACGCGCGCTCCGCCGGCGACAGCGCCGCGAGCGCCGCCGCGAGGCCGGGCGCGAGGTGTGCGGCCATCGCCTGTGCCCGTGCGGGCGTGTCGATCAGGTCGTTGCGGATCTCGATCATCAGGGCCGGCAGGCCCCGGCCCTCGCCGTGCCGCGCCAGCGTGTAGGTCACGCCGTCGCTGGCGGCATAGGGCTCGTTCAGCGCCGCGCGGTAGCGCCCCGCCGCCTGCTCCGCGGCCAGCGCCGCCTGCGCCAGCGCGCCGTCGGCGTGGAACAGGAAGCCCAATTCCACCTCGCGCCGCGCGCCGTGAAAGACCGGCGTGAAGCTGTGCACGGTGATGAGCGCGGTGGCCGCGCGGCCCGACAGCACCTCCTCGACCGCGGCGTGGAACGGGTCGTGCACGCGCGCCACCCGGGCCGCGCGGGACGCGGCATCGAGGTCCCGGTTGCCGGGGATCTCGTGCACTTCGCTCCGCACCGGAATCGCGTCCGGCGCCTCGGGCGGGCGGTTGCAGTCGTAGACGAGTCGCGACAGCGTGCCGGCGACGAGCGGCGCCTCCATGAGATCCGAGAGGGCCCGCGCGACGTCGCGGGCGCCGATGTCCCAGGCCGCGTGCGAATGCCGCGCCTCGGGCGAGAGACCGAGATCGCCGAGATCGGCCGGGATCGCGTGGGCGGCATGCTCGCAGACGAGCACAGGGCCGCTTCCGGTCGCCCCGCCGCGCATGACCTCCACCGCTGTCCAGCCGTCGCCGTGCACCACTGTCCCCTGTCGTCCGCGCGCCGTTTCCCCGCGCCTTGCCGTTTGGTAAAGATCACTACAGGTTTTTGTGGCGTGTCAAGATCGTTCCTGTAATCTTTGCTTCAAACCCGCCCCGGCTGAACGGAAAGGAACAGGACGTGGAACGCAGGCCGCTCGTCCGGGATCTTCTGAAGGAACGGCAGCCCGACCTCACCGCGTCGGAGCGACGGCTCGCCGCGGTGCTGCTCGACGATGCACTGGTCTCGGGCCTCCAGTCCATCACGAAACTCGCCGAAAGCGCCGAGGTCTCGACGCCGACGATCATCCGGCTGGCACGCAAGCTCGGCTTCGAGGGCTTTCCGGATCTGCAGGACGCGATCCGCGAGGAGGTCGCGGCGCGGATGAAGCAGCCGCTGGCCAAGCTCGCCCCCGGCTCGCCCGAGGCGCACGGCGACCACATCGTGTCCCGTTTCGTGCAGGCGGTGTCGGGCAACATCAACCGCACGCTCGAACGGCTCGACCTGACGGAGTTCGACCGCGTGGCGGACCTCCTGTCAGACACCGGGCGGCGGCTGCACCTCCTCGGCGGGCGCATCACGCGCTCGAACGCGCACTACTTCTTCAACCACCTGCAGATCATCCGGCCGCACGTGTCGCTCCTCGACAGCTCGCCCAGCGTCTGGCCGCAGGCGCTGCTCGACATGGACGCGCAGTCGACGCTCGTGGTCTTCGACATCCGCCGCTACGAGAAGGAACTGGGCAAGCTCGCGGCGCTGGCCGTCGGACAGGGGGCGAACGTCGTCCTGTTCACCGACACCTGGGGATCACCCATCGAGCGGCACGCGGCGCACTGCTTCCGCGCGCATGTGGAGGTGCCGTCGAGCTGGGATTCGACGCTCGCCATCAACGTTCTGGTCGAGGCGCTGGTGGCCGAGGTCCAGCACAGGCTGTCTGGATCGAGCGCGGAACGCATCGCCGCGCTCGAGCAGATGATCGGCGAATCCCGCATCTTCCGCAGCATCTGAGCCGCGCCGGATCAGGCGTTCCAGCGCACCTGGCCCAGCTCGGCCGTGTCGCAGCCGGCGATGTCGGCGGCATGCGCCCCGAAGCTGTCCGAGCGGCAGAAGGCGAAGAGCCGCTGCAGCGGCGGGTCGAACCAGGCGCGCCGGTCCACCAGCAGGTCGAACCGTTCCTCGACCACCGGCAGGAAGTCGAGCCCGAAGAGCCGCGCCACCGCCTCGAGTCCGAAGGTCGCGTCGGCGGCCCCCTGCGCCACGGCCATCACCGCGTCGTTCTCGGTCGGCGCCGTGTCGGTCAGCTTGAGCGCGCCGGGTGTCAGCCCCTCGCGCGCGAGGAGGTCGTCGAACAGGGTCTGCGTGCCGGTCTCGGGCGCCCGGGGCACCACGCGGCGGCCGGCCAGGTCGGCGACGCTGCGGATCGGCGCGCCACCGCCCGACCGCCAAACGATCCCGCGGCTGCGGCGCGTCCAGGCCACCAGGACCACGTCGCGGCCCGAGAAGGCCTGTGCCACGCGGGCGGTGTTCCAGTCCCCGGTCTCGGGGTCGCGCAGGTGCAGGCCGGTCGCCACGCCCTCGCCCGCGGCGAAGCGGGACAGGCCGTCGAGGCTGCCCTCGCAGCGCATGGCAAGACCCGCGCGCGACTGCCGCACTGCCCATTCGAGCAGCGGGTCGTGGCTGCCCAGCAGCACCTCGGGCGGGCGGATGGCCGGTGCGCGCACCGTCTCCCCGCCCGAGGATCCGGACGCGATCCAGTCGCGGATCGCGCGCTCGGGAAAGAGCAGCTTGCCGGTGACCCGCGACACGGGCACCTCGCCGGAAGCGGCGAGGTCGTAGACCTTGCGTTCGCGGATCCGCAGGAGCTCCGCGAGTTCGCGCACGGTCAGGAATTCGCGGGTCTCCTCGGTCATGTCGTTCAGCCTTCCGCGTTGGGGAAGAAGAGCTGCTGGCCGTCGAGCTCGAAGCCCGCGATGGCCGACTGCCCCTCTTCGGACAGGAGCCAGTCGATGAACGCCTGGCCATCCTCGGCGTTCACCGAGGGGCAGTGCTCGGGATCGACGAGGATCACACCGTACTGGTTGAAGAGCGACTGGTCACCCTCCACCGCGATACCGTAATCGCCCTTGTTGCCGTAGGCGATCCAGGTCGCCCGGTCGGTCAGCACGTAGCCGCCCATCCCGATGCCGGTGTTGAGCGTCGCCCCCATGCCCGAGCCGGATTCGCGGTACCATTCGCCCGAACCGGATTGCGGGTCGATGCCCGCGGCCTCCCAGAGCGCGAGCTCCTTCTTGTGGGTGCCGGAATCGTCGCCGCGGGACACGAAGGTCGCGCCGCTCTCGGCGATCTGCGCCAGCGCGTCGGACACGCCCATGCCGTCGATCCCGGCCGGGTCGTTCTCGGGTCCCACGAGGACAAAGTCGTTGTACATGAGATCGAAACGCTCGACGCCGTAGCCTGCGTCGACAAAGGCCTCCTCAGAGGGCTTGGCATGCACGAGCAGCACGTCGCCGTCGCAGTTCTCGGCGTTGCCGATGGCCTGGCCGGTGCCGACGGCGACCACGTCGACGCGGATGCCGGACGTCTCGCTGAACAGCGGCAGCAGGTAGTCGTAGAGACCGGAATTGGCGGTCGAGGTGGTCGATTGTACGAGGATCGAGTCCTCCTGCGCCGCGGCGGGCAGCGCCAGCGAGGCGCCGAGAGCGGCGGCGAGCGACAGTTTGCGAATCATGGATCAGCTCCTTGGTGTTTCGGAAGGGGTTTCCGGCAGCACGAGGCGTCCGGAGAGGTAGGCGCGGGCGGCGTCGCTCCCCGGACTGCGCAGCACCCGGTCGGCCGGCCCCGTCTCGACGACGCGGCCGGCGTTCAGGAAGACGACATCGTCGGCGAGGCGCCGCGCCTGGCCCGCGTCGTGGGTGACGATCAGGACGCGCGTGCCGGCGCGGGCCGTGCGTGCCACCACGTCCTCGATGGCGAGGACCGAGGCGGGATCGAGGCTGGCCGTCGGCTCGTCGAGCATCAGCACGTCGGGCTCGGCGGCCAGCACGCGGGCAAGCGCGAGGCGCTGCTGCTCTCCGCCGGACAGTCGCCGCGCCGGCGTCGCACCGCGCCCGTCGAGCCCCACGAGCCGCAGGAGCCCGTCGCGCGCCGACAGGTCGCGCCCCCGCGCGCGCAGGACGAAATCCACGTTTGCGGCGGCCGAGCGGCGCAGCAGCACCGGCGTCTGGAACACCAGTGCCTGCCGCCGGCGGACGGCGAGCGACAGCGGCTGCCCGCCCCAGCGCACCTCGCCCGCATCGGGCGTCACGAGGCCGTGCAGGACCCGCAGGAGCAGGCTCTTGCCCGCGCCGTTCGGCCCCATGATGGCCGTCACGCCGCGCGGCCCCAGCGTCAGGTCGATGCCGTCGAGCACCCGCCGGCCGGCCAGCGACAGCGCGATCCCGCGCGCGTTCAGCCGCCGCGGGTCGTCCGCCCGGGCGGCAGCGGCCTGCAGCCGGGCATGGGCGGGGAGGACATCGTCAGGCATAGCTCCCCCGCGCCGCGCCCGAGCGCACCGACTGGACCAGCGCGTTGATGCCGAGCGCGATCGCCATGAGGACGATCCCGAGCGACAGCGCCAGGGCCAGCTCGCCCTTCGACGTCTCGAGCGCGATCGCCGTGGTCATCACCCGCGTCAGATGGTCGATGTTGCCGCCCACGATCATCACCGCGCCGACCTCGGCCACCGCGCGGCCGAACCCTGCCAGCGCCGCGGTGACAAGCGCGAAGCGCCCGTCGCGGATCAGCGCGCCCATGACCTGCAGGCGGGTCAGGCAGAGCGAGCGGAACGTCTCGTCGTATTCGGTGTGCAGGTCCTCGAGCGTCTGGCGCGACAGCGCGGTGACGATGGGCGCGATCAGCACGGTCTGCGCGACGATCATCGCCGACGGCGTGTAGAGGAGCCCGAGAAACCCGAGCGGTCCCGACCGCGACAGCGCGAGGTAGACGATCAGACCCACCACCACAGGCGGCAGCCCCATCAGCGCGTTGACCAGCGTCACCAGCGCCCCCCGGCCGGGAAAGCGCATGACCGCCAGCAGCGCGCCCGCCGGGATGCCGATCAGGCAGGAGAAAAGCGTCGCGGAGAGGCTGACATAGAGGGACAGCGCCACGATCTCGCGCAGGTCCGCGTCGCCCGACGCGATGAGCGCGATCGCAAGACCCAGCGCCTCGCTCATGTCCTGCATGCCGCGCCCTCCCCTTATCCGGCGTCGTAGGTCGTGCAGGATTAACACAAATTGTGCAGCAGGACGCAAGGGTGTGCAGGGTGAAAGCCTTTAGGCCCGCCCGCGCGGCAGGTGACGCAGACGGTCGGCGGACGCGCGGCTTGCTGGAACGGGGGCCGCCTGTGCCCGAGAACCGACAGGGTCGGGCCGGCGGAAGGGGTATGGATATAAAGACTTTGACTTAACGTAAACCGTGGCAAATGATCCGGGACGTTGAACCAACGCATTTTCAAGGCCCGCACGTCCGCACGACCGGGGGAGCCATGACCGCAAGAGAATTCCGCCGCGCACGCACGGGCGCCATGGCCGTCCTCGTCGGGCTTGCCGTCGCACTTCCTCCGGGCGCCGTCCACGCCCAGTCCGCCAGCGAGATCACCCCCGACAGCTTCCTGCCGCCGCTGCAGAACCTCGACGGCGCCGTCGTCTTTCCCGGCGGTGCCGCGACCGAGGCGCCTCCCGGGTCCGAGAGCATCGGGATCGCCCTGTCGGGCGTGCGGCTCGAGGACGCGCGGCCCGAGCTCGCCGCCGCCAACCGTGCCTTCGAGGCGCGCCTCACCCGGGGCCGCATCCCGGTGTCCGAACTGTTCGAGGCGACGGGCGACCTCGAACGGACCTATGCCGAGGCCGGCTACGTCCTGACCCGCGTGGTGCTGCCCGAACAGGAGGTCCGCGACGGCGGAACGCTCCGCGTGGTGGTCGTGCAGGGTCTCGTCGAGCGCATCGACAGCACCGGGGTGGCGGGGCCGGTGCGCGGCCGGATCGAGCGGGTGACCGAGCCGCTGCTCGAGGATGCCGCGGTCACGCTGCGCGACCTCGAACGCCAGCTGCTGCTCGCCGGCGATACCGCGGGCGTGGTGCTCGGCACGGCGCTGGCGACCGGCGAGCGGCCGGGCGGCACCGTCCTCGCGCTCGACACCCAGTTCCGGCCGGTCACCGGCTTCTTCGGCTTCGACAATTACGGATCGGACGAGCTTGGCGGCGAGGCGCTGTCCTTCGGGCTCGAGCTCAACTCGCCCTTCGGCCTCGGCGAGACGTTCTACGGCCGCTTCACCACCTCGGTCGAGGAGGCGTTCTCGGACGAGCCGCGCCAGCGGGTGGCGGCGATCGGCGCGCTGGTGCCGCTCGGCGGCTCCGGGCTCGCGCTCAATCTCGAGATGACGCGCAGCGTCACGCATCCCGACGATCCCGTGGCTCCCACGAGTTCCGAGTTCGAGCGGCAATCGCTGCGGCTCATCTACCCGTTCATCCGCTCGCGCCAGCTGAACGTCACGGGGCAGCTGATCCTCGACCACCAGACGGACGAACAGGATTTCGCGGAAACCGGCGTGCCGATCTACCGCGACGATTTCACCGTGCTGCGGGCGGGCGGCAGCCTGACCTACCTGCACGAGAAGGGCGCCGTCACCGAGGCGGGCCTGATCCTGTCGCGCGGCATCGACGCCTTCGGCGCGCGCCGCGCCTCGGACGCGACGCTGGCCGAGCCGCTGTCGCGTTCGGGCGCCGACGCGGTCTTCACCAAGCTCTCGGGCTCGGTCTTCCACGAGCGGGCGCTGGCCGAGCGGGTGAACCTGTCGATCGCCGGACGTTTCCAGACCTCGTTCGGCGACCCGCTGCTGACGTCGGAGCAGTTCAGCATCGTGGGCGAAAGCGAACTGTCGGCCTTCGACTCCGGCGAGTTGCGCGGCGACAGCGGCTGGGTGCTGCGGTCCGAGCTGTCGACGGACGTGCCGCTGCAGGCCGGGCGCCGCACCCTCGTGCTCAGCCCCTACCTCTTCGCGGCGGCGGGGCGCGTCAGCATCGAACGGCCGACCGCGGTCGAGGAGAAGAGCGTGAGCGGCCGCGCCTACGGGCTCGGTCTCGACATCAGCATTCCGGCCGAGTCGCGCTATCGGTCGAACTTCGTCAGAATCGAATTCGGCAAGGGGGAACGGGACGATGGCGGCAATGATGACACCCGCTTCGGCGTCTCTGGCACTTTCCGCTTCTGACCGCCGGGCGCGCAGGCGCGCGCTGACGCTGGTCCTGCTCATGGGCGTCTCGCCCCTCGCGCTGGCCGCCGATCCCCTGCCGACCGGCGGTCAGGTCGCGGCGGGCGAGGTGTCGATCGGCACGTCGTCACCCACACGCATGGTCGTCGACCAGCGCAGCGACCGCGCGGTGGTGAACTGGGACAGCTTTTCCATCGGACGCGACGCGCATGTGGATTTCCGCCAGCCCTCGCGGTCGAGCGCCATCCTGAACCGCGTGACCGGCAGCGCCGACAGCCGCATCCACGGCCGGCTGACGGCGAACGGCCAGGTCCACATCGTGAACCCCAACGGCATCTTCATCGGTCCCGACGGGCGGATCAGCGCGGGCGGCGGCTTCGTCGGCTCCTCGCTTGCCATCCGCGACGACGATTTCATGGCCGGCCGGCTGCGCTACGAGGGGACCGGCGCGTCCGCCCCGGTGCGCAACGGGGGCACGATCGAGATCGGCCGCGGCGGATATGCCGCGCTGCTCGGCGGACGTGTCGGCAATTCGGGCACCGTCAGCGTGCCGCTCGGACGGATCGGTTTCGCCTCGGGCGAACGGGTGACGCTCGATCTGTCCGGAGACGGCTTCCTGCAGGTGGCGCTGCCGAGCGAGGTCGCGGGCGACGACGCGCTCGTCGACAATTCCGGCACCGCCAGTGCCGAGGGCGGACGCATCGAGATGAAGGCCGCCGCCGCCCGCAACGCCGCGCGGCACGCGGTGAACCTCTCGGGCGTGGCCGAGGCACGGTCGGTGGGCGTCAGGAACGGCGCCATCGTCCTCGGCGGCAGTGGCGGGTCGGTGCGCGTCGGCGGCACCGTGTCCACGCGCCGCGCGGCTCCTGCCCCGCGCCCGACCGTCGAGGTCGCACGCTCGCCGCGCCCCGTCGGCCGGCCGGGCGGCGACATCACCGTGACCGGCACGGAGATCGCGCTCGAGGGCGCGACGATCGACGCAAGCGGCGCGGGCGGCGGCGGCCGCGTCCGCATCGGCGGCGATTTCGCCGGCGCAGGCCCCCTGCAAAGGGCCGAGACGCTCGACGCCGACGCCGCCACCCGGATCAGCGCGGACGCGCTCGGCGCCGGCGACGGCGGGCGCATCGTCCTCTGGTCGGACGGCCGCACCGATGTCGCCGCACGGTTCACCGCGCGCGGCGCGGGTGATGGTACCGGTGGCTTCGTCGAGGTGTCGAGCGCCCGGGACCTGACCTATCGCGGGCTTGTCGACCTGCGCAGCGACCGCGGCACTTGGGGGACGCTGCTGCTCGACCCCGTGAACGTCACGATCCCCGGCACGGTCGACATCCCGACGCTTCAGGCGAATCTCGAGGGCGCCGGCGTCACCGTCGACACCACGAACACCGGCACGGATGCGGGGAACATCACGCTGGCCGGTGCCGTGACGTGGAGCGCTCCGACAACCCTGACGCTCCTCGCCGACAACGACATCACCATCACCGACAACGGGTCGGTCACGGCCGCCGCGGGCGGGCTGGTCCTCGACGCCGCAGCCGACATCCTGCATGTCGGCATCATCGACGTGGCGCAGCTGTCGATCGCCGGCCAGTCCTTCCTGCAGAGCGGCGGCATCACGACCGAGACCGGCAGCGGCGGCACCGTCGCGGTCGACACCTTCGAGCTCGCCTTCGGCAGCTGGACGCAGGCGGGGCCCGCCCTCTCGACATTCGCGGCCACGGATTTCCGCCTGCAGGACGGCGCCGACTTCGTGCGCCTCGCCGGCGGCGACGGCTCGGCGGGGAGCCCGGGCGTCGTGACCGACGTCTACGGACTGCAGGGCCTGAAGTCGCCGAGCCTCCTCGGCGGGTCCTTCGTCCTCGGCAACGACATCGACGCGGGCGGCACCTCGGGGTGGTGGGATTCCGGCGAGGGGATCGAGGGCTTCGAGCCCGTAGGCTCCTCCGACGCGCCGTTCGGCGGCACGCTCGACGGCCAGGGCTTCGACATCGCCGGCCTCTTCATCGACCGCGGCGTCGATGCGGGGCTCTTCGACGTCCTCGACGACGCGTCGGTGTCGAACCTGTCGCTGACCGGCGTCGACATCACCGGGCATGGCACCGTGGGCGGTCTCGCGGCCACGTCGAACGGCAGCACGCTGACCGACGTGAGCATCGCGGGCGACCTCACCGTGCGCTTCGCCGGGTCCGCGGGCGGCCTCGTGGGGAACATGTCCGGTGGCAGCGTCACGCGCGGCGCGGCCTCGGGCACGGTGTCCTCGCTCGGCGCGGCCTCCCTGTCGCGCAACTTGGGCGGCCTCGTCGGCCTCAACGACGGCGGCGCGGTGACCGACAGCAGCTTCGACGGCACCCTCACTGAAAGCGGCGATGTCTTCGAGGATTCCGTCGAGAGCGTGACCCGCGACGTGGGCGGCCTCGTCGGCGAGAACCGCGGGACCATCAGCGGATCGACCAGTTCGGGCACGCTCTCGGTCACCGGCGCCGGCGAGACATATGCGGGCGGCCTTGCGGGGCGCAACGAGCGCGCGGACGACGGCAGCGGCATCTCCGTTGGACAATCGTCGAGCGCCATGACGCTCGACATCGCGCCCACCAACGGCGACGGGGCCGTGGCCGGCGGCCTGATCGGGCTCAACCTCAGCGCGGTCACCGCGTCCGTCGCCACGGGCGACGTGACGGTGGGCGGCGGGGGCGGGGCCACCGCCGGCGGCCTCGTCGGCACGAACGGATCGGCCATCACCGACTCCGTCGCCTCGGGCGCCGTGAGCTACTCCGGCGGCGATTTCGACATCCCCGGCGACAGCGTACTGCAGCTCGGCGGCTTCGCGGGCAGCAATGCCGGCCAGATCGCCCGCACGGCGGCCCGCGGCGACGTGACGGCCGCCGCGGGGTTCCTCGCGGTCTCCGCCGGTGGTCATACCGGCTTCAATGACGGCGGCACGATCGGCGACAGCTACGCGACCGGCGCCGTCACCGCGTCCTCGGACACCCAGCAGGACGTGGGCGGCTTCGTCGGCCTGACCCAAGGCGGCACGCTCGCCTCGGTCTTCGCCGCAGGCGCGGTCTCTGCCACGGGCGGCGGCAGCACCGACGCGGGCGGCCTCGCGGGCGAGAACATCGCCGTCGGCGAGGGCGGCGGACGCACGGACGTGACCAACGGCTGGTTCGACAGCGACACGACCGGCCAGCCCGATCCGGACGACCCGCTCCTCGGCACCCCCCTGACGACGGCCGAGCTGCAGGACACGGCCCAGCCGCTCGGCTTCGACACCGCGGCGACCTGGGCACCGGGCGACACCGGCTTCTACCCCGCGCTCTACGCCGTCGACCGGGTGCTCTACGCGCTGCCCGACGACGTCACGGTGCAGTACGGCCTGACCGGCAGCGCCACGACCACCGGCACGGTCCGCGGCGGTCCCGCCAGCTACGTCTTCGCCCCCGCCGGCGACAGTCTCGACACCGGGAGCGTCTTCGCCGACCTCGTCTTCCCCACGCAGACCGTGGGCACCGGGACGTTCACGCTCGGCACGACGAGCGTCGTCAGCACCGCGGGCGAGACCTACCGCGTGGTCGACGCGCCCGGCGCCTACGAGATCACGCCCGCCCCGCTCACCGTCACCCT
>NZ_JAME01000027.1 GCF_000521865.1 Roseivivax isoporae LMG 25204
GGCGCGACTGCGGCGCGCCGACGGCCTTCGGCTCCGACCCTAGCCCAGGACGGGCGCCGCCGACAGCACCGGGCGGATGGAATCGCGCCCCCGCCCGCGCCACCCGGCCTCACCCGTTCGGGCGGGGCCTCAGCCCACCTGCCGGCCCTGCGCCCAGACCCCGCGCACCATCGGCGTGTCGTCGAGCCTGCCCACGCGCACCACGTCGGCGCGCGCGCCGGCGGCGATGGTGCCGCGATCCGTCAGGCCCGCCGCGGCTGCGGGCGCCGCGGTCACCGTGCGGATGCCGCGCGGCAGGTCGCCCCAGAGCGCGCCCAGCCGGAACGCCCCCAGCATGAGCGAGGAGGGGATGTAGTCCGAGGACAGGATGTCGAGCCGGTCCGCCTTCGCCAGCGCCTCGGCCGCCACGTTGCCGGAATGCGAGCCGCCGCGGATCAGGTTCGGCGCGCCCATCATCACCCGGATGCCGTTCTCGTGGCAGGCATGGGCGGCCTCCTCGGTGGTCGGGAACTCGGCCAGCTGCACGCCGTAGCCCGCGCTGACCGCGACCTGTTCGGCGGTGGTGTCGTCGTGGCTCGCCAGCACCGCGCCGAGCCGGCCCGCCGCCGCCACCGCGCCCGCCTCGTGCGCCTGCCCGAAGCGCGCCTGAAGCCCGCGGAGGGTCGCGAGGTGCACCTGGAACTCCTCCTCGCCGAGCCCCTTCTTGCCCATCACGTAGGCGCGCAGCTGGTCCTCGTCGCGGAACTGCCGCTGGCCCGGGGTGTGGTCCATGAGCGACAGGATGCCGACACGGTCCTCGGGGCCGAACTCGTCGAGCTCCTCGAGCAGTGTCTCGGAACAGATCTCCGCCCGCAGGTGCAGGAAGTGGCTGATGCGCAGGGCGCCGCGGTCGCGCAGGTCGAGAAGCTCGCGCGAAACGGGGCGGGCGTACCTGCGGTAATCTGTCCGGTCGCCCGACACCACCGAGCCCACGCGCATGGCGTCGAACACGGTGGTGATGCCGGCGCTGGCGAGCTCGCCGTCATGGGCGAGGATCGCGGTCGCGTGCGGCCAGTCGACCTTGGGCCGCGGCTCGATGTGCCGCTCGAGATTGTCGGTGTGCAGCTCGATCAGGCCGGGAATCAGGTGGTCGCCGTCGCAATCGATCGCGCCCGCCACCGAGGAGGTGCCGCCGATCTCGGCGATGCGGCCGTCCTCGAGGCGCAGCGACCCGTGGATCACCTCGTCGTCCAGCACGATGCGCGCGTTGCTCAGAATGGTCTCGGTCATCTTGCTCTCTTTCCCGCGTCCTGCTTCATGGGACCCTGACACCGGAACGTGACAGAGGACCGTCAGTCTCGCCCCCATGACAGGCTTCGAACGATACGCCCTCTACTATGCGCCCGAACCCGGCGCACTGGCCGATTTCGGCGCCTCCTGGCTCGGCTGGGACGCCGGCGCGGGCATGTCCCGTCCGCATCCCGACCTGCCCGCCCTGCCGGTGCCCGTGGCGGACCTGACCGCCACGCCGCGCAAGTACGGCTTCCACGGCACGCTGAAACCGCCCTTCCGCCTCGCCCCCGGCAGCACGCCCGCGGCGCTGCACGCGGACGCCGCGGCGCTCTGCGCGACGCTCGCGCCGGTCACGCTCGGCGCCCTGCGGCTCGCGCGGATCGGCCGGTTCCTCGCCCTCGTCCCCGAGGGCGGGGAGGAGGGGCTCGCGGCGCTCGCAGCGGCGCTGGTGCGCGGGCTCGACGCCCATCGCGCGCCACCCACCGAGGCCGAGAGCGCCCGGCGCCGCGCCGCGCGCCTCTCGCCGCGGCAGGAGGCCCTCCTCGCGCGCTGGGGCTATCCCTACGTGATGGAGGAGTTCCGCTTCCACCTGACGCTGACCGGGCCGCTCGATCCTGCGACGCGCGACGCGACCGAGGCGGCGCTCGGCCCGGTGCTCGCGCCGCTCCTGCCGCGCCCGTTCCGGATCGGGTCGGCCTGCCTCTTCGGAGAGGCGCCGGACGGCCGCTTCCACCTCGTGCATCGCTACGCGCTCACCGGCTGAAGGGCGGCGAGGAAGGCCGCGATGCCCGCCTCGACCGATCCCGAATTGTCGACCACCGCCACCGGCAGCCCGGCCGGTAGCCCCGCATCCGCGCGGGCAAGCCGCGCCGCGATGTCCGCGGGGTCCTCGCGCCCGCGCGCCGCGAGCCGCGCCGCCAGCACCTCGGGCCGGGCGGTGACCAGCACGGCGCGGAGGCCCGGCAGGCGCTCCCGGGCCTCGCCCAGCGCCTGGCGCGAGCCGTTGAAGAGGACGAGCCGCCCCGCTCGCGCCGCGTCGAGCGGCGCGGCCGGGATGCCGTAGCGCAGCCCGTGCGCCCGCCAGTGGAGCGCGAAATCCCCCGCGCGCACCCGCGCCTCGAAGGCCTCGGGCGTCAGCGCCTCGATGTCCTCGCCGCCCGCGCCGGGCGCGCGGGTCACCACGCGGCGCACCAGCACGATGCCGGGCCGCCGCGCCGCGGCCGCCGCCATCAGCGTGTCCTTGCCCGCGCCCGAGGGCCCGACGACGGCGATGACGCCCCCCCTCATGCCGCGCGGGCCGGTGCGAAGGCGGTCACGTCGACCTCGCGGTCGGCCACGCGGGCCCGCGCCTCCGCGTCGTGGAAGATGCCGATGATGGCCGCGCCCGACGCCTTCGCCTCGTCGATCAGGTCGAGCACGACGGCGCGGTTCACCGGGTCGAGACTCGCGGTCGGCTCGTCGAGAAGGAGCGCGGGGCAGGTGCGCGCGAAGCCGCGCGCGATGTTGACCCGCTGCTGCTCGCCGCCCGAGAAGGTCGTGGGCGACAGCTGCCAGAGCGGCTCGGGCACGTTCAGCCGCGCCAGCAGCTCCTCGGCGCGCGCGAACGCGGCGGCGCGGTCCAGACCGGTGGCAAGGCAGGGCTCGGCCACCACCTCGCGCGTCGGCACCCGCGGCACCACCCGCAGGAACTGGCTCACGTAGCCGAGCGTCGCGCGCCGCAGCGCCAGCACCTCGCGCGGCTCCGCCGAGGCGACGTCGACGCCGTCCACGAGGATCTGCCCCGACGCGGCGCGGTAATTGCCGTAGATCATGCGCATCAGCGTCGACTTGCCCGACCCCGAGGCGCCGGTCAGCGCCACGCACTCGCCGGGCGCCACGCTCAGGGTGGCTCCGCTCATCACCCGCAGCACCGCGCCGCCCTGGTTGTGCAGCGTGAAGGTTTTCGACACGTCCCGTAGCTCGATCATCCCGGTTCCCTTCGCGGGGCGCCGCGGCCCCTGCTTCTTCTTGGCCAAAATATCCCGGGAGCGCGAGGGCAGCGCCCTCGCTCCCCCGCTCTCAGACCTGCAGCACGCTCGAGACGAGGAGCTGCGTGTAGCCGTGCTGCGGGTCGTCCAGGACCTGGTCGGTCAGGCCCGCCTCGACCACGCGGCCGTCCTTCATCACCATGAGCCGGTCGGCAAGCAGCCGCACCACCGCGAGGTCATGGGTCACCACCAGCGCCGACAGGCCCATCTCGCGCACGAGGCCGCGCAGGAGGTCGAGGAGCCGCGCCTGCACGCTGACGTCGAGGCCCCCGGTCGGCTCGTCCATGAAGACGAGGCGCGGCCCGGTCACGAGGTTGCGCGCGATCTGCAGCCGCTGCTGCATGCCGCCCGAGAACGCGCGCGGACGGTCGTCGATGCGGTCCGCAGCGATCTCGACCCGGCCGAGCCAGTCGCTCGCCGTCTCGCGGATGCGCCCGTAATGCCGCGCGCCCACCGCCATCAGCCGTTCGCCCACGTTGCCGCCGGCGCTCACGCCCATGCGCAACCCGTCCCGCGGGTTCTGGTGCACGAAGGCCCAGTCGGTGCGGCCGAGCATGCGGCGCTCGGGTTCGGACAGGCGCAGGACGTCGACGGGCCCGCGGTCGCGGGTGTCGAAGATCACCTCGCCCGCATCGGGCACGAGGTGCCCCGCAAGGCAGTTCAGGAGCGTGGACTTGCCCGATCCGCTCTCGCCGACGATGCCCATGACCTCGCCCGGCCAGAGGTCGAAGCCCACGTCCGTGCAGCCGATCCGCGTGCCGTAGCGCCGCCCGAGGCCGCGCACGGAGAGGAGGGGGGCCGGCGCGGGCACGGCCGTGTCCGCGGGGATGCCGATGTCGGGATGTCCTGTCATGCGCTGTCTCCCGTCTCGCTCGCCTCGCGGCGCGTGGCGCAGTAATCCGTGTCCGAGCAGACGAACATCCGCCCGCCGGTATCGTCGGTGACCACCTCGTCGAGGTAGCTGTCGGTCGCGCCGCAGAGCGCGCAGGCGGCGTCCGCCTTCGTCGCCTCGAACGGGTGGTCCTCGAAATCGAGGCTCACGACCCGCGTGTGGGGCGGGATCGCGTAGATGCGCTGCTCCCGGCCCGCGCCAAAGAGCTGCAGCGCGGCGGTCTCGAGCTTTGGATTGTCGAATTTCGGGATCGGCGAGGGATCCATCACGTAGCGGCCCTCGACCTTCACCGGGTAGGCGTAGGAGGTGGCGATGTGGCCGTGCCGCGCGATGTCCTCGTAGAGCTTCACGTGCATGAGCCCGTATTCCTCGAGCGCGTGCATGCGCCGCGTCTCGGTCTCGCGCGGCTCGAGGAACCGCAGCGGTTCCGGGATCGGCACCTGGTAGACGAGGATCTGCCCGTCGCGGAGCGGCGTCTCGGGAACGCGGTGCCGGGTCTGGATCACCGTCGCCTCGGTCGTGCGCTCGGTGGTCGCGACCCCGGCCATGCGGGCGAAGAAGCGGCGGATCGACACCGCGTTCGTGGTGTCGTCGGCGCCCTGGTCGATGACCTTGAGCGTGTCGTCGGGCGTCAGGCAGGCGGCGGTCACCTGCACGCCGCCGGTGCCCCAGCCGTAGGGCATCGGCATCTCGCGGCTGGCGAAGGGCACCTGATAGCCCGGGATCGCCACCGCCTTGAGCAGCGCGCGGCGGATCATCCGCTTGGTCTGCTCGTCGAGATAGGCGAAGTTGTAGCCCGCGCCGGAGCGGGCGTCGTCGTCCTGAAGGTCACGCATGGCGGCCCCCTTTCGCGGTGTCTCGGTTCCGGGTCATTCCGCGGCCTCCTGTCGGGCGGGGCCCGCCGCGGCCTCGGCCTCGCGGCGCAGCCGGCGCACCAGTTCCAGCTCGGACTGGAAATCGACGTAATGCGGCAGCTTGATGTGCTCGAGGAACCCCGTCGCCTGGATGTTGTCGGCATGGGCCAGCACGAATTCAGCGTCCTGCGCCGGCGCGCCCGTGTCCTCCTCGCCGAGTTCCTGCCAGCGCAGGGCGCGGTCGACGAGCGCCATCGAGATCGCCTTGCGCTCGGTCTGCCCGAAGCTCAGCCCGTAGCCGCGGGTGAACTGCGCGGGCTCGGTGCGCGAGCCCGCGAACTGGTTCACGGTCTCGCATTCGGTGACGACGATCTCGCCGATCTCGACGGCGAAGCCCAGCTCGGGCAGCTCCATCTCGACCGCGACGGTGCCGATGCGCAATTCCCCCACGAAGGGATGGTTGCGCCCGTAGCCGCGCTGCGTCGAATAGGCCATGCCCAGCACGAACCCCTCGTCGCCGCGCGCCAGTGCCTGCAGCCGCAGGGCCCGGTCGGCGGGAAACTCCATCGGCGTGCGCGTCATGTCGGTCGGCGTTTCGTCCGAGGCCGGCTCCTGCTGGATCAGCCCGTCCCGGCCGAGCGTCGCGGTGATGCGGGGCATCGGCGTCCCGGAGGCCTGCGCGGTGGCGGCAGGCTCGGGCGGCGGGACATCCTCTGCCGCCAGCGCGAAATCGAGCAGCCGGTGCGTGTAGTCGAAGGTCGGCCCCAGCACCTGCCCGCCCGGCGCGTCCTTGAACGTCGCGCTGATGCGGCGGTCGCAGGCCATGGCGCCGGTATCGACGGGTTCGGACGCGCCGATGCGCGGCAAAGTGGTGCGGTAGGCCCGGACGAGGAAGATCGCCTCGATCAGGTCGCCCCGCGCCTGCTTGATCGCGAGCGCCGCGAGGTCGGGGTCGTAGAGCGATCCCTCCGCCATCACGCGGTTCACGGCGAGGCTCATCTGCTCGCGGATCTGCGCGACACCCAGCTCGGGCACCTCCGCGTCGCCGCGGCGTTCCTCCGCGAGCCAGCGATGGGCGTTGTCGATGGCGCGTTCGCCGCCTTTGACCGCCACGTACATCAGGACACCTCCAGCCGGGTCGAACGGGGGAGCGCCGCGAGCCGGTCGCCCGCGGTCAGGAACAGGTCGACCCCGAGCGGGAAGCGCGCGGCATTGGCGGCGAGCGCCGCGGGGTCGGGCAGGTCGAGATGCGCGGCGCCGTCGATCCCCGGACCCGTCAGGCGGGTGCCCGAGGCCGAGAGGCCGTCGCGCTCGACGATCAGCGTCGCCGAACGGTCGGGATAGTCGGGCGTGCCGACAGGGAAGGCGTCGAGCGGGCCGAGCGCCTCCCACGTGCCGAGGGCGAAGTGCGCCTCGCCGCGCGGCACCAGCGGGCAGCCGAGGTGGAAGGCCACCCACCTTCGCAGCGCCGGCCCGTCATGGCCGGGCGCGAGGAAGAGCGGCGTCTCGGCGTCGCAGCAGGTCAGCATCAGCGCGGCGGCCGCCGGCGAGAGCGGCGCGGGCCCCCGGGCGCCGGTCACCTGCACGATGCGTCCGGGCCGCGACATGGCGTCGAGCGCGGCGCGGAAGACCAGCGCCGCCTCGCGCGGCGGATCGGCGAAACCGCCGGAAAGCGCGTCTTGCCGCATCAGTCCTCTCCCCTCGCGAGCGTGAAGAAATCGACCTTGGTGGCCGCGGCCTTGCCGGCGCGGGAGGCGCGGCGGTCCGCTTCGGCCCCGGCCAGCGGGTCCAGCACGACGCGGCGCACCTCGTCGGCGCGGCCGCCCTGCAACAGCGCGTCGCACAGGGCCGCGCGCCGGGCATGGGCACGGTCGCGCCCCTGCACGCAGGCATGGCCCACCTCGCCGGTCGCGAGACGCAGCGCGCAACGCGTCACGGTCATCTCGCCGAGGTTGAAGGGCGCGCCGGTGCCGCCCATCCGGCCGCGCACCATGACGGCGCCGGTCTCGGGCGGGCGCAGCCAGTCGGCCTGCGGCATCTCGCCGAGCGCCGCCGCGCAGGCGGCAAGCGCGTCGGGCCGGGCGCGCGCAAGAAGGCCCATCCAGGCCCTGCGGTCCGCCGTCGCGGTGATGTCTTCGGTGCCGTCCATGCCGCTCCTTGCCGTCCCTTGCGATTGCCTATACAACTAGACAAGTCGATACGCCCGGGCACCGAGTCGGGCAAGCCCCTACCGCGTGAAGATTTCATGACGACGCACGACCAAGCGACGCCCGGCACGGCGCGGACACCGATCTGGAAGGCGATCGCCGACCGGCTCGAGGCCGAGATCGCGCAGGGGCTCTATCCCCCCGGCGCGCAGCTGCCGACCGAGGCGGTCCTGTCCGCGCGGTTCGGGGTCAACCGCCACACCGTGCGCCGCGCGCTCGGCGATCTCGGAACCCGCGGCATCGTGCGCTCGCGCCGCGGCGCGGGTGTATTCGTGGCGTCGGTGCCGACCGACTACCCGCTCGGGCGGCGGGTGCGCTTTCACCGCAGCCTCGCCGAGGGCGGACACCTGCCGGAACGCCGCGTGCTGCGCGTCGAGACACGGCCCGCGACGCCGCGCGAGGCCGAGGTGCTGCAGCTCGGCCCGGACGACCCGGTCGTGGTATACGAGGGGCTCTCGCTTTCCGACGGGCAGGTGATCGCGCTTTTCGAGACGGCCTTTCCCTCGGCCCGCCTGCCCGGCATCGCCGAGGCGCTGGCCCGGCACACCTCCGTCACCGAGGCGCTGCGCGCCGCGGGCGTCGACGATTACGTGCGCGCCGAGACCCGCATCACGGCCGAGCGGGCGAACGCCATGCAGGCGCTGCATCTCGGCCTCGACGAGGGCGACCCGATCCTCCGGACGGTGTCCCGCAATGACGACCTCGCGGGCGTTCCGGTCGAGCATGGCAATGCCTGGTTCGCGGGCGACCGGATCGCGCTGACCCTCGCGGGCAGCGGCCCGTGACCGCCGATCAGCCCCCGTAGCGCTCGAGGAAAGCCTCGGCCGACAGCTCGCGGAACTCGGGCAGGCGGGCCCGCAGGGTGTCGTGATCCCAGTCCCACCAGGCGAGGCGGCGCATCCGCTCTGCCACGTCCTGCGGAAAGCGTGCGCGCAGGGGCACCGCGGGCACACCCGCGACGATGGTGTAGGGCGCCACGTCCTTGGTCACCACGGCGCCCGCGGCGACCACCGCGCCGTCGCCCACGGTGATCTCGGGCCGCACCACCGCCCCGTGACCGATCCAGGTGTCGTGGCCGATCCAGGCCCGCCGCGACCGCCGCCGGTCGAAGAAGTCGGCATCGGCCTCCGCGTCGTCCCAGTAATCGCCCGAACGGTAGAGGAAGTGGTGCAGCGAGGCGCGGTCCATCGGGTGATCGGTCGGCCCGATCCGGGTGAAGCTCGCGATGTTGGCGAACTTGCCGACCCCGGTATTGGCGATGTCGGCGTAGCGGTCGCAATAGGAATAGTCGCCGATCGTCGAATGCGCCACGCGGCTGCCGCGGCCGATCTCGCAGAACCGGCCGAACGTGGTGTCCGTGATCTCGCATTCGGGGTGGAGGAAGGGCGCGTCGGCCGTGAGCCGCGCCATCACGTCCCCCGGATCAGCCGGCTGCGCAGCCACCCCGACACGGTGTCCATCACCATGACCATGAGCACGATCAGGACGATGTAGTAGGTGACCTCCTCCCAGTCCTTCTGGGTGATGATCGCCTGCGTCAGCAGGAGCCCGATGCCGCCGCCCGTGATCGCGCCGATGATCGTCGCCGAGCGCGTGTTCGATTCGAGGTAGTAGAGGATCTGCGAGATGAGCACCGGCGTGATCTGCGGGATGACGCCGAACCGCGAGCGCTGCAGCGCGTTGGCGCCGGTCGAGCGGACGCCCTCGATCTGGCGGCCGTCGACGTTCTCGAGCGATTCCGAGAAGAGCTTGCCGAAGGTGCCGGTGTCGGTGAGCAGGATCGCCAGCGTGCCGGTGAGCGGCCCCGGCCCGAAGGCGCGGGACAGAAGGATGGTCCAGATCAGCGCGTCGACCCCGCGGGCGAAGTCGAAGACGCGCCGCACCGCGAAGCGGAGCGCCACGAGCGGCGCGAAGTTGCGGGCGGCGGCAAAGGCCAGCGGCAGCGCCACGAGCGCCGCGCCCATCGTGCCGAGGAAGGCCATCAGGATCGTCTCGCCCAGCGCCCAGACCACGTCCGCGTGCCGCCACATCGGGTTGCCCCAGAAATCCTGCCAGGCGCCGGCGATGTTCGACCGATCGGGGTCGATCCGGTCGCCGAAGAGGATCTCGAGCGGCCCGTGTCCGTGATAGGGTGAGGACAGCGTGAAGAAGAACAGCTCCCACCCCGCGAAGTAGCGGAAGACCTCGTTGCGGGTGCGGGTCAGCGACACGCGTCCGGCCTCGGTCGTGATGTCCACCCGCGCGTTCGAGGCGGAGATGAAGTCGGGCACGCTGCCGTCGGGGGTCTCGAGGACGATCCGCCGGCCGTCATGGCCCGCGGTCACGAGCCCGTAGCCCGGGATGTCGTAGCGCACGTCCGCCCCCTCGAAGACGACCACGTGGCCGTCGTCGAGAACGATCTCGGTCCGGTCGCTGCCGAGGCTCACCCAGTCGGGCGCCTCGCCCGCGGGATAGGTGCCCTGCCGTTCGCCCTCGATCGCCACCTCGACGTCGCCCGAGCGGTTGTCACGCGTCACGTGGGTCTTGTAGCTCCACGTGTCCGACAGGAGCGTCACCATGTTGTCGACGCGCAGCCGGTTCGCGAGGCCCGCGATGTCGAAGGCGAAGAAGATGTAGACCAGATAGGCGAGGATCGCCGCGGGGATCGCGAGGGCCACGAGCCGCTGGCGCGCGATCCGCGCCACAGCGAGCGCGCGCAGGTCGGGTCCGGTGGCGACGTCTGCGGAATGGGTCATGCCTTGCCTCCGTGCACGAGCCTGTGGCGCGCCATGCTCGACAGCTGGTCGAAGAGCACGATCGTCGCGAAGAGCATGAGGAAGATCGCGGCGCTTTCGGCGAACTGCCCCTGCCCCCAGGTGATGGCGTTCTTGAGCTCGTAGCCGATGCCGCCCGCGCCCACGAAGCCGAGGATCGCCGAGGCGCGCACGTTGATCTCGAAACGCAGAAGCGCGTAGCTCAGGAAGTTCGGCGCCACCTGCGGCAGGACGCCCAGATGCATCTGCTGGAGCCACCGCGCGCCGGTCGAGCGCAGGCCCTCCACGGGCTTGAGGTCCGCGTTCTCCGCCACCTCGGAAAAGAGCTTGCCCAGCGCGCCGGCGGTATGGATGGCGATGGCGAGCATGGCCGGGACGGGCCCGACCCCCATGAGGAAGATCAGCACCAGCGCGATGACGATGTCGGGGATCGCGCGCATGATGTCCATCAGGCGGCGGAAGACCGGGATCGCCCGGGGCCAGAGCGCGAGCCCCCGAGTGGACAGAAGCGCCAGCGCGATGGCGACCGACGCGCCGATCAGGGTCGAGACGGCGGCGATGTTGATGGTCTCGACGAGCGCCGGGAAGAAGTCGACGAAATGGCCCGGAAGTTCCGACACGTTCTGCCATGCCTCGCCGACCACGTCGGCGGGAAAGTCGAGGATCTGCGGGAAGCCCTGGATGAAGCCGCCGGCGTTGCGATCGTTCGCGACGCTGAAGCCCGCGACCATGAGCGCGACGAACACGATCAGCAGCGCGAAGGAATAGGCACGCTTGCGCCGCACCATCGCCAGGTAGGTCTCGTGGATGTTCGCGGATGCCGGCGCACCGCGGTCGGCAATGTCAGCCATGGTGGGTCCCGAAAAAAGGACGGCGGGCCCCGCGTCGCGGGACCCGCCGAAAGGTTTCGTCGATCAGTTGGACTCGGCCCGGCGGACCTCGATGATGGTCTCGTAGGCGTCGTGGCCGATCGGGGTGAAGCCCGCGGTCTCGCCCGCCGCCACGCCGTAGGCGCAGTCCGCGTCCGTCTCGTGCAGGTTCTGGACCAGCTCGATCATCGTGGTCTTCACGTCCTCGGGCAGCGCCTTGCGCAGCACGACCGGGCCTTCCGGGATCGGCTTGGACTTCCAGATTTCCTGGATCGAGTTCATGTCGACGATGCCCGCGTCGGCCGCCTTGCGCAGCGCGCCGGAATTGTAGCCGTCTTCCCACGCGCCGAGGCCGTCGGCCCAGGTCACGCCGGCGTCGATGTCGCCGTTGGCGACGGCGACGATGGTCTGCTCGTGGCCGCCGGTGAACTTCACCTCGCCGAAGTATTCCTCCATCGGCGCGCCCAGCTCCTGCGGGATCTCGACCTGCGGGATCAGGTAGCCCGAGGTGGAGTTCGGGTCACCGAAGCCGAACACCTTGTCCTTGGCGTCCGCGAGGCTCTCGATGCCGCTGTCGGTGCGGGCGAAGCCGATCGAATGGTAGGAATAGGAGCCGTCGAGGTTGGTCTTGACGAGCACCGGCTCGACCGCCTCGGGGTCCTGAACGTAGACGCCGGCATAGGCCGAGGCGCCGAGCCACGCCATGTCGATGGTGCCGCCGAGGAGGCCCTGCATCACGCCGTTGTAGTCGGCGGGCGCGAAGAGCTTGACCGGGACGCCCAGAGCCTCTTCGGCGTAGCCGCGCAGGCATTCGTTCGATGCGAGCCGGTCCTGGGCGTTCTCGCCGCCGAGCAGGCCGATGTTGAATTCCTGGACGTCCTGCGCGGCGACGGGCGCGGCGAGCGCGGTGCTGGCGAGGGCTGCTGCGATCAGATGCTTCATGGATCACTCTCCGTTGGTTGCCGGCCCGGCCGATGCGGGTCCGGTCAGTGAAATCGGTTCGTAGGGTTCAGACCACGGCCGCGGCGTCGCGCATGGCGGCCTCGGCATAGGGGTCGCGGATCTCGGTCGAGGTCGCGGCCTCGGAGAAGTCCGCGCCGGCCCCGTAGATCTCGCGCGCGACGCTTGTGGTCAGCTGTTCGGGCACACCGTCGAAGACGATGCGGCCGAGGCGCATCCCGATCACGCGGTCGCAGTAGCGCCGCGCCGTGTCGAGCGTGTGCAGGTTGGCGATCACGGTGCGGCCGTCTTCCTCGTGGATCCGCCGCAGCGCTTCCATCACCGTCTGCGCGTTCATGGGGTCGAGCGAGGCGATCGGCTCGTCCGCAAGGATCATCCGCGGGTCCTGCATCAGCGCGCGGGCGATGGCGACGCGCTGCTGCTGGCCGCCCGACAGCGCCTCGGCCCGCTTCGGCGCATGCTCGGCGATGCCCAGCCGGTCGAGGATGTCGATGGCACGGTGGATGTCGGCGCGCGGGTACAGGTTGAACATCGTGGCGACGGTCGAGCGGCGGCCGAGAGTGCCGTGCAGCACGTTCGACACCACGTCCATGCGCGGCACGAGGTTGAACTGCTGGAAGATCATCGCGCAGTCGGACTGCCAGTCGCGGCGCTCGCGCCCCGTCAGGCGCAGAACGTCGCGGCCCTCGAACAGCACGCGGCCCTCGGTCGCGTCGGTCAGCCGGTTGAGCATCCGCAGAAGCGTGGACTTGCCGGCGCCGGACGCGCCGATCACGCCGATCATCATCGGCCGGTCGACCGTGAAGGTGGCAGCGTCCACGGCGGTTGCCGCGCCGAAGCGCTTCGTCAGATCGTGGACTTCAAGCATGCATCCCCCGAGCGTTACGGGGGGCTTATGCGTCGGCGGCCATGAACCTCGTGTGTCGGTTGCTTGAACTTATTGTAACGGAAGGCCGCCGCCCGGACGCGCCCGTTCAGGTGCGTGACAGCGTCTCGACGCTCAGGATCGTCGGCAGGTGGCGCGCGATCTCGGACCAGTTCTTGCCCGCGTCCAGGCTGGCGAAGACCGATCCCGAATTCGTGCCGAAATAGACGCCGGCGGGCTCGGCGCGGTCCGTCGCCATCGCCTGCCGCAGCACGGTGAAGAAGCAGGACCGCTGCGGCAGGCCCGCGCGCTGGGCGGTCCAGCTGTCGCCGGCATCCTCGGACTTCCAGACCGCCGCGGCGGCGTCGGGCGGGTAGCGGCCGGCGGAGTCGCC
Source organism: Roseivivax isoporae LMG 25204 (assembly GCF_000521865.1). GTDB lineage: Bacteria > Pseudomonadota > Alphaproteobacteria > Rhodobacterales > Rhodobacteraceae > Roseivivax > Roseivivax isoporae. Next base: position 13,094 of record NZ_JAME01000027.1, read on the forward strand.
GTTCAGCGGCAGCGTCCAGATCGTCCCGGGGCGCGCGGGATGCACCGCCACCGGAAAGCCGAAGGTCGAGGGCAGCCCGGGTGTCACGTCGTCCCAGCTGCGCCCGCCATCGCGCGAGCGGAACACGCCGTGGTGGTTCTGCTGGTAGAGCAGGTCGGTTTCGCCCGACGCCCGGACGATGTTGTGCACGCAATGCCCGATCTCGTGCCCATCGCCGCCGGCGGGATGGTCGGGGGGCGGCACCGCGTTCGAGCGACGGTTGCGACGCTCCCACGTGGCCCCGCCGTCCTCGCTGGCGAAGACGCCCGCGGCCGAGATGCCGAGCCAGATCCGCCCGGGCGCCTCGGGCGCGGTGACGATGGTGTGCAGGGTCAGGCCCGCCCCGCCCGGCTGCCATTCGGCGGCGGAGGGATGGTCGGTCAGCGCCTCCACCCGCTGCCAGCTGTCGCCGCGGTCGCGGCTGACGAAAAGCTGCGCGGGCCGCGCCCCGGCCCAGAGCGCGCCGTCGGCCCGCGCGAGCGACCAGATCGAATCGAGAAGCCCGCTGAACGGCGCCTCGGGCGCGGGCGTCATCCCGAAGGTCCTGGCCATCTCGGGATCCGCCGCGATCCAGGCGTCCATCTTGCCGTCCGACAGCTTGGCGAGCGTCCACGACGCGCCGCCGTCGGTGGAGCGCCAGATGCCCGCCCCGGTCCAGTCGTTGCCGCCGCCCGCCCAGAGCGTGCCGCTGTCCGGATCGCCGATCACATGGTTGACGGACCAGCCGTCGCAGAACGGGCCGCGCACGGACCAGTCCGCCGCCCCGTCGATGAGGAACGCGCCCTTCGTGGTCCCGACGAGCACCGTCACGTCCCGCGCCATCGTCCCGCACTCCCGCTGCCGCGACGGCGAGCCTACCACGCGGAAGCGAGTCGCGGGCGCGCTAATGCGCCCTGCCTGGTCAGTCGCCGCGCGTGACGGGAAAGGCGCGCGTCGTCTCGTTCCAGCCGTCGACGCTGCAGCGGGCACGCACGTGCAGCTCGCTCGTGCCGTCCGGCATCATCACCGAGGACAGCGAGCGGGTGAACGGCTGCTCCGTCAGGTGCGGGTGCAGAAGCTCGCGCGTGCCGAGCACGCGGCCTTCCGCGTCCTCGATGCGCCAGGCATCGGCGTAGTGGTCCCAGCCCGTGTCCGCGTGGCGCAGCGTCACCGACACCCGCCAGCCCATCCCGGTCTTCTCGGCGGACATGGCCACCACCTCAACCGGGTCGGCCCCGGCACCGGTGCCGGCACCGAGCAGCGTCGCGAGCCCCGTCGCGATCAGCGCAAGTTTCATGGCCTTTCCCCCCGGCCTTGTTTCGTCGTCACTTAGCACCGCCTGCCGCGCCATGCCCGTCACCTTTGCGTGTCGCGTGCCGGGGCGCGCGGGCCAGCAGAACCTGCCGGGATTCCGACGCGAACTCGCGGCGCAGGATCACCGCGAGCGTGGCGACCGTGGCCGCCAGCAACGCCAGCGGCCCCAGAAGCCATGCCGACGCGGCGATGCCGAAATAGACCGACCTCAGCCCGCGGTTGTAGCCCCGCGCGGCGGTGATGTTGATCTCGGCCGCCTGCGCGGCGCGCGGATAGGCGTCGGGATCGTCGGGATTGTTCGGCACCGCCGCCATCAGCACCGCGCAATATCCGAAGAGACGGTGCGCCCACACGAACTTGAGGAACGCGTTGGCGGCAAAGACCAGCATGAGGATCACCTTGACCTCCCACACGAAGGTCGGGTCGGTGGCGAGCCTCAGGTCCTCGGCCACCCCGCCGAGAAGGTCGGCATTGCCGATCAGGGCGAAGCCGCCGCCGATCGCGATCATCGAGGCCGAGGCGAAGAAGGCCGTGCCCTGCCGCAGGTTGGACACGATCTGGGAATCGAAGATCCGCGGCTGTCGCGTCACGAAATGCACCATCCATTCGCGCCGGAACGCCGCCATGAGCTGCGACACCGAGGGGCGCGCGGCGGGCGGATGCTCGATCACCCGCGTCACCGCCACCCAGGACACGAACAGGACCCCGAGCGCCACGAGGTCGAGGGTCGAGAAGATGTCGATGCGGTCCGCCAGTGTCATGCCGCCCCCTCGCGCCTCAGAACGGCTTGGCCACCACGACCCACAGGACCGCCACGACGCCCACCACGCTGACCTCGTTGAAGATGCGCAGGAAGCGGTCGCTTTCGCGGAACTCGCCGCGGCGGCCGCGCAGCACCATCACCCCGGTCCAGCCGTAATGCACGACAAGGAGCCCCACGAGACCGAGCTTGAGCCACGCCCAGCCCGGCATGCCGAGCAGGCCCGCGAGCCAGAGCCCGGTGACGAGCGCGATCACCCCGAGCCCGGCGGAAAAGCGGTAGAGCCGGATCGTCAGGTCGCCGAGCGGCCCGAACTCGCCGAGCCGCGCCTGTTCGCGCTTCCAGTAGATGAGCGCGCGCGGCACCGCGAAGATGGAGGTCATCCATCCCATGACGCACAGAAGATGCACGATCTTGATCCAGGTCATGGCGCTAGACGTGCGCGAAAGCGACAGGGGGCGCAAGAGGCAGGAGGGTGCCTCTGGCCGCCGGGGCGATCCGGCGGGGCGCGCGGCACGGTGCGGGGGGCTCCGCGTCGCGCGCCACCGGGCGGCGCGCCTGTCCCCCCGGGTATCCCGCGGCGCCACAACGCGGTGGCCAACCCCGGGGTCGGGAGATACATTCGGCAGGCAGGGAGGGACCGCTGATGCAGATGCCAGAGCCCGATGCCGCGATCCTGGCGCGCAAGGACGACATCGTCGCCAAGCTGTGCCGGATCCTGCCGCCGGACGCCGTGATCTCGGACGAGGCGGAGACGCGCGCCTACGAGTGCGACGCGCTCACCGCCTATCGCTGCCCGCCGCTCGCCGCGGTGCTGCCGCGCACGACCGAGGAGGTCGCGGCGGTCCTGCGGCTCTGCCATGCCGAGGGCGTGCCGGTCGTGCCGCGCGGGTCGGGCACCTCGCTCGCCGGCGGCGCGCTGCCCACCGCGGATTGCGTGATCCTCGGGGTCGCGCGCATGACCGAGGTGCTCGAGACCGATTACGACAACCGCTTCATCCGGGTGCAGACCGGGCGCACCAACCTGTCGGTCACCGGCGCGGTCGAGGAGCGCGGCTTCTTCTACGCGCCCGACCCCTCCTCGCAGCTGGCCTGCGCCATCGCCGGCAACATCGCCATGAACTCGGGCGGCGCGCATTGCCTGAAATACGGCGTGACGACCAACAACCTCATGGGCGTGACGATGGTGCTGATGGACGGCACCGTCGTGGAGCTCGGCGGCGCGCATCTGGATGCGCCCGGGCTCGACCTTCTCGGCCTCGTCTGCGGCTCGGAGGGGCAGCTCGGCGTCGTCACCGAGGCGACGCTGCGCGTCCTGCCCAAGCCCGAGGGCGCGCGGCCGGTGCTGATCGGCTTCGCGTCGAACGAGGTGGCGGGCGCCTGCGTCTCGGACATCATCCGCGCGGGCGTGCTGCCGGTGGCGATCGAGTTCATGGACCGCCCCTGCATCCGCGCCTGCGAGGCCTTCGCCAAGGCGGGCTATCCCGACTGCGAGGCGCTGCTGATCGTCGAGGTCGAGGGCAGCCCGGCGGAGATCGACCACCAGCTCGGGCTCATCGCGGAGATCGCGCGCGGCCACGACCCGGTCGAGCTGCGCGAGGCGCAGGACGCCGACGAGGCGGGCCGCATCTGGCTCGGGCGCAAGTCGGCCTTCGGCGCCATGGGCCAGATCAACGACTACATGTGCCTCGACGGCACGATCCCGGTCTCCGAGCTGCCGCACGTGCTGCGCCGCATCGGCGAGATGTCCCGCGCCGCGGGGCTCGACGTGGCGAACGTGTTCCACGCGGGCGACGGCAACATGCATCCGCTCATTCTGTTCGACGCCAACCGGCCCGGCGACCTCGAACGCTGCGAGGCGCTCGGCGCCGACATCCTGCGGCTCTGCGTCGAGGTGGGCGGCTGCCTGACCGGCGAGCACGGCGTCGGCATCGAGAAGCGCGACCTCATGGGCGACCAGTACGCGCCCGCGGACCTCGAATGCCAGATGGCGGTGAAGGACGTGTTCGATCCGCGCTGGCTCCTGAACCCGGCGAAGGTGTTCCCGCTCGCGGTGTCGGGGACCCGGCGCACCGGCGCGGCGCGGATGGCGGCGGAGTGAGCCGTCCCGACCGCTGCGCGCCCCGCGGCCGCCGACCGGGGCGCTGCCCCGGACCCCGGGATATTTCGACCAAGAAGAAGCGGCGGGCCGGTCCTGCGGGGACCCGGTCCGCCGGCGAAGGGAGGGCAGCGGCATGCGTCCGGAGAGCGAGGAAGAGCTGAGCGCGATCGTCGCCGGCGCGCGGGGACCGATCCGCGTGCGGGGCGGCGGGACGCGCGGTCCCGGCGAGACGGCACCGGGCGAGGTGCTGGAGACCGGCGGGCTGTCCGGCATCGTGCTGCACGAGCCGGGCGCTCTGACGCTGGTGGCACGGGCAGGCACGCCGCTCGCCGGGATCGAGGCGGCGCTTGCCGCCGAGGGGCAGCGGCTGGCCTTCGAGCCCCCGGATCTGCGCGGGCTCCTCGGCACCGCGGGAGAGCCCACGATCGGCGGCGCGGTCGCCACGAACGCCTCGGGGCCGCGGCGCATCCAGGCGGGCGCCTGCCGCGACTTCCTCCTCGGGGTGCGGTTCGTCGACGGCACCGGCGCGGTCGTGCGCAATGGCGGGCGGGTGATGAAGAACGTCACGGGCTACGACCTGGTGAAGCTCATGGCCGGGAGCCGCGGCACGCTCGGGGTGCTGACGGAGGTGGCGCTGAAGGTGCTGCCGGTGCCCGAGACCGAGGCGACGCTGGTGCTGCACGGTCTTCCGGATGCCGCGGCGGTCGCGGCGCTCGCCACCGGGCTCTCGGCGCCCTACGAGGTCACCGGCGCGGCGCACCTGCCCGGCGCGGGCCGCACGCTGCTGCGGATCGAGGGCTTCGCGGCCTCGGTCGCCTACCGGGCGGACCGGCTGCGGGCGCTCTTTCCCGAGACGGCGCAGGAGGTCGAGGCCGACCCCGGGGCGTCGCGCGCGCTCTGGGCCGGGGTGCGGGACGTCGCGGCGTTCCACGGACGGGCGGGCGATGTCTGGCGGCTGTCGGTCAAGCCGTCGGACGCGCCGGCGCTCGCGGCGCGGCTCGGGGCCGAGGCTCTGGTCTACGACTGGGGCGGCGGGCTGGTCTGGGCGCTTCTGCCCGAAGGCACCGATGCGCGGGCGCGGCTCGGCGCGTTCGCGGGCCACGCGACGCTGGTGCGCGGCAGCGCGGCGACGCGCGCCGCCCTGCCGGCCTTCCATCCCGAGCCCGCGCCGGTGGCGGCGCTGTCGCGCGGCCTGCGGCAGCGGTTCGACCCGCGCGGCGTGCTCAATCCCGGGCTGATGGACGCCTGAGGCGCGCCGCGACCCCGAAAGCGATGAAGAAGACCTGACGACATGCAGACCACATTCACCAAAGAGCAGCTGGCCGATCCCGACACGCGCCGGTCGAACGAGATCCTGCGGGCCTGCGTGCATTGCGGGTTCTGCACCGCCACCTGCCCGACCTACCAGGTGCTGGGCGACGAGCTCGACAGCCCGCGCGGGCGCATCTACCTGATCAAGGACATGCTCGAGAACGCGCGGGTCCCGGACGAGAAGACCGTGCGCCACATCGACCGGTGCCTCTCGTGCCTCGCCTGCATGACCACCTGTCCCTCGGGCGTGCACTACATGCACCTCGTCGACCATGCCCGCGCCTATATCGAGGACCATCACCGGCGGCCCTGGCGGGACCGCGCGCTGCGCTGGGTGCTCGCGCGCATCCTGCCGCATCCGCGGCGCTTCCGGGTCGCGCTGCTGGCGGCCCGGATCGGCCGGCCGTTCCGGCGGCTGATGCCCGACGCGCGTCTGCGCGCGATGCTCGACATGGCGCCGGCGACAATCCCGCCGGTCAGCCGCAACGACGACCCGCAGACCTTTCCGGCGCAGGGCCCGCGGCGGATGCGGGTGGCGCTGATGACGGGCTGCGCGCAGCGCGCGCTCAACACCGACATCAACGACGCGACGATCCGGCTGCTGACGCGGCTCGGCTGCGAGGTGGTGATCGCGGACGGCATGGGCTGCTGCGGCGCCCTCACGCACCACATGGGCAAGACCGGCGAGAGCCACGCATCGGCGGCGCGCAACATCCGCGCCTGGACGCGCGAGATCGCGCGCGGCGGGCTCGACGCCATCGTCATCAACACCTCGGGCTGCGGCACGACGGTCAAGGATTACGGCCACATGTTCCGCACCGGGCCCCTGGCCGGGGACGCCGCCCGGGTCGCGGGACTGGCGCGGGACGTGAGCGAGGTGCTGGCAGAGCTGGTCGAGGCCCGCCCGGACGGCGCGGAGCAGCCCGCGCGCGCGGGCATCGCCGGGACCGACGCCGCGCCCGGGCGGGGCGTGTTCGGGCCCGAGGCGGCCGAGGGGCGCGGGCTGCGCGTGGCCTACCACGCCGCCTGCTCGCTGCAGCACGGCCAGAAGATCAAGACGCAGCCCAAGGACCTGTTGCGGCGCGCGGGCTTCGAGGTGGTGGAGCCCGCGGACAGCCATCTCTGCTGCGGCTCGGCGGGCACCTACAACCTGATGCAGCCCGAGATCTCGGCCAGGCTCGGGGCGCGCAAGGTGCGCACGCTCGAGGCCCGCGCGCCGCAGGTGATCGCCGCCGGCAACATCGGCTGCATGATGCAGATCGGCGGCGGCACCGACATCCCGGTCGTGCACACCGTCGAGCTGCTCGACTGGGCGACCGGCGGGCCGAAGCCTGCGGCCCTGACACGCGGCTGAGGGCCCCGCGGACGGGCCGGCGGAATGCCGCCGCCCGCCCCCGGCCGCGCCGCATTTTCGCCCAAGCGCCGGGATAGCCTAGGGGGAACAGGAAGAGAGGGACAGGCGTGCGGCGACTGGCGATGGGTCTGGGGTTGGCGATGGCGATGGCGACGGGCGCGAGCGCGGCGGGCCTGCTGTCGCTCGGGTCGTTCGAGAAGGGGCGCGCCTGGGACGCGGTGGGCCGGCTCGAGATCGGCGGCACGGCGTTCTGCACCGGCGCCCTCGTGGCACCCGACCTCGTCCTGACCGCCGCGCACTGCCTCTACGACCAGGCCACGGGGACCCGCGTGCCGCCCGAGGACATCCAGTTCCTCGCGGGCTGGCGGAACGGGCGCGCCTCGGCCTACCGGCACGTGCGCCACGCGGTGCACCTGCCGCAGTACCGCTACGACGCGCCCGCCGACGCGGCGCGGGTACGCAACGACGTGGCGCTGCTGCGCCTGCAGCACCCGATCCGCAACACCACGATCGAACCTTTCGGCACCGAGGCGCAGCCGGAGAGCGGTGCGGAGATCGGCGTCGTCTCCTACGCCCACGACCGCGCCGAGGCGCCGAGCCTGCAGGAACGTTGCGCCGTGCTGTCGCGGCAGGAGGGCGTCGTCGTCATGTCCTGCAGCGTCGACTTCGGCTCGTCCGGCTCGCCCGTCTTCTCCTTCGCGAGCGGAACGCCGCGGATCGTGTCGGTGGTGTCGGCCAAGGCCGACGCGGAGGGCCGGCCGGTGTCGCTGGGCGTGGCGCTCGACGGGCCGCTCGACACGCTGGTGGACGAGCTCGACCAGCTGTCCGGCCTGACCGGCATCCCCGGCACGCGCACGGTGACCGCGGGCAGCCGGACCGGCACCGCGGCCAAGGTCGTGCGCCCCTGACCGCGCGTCCGTCCCGCTCTTGACAGGCCGGGGCGCCGTTCCCACATCGCCACCGCGAGACGCCGCAAGGGTCTCGGACCACAGGGCGCCTGTCCCATCGCGGGAAGGCGCGTCACCATACGTTATCGCTCATCGGAGGATGACCATGCGCAGCTTCGACTTCGCACCGCTCTATCGGGCCACCGTCGGTTTCGACCAGATCGCCGACCTCATGGACCGTGTCCTGGCCAACGACGTGGGCCAGCCCACCTACCCGCCCTACAACATCGAGAAGACCGCCGACGATGCCTACCGCATCTCGATCGCGGTGGCCGGCTTCTCGGAATCCGACCTCGGCGTCGAGGTGAAGGACCACGCGCTGGTCGTGTCCGCGCGCAAGGCCGAGGACGACCAGGACCGGACCTACCTGCACCGCGGCATCGCGACCCGCGCCTTCGAGCGCCGCTTCCACCTCGCCGACCACGTGCGCGTCACCGGGGCGAGCCATGTCGACGGCATGCTGCACATCGACCTCAAGCGCGAGATTCCCGAGGCGCTGAAACCGCGCCGGATCGAGATCGCCAAGGCCGACACGGTCACGACCGGCAAGGACGTGGTGGACGCAGACACCGTCAACTGACGCGTCGCGCCCCGATCCGCAGACGAAGCCCCGGCGGACGCGCCGGGGCTTTTCCGTGTCGCAGGTCGCGCGGCGTCAGCCCGGCAGCTTCCAGACGTCGGCGAGGATCTTCTCGGGCTCGGGCAGGCGCGCCTCGGCCGGCGCGTCGTAGAGCACCAGCACGCCCTTGTCCTCCTCGGGCCAGTTCACGAGGCCCTCGGGATGGTCGACCGCACCGCGATAGGGCATCTCCATCACGTGGGTGACCCGCTCGGGCGGCACGCAGGCGGACCGGGTCTCACCCATGAAACCGTGCCAGCGCAGGATGTCTGACCGCCCGTCGCCGGCCCCCGTGGGCCCGGTCAGGATCAGCAGGTCGTCGCCGTCCACCTCGAGGTCGCGGATGCCCTCGCCCGCGGTCGGCACCAGGTGCTTTCGGTAGCGGCGATCGCCGTCGATGCGCCGCGGCTTGAGGAACCCGTCGCCGTCGACCTTCATCTCCAGCTCGAGGATGACCGCGTGGTCGCGCAGCACGGGCCCGCGCAGGCCCAGCCACACCCGCATGCCGCGCCCGACCATGCCTTCGATGTCGAAGCCGTATTCCTTGGACGGGATCGTCAGGCTCGGCCCGAGATGCGGGTCGTCCTCGAGCCAGCCGATCAGCTTCGACGACTTCTTCTTCAGCTCGATCCAGGTGGCGCGGCGCGCACCGTCCTCGCCCACGGGCGCGTAGCCGTCGGGGTTCGCCTTGAGCGGGATGCGCCCGAGGAAGTACCGGTTCGGGTCGCGCTTGATCTTCGCCATCTGGGCGAGCCCCTCGACGGGGTCGTGCTCGGCGGGCTTGAACTTGCCCCGCTTCAGCGAGTGCGAGCCGGTGATCCAGAGCCACTGGCCGTCGCAGTCCAGGCCCTCGATATCCATCTCGCCGCCCGGTCCGTCCGGCAGGTCGATGAAGTCGCCGAGGTTGAAATGCGTGTGGTTGCCCCAGCCGCCGTCGGGGGTCAGCCGGTCGACACCCGCGGTCTCGTCGCAGCAGACGAACAGGCTGTCGCCGCAGCGCGTGGCGGACGAGATGTCCTTGTGGATCGCGTCGTCGACATGCTCGATGTCGTCCATGTGCTGGAACGACAGCGTGATGGTGCGGTGCGGCTTGAGCTCTGCCATGGCGATCCCCCTCGGTGCGCGTGCAGCCTTCTCAACGACCCCCGCCGCCGCGCGGTTCCGCGGGAAGGGCAGGGCGCCCGGCACGGGGGCCGGGCGCCCGCGCGGGCGTCAGTCGAGCGCCACCGACCAGAGGAAGGTCTCGCCCGAGCTGTCGTCGACGCCGTCGTTGTCGGTCGAGACCCACATGCGGCCGTCCCCGGTGAAGGCCAGGCCCTCGACCTTGTCGACGATGTAGCCGTTCCACGCGGCGAGATCGGGGACGAGGTCGCGCACCTCCTCCTTGCTCACCACAGGCAGGGCGCCGTCGAGCGGGGCCGCCTGCATCTCCGAGGCGGGGATGCGGTAGACCTTCTTGGTCACCGCCGCGGCGCCGATCTGGTTGTCGCGCTCGACGACGTAGACCCAATCGCCCTGCGCGACGATCTCGGAAAGACCGACCCAGCCCGTCTCGGGCGCGGCCTTCTCGTAGTGGACGCCGCCCCAGGTGCTGGTCGCGGTGTCGTAGGCCAGGAGCTTGACCATGTTCTCGGGGTCGTCCGCCCATTCGCGCTGCACGGCCATCCACAGGACGTCGCCGATCCGCGTGATCCCCTCGAACCCGTAGCGGGTCTCGTGCGCGAGCAGCGAGGCGGGCAGCGCCACCTCTTCCACGATCTCGCCCTCGGCGTCGATGCGGTAGAGCGCGTGGGGCACGAGCCGGTCGGTGCGGCCCTCCGAGGCGACCCAGAAGCCGCCCGCGCCGTCATGGGTGATGCCTTCCATGTCGAGCTTCTGCGCCGGCATGCCCGCGCGGGTGACGTCGAGCGCGCCGGTGATGCGCGCGGGCGTCTCCGTCGTGTCGATGGTGAAGATGCGCGGCTGGTACCCGTAGAAGCTGTCGTTGACGGCATGGAGGATGCCGTCCTCGCCGCCCACCATGCCCGAGATCGCGCCCCAGCCGATCAGCGGGTCGCTGCCGGACGAGGTGAGCGTCGGGTAGTCGGCGGGGCCGTCGCCCAGCGCGTAGAGCATCACGTGCGCCCGGACGCCCCCGTCCTCCACGAGGTCGGTCTCGTTCGCCACGGCGAGGAGGTTCCGCCCGGGGATCGCGACCGCGCCTTCCGGCGAGATGCCCGCGGGCAGGAGCTGGCGCAGCACCGGGGCCGCGGGGTCGGACATGTCGTAGACGCCCACGACCGAGGCACGCTCGGACAGCAGGAACATCATCGGCGTGCCGTCGAAGGTGGCGATCTCCATGCCCTCGGGCTCGACGCCCTTGGCATCCGAGCGGCGGTCGGGATAGTGACCGATCGCGGCGACCGCGTGCTCGAAGGACGCGCCGCTCTCGAACACGACCTGGCCCTCGCGGTCGAAGACGGTGAAGCCGCGGGCGCCGCCGTCCATGTCGCCCTCGTTGGCGGTCACGAGGTGCGTGTCGCCCAGCCATTGCACGGCGTCGGGCTCGCGCAGGCGGCCCTCCTGCGTGCCGTCGAAGACGATCGCGGCGCGCTCGTCGACGACATCGATCCCCTCGAGGTCCACGGCGCCCGCGGCGAAATGCGACAGGACCGTGCCGTCGCGGCCGACGATGGCCAGGTGGTTGTTCTCCTGCAGCGTCACCGCGACCTCGCCCTGGCCGTTCACGTCGGTGAACTCGGGCTCGGGATCCTCCGCCGCGATGCCGGCGAGCCCCGTGAGGTCCGCGCGGCGCAGGCTCGCGCAGTCGGGCGTGCCCTCCGCGAGGTCGACCATCACCAGCGTGCCCGCGGGCATCTGCGGCACGCGGCCGTCGCCCGCCTCCTCGTCGCGCTCGTTCTCGATCGCCACCGCGAGGAAGCCCCCGTCGGGCGCGAGCGCGGTCGAATCCGGCTGGCCGCCCAGGTCGCAGCGCGCGAGCTCCTCGCCCGACGCGATGTCGATGGCGGCGAGATGGCCGGACGGCGCGGTGTAGCTTTCGGAGGTGTTCACCGCGACGAGCGCCGTGCCGCCGGCGATGCTGACCGCGGTCGGCTCGCCGTCGAGCGCCACGTTGCCGAGCGGCCGGGGCGCCTCGGGATCGGTGATATCGACGCGGCCCAGCACGCCGAGCGGGCTGTCGGTGTAGACCAGCGTCATGCCGTCGGCGCTCGCGGCGATGATCTCGGCCGAGCTCACGCGCGCGGTGTCCTCGCCCTCCGCCATGTTGGCGACGGTCGGAAAGCTCGCGATGCGGTTGAAGACCTTCTGGGTGTCCGCGTGGCCTGTGCCCGCGGCGAGCGCCAGCGCCGAGGCGAGGCAGGTCAGTCGTGTCTGCATGTCGTGTCCCCCATCTGTCGGAAAGAAGTCTGCCGGAGGGGACCTGCGCCCGTCGGATCACGGGCGCATGACGCTTTTGCGAAGGATCGGTGACGGCGTGGCGCCGGCCGACGGGACGGCGGGCGGGGCGACGCTCCGGAGGAGCGAGCGGCGCCCGTCGTCCCCGGCCCGGACGTCAGACCGTCAGGCAGACATACTTCATCTCGAGGTAGTCCTCGATGCCGTGGTGGCTGCCCTCGCGGCCGAGCCCAGACTGCTTGACGCCCCCGAAGGGCGCGAGCTCGGTGGAGATGAGGCCGGTGTTCACGCCGACGATGCCGTATTCCAGCTCTTCGGCCACCTTCCACACGCGGCTCAGGTCCTTCGCGTAGAAATACGAGGCGAGACCGAAGATCGTGTCGTTCGCCATGGCGATCACGTCGTCCACGTCCTCGAACCGGAAGAGCGGCGCGAGCGGGCCGAACGTCTCCTCCTGCGCGAAGGCCATGTCCTGCGTGGCGCCCTTGACGATCGCAGGGCGGAAGAAGTTGCCGCCCGCCTCGTGCGCATCGCTGCCGAGGATCAGCTCCGCGCCCTTCGAGGTCGCGTCGCGGATGTGCTCCTGCACCTTGTCGATCGCGTCCGCGGTGATCATCGGCCCGAGATCCACGTCCTCGTCCTCGAGCCCGTCGCCGACCTTGAGCTCGGACACGCGCTTGGCGAGCTTCTCGGCGAACTGGTCGTAGACGCCCGCCTGCACGTAGATGCGGTTCGCGCAGACGCAGGTCTGGCCGTTGTTGCGGAACTTGCAGACGATGGCGCCCTCGACCGCCGCGTCGATGTCGGCGTCGTCGAAGACGATGAAGGGCGCGTTGCCGCCCAGTTCCATCGAGCACTTCATCACCTGGTCGGCGGCCTGCTTGAGCAGGATGCGCCCGACCTCGGTCGATCCGGTGAAGGTGAGCTTGCGCACCTTCGGGTTCTCGCAGAACTCCTTGCCGACCTCGGAGGACGAGGACGAGGTGACCACGTTGAAGACCCCCGCGGGAAGCCCGGCGCGTTCCGCGAGCACCGCGATGGCGGTCGCCGAGAGCGGCGTCTCCTTCGCGGGGCGCGCCACGAAGCTGCAGCCTGCCGCCAGCGCCGGACCGGCCTTGCGGGTGATCATGGCGTTGGGGAAGTTCCACGGCGTGATCGAGGCCGCGACGCCGATCGGCTGCTTCATCACGAGGATGCGCTTGTCGCGGGCATGGCCCGGGATCTGCTCGCCGTAGACGCGCTTGGCCTCCTCGGCGAAGAACTCGATGAAGGACGCGCCGTAGGCCACCTCGCCGCGGCTCTCGCGCAGCGGCTTGCCCTGCTCCGCGGTCATGATCTTGGCCAGGTCCTCCTGGTTCGCCATCATCAGGTCGAACCACTTGCGCAGGACCGCCGCGCGTTCCTTGCCGGTCCACGACGCCCATTCCTTCTGCGCGGCATAGGCCTTGGCGATGGCCTCCGCGACCTGCGCGCGCGAGAGGTCCTGGACCTCGGCGATGACGTCGCCGCGGGCGGGGTTGTGCACCTCGAAGGTGCCGTCGTCGCCCTTGATCCACTCCCCGCCCACATAGGCGCGCGGCTCCAGCAGCGACGGGTCCTTCAGAAGCCCCGAGAGGTTGGTTGCCTGGTCGAGCATGTCATGAACCTTTCACGTTTTGGGGTGCCGCGCGGGCCGGATTTGCCTAAAGCTGTAGACCGAGGCACCCGAAGAGGAAAGCGATGGATCCCGACGCCGCGTACGACAACCAGGCCCATGTTCCCGACTCCGACCGCTATCCCCCCGCATGGTCCGCGGAGGCCGAACGGTTCCGCAAGCGCATGGGTGCCTGCAACCGGGCGCGGCTCGGTCTGATGTACGGTCACGGAACGCGCCAGGCCATGGATTTGTTCACGCCGGTCGGGCGGCACGAGGGCCTCGCGGTCTTCGTGCACGGCGGCTACTGGCGGCGCTTCGGGCGCGAGCAGTTCTCGCACTTCGCCGACGGGCTGATCCTGAACCACTGGGCGGTGGCGATGCCGTCCTACGACCTCTGCCCGCGGGTCAGGGTGTCGGACATCACGCGGCAGGTGGCGGCGGCGGTGTCGGCGGCGGCGCGCGAGCTTCCCGACCTGCCGATCCGGCTCGTCGGGCATTCGGCCGGCGGGCACCTCGTGGCGCGCATGCTCTGCCCGGGCGTCCTGCCGGCGGACGTGGTGGCACGCATCGAGCATGTCATGCCGATCTCGCCGGTCAGCGACCTGCGCCCGCTCATGAAGACGCGCATCAACGACGACCTGAAACTCGTGCCCGAGGAGGCGGAGGCCGAGAGCCCCGCGCTCTGCCCGCCGCCGCGCACGCGGGTCACCGCCTGGGTCGGCGCCGAGGAACTGCCGGCCTTCGTCGAGCAGGCACGGGGACTGGCGCGGGCGTGGTCCTGCGACCTGACCGAGGCCCCCGGCCGGCATCATTTCGACGTCATCGACGACCTCCTCGACCCCGAGAGCCAGATGGTCGGAACGCTGCTCTCCTGACCGCCGCACGCGGCGCTTGCGCGGAACGCGGGCGCCGCGCTACTTTTGTCGCCGGGAAGGGCGATGGCGTCGCCCTGCCGTCTTCCGACATGTCGTCCTGTACGCCGGGACCTATCCTTGCCGCGACGCGCGCGGGGAAGGCAGGTCCTCCCCCGGATTGCGTTCGCGGCCCCCTGGAGGGCCACCCATGCACCGTCCCGTCACCTACCGGTTCCACAACGGCACCAAGGCGCCCCTGCCCTTCGCGGCAGGGGAATATGCCGCGCGGCTCGCCGGCCTGCGCGGCATCCTGTCCGAGGCCGGGCTCGACGCCTGCCTGCTCACCTCGATGCACAACGTCGCCTACTATTCCGGCTTTCTCTACTGCAGCTTCGGCCGGCCCTACGGGCTCGTCGTCACCGCGACCGACGCGGTGGTGATCGGCGCCGGCATCGACGCGGGCCAGCCGTGGCGGCGCAGTGCCGGCGACGCGCTGACCTATACCGACTGGCAGCGCGACAATTACTGGCGCGCGGTGGCCGAGATCGCCGGCACCGGCGGCGCGATCGGCTACGAGGCGGACCACCTGAGCGTCGAGGGGCTGGGCAAGCTCGACACGTATCTCGCGCCGACACGCACATCGCCGGTGAACGCGGCGCTCATGGCCCAGCGCATGGTCAAGTCGCCGGCCGAGATCGCGCTGATCCGCGAGGGCGCGCGCGTCGCCGACGCGGGCGGGCACGCCATCCGCGAGGCGGTGCGGATCGGCGCGCGCGAGATCGACGTGGCGATGGCCGGGCGCGACGCCATGGAGGCCGAGATCGCCCGCGCCTTTCCCGACGCTGAGTACCGCGACACCTGGGTGTGGTTCCAGTCGGGGCCGAACACCGACGGCGCGCACAACCCCGTCACCGCCCGCGAGATCGCCCGCGGCGACATCCTGAGCCTGAACACGTTTCCAATGATCTCAGGCTATTACACGGCGCTCGAGCGCACGATGTTCGCGGGCGAGGTGGATCCGGCGTCGCTGGCGCTCTGGCAGGCGAACGTCGCCGCGCACGAATACGGCATGGCGCTGCTGAAGCCCGGGGCGCGCTGCTCGGACGTGGCGCAGGCGATCAACGCCTTTCTCGCGGAGCGCGACCTGCTGCAGTACCGCACCTTCGGCTACGGCCATTCCTTCGGCATCCTGTCGCATTACTACGGCCGCGAGGCGGGGCTCGAGCTGCGCGAGGACATCGTCACGGTACTCGAACCGGGCATGGTCGTGTCGATGGAGCCGATGCTGACCATTCCCGAGGGCCAGCCGGGCGCGGGCGGCTACCGCGAGCACGACATCCTCGTCATCACCGAAGACGGGGCCGAGAACATCACGGGCTATCCATACGGGCCCGAGTTCAACGTCGTGGGCTAGGGCCGGCAGGCGTCTGGCTTGCGCATGGCAACCGGGCGGGCCGCCTCGGATCCGCCCGGCCTTCGCGTCACCGGGTCACTGGCCGAACGTCGCCAGCGCGTCGTAGTCGATCCGTTCGGCCACGGCGCGCATCGCCTCTGCGTCGGCGCCCTCGATCTGCACGAGGATCCGGTTGCCGACGAGCGCCATCATCTGGCCGTCCTGCACGGCGAAGCGCTGGCGGCCGATGCGCTCCACCTTCATGCCCATGGCCGAGGCGCCGGCGATCATCGCCGACATGCTCGCGACCATCGGGTTGTCCGCCATCAGCGTGACCTTGTAGCTGTCCCCGTCCGGGCCCGCATAGGAGGCCGCGGCGCCGACGCCGCCACCCATCATGGCGAGGCCCGCATTCATGTCGGTGTCGACCTCGCGGGTCCAGCCCTCGGGCGCCTCGGGCAGCCAGGCGCCCAGCGCGTCGGTCTTTCGCTCGAGGAGCTTCGCGCGGGCGAAGTCGAGCTCGTCGAGCGCGTACTGGATGTCGCCGTCGGCATAGGCCTCCTGCGCGGCGGTGAGCGCATCGGCGATCTCGTCCGCCAGAAGCGGCGCGGGCGCGAGCGCCAGAACGAGCGCGACTGTTGCTGCACGAACCATGTGTGAACCCCTTATCTTCTGTCCCAAAGTGCGCGCATCCTGACCGCCGGCCCATGACCGGTAAAGGCAGGAATACCGGACGTGCCCGTCCGCGCGGGCCGCGCGCCGTATGCTACAGCGTTGAAACGATGCGTGAGGCGCCCCCGGGGCGCCTGCCGGAACCCGGTCACTGCAGGCGACGTTTGCCACGGGTAGACGCCGGACGCCGCTCCCGACGCCAGATGCGGGGTGCGATCGGCATTTGAAAACGTCAGACTGTTAAGGATTACTGCCATGACCCGGACCACCCTGACCTTCGCCGCTGCCGCGCTTGCCTGCACTGCCGGTATCGCCGGTGCCCAGACCATGACCACCACGACCACCACCACCACGACGCAGAACGTCGCGGTCGTGGAACCCACGTTCGACCCGCTGTCGCTGTCGTGCCTCGCCAGTGCCGAGGACCGGTTCGGCACCAATGCCGCGACCGTGATCGACCGGACGCCGATCCCCGGGGGCGTGCAGTTCACGCTGGACGTGCCGGGACAGGACGAGCCCTATGTCTGCGAGGCGCTGAACGGCGAATCCTACCTGCAGCGCGGCAACTGATCGCGCGCCGCCGGGCTTTGCGCCGGAGAGCCATCCGGGCTATGTCCCGGGACGACGCGATGCGAGCGAGGCCCCGGTAATGCTGCGATACGTGAAATGGAGCGCCATCGTCCTGTTCTGGGCGGTGGCGCTTGCCGTCCTGCACTACACGCTGCCGCAGAACGACGTGGTGCGGGTGACCGACACCTACGAGAAGCGCGAGGATTTCGGCCGGCTGAACCGGTTCTTCTGGACCCGCGCCGACGGATCGGTGACGGCGCAGTCGAACCGTGACGTGTTCTTCATCCAGACGCGGGAAGCGGGCGGCGACGTCATGGTCTACCGCAACGAGGACACGGGCTGGGGCTGGCCGCCCTACTTCAAGTTCGACAGCTCGAACCTGCAGGCGATCGCCGCCGACGCCCGGTCCTCGGCCGAGACGCCGCAATGGATGGCGATCACCCATTACGGCTGGCGGCTCGAATACCTGTCGATCTTCCCGAACGCGCTGTCGATGCGGCCGGTCGAGGGGCCGGACGTGACGCTGGTGCCGTGGAAGGCGATCATCATCCTGGTCCTGCTCGCCGCCTTCGCCTGGGCGGTCTGGGTGCGCTGGCGGCGGTTCCGCGCGGCGCGCATCGATCCGGTGCTCGACGACGTGGGCGACAGCTTCGACGCGGCGGGGGACCGGCTGTCCG
The DNA here is from genome assembly GCF_000521865.1 of Roseivivax isoporae LMG 25204. Lineage (GTDB taxonomy): Bacteria > Pseudomonadota > Alphaproteobacteria > Rhodobacterales > Rhodobacteraceae > Roseivivax > Roseivivax isoporae. The sequence continues at coordinate 30,716 of NZ_JAME01000027.1, forward strand.
CGCGCCGGCGGCGGATCGGCGACTGGTGGCGGGGCCGGCGGGACTGAGCCTGCGGCCCGCGCCGCCACAATTGTTTCCGGCTACGTCACATTCCCCCCCTTTTCCCGTGCCAATCCGCGGCACGGGGGCGGCGCGTCGCGCGCGACAGGCGCACGCCCGCCTGCTATGAGGCGGCGCGGCGCCTGCCGCGGACGTAACGAGTGCACGGGGACGATGCCAAACCCTCTGGCCTACCTGATGCTGGCCGCGTGGCCTGTGGTGACGATCGTGCTGTTCCGGCGGCTTCCGCCGGCGCGGGCGATGATCGCCGCCATCCTCGGCGGCTACCTCGTGCTGCCGGAGCCGCCGGCGGTGTTCGACCTGCCGCTCTTTCCGCCCTTCACCAAGCACAACATCCCCGCGCTCTCGGCGCTTCTGACCTGTCTCTGGATGTACGGGCGCACCGGGCCGCTCCTGCCGCAGAATCTGCTCGCGCGGGGGCTGCTCGCGGTCTTCGTGCTGTCGCCGGTGCTGACCGTCTTCGCCAATCCCGAACCGCTGGTGTTCCAGGCGGCGTTCGTGCCGGGGCTCGGGGTCAAGGACGCGATCGCCCTGCCGATCCAGCAGGTGCTGCTGGTGATCCCCTTCCTGCTGGCGCGGCTTCTCCTGAACGGGGCGGAGGCGCAGCGCGACCTGCTCGTGGCGCTGGTCTGGGGCGGGCTCGCCTATTCGGTGCTGATGCTGATCGAGGTGCGGCTGTCCCCGCAGCTCAACGCGTGGATCTACGGCTATTACCAGCACTCGTTCGCGCAATCGATCCGCGCCTCGGGATTCCGGCCTGTGGTGTTCCTCTACCACGGGCTGTGGGTCGCGTTCTTCTGCATGACGGCGATGGTCGCGGCCTTCGCGCTCTGGCGGCGGGACCGGGTCGGCAACCGGGCGGTGTGGCTGCTTGCGGCGCTCTACCTCGCGGCGGTTCTGGTGCTGGCGAAATCGCTGGGCGCGCTGGTCCTCGCGGTGGCGCTGGTGCCGCTCGTGGTGCTGCTGGGCCCGGTCATGCAGATCAACGTGGCGATCGTGGTGGCGTGCCTGTCGCTCGCCTACCCGCTGATGAAGGGCGCGCACGTGGTGCCCGAGGCGCGCATCCTGCAGCAGGCGGCGGCGATCGACCCCGAGCGGGCGCATTCGGTCGCCTTCCGATTCGACAACGAGAACACGCTTCTCGACCGGGCGGCGGAAAAGCCGCTTTTCGGCTGGGGCAGCTGGGGGCGCAACCACGTGCACGACCAGGTGACCGGCACCATGCTGACCATCGCCGACGGGCGCTGGATCATCACCATCGGCGTCTTCGGCTGGATCGGGTTCCTCGCGGAGTTCGGCCTGATCGCGCTGCCGGTCTTCCTGCTCTGGCGCGAGACGGTGAAGCGGCGCGACGGCCGCGTCGCGGTCTCGATCGCGCCGCTGTCGCTGCTTCTCGCGTTCAACCTCTTCGACATGCTGCCGAACGCGACGCTGACGCCGCTGACCTGGCTCATCGCGGGGGCGCTCACGGGCTATGCCGAGGTGCTGCGGGCCGAGCGTCTGCGGGCGGCGGACCGCACGCCGTTCACCTGGAAGCCGATCCTGTGACCGGCCGGCCGCGCGTGCTCGTCATTGCCGAGGCGGCCAATCCCGAATGGGTGTCGGTGCCGCTGGTGGGCTGGTCGCTTGCCCGCGCGCTGGCGGCGGTGGCGGACACCCATCTCGTGACGCAGGTGCGCAACCGGGACGCCATCCTGCGCGCGGGACTGGTCGAGGGGCGGGATTTCACCGCCATCGACAGCGAGGTGCTGGCCGCGCCGGCGTGGAAGCTGGCGCAGGTCCTGAGGATGGGCGAGGGCAAGGGCTGGACCATGGTGCAGGCGCTGAACGCGCTGTCCTATCCGTGGTTCGAGCGTCTGGTCTGGCGCCGGTTCGGCGCCGGGATCGCGCGCGGCGACTGGGACGTGGTGCACCGCGTCACGCCGCTGTCGCCCACGGTGCCGTCGCCGCTGGCGGCGCGCGTCGCGGGCACGGGCGTGCCCTTCGTGCTGGGGCCGCTCAACGGCGGGGTGCCGTGGCCGGAGGGATTCGACGCCGAGCGGCGGCGCGAGCGGGAATGGCTGAGCTACCTGCGGGGCGCCTACAAGGCGCTGCCCGGGCGCGACGCGACGCTGCGCCACGCGGCGGTGATCCTTGCCGGGTCGCGCCACACGGCGTCGGAAATCCCCGCGCGCTACCGGGACAAGGTGATCTACCTGCCCGAGAACGGCATCGATCCGGCGCGGTTCTCGCGCGCCGCCTACGCGCCGGCGGAGGGACCGCTGCGCGCGGCCTTCGTCGGGCGGCTCGTGCCCTACAAGGGGGCCGACATGCTGATCGAGGCGGCGGCGCCGCTTCTCGCCGCGGGACGGATGCGGCTCGACATCGTGGGCGACGGGCCGATGGGGCACGCGCTGCGGGCGCAGGCGGGTCCCACGGGCGGCGTCACCTTCCACGGCTGGCTCGCGCATGGCGCGGTGCAGGACGTGCTGGCCGGGGCGCATCTCCTGGCCTTTCCGTCGATCCGCGAGTTCGGCGGTGGCGTGGTGCTCGAGGCGATGGCGCTGGGCGTGCCGCCGCTCGTGGTCGACTACGCGGGGCCCGGGGAACTGGTGGTGCCGGGCACGGGACTCACCGTTCCCTGCAGCACGCGGGCCGGCATCGTCGCGGCGCTGCGGGCGCAGCTGACCGGGCTTTGCGCGGACCGGAGCGGGCTTGCGGATCTGGGGCACGCGGCGCGGGCCCGGGTGGCCGGGCGGTTCACATGGGCACGGAAGGCGGCGCAGGTGGCCGAGATCTACGACTGGGTCCGGGGCGACCGGCGCGGGCCCGCGCCGCAGCCCATGGCAGAGTGACGGCTCAGGGCGCGTCCTGCCGGGCGGCGTCGTCGCGCCCCGCAGGCGCGCCGCGCCGGCGCAGCACCAGCGCGTGCAGGACGAGACCGGGCAGCGCCGCGATGCAGGCGCCGTAGCGGGGCCCCATGCGGCGCGGATCCCGGACGAGCCGCCAGACCCATTCGAGCGCCAGCGCCCGCACCGCCGCGGGTGCGCGGCGCTGCGCCCCGCCGAAGAAATCGAGCCCCGCCCCGATCGAGGCGAAGCCCACCGCCGGCGCCAGCGTCCGGCCGCGGATGGCGAGACGTTCCTGCCGCGGTGCGCCGAGGGCGAGGAAGCAGAGCCGCGCGCCGCTCGCCGCCACGCGGTCGAGGAGCGCCGCCGCCGCCGGCCCGTCCGGGTCGAAGCCCATGGGCGGCGCCTCGCGCAGGGCGATGCGCAGGCCCGGCACCCGGGCGGCGAGGTGGTCGGCGGCGGCCTCGAGCGTCGCCGCGGTGCTGCCGACCAGCGCCACCGGCACGCCCTCGCGCGCCGCGAGCGTGCAGAGCGGCAGGATGGAATCCGAGCCGGCCACCAGCCGCACGGGGCGGCCCGCGAGCCGCGACAGCCACACGACCGGGTTGCCGTCGGCGGTGACGATGTCGTGCGCGGCGTAGGCCTTCCGGAAGGCCGGGTCGGCCCGCACCTTCACCAGGTGGTCGAGGTTCAGCGTGGCGAGCGCGAAGCCGCGTCCGGCGCGCCAGCGCTCGGTCACGGCGCGGGCGAGCGCCGGCCAGTCGGGTGCCGTCACGCGGATCGTGTCGCCCTCGGTCTGAAACTGCATCGCGCGCCTGACACCTCGGTCGTCCCGTCCGGGCCGGGCTAGCACATCGCCGGCGCGCACGTCAGGTCCAAGCTGCGCGCGTCCGTGTTCCGGCTACAATAGCGCCGCGTCGCGGGGATCGTGGCGGGTTGCGGCGCCCCGCCGAAATGAGGCCATCATTGCGTGCGAGCGGGGCTCGCGCGGTCGGGAGTACCGCGAATCGGGGACAGGACGGGCATGGAACGAGCGAACCGGGCGGGCACCCGGCGGCCGCGCATCCGCGGCGGGCACGGGGCGGCATGAACGGCGGCACGGTCTCGATCGTCGGCTGCGGCTTCGTCGCGGACCTCTACATGCGCTCGCTCGCCACCTTTCCGGGCATCGTCGTCCGCGGAGTCTGGGACCGCGACCCCGCGAGGCTGGCGCAGTTCGCGGCGCACTGGAAGGTGCCGGCGGCAACGGGGCTCGCGGCACTGCTCGACTCGCACCCGGCGGACGGGCTGGTCCTGAACCTGACGAACCCGGCCGCGCATCTCGAGGTGAACCGCGCCTGTCTCGAGGCCGGCGCGCATGTGTACTGCGAGAAGCCGCTCGCGCTCGACGCGGCGGAGGCCGAGGCGCTGGCGGCCGAGGCTTCGGCGCGGGGGCTGCAGCTCGGCTCCGCGCCCTGCTCGGTGCTGGGCGAGGCGGCGCAGACCCTGGGCCACGCCATCCGCAGCGGCATTGGCGGGCGACCGGCGGCCATCTATGCCGAACTCGACGACGGCTACGTGGCGCAGGCGCCCTACCGCCGCTGGCGGACGGAAAGCGGGGCGCCCTGGCCCTGGGAGGACGAGTTCCGCACCGGCTGCACGCTGGAACATGCGGGCTACTACCTGAGCTGGCTCATCGCGTGGTTCGGCGGCGTGCGCAGCGTGGTCGCGGCCTCGGCCGAAGTCGTGCCGGACAAGGGCGGTCTCGACCGCCCGACCGCGCCGGATTTCTCGGTCGCGGCGCTATTCTTCCACGACGGGCCGCCCGCGCGGCTGACCTGTTCCATCGTGGCGCCGCACGACCACCGGATCCGCGTGATCGGCGAGGCCGGCGTGCTGGAATGCGATGCCGCCTGGGACAACGGCGCGCGGATCGGGCTGCGCCGGCGCAGGACCGTGCGGCGGCGGCTCGTGGAGGGTCCGTTCACCCGGCGCGTGCGGCTCGGGCGGCCGACCCATCCCAAGGTCGGGCGCTGGGGCGCAGCGTCGATGAACTTTGCCCTCGGGCCGGCCGAGATGCTGGAGGCGATCCGCGAGGGCCGCGAGAGCCGGCTGGGTGGCGCCTACGCGGTGCACCTGACCGAGGTGACCCTGGCGATCCAGAACGCCGGAGAGGATGCGGGCGCGCAGCGGATGCGCACCACCTGCGCGCCGATGGAGCCGATGCCGTGGGCCCGCTAGGCCGCATCGTGGTCACCGGCGCCGCGGGCTTCGTCGGGCGCGCGGTGGTGGCCGAGGCGCGGCGGCGCGGGCATCCGGTCGTGGCCGTGGTGCGCGGCGCGCCGGTCGCGGACTGGTCGCGGGACGCGGGCATCGAGCCCTGCCGCTGCGATCTCGCCGATCCGGGCGCAGCGGCGGTGCTGGCGCGCGCCTGCCGGGGCGCCGACGCGGTGATCCATGCCGCGGCGCATCTCGATGCCGGCGTCGACGCCGCGCGCGAGACGGCCGCCGGGACCGCGCACCTCCTCGCGGCGATGGCGGAGGCGGGCACGCGGCGGCTGGTCCTCGTGAGCTCGATCGCCGTCTACGACACCGCGGCGCTGGCACCCGGCAGCGCCATCACCGAGGCGACGCCGGTCGAGCGCGAAGGCGCCGCGCGGGACGGCTACGTGGCGCAGAAGCTCGCCCAGGAGCGGATGGCGCGCGCGGCCGCCGAGGCCGGCGGGCCGGGCGTCTGGATCCTGCGGGTCGGCGCGATCTACGGCGCGGGGCGGCTCTGGAACGCGCATCTGGGCGTCAGGGTCGGGCCGGTGCTGATCCGCGTCGGCACCGGCGGCGAGGTGCCGGTGGCGCATCTCGCGCTGGTGGCGCGCGCGCTGGTCGACGCCAGCGCCCGCGATCCGGCCGGCGAGCGGGTGCTGAACGTGACCGACGACGTGCGACCCGATCGCGACGCCTACCTGCACGCGTTGCGGCGGTCTGGCTGGCCGTCGGTCGTGGTGCCCCTGCCCTGGACATTGTGGCTCGCCGCGGCACGGCTGCTGCGCCCGCTCGAGCCACGGCTGCCGGGGCTTCTGCGCGCGCGCATCCTGCGGGCGCGCATGCTGCCCTTCCGCTATCCCAACACCGCGCTGCGCCGCACCTTCGGCGGCGCGCAGGCCCGCGCCTTCGAGGACCGGTTCGCGCAGGCGATCGCGGAGGGCGGCGGATGAGGCTCGGCTACCTGACCGGGGAATATCCGCGGGCCTCGGACACCTTCATCCAGCGCGAGGTCGCGGGCCTGCGCGCGCTCGGCCACGTGGTCGAGACCTGCACGGTCCGGCGCACCGGGCCCGAGCACCTGGTCGGGCCCGAGCAGCGGTCCGAGCAGGCGGGCACGTTCCACGTGCTCGAGGCCGCCCGGCGGCCCGCGCGGCTGGCCAGGGCGCATCTGCGGTGGATGCGCCGGCCGGGGCGCTACCTGCGGGCCCTGGCGCTCGCGTGGCGGACGGCGCCGGAGGGCTGGCGCGGCGCGCTCTGGCAGGCGTTCTACTTCGCCGAGGCGGGCGTGCTGGCCGATCACCTCGCGCGGCGGGGCGTGAGCCACCTGCACAACCACATCGCCGAGGCGTCGTGCACGGTGGCGATGCTGGCCTCGGCGCTGTCGGGCATCCCCTACAGCTTCACCATCCACGGGCCCGGCATCTTCTTTGCGCCCGAGCGCTGGCGCATCGACGAGAAGGCGGCGCGCGCGGCCTTCGTGGCCTGCATCTCGGACTACGCGCGGGCGCAGCTCATGTGCTTTGCCGCGCCCGAGCACTGGGGCCGGCTGCATGTGGTCCATTGCGGGGTGACGCCGGACATCTATGCCGGCGGCCCGCGCGGCCGGGGCGCGGACCTGCTGTTCGTCGGGCGGCTTGCCCGGGTCAAGGGCGTGGCGCTGCTGCTCCGGGCCGTCGCGGCGCTGGCCGAACGGGTCCCGGACCTGCACCTGACGCTGATCGGCGACGGGCCCGATCGCGCGGGCCTCGAGGCAGAGGCGCGGGCGCTCGGGATCGCGGAGCGCTGCACCTTCCTCGGCTACCGTGGGCAGGCGGAGGTCGCCGAGGCGCTGGGCCATGCCGACCTATTCGTGCTGCCGAGCTTTGCCGAGGGCGTGCCGGTCGTGCTGATGGAGGCGATGGCGGCGGGGCTGCCGGTCGTGACCACGCGCATCGCGGGCGTGCCGGAACTGGTCGAGGACGGCGTGTCGGGGCTGCTGGTGGCGCCGGGGGACGCGGGCAGGCTGGCCGATGCGCTGGCGCGGCTCCTGGCCGATCCCGGGGAACGCGCCCGGATGGGCGCGGCCGGGCGCGCGCGCGTCGCGGCGGAACATGACGCAGCCATCGAGGCCGCGCGGCTCGCGGCGCTGTTCGAGGGCTATGCCGCAGGCCGGCGCGACCTGCAGAAGCGGCCGGAGCCCGTGTCGTGAGCGGACCCGCGGACGTGGCGCTGGTGCTCATCGGGCGGAACGAGGGCGCGCGGCTCGTCGCGGCGCTCGAGGCGGCGCGGGGCCAGGCGGCCCGGCTCGTCTACGTCGATTCGGGGTCGACCGACGGCAGTATGGCGGCGGCCACGGCCGCGGGCGCGGAGGTCGTGACGCTCGACGTCTCGGTGCCGTTCACGGCCGCGCGCGCGCGGAACGCCGGGTTCGCCCGGCTCGAGGAGACGGGCGGCGCGCCCGCCTGCGTGCAGTTCATCGACGGCGACTGCGCCATCGTGCCGGGCTGGACCGGGATCGCGCGCGCCCGCCTCGCCGCCGATCCGGGGCTTGGCCTGGTGACCGGCTGGCGCGCCGAGGTCGCGCCCGAGGCGTCGGTCTACAACCGCCTCTGCCAGTGGGAATGGCGCCGCCCGGCAGGGCCCATCGCGGCCTGCGGCGGCGACATGATGGTGCGGGCCGAGGCATTCCGGTTGATTGGCGGCTTCGACCCGGCGGTGATCGCCGCCGAGGACGACGAGTTCTGCCAGCGACTCGCCAAGGCCGGCTGGCGGCTCGAGCGGCTCGCGGCGGAGATGACGCGCCACGATGCCGCCATGACGCGCCTCGGCCAGTGGTGGCGGCGGGCGGAACGGACCGGCCACGGCTTCGCGCAGGTCGGCCGGCTGCATCCCGGCTACTTCGCGACCGAGCGGCGGCGGGTGAAGGTCTACGCGCTGGCCCTGCCGGTGGCCATCCTCGGGTCGGTGGCGGTGTCGCCCTGGCTCGCGCTGCTGCCCGCGATGGCCTACCCGGCGAGCTGGGCCAGCGCCGCGCGGGGGCTGCGCCGCGACGGCGTTCCGCGCGGCGACGCCCGCGCCATGGCAGTGCTGCTGACCCTGTCCAAGTTTCCGAACCTCATCGGCATGGTGCGCTATCACCTGCGCCGGCTGCGCCGCGCGCCCATGCGCCTCATCGAGTACAAGTAGGAGGGCCCTCATGCCCGCAGAGACCCGCATCGGTCTGATCGGCGCCGGCTACATCGCGCGCTGGCACGCGGAGGCCATCGCCGCCACCCGGGGCGCGCGCGTCGCGGCCGTCTGCGACACCCATCGCGGCGCCGCCGAGGCGCTGGCGCGGGCGTACGGCGTTCCGGCCCACGAGGACGTGGAGGCGCTGATCGCCTCGGGCAGCTGCGACGCGGTGCACGTGCTGACGCCGCCCGGATCGCATGCGGCCCTCGCCATCCGCTGCCTCGAGGCGGGGCTCGACGTGCTGGTGGAAAAGCCGGTGGCGACCAGCGCGGAGGAGACGCGCGCCATCGCGGAAGCCGCGCGCGCCGCGGGGCGGCGGTTTGCGCCGGGCCACAATTTCCTCGGCCTGCCGTCCTGGGAGCGGCTGACGCGACATGTGGCGGCGGGCGCGCTCGGCCGCGTCTCGGGAATGGAGATCGTCTGGGCCCTGCCGCTCGCGCCGCTGCGCTCGGGGCCCTACGGGCTCTGGCTCATGCGCGAGGCGCGGAACCTGCTGCTCGAGATCGGGCCGCATCCCATGGCCTTTGCCGTCGATCTTTTCGGCGCGCCCGAGATCCACGCCACGCTGCTGTCGAAGCCCGTGGCGCTGCCCGGTGGCGACACCCGGCCGCAGGGCGTCCGCATCCTCGCCACGGCCGGCGGGGTCGACATCACGCTGACGATCAGCCTCGTCGAGACGGTGGACGACAGGTCGGTGACGCTGCGCGGCTCGTCGGGGCGGGCGCGGCTCGATTTCGCCGCCGACACGCTGGTGGTCGAGCGCGAGAACGCGTCGGACCTGATCGTGAACCCGCTGCGCCGGCAGCTCGACATGGCGGGGCAGCACGCGCGGGAGGGACTGCGCAACGCGGCGGTGCAGGTGCGGTCGCTCAACACCCGCAATCCCTACGGGCAGAGTTTCCGAGGCATGTGCGCGGAGCTCTACGGGCAGCGCGCGGCCGATCCGCGCTGGACCGCCGAGGCGGCGGTGACGGTGATGCAGGCGCTCGACGACGCGCTGGCGCTGGTCCCGGCGGAGCGTCTCGCACAGGCCGCGCCCGTCGCGCCGCGCCGCGCGCCGAACCCCAAGGCACTGGTGATCGGCGGCACGGGCTTCATCGGGCGCGCGCTGGTGCGCCGGCTGGTCGCGGGCGGCACCGACGTGCGGGTCCTGTCGCGCGGGCGGCATGGTCCCTTTCCCGACCTGCCCGACAGCGTCGAGACGGTGGGCGCGTCGCTGACCGACCGCGCGGCACTGGTCGCGGCGATGGACGGGATCGACGAGGTCTACAACCTTGCCCGCGCGCTCGGGTCGAGCTGGGAGGAGTGCCTCGCCGAGGACGTGGCGCCCGCGGTCGCGGTCGCCGAGGCGGTGCTCGAGGCGGGCGTCGGGCGCCTTGTCTACACCGGGACGATCGCCAGCTACGACATGTCCGACCCCCGCACGCGCATCACCGAGGAGACGGGCTTTGCACCCGACATGTCCGACCGCAACCTCTACGCCCGGTCCAAGGCGGAATGCGAACGGCGGCTGATGGAGATGCACCGCAGCCGCGGCCTGCCCGTGACCATCGCGCGGCCGGGCATCGTGATCGGCCCGGGCGGGCCGCTGCAGCACTGGGGCATCGGGCGCTGGCACGGCGCGGGAGCTGTGCGCATCTGGGGACCGGGCACGAACGTCCTGCCCTTCGTGCTGAACGACGACGTGGCCGACGGGCTGATCCTCTGTGCCCGGGTGCCCGAGGCACTGGGCGAGGATTTCAACCTCGTGGGCGACCCGATGCTGACGGGGCGCGGCTATTTCGACGCGATCCGCCAGACGACCGGCGCGCGCATCCGCGTGTCGTCGGGCAACCTCACCGCGTTCTGGGCGGCGGACGCGCTGAAATACGTGCTGAAGCGCCACGCGCTCGGCCGGCGCGACGCGGTGCGGCCGTCGCGTGCCGACTGGCGGAGCCGGGCACATTTCGCACGATTCGTGAACGACAAGCCGAAGGCGGTGCTGGGCTGGACACCGGAGGCCGACCGCGACCGGCTGGTGGCGCGCGGCATCGCCGAGGCGAACCTCTTCGGGTTCTGATGCGGCCCGCGCGTCGACAATCCCCGCCTTTCGACCGTATTCTTGACAGATTTTCGGGTATTCTCGTCGATCGAGCAGTCCAGGTTCCGCAAAAGGCCGTGCCGTGCCAGTGATCCAGTGGTCCCCCTTCCGTGCGCCCGTCGCGGCGCCCTGCCCCGCGGGATCCGCGTGATGGCTGCCGGGCCGCGCTTTCGCCGCCGCAAGGGCCGTGCCGCGCCTGCGGAGGACGACCTGCGCCCGGTGCCGCCGCTCGCCAGCCGCGAGGAACGCCTGGCCCGCCGCGCCGAGGACATGTCGGCCACGGAGAGCCGCAGCGCCGCGGCCGAGGAGGCCCGCGCACGCGACGGGCAGGCCGCCGAGGCCGAACGCGCGCGGCACGCGGCCGAGGCCGAGGCAGAAACGGAACGGCTGCGCATCGAGCGGGACGCGGAGCGCGCCCGGATCGCGCGGGAGCTCGCCGAGGCGCGGGAGGCGGAGCGGGCGCGCGCCGCCGAGGCCGAACGGCCGCTGCTCCTGCGGGCGGCGGAGCCCGCGCGTGAACCGGCCCCGGCCCCCGAGGCGCCGCCGAGCGTCCCGGGCGACGGGTCCGCGGCGGCCTGGGAGCGGCTCGCGCGGTTTTCGGTCGACGAACGCGAGCTCGACCGGCACCGGGTCGTCACGGCCAGCCGTCACGACCCGGCGCACGTGGCCTTCGACGTCCTGCGCACGCGGCTTCTGCAGGCGCTGGCGGAACGGGGCTGGAGCCGCGTCGCCGTGACCTCGCCCACGCAGGGCTGCGGCAAGACCTTCACCGCCGCCAATCTCGGCATCTCGCTTGCCCGGCAGGAAAACGCCCGGACGGTGGTGCTGGACCTCGACCTGCGCCGGCCCACGCTGCACAAGGTGTTCGGCCTGCGCGAGGTCGGGAGCATGGGCGACGTTCTGCGCGGGCGGACACCGCCCGAGGCGCATCTGCGCCGGCTCGGGCCCAACACCTTTCACGCCGGCGGCTGCATCGCCTTCGGCTTCAACGACGCGCCCGAGACCTATGCCGCGGAGCTGCTGCAGGATCGGCGCAGCCGCGCGGCGCTCGACCTGCTCGAGGCTCGGTTCGCTCCCGACGTGGTGCTGATCGACCTGCCCCCGGCGCTGGCCTCGGACGACGTGCTGGCGCTGCGCCCGGCCTTCGACGCGGTTCTGCTGGTGGTGGGCGGCGGGCTGACCACGCAAGCGGAGATCCGCGAGGTGCAGAAGCGGTTGGGCGAGGACACGCCCCTGCTGGGCGTGGTCCTGAACCGCGCCGAGGGCGTGAACACCAGGAAATACGCCTACTGAGGCGCGCGCCCCGGATCAGGATTCGACGCGCCGAGGCAGCAGGCGGTCGAAGATGCCCGCATCGAGCAACGCCCCGCCGAAGGTGCGGAAAGCCGCCCATCCGAGGAGCGCGAGACCCGCGAGGCCGCCCAGCCAGATCAGCTTGCGCCGGCCGTTCCCGCGGCGGCTGCGCACCGGCGGGATGGCGGCGACGGGGGTGATGCCGAGCTGCCGTTCGAGCTGCGCGGCGGTGCGGATCGCGGGGTTCATCACCTCGGCCAGGAAGGCCACGCCCACGGCGAGAAGCACGCTCGCCACCCCGCCGGCAAGTGCCACCTTCTTCTTCGAGCGCGAGATCGACGTCTCGGGCACGAGCGCGGTCTCGAGCACCTCGAACCGGTCGGCCTGTTCGCGGTCCTGCAGGATCTGGCCCATCTCGGCATCGGCCTTGCGGCGGGTGATGACGGCGTAGCGTTCCTGCAGCTGGGTCAGGTCGCGCTCGAGCGCGCCCAGGTCACGTTCCACGTCGGGCGCGCGGGCGAGGTCGGCCTCGATGGCCGCGATGCGCGCGCGGATCAGTGCCTGCTGGTCCTCGTAGAGCGCGACCTGCCGGGCAAGGTCGCCCTCGCGGATGCGCGCGGAATTGTTGCGCAGCGCGATGATCTCCTGCTCGAGCGACAGCGCGCTCTGGCGGTAGGTGTTGAGCTGGTCGCGCAGCGCCGCGAGGCCGCCGGGCAGGGCATCGGCGTTCGCGCGCTTGAACTCGGCGATGGCGGCCTCGGCCGCGGCGATGTCCTCGGACACGCGGGCGACCTCGGCATCGAAGAAGTCGAAGGTGGCCTGCGCGCGGGTCAGGCTGCGCTCGCGGGCCTGCTCGATGACCGAGGTCATGAGCTCGTTGGCGACGGCGGCGGCCTTCCCGGCGTCGTCGAGGCGCACCGAGATGCGCAGGCCCGAGGGCGCGATGCCGGTCTGCCACGGCTCGGCGTTGCCGCGGATTTCCTCGAGCGTGACCGCCTCGCGCAGCGCGGAGATGCGTTCGACCACCGATTCCTCCTCGGGGAAGAGCGCGTAGGCGTCCATGATGCCGAGGAGGTTGTCGCGTGCCATGAGGCGCTGCTCGATCAGCCGGACACGGCGGCCGGCATCGGGTTCGGGGGCCGCGGGCGTGGTCGCGGCGAAGGGATCGGGAACGCGGGCATCCTCGATCTGAACGACGGCGGTCGCCTCGTAGAGCGGATCCTGCCGCAGCGCGACCTGCACCGACAGCAGGCAGCCCAGGAGCGTCAGCCCCAGGATCAGCCAGAAACGGCGGCGGACGGCGGCGAGCACCTCGTCGAAACTCTGGAACTGGTTCATGTCACTGATCCCGCAAAGGTGCCCCCGATGCGTGCAGACGGGGCAGAGCACGTGCCACGCCCCGGTCTTGCCTCAATCCAATACGCGCCGGGCCGCATTTTCGCCACAGATTTTCCGGGAGCTTTCTGGAAACAACGCGTTTCCACCCGGGCCTGCGGGCGGCCCGGGCACCGGATCAGGGCGGTACCTGCCTCACTCCGACAGGGCGCGTTCGGCAGCAGCGGCGACGTGCAGGAGTCGCGCCTCGCCCAGGGGCGCCCCCATCAGCGAGAGCCCGCAGGACGGCGTGCCGGTGGGCAGGGTGATGGCGGAGAGGCCCATGAGGTTGCCGACGCGGGTGTTGCGCAGCGTCAGCAGGTTCTCGGTCACGTAGTAGGGGCCGTCCTCCATCAGCCGGTCGGCCTTGGGCGGCAGGTTCGGCACGGTCGGGCAGAGCACCGCGTCGAAGCCCGCGGTGCGCGCGACCCAGAGCCGGCGCACGTCCTCGAGGCGCCGCCACGCCGCGACATAGGCGCCGCCCGTGACCTCGGCGCCGCTCTCGAACCGTTCGCGGATGGGGCGGAACATGACGTCGGGATTGGCGCGGATCGCCTCGCCCCAGATCCCCCACGCCTCGGTCGTGTAGAGGATGCCGGCATCGGCCATGGGGCCCTGCAGCTCGGGCACCGCGAGCGGCTCGATCCGGGCGCCGGCGGCGCGCAGGCGGTCGAGCGACGCCTGCCACGCGGCGGCGGGCTCGGGGCGCAGGTCGTCGGTGACGATGGTGTCGAGGACGGCGAAGCGCATGCCGGCGACCGAGGGCGCGCCGCCCGTATCGGGAGCCCGGCGTCCCTCGAGTGCGGCGAGCATCAGCGCGGCGTCCTCGACCGTGCGGCAGAGCGGTCCGATCGTGTCGAATTTCTCGGCCAGCGGCACCGCCCCGTCGAGGGGGATGCGGCCCGCGGTGGTCTTGAGCCCGACGAGGTCGTTCCAGGCGGAGGGCACGCGCACCGACCCGCCGGTGTCCGAACCCACGGCGGCCGCGGCGAGGCCGAAGGCGACCGAGGCCGCGGCGCCCGAGGACGACCCGCCCGAGACCGCGTCCGGTTCGTTGACGCAGGGCGGCGTCGCCGTCACGGGATTGAGCCCGAGCCCCGAGAAGGCCAGTTCCGACATGTGCGTCTTGCCGAGGCAGACGAGCCCCATGGCGGTCGCGTCGCGCAGGACGCGCGCGTCACGGTCGGGCACGCGGTCCTTCAGCAGTGCGGTTCCCGCCTCGGTCGCGATGCCGGCGGTGTCGAAGAGGTCCTTCCAGCTGACCGGGACGCCGTCGAGGGGCGAGCGGCGGCTGCCGGCGCGGGCGCGGGCGGCGGCGGCGCGCGCCTCGGCCCGGGCACGTTCGGGGGTCAGCCGGGCGTAGATGCGCGGCGCGGCGGGATGCGCCTCGATCGCCGCCAGGAAATGCTCGGCGAGGTCCACGGGGTCGATGTCGCCGCGACCGATGCCCCGCCCCAGATCCGCCGCGCTCATCCGCTGCCAGTCGTCCATGTCCGGTCCCCTCTGTCCTGTGCCCTTGGCCGATTGGTAGCGGCGGCGACGATTATGGACAATGGCGCGGCGCGAGCCATAGTGAGGAGCGATGACGAACGCGACTCAAGAGACGGGCCCCGGGACGGCACACCGGACCGACGTGGCCATCGTGGGCGGCGGCCTGAACGGCCTCGGGCTGGCGCTGGCGCTGGCGCGCGCACCGCTCGACGTGACGGTGATCGACGCGCAGCCCGCCGAGACGCGCGCCTCCGACGGTTTCGACGGGCGGTCCTACGCGTTGGCGCTGTCGTCGGTGCGGCTCCTGACCGCGCTCGGGCTGTGGGAGACGCTGGGCGACACCGCGCAGCCCATCCGCGAGATCAAGGTGAGCGACGGGCGGGTTCAGGACGGCGCGGCGGTGCTCGGGCTGCACTTCTCGTCGGCCGAGATCGAGGAAGGCCCGATGGGCCAGATGGTCGAGGACCGCCACCTGCGGCGCGCGCTGCTCGACGCGGTCGCCGCGCATCCGCGCATCACGCACCGCGACAGCGCCACGGTCACGGCGCAGGAGAGCGGCCCCGCGGGCGCGGTCCTGACGCTTGCCGGCGGCGAGACGGTCGCGGCGCGGCTCGTGGTCGGCGCCGACGGGCGGCAGAGCGGCGTCGCAAGCCGCGCGGGCATCGGCCGGGTGGGCTGGCGCTACGGCCAGACGGCGCTCGTCTGCGCGATCGCGCACGAACGGCCGCACGGTGGCATCGCACACCAGCTTTTCCTGCCGGCGGGGCCGCTCGCCATCCTGCCGCTGACCGGCAACCGTTCCTCGATCGTCTGGACCGAGAAGACGGGGCTGGCCGAGGCGGTGAACACGCTGCCCGACGACGGCTACCTGCAGGTGCTGCGGCCGCGTTTCGGCGATTTCCTGGGCGACATCGACCTTGCCGGCGCGCGCTACTGCTACCCGCTTGCGCTGTCGCTGGCCAAGGCCTTCACCGCGCCGCGCGTGGCGCTGGTGGGCGACGCGGCGCACGGCGTGCACCCGATCGCCGGGCAGGGCCTGAACGCGGGGCTCCGCGACGTGGCGGCGCTGGCGCAGGTGGTAACGCAGGCCCGGGCGCGCGGCGAGGACATCGGCGCAGCGCAGGTGCTCGAGCGTTACGCGCGCTGGCGGCGCTTCGACACGGCGACGCTGGCGGCCGCGACGGACCTCTTCAACCGGCTCTTCTCGAACGACGTGGCGGGGCTGCGGGTGCTGCGCGATCTCGGCATGGCGGCCGTGAACCGCGCGCCGGGCCTGCGCCGCGCCTTCATCCGCGAGGCCGCCGGCCTGACCGGCGACCTGCCCGAACTGATGCGCTAGGCACGGACCGTCAGCGGATGCGCTGGCCGTTCGCGCGCACGTGGCCCTCAGGCGTCACCTCGATGGTCGACCGCAGGCTGTCGGGGCCGTCGCCCGGCACCGCGAACATGGTCATCATCATGCGCGCGCCCATCGCCTCCTGCGGGCCGACGAAGCCCATCTCGACCAGCGTGTCGATGAGCGTGTCCGCGCCGCTGAGATCGAGCCGCAGCTCGCCCTCGGGGGCCGGCATGCCGTCGAAGCTTTCGGTGTCGGTGTTGTCGAAGGTGAACTCCCCCTCGCCCGTCAGCTCGGCGCCCACGGCACTGAGGCGCAGGTTCTCGACCGTCAGCGCGTTCAGCTCGCCCGGGGCGACGCCGGTGGCCTCGGCCTCGGCCACGGCGGCGGGGTCGAGGAAGTCGATGAAGGGCGTCGCCCTCCCGGCGAGGTCGATGACCAGCGTCGCGGGATCGCGCGGCAGGCGGCCCTCGGGGTCGAAGATTCCCCAGATCATGTCCGACACCGTGAGGTCCGAGAACGTGATGCCGAGCGCGAAGTCGCGGGGTTCCTCCGCCGCGGCCACCGGCACCTCGAGGTCGAAGGCCGCGCGGTCGATCTCGGCCGTGACCGGGAACGGCAGGTCGGGAACCGCCACCGCATAGGCGACGCCCTCGGTCGAGAGGTCGTAGGCCAGCGCCTCGGGCGACATCCGGACCGAGAGCACGCCCTCGCGCGACGCGCTCTGGCCCGACGTGCTTTCGCCGTCGGCCTCGGCGGTGAAGCTCGAGGCGCCGTCGCGCCACGAGATCGAGCCGCTGCCTGTCATCCCGGCGCGCAGCAGGGCGGCCATGTCAGTGCCGGCCTCGGCCTCGGGCAGCGTCGCCTCGGACCGGACGCGCAGGCCCGCCATGGTGCCCGACAGCGTCACGCGGTCGGCCGTGGCATCGGCCGGCGCATCCTCGGGCAGCGGTTCGGCGAAGGCCGAGTCATAGCTCACCTCCTCGGCGGTCACGTCCTGCATGTAGTCCGTCGTGCCGTCGCCCGAGAGCCGGGTGACCCCCTCGACCGCGCGCAGCACCATGTCGAAGGCGGCGTCGTCGCGCGGGATCACCTCGCCATCGACCACCATGCGGGCGAGGCTGAGCGACAGCCGGTCGGCGGTGTAGTCGAAGGTGATGTCCTCTGGATCGCCCGAGGCGGTCAGCGCGAAGTCGCCGAGCAGGTAGTCGATGCGCGCCTCGACGGGATCGCCGTCCGCGGGGGTGGCGTCGATCTCGATGGGCATCGAATCGGACATGACGACGTCGACGCCGCCGCTGCCGTCGGGTTCGAGGCGCATGTCGCCGGCATCGATGCGCACCGTGCCGGAATCTTCGGGCAGCGTCATCACCAGCGCGAGACCGAGGATCTCGAGCGTGTCGCCGGAGCGCGTCTCGCTGCCCTCGACGGCGTAGCCGAACCGCTCGAACCAGGCCGAGAGCGCCTGCCAGACATCGTCCGGCGTCACGTCGGCGGAAACGGGCGCGGCGCCCGCGGAAAGCGCGATCGCGGCGGCCGCCGCGCGGATCGCATGCCGGTTCTGGAACATGGGAATCGGGTCCTTTCTGCCGGGCGGCCACCCCGTCCGGGCGGCCGTGCCGTTGCGCGAAGCTTCGGCCCGGACCGCGCGGGGGTCAAGGGTCTGGACCGGTGGCCGGCGCTTCGTTACCACCCTCGTGGAAAACCACAAAGGGATGGCCCGCCATGGACATGACCGGACGCGCAGTGATGATTACCGGGGCAAGCCGCGGGATCGGCGCTGCGGCGGCGCGCGCCTTCGCCGCCGCGGGCGCGCAGGTGGCGCTGGTCGCGCGCAGCGCCGACCCGGTGGCCGAGCTCGCCGGCGAGATCGGCAGCCAGGCGGTCGCCATCCCCTGCGACATCTCGCGCTACTGGGAGGTCGACCAGGCGGTGCAGAACTGCCTGTCCGCCTTCGGGCGGCTCGACGTGCTGGTGAACAACGCCGGGGTGATCGAGCCCATCAGCCACCTGTCCGAGGCCGATCCCGGCGCCTGGGGCCAGGCGATCGACACGAACCTCAAGGGCGTCTTCCACGGCATGCGCGCGGCGCTGCCGGCCATGCTGGCGCGGGGCGGCGGCACCATCCTGACCATCGGGTCGGGCGCGGCGCACGGGCCGGTCGAGGGCTGGTCGCATTACTGCGCGTCGAAGGCGGGCGCACTGATGCTGACGCGCATGGCCGACAAGGAGAACCGCGCGGCGGGCATCCGCGCGCTGTCGCTGTCCCCCGGGACGGTGGCCACGCAGATGCAGAAGGAGATCAAGGCGTCGGGCATCAACCCGGTCAGCAAGCTCGACTGGTCGGACCACATCCCGCCCGAATGGGTGGCGCAGGCGCTTCTGTGGCTGTGCGGCCCCGAGGCCGACGCGCATCTCGGCGACGAGGTGTCGCTGCGCGATCCCGACATCCGCGCGAAGGTCGGCGTCGCGTGATCCGCGCCGACGAGGCGGGCGGGCTGCTGACGCTGACGCTCGACCGGCCGGACAAGGCCAACGCCCTGACCGAGGAGATGCTGACCGCGCTTGCCGACGCGGTGGACGGCGCGCACGCCGCGCGCACCGTCGTGCTGACCGGCACCGGCCGGGTGTTCTGCGCCGGTGCCGATCTCGAGGCGGCGCGCGCGGGCCTCGCCGTGTCGCCGGCCTGGGAACGGCTGTCGGCCGCGGTGGCGGCGCATCCGGGGCTGACGATCGCGGCGCTGAACGGCACCGTGGCGGGCGGCGCCATGGGCATGGTGCTGGCCTGCGACCTGCGCGTCGCCGTGCCCGAAACCAAGGTGTTCTACCCGGTGATGAAGCTCGGCTTCCTGCCGCAGCCCTCCGATCCCGGACGCCTCTCGGCGCTGGTCGGGCCCGCGCGCGCCAAGATGATCCTGATGGCCGGCGCCCGCATCGGGGCGGAGGAGGCGCTCGCCTGGGGCCTGATCGACCGGATCGTGCCGCCCGAGCGCCTGCGCGAGACTGTGGAGGCGCTGGCCGCCGATGCGGTCGGCGCCGCGCCCGAGCACGTGGCGGCGATCAAGGCGATGATCGAGGCGCGCTGAGGGCTGGCTGCCCGGGGCCCTTGCAGACTCGGGCCGGGGAGCGTATATGCCTGCCAACAGCGGCGCGTCGGGCACTGTTCCGAGGCACCACCGGGAGTGATCGACGGGCCGCGCGCCCGTTTTTTTGTGCCCGCGCGGCCCGGCCCGCGCGAGCCCCCGCACCCGAGCTAGAGGATACCGCGAAACCGCCATGACCGACCTCGTCGCCAAGACCGCCATGGACAGCCGACTGGCCGAAATCGTGCGCCCCGTGATCGAGGACATGGGGTTCGAGCTCGTGCGCATCCGGCTGCAGGGCGGCAAGTCGCCGCTTCTGCAGATCATGGCCGAACGTCCCGAGGGCGGGATCGAGGTGGACGAATGCGCCGCGATCTCGACCGCGCTGTCGGCGGTGCTGGACGTTGAGGACCCGATCCTCGACGCCTACACGCTCGAGGTCGGGTCGCCCGGCATCGACCGGCCGCTGACCCGGCTCAAGGATTTCGACACCTTCGAGGGCTACGAGGCCAAGCTCGAGACCCACGAGCTGATCGACGGGCGCAAGCGATTCAAGGGCATCCTGGCCGGCGTGGAGGGCACCGAGGTGCTCGTGAACGTCGAGGAGGGCACGATCGGGCTCGAGTTCGAGTGGCTGGCCGACGCCAAGCTCGTGCTGACCGACGAGCTGATCCGCGAGATGCTGAAGGCGCGCAAGGCGGCCGGCGTGGCCCCCAAGGACCTGGACGAGACCCAATTCGACGAGATCGCGGCGGACGACGACGCCGCGCAAGAGGAGTAACGAGAATGGCCATCACCTCTGCCAACCAGCTCGAGCTGCTGCAAACCGCCGAGGCTGTCGCGCGCGAGAAGATGATCGACCCCGGCCTCGTGGTCGAGGCGATGGAGGAGAGCCTCGCCCGCGCCGCGAAGTCCCGCTACGGCGCCGAGATGGACATCCGCGTGAAGATCGACCGCAAGACCGGCCGGGCGACCTTTACCCGCGTGCGCACCGTCGTCGCCGAGGACGCCCTCGAGAACTTCCAGGCGCAGATGTCGGGCGCCGACGCCGCCGACGCGGTCAAGCACGCGCGTCCCGACCTGGTCGTGCTGTCCGGCGTGGCCGAGATCCCCGAGGAAGAGGGCGGCGGCACCCGCCGCATCCGCCGCTTCCTGATGCGCAAGCCCACCGAGCTCGACCGCCGCCTGATGGAGGGCGTCGACCAGGACGCGCCCCCGGCGGAGTTCGACGAGCTGGTGGACGAGGTTCCGCCGGTCGAGATGGGCCGCATCGCCGCGCAATCTGCCAAGCAGGTGATCCTGCAGAAGGTCCGCGAGGCCGAGCGCGACCGCCAGTACGACGAGTTCAAGGACCGCGCGGGCACCATCATCAACGGCGTGGTGAAGCGCGAGGAATACGGCAACGTCATCGTCGACATCGGCCGCGGCGAGGGCATCCTGCGCCGCAACGAGAAGATCGGCCGCGAGGCGTACCGCCCGAACGACCGGATCCGCTGCTACATCAAGGACGTGCGCCGCGAGACGCGCGGGCCGCAGATCTTCCTGTCGCGCACCGCGCCCGAGTTCATGGCCGAACTGTTCAAGATGGAAGTGCCCGAGATCTACGACGGCATCATCGAGATCAAGGCGGTGGCGCGCGACCCGGGCAGCCGGGCCAAGATCGCGGTCATCTCCTACGACAGCTCCATCGACCCGGTCGGCGCCTGCGTCGGCATGCGGGGCTCCCGCGTGCAGGCCGTGGTGAACGAGCTGCAGGGCGAGAAGATCGACATCATCCCGTGGAACGAGGACGTGCCGACCTTCCTCGTGAACGCGCTCCAGCCGGCCGAGGTGTCGAAGGTCGTCCTCGACGAGGACGCCGAGCGAATCGAGGTCGTCGTGCCCGACGAGCAGCTGTCGCTGGCAATCGGCCGGCGCGGCCAGAACGTGCGTCTCGCCTCGCAGCTGACCGGCCTCGACATCGACATCATGACCGAGGAAGAGGAAAGCAAGCGCCGGCAGGCCGAGTTCGAGGAGCGCACGCGCCTGTTCATGGACGCGCTCGACCTCGACGAGTTCTTCGCGCAGCTGCTGGTGGCCGAGGGCTTCACCAACCTCGAGGAGGTCGCCTATGTCGAGATCGACGAGCTGACGGTGATCGACGGCGTCGACGAGGACACCGCCGAGGAGCTGCAGGCGCGCGCCAAGGACGTGCTCGAGGCCCAGGCGCAGGCGGCGCTCGACAATGCCCGCGCACTCGGCGCCGAGGACAGCCTCATTGACTTCGAGGGCCTGACACCCCAGATGGTGGAGGCGCTCGCGAAGGACGGCATCAAGACGCTCGAGGACTTCGCCACCTGTGCCGACTGGGAACTGGCCGGCGGCTGGACCACGGCGAACGGCGAACGCGTCAAGGACGACGGCCTGCTCGAACCCTTCGACGTCTCGCTCGAGGAAGCGCAAACCATGGTCATGACCGCGCGCGTCCTCCTGGGATGGGTCGATCCGACCGAGGTCGAGGACGACGCCGACGCGGATGAAGATGCCGACGCCGACGGCGACCCGGAAGAATCCGAGGAGGCCTGAGACAGGAATGAGCCGCGGCGGAGCGATCAAGGAGCGGCCCGAGGGCCCGGAGCGCAAGTGCATCGCCACGGGCGAGGTGCAGCCCAAGCACGGGCTCGTCCGCTTCGTCGTGGGTCCCGAGGGCACGCTGGCACCGGATCTCGCCGGCAAGCTGCCCGGTCGCGGCATATGGGTGGCGGCGGATCGCGCCGCCATCGACCGCGCGGCGGCGAAGAACCTCTTCGCCCGCGCGGCCCGCCAGCCGGTGACCGTGCCCGAGGACCTCGGCGAGGCGCTGGAACGGATGCTGGCGCGGCGTGTTACGGACCTCATCAGCCTGGCGCGCAAGTCCGGCGATGCGGTTGCGGGCTACGAGAAGGTGAAGGACTGGCTGCAGACCGAGCGCGCGCGGGTGCTGATCCAGGCCGAGGACGGATCGGCGCGTGGCAAGTCGAAATTGTCGACCCCGCACTTCGGGGACTATATCGGCTGGCTGACCGCGGACGAGCTCGGATTGGCGTTCGGGCGGGAAACTGTGATACACGCGGCGCTCGGCGCTGGCGGACTCACGAATCGTGTTGTAGACGAGGCCCGACGTCTGAAGGGCCTGCGCATCGGAACGGACAGGGGTCCGGCCGGTGCAGCGGACGGCGGCAACGGCCGCCGGAAAGGATAAGAGAGCTTCATGAGCGATAACGACGGCAAAAAGACTTTGGGTTTGCGTGGTGGCGGGTCCCGTTCGGGGAACGTGAAGCAGAGCTTCAGCCACGGCCGCACCAAGAACGTCGTGGTGGAGACGAAGCGCAAGCGCGTCGTGGTTCCCAAGGCCGGGACCGGCGGCGGCAAGGGCACGGGCGGACAGACCAGCATCCAGGCCGCGGCGGCCAGTGCCAAGCGGCCCGCCGGCATTTCCGACGCCGAGATGGAACGGCGCCTCCGGGCCCTGCAGGCCGCGAAGGCCCGCGAGGTCGAGGAAGCCGCGCAGCGCGAGGCCGAGGAGAAGGCCCGCGCCGAGGAGCGCGAGCGCCTGCGCGCCGAGAAGGAACAGAAGGAGCGCGAACAGCGCGAGGCCGAGGAGCGCGCACGCGCCAAGGCCGAGGAAGAGGAGCGCCGGCAGCGCGAGGCCGCGGAAGCCGCACGGCGTCCCGCCGAGGCCCCCCCGGCCGAGACCACCCCGGACGCCGCGCGCAGCGCGCCGGCCAAGACCGGCGGCCCCGTGGCCAAGGAGCAGCCCCGCAAGGCGGAGCGCGAGCGCGAGGAGCGCGGGCGCTCGGCCAAGGGTCGCGACGGCGGTGGCCGCCGCACCGGCAAGCTGACCGTCAACCAGGCCCTGCAGGGCGGCGAAGGCGGCCGGCAGAAATCCATGGCCGCCATGAAGCGCAAGCAGGAGCGCGCCCGCCAGAAGGCGATGGGCGGTCCCGTCCAGCGCGAGAAGGTGACGCGCGACGTGCAGCTGCCCGAGGCGATCACGGTCGCAGAGCTCGCCAACCGGATGGCCGAGCGGGTCGGTGACGTCATCAAGGCGCTGATGCAGAACGGCGTGATGGCGACGCAGAACCAGTCGATCGACGCCGACACCGCCGAGCTCATCATCGAGGAATTCGGCCACAACGTGACCCGCGTTTCGGATGCGGACGTCGAGCAGGTCATCCACACCGTGGAGGACAAGCCCGAGGACCTGCAGTCGCGGGCGCCGATCGTGACGATCATGGGCCACGTCGACCACGGCAAGACCTCGCTCCTCGACGCGATCCGCAAGACCAAGGTCGTGGCGGGCGAGGCCGGCGGCATCACGCAGCATATCGGCGCCTACCAGGTGACCACCGAGAGCGGCTCGACGCTGACCTTCCTCGACACGCCGGGCCACGCGGCCTTCACCTCGATGCGCTCGCGGGGCGCGCAGGTGACGGACATCGTGGTGCTGGTGGTCGCGGCGGACGACGCGGTGATGCCGCAGACCGTCGAGGCGATCAACCACGCCAAGGCGGCGGGCGTTCCGATGATCGTGGCCATCAACAAGATCGACAAGCCGTCGGCGAACCCCACCAAGGTGCGCACCGACCTGCTCCAGCACGAGGTCGTGGTGGAACAGATGTCGGGCGAGGTGCAGGACGTCGAGGTGTCGGCGATCAGCGGTCAGGGGCTCGACGAGCTGCTGGAGGCGATCGCGCTGCAGGCCGAGATTCTCGAGCTCAAGGCGAACCCCGGGCGGTCCGCCCAGGGCGCGGTGATCGAGGCGCAGCTCGACGTGGGCCGCGGCCCCGTGGCCACGGTCCTCGTGCAGAACGGCACGCTGCGGCAGGGCGACATCTTCGTCGTCGGCGAGCAGTGGGGCAAGGTCCGCGCCATGGAGAACGACCAGGGCCAGCGCGTGAAGGAAGCGGGCCCGTCGGTCCCGGTCGAGGTTCTGGGCCTGAACGGCACGCCCGAGGCGGGCGACGTGCTGAACGTCGTCGAGACCGAGGCGCAGGCACGCGAGATCGCCGAGTACCGCCAGCAGGTCGCCAAGGACAAGCGTGCCGCGGCCGGTGCCGCGACCACGCTCGAGGCGCTCATGCAGAAAGCCAAGGAAGACGAGAACGTCTCGGAGCTTCCGGTGCTGATCAAGGCGGACGTGCAGGGTTCGGCCGAGGCCATCGTCCAGGCGATGGAGAAGATCGGAAACGACGAGGTCCGGGTGCGCGTGCTGCACTACGGCGTCGGCGCCATCACCGAGACCGACGTGGGGCTCGCCGAGGCGTCCGGCGCGCCGATCCTGGGCTTCAACGTCCGCGCCAATGCGAGCGCGCGGAACTCGGCCAACCAGAAGGGCGTGGAAGTGCGCTATTACAGCGTGATCTACGACCTCGTGGACGACGTGAAGGCCGCAGCCTCGGGCCTCCTGTCGAACGAGATCCGCGAGAAGTTCATCGGCTACGCCGAGATCCGCGAGACCTTCCGCGTCACCGGCGTCGGCAACGTGGCGGGCTGCCTCGTGACCGAGGGCATCGCGCGCCGGTCGGCCGGCGTTCGGCTCCTGCGCGAGGACGTGGTGGTCCACGAGGGCACCCTGAAGACGCTCAAGCGCTTCAAGGACGAGGTCAGCGAGGTCCAGTCGGGCCAGGAATGCGGCATGGCCTTCGAGAACTACGACGACATCCGCAAGGGCGACGTCATCGAGATCTTCGAGCGCGAGGAGGTCGAGCGCAAGCTCGCCTGACCCGCGCCGGGCTCCCGCCCGGCGCCCCGGAACGACGAAACCGCGCGCGTGGCGATACGCGCGCGGTTTTCTTTCCTCAGGTGCGTCCCGCCCGGATCAGACGGCGCGCGACACCACCGGAAGGCCCACGAAGAGCTTCTTGCCCACGCGGATGGCGATCCGCCCGTCCGGCAGGGTCCGTTCGAGGATGCCCTGCACCGAGACGCAGGATCCCAGGATGATGGTCCGCAGCATGTTGTTCCCCACTTGTACCGATGTCCCAGTCCAACACGGACAGGTTTAAGGAACTATGGTGCGACCCGCCAGCGGGACCATCGTCCATGAGATTTTTATTGCCGAAACTGCGGCAAATGCGAAACATCCTTTCGCACCTGCAGCATTTGCGCGGCGGCTTTCAGAGCCAGTCGCGCAGCACCGGGACCAGCGGCAGGTCCGCCTCGGGCATCGGGTAGGAGGCGAGGTCGCGGGCGTGCACCCATTTCAGCGCCTGCCCTTCCTGAGCCCGCGGCGTCCCCTCCCACTTGCGGCAGGCGAAGAGCGGCATCAGCAGGTGGAAGTCGGGATAGCTGTGCGAGGCGAAGGTGAGCGGCGCCAGGCAGGACGCCCATGTGTCGATGGCGAGTTCCTCGCGGAGCTCGCGGATCAGCGCCGCCTCGGGCGTCTCGCCGGCCTCGACCTTGCCGCCGGGAAATTCCCAGAGGCCCGCCATGGCCTTGCCCGCGGGGCGCTGCGCGAGCAGCACGCGGCCGTCCACGTCGACGAGGGCCACGGCGGAGACGAGGACGGTCTTCACCACCGGCGGCCCCCGGCCATGGGAATGCGGGCCGCGGGGGCGCCGCCCCCCCACCCCCGGGATACTTTCGCCAAGAAGAAGCTGCGGACCATGGCGGAGGGTCAGGACCGGTAATCGGCGTTGATCGAGATGTAGCCGTGCGTCAGGTCGCAGGTCCAGATCGTGGCACGCCCGTCGCCGAGGCCCAGGTCGACGCCGATGGTGATCTCGGGGCGCTTCATCTGTGCCGCGCCCATCTCCTCGCGGTAGGTCTCGGCGACCCAGCCGCGTTCGGCCACCACCACGTCGCCGAAGCGGATGGTGAGGCGGTCGCGGTCGGCGGCGGCGCCGGACTTGCCGATCGCCATGACGATGCGGCCCCAGTTCGGGTCCTCGCCGGCGATCGCGGTCTTCACCAGCGGCGAGTTGGCGATCGAGAGCGCGTGGGTGCGTGCGTCCGCGTCGGACGCGGCGCCGGTCACCGCGACGGTCACGAACTTGGTGGCGCCCTCGCCGTCCTTCACCACCTGCTGCGCGAGGTCGCGGAACACGTCCTCGAGCGCCTGCGCGAAGGCGGTGTCCTCGGGGCCCACCGCCACGCCGGAGGCGCCGGTCGCGCCCATGAGGAGCGTGTCCGAAGTCGAGGTGTCGCTGTCGACGGTGATGCAGTTGAAGGTGCGGTCGGTGGCGCGCGACACCATGGCCTGCAGGTCGGCGCGCGCGATCGCGGCGTCGGTGAAGACGTAGACGAGCATGGTCGCCATGTCGGGCGCGATCATGCCGGACCCCTTGGCGATCCCGGCAATGGTCACGTCGCCGCCGTTCACGTGCACGGTCGCCGCCGCGCCCTTGGGGAAGGTGTCGGTGGTCATGATCGCCTGCGCCGCGCCGTCGATCCCGCCCTCGTCGAGCGCGGCGGCGAGGTCGTCGATCCGGGCGACGATGCGCTGCCACGGCAGCGGCTCGCCGATCACGCCGGTCGAGGAGGAGAACACCCGCGCCTCGGGCAGGCCAAGCGCCCGGGCCACCGCGCCGGTCACCGCCTGCGTGGCCTCGATGCCGCTGCGGCCGGTGAAGGCGTTGGAATTGCCCGAGTTCACGATGATCGCCGCGCCGTCGTCCGACTCGCCGCCGATCTTGGCCTCGCAGTCTAGGACCGGGGCCGAGCGCGTCGCCGAGCGGGTGAACGTGCCCGCCACCACCGAGCCCGGCGCGAGGTGCGCGAGCATCACGTCGGTGCGCCCGGCATAGCGGACGCCCGCCGCGGCGGAGGCGAAGCGCACGCCGCGGATCACCGGGAGGTCGGGAAAGGCCTCGGGCGCGAGCGGCGAGCGCGCGGTGATCTTCGCCACGATCAGTTCTCCAGGAGACCGAGATTCGACAGGACCGACGGGTCGATCTCGGACGTGTCCGGGCGTTCGATCTCGGCCGCCTCGACCATCTCGCCGATGCGGGCCTCGATGCCCTGCTGGCGCAGCTGCGCCTCGATCTGCTCGCGCACCTCCTCGAGCGGCGGCGCGGATTTCTGGCGCGTCTCGTTGAGCTTGATCACGTGCCAGCCGAACTGCGTCTCGACGGGGCCCGAGACCTCGCCCGCCTCGAGCGCCATGACCGCCTCCTCGAAGGGCGCGACCATCTGGCCGGCGCCGAACCATCCGAGCGCGCCGCCGTTCGGGCCCGAGGGACCGGTCGAGCGGGTGCGGGCGAGCTCGGCGAAATCGGCGCCGCCCTCGAGTTCGGTGGCGATCTCCTGCGCCTCCTCCTCGGTTTCCACGAGGATGTGGGCGGCGTTGTATTCCTCGCCCTGCGCGTCGGCGGCGAACTGGGTGTCGTAGAATTCCTGCACCGCCTCCTCGGTGACGAGGTCGTCGCCCATGGCGGCGACCGCCTCGGAGGCGACGAGCGCGCGGCGCTCGTTCTCGAGGGCGAGGGTCACGCGGCGCGTCTCCTCGGCCAGGTCGGATTGCGACAGGACCTCCTGCTGCACCAGCTGGTCGAGGATGCCGTCCCACAGCACGGTGTCGGGAAGCTGCTGATACTGCTCGGGAAGACCGGCGCGGACCATCAGCATGTGGCCGAGCGTGATGTCGGTGCCGTTGACCGTCGCCACGACCATCCCGAGATCGGCCTCGGCGGCGGGCGCCGCGTCGGCCGGGGCCTCGGTGGTCCCGGGCGCGGCGGTGTCCTGCGCGGCGGCGGGCACGGCCATGACCAGCGCGAGGGTGGCGGCGAGTTTCGCGGCGTTGTGCATCGGTCTCTCCTCCTGCCGCGGCCCCCCGGGGCACGGCGTTGACTATTCGATGGGCGACCCTTACATGCGCAAATGCGGCGAAGGGCCGGTCTTTCCTCGTGTCTTATGGGCTGTGTGCGAGACGGGCAAGCCGATGCCGCACACGAAACGGTCAGAGAGGCAAGGTGAAGCCCAATGCTGGGGATCGGAAGCATCGCGCGAAAGGTGTTCGGCACGCCGAACGACCGGAAGATCAAGGCGGCCCGGCCCCTGGTCGAGAAGATCAACGCGCTCGAGCCCGAGTTCGCCGCGCTGGACGACGCGGGCCTCAAGGCCCGCACCGGGGATTTCAGGACACGGATCGCGAACGGCGAGAGCCTCGACGACCTGCTGCCCGAGGCCTTCGCCAATTGCCGCGAGGCGGCGCGGCGCGCGCTGGGGCTCCGGGCCTTCGACGTGCAGCTGATGGGCGGGATCTTCCTGCACCAGGGCAACATCGCCGAGATGAAGACCGGCGAGGGCAAGACGCTGGTCGCGACCTTCCCGGCCTACCTGAACGCTCTGGCGGGGCCGGTCCACATCGTCACCGTGAACGACTACCTTGCGCGGCGTGACGCCGAGTGGATGGGCAAGGTCTACGGCGCGCTCGGTCTGACCACCGGCGTGGTCTACCCGCGCCAGCCCGACGACGAGAAGAAGACCGCCTACGCCGCCGACATCACCTATGCCACCAACAACGAGCTGGGCTTCGACTACCTGCGCGACAACATGAAGTCCGAACTGAGCCAGATGGCGCAGCGCGGCCATGTCTACGCGATCGTGGACGAGGTCGATTCGATCCTGATCGACGAGGCGCGCACGCCGCTCATCATCTCGGGCCCGGCGCAGGACCGCTCGCAGCTCTACGAGGGCATCGACCGGGTGATCCCGGAGCTGTCCGACGAGCATTTCACGCTCGACGAGAAGACGCGGAACGTGACGTTCTCGGAGGAGGGCAACGAGTTCCTCGAGGAGCGGCTGCACCAGATGGGATTCCTCGAGGAGGGGCAGACGCTCTACGATCCCGAATCGACCACCATCGTGCACCACCTGAGCCAGGGCCTGCGGGCGCACAAGCTGTTCCAGCGGGACAAGGACTACATCGTCCGCGACAACGAGGTGGTGCTGATCGACGAGTTCACCGGCCGCATGATGCCGGGGCGGCGCCTGTCGGACGGCCTGCACCAGGCCATCGAGGCCAAGGAGCGCGTCCAGATCCAGCCCGAGAACGTGACGCTCGCGAGCGTGACCTTCCAGAACTACTTCCGCCTCTACGACAAGCTGTCGGGCATGACCGGGACGGCGTCGACCGAGGCCGCGGAATTCGCCGAAATCTACGGCCTGGGCGTGGTCGAGGTGCCGACCAACAAGCCCATCGCGCGGATCGACGAGGACGACCAGGTCTACCGCACCGCGCAGGAGAAGTACGCGGCCATCGTGCGCGAGATCCGCGCGGCCCACGAGAAGGGGCAGCCGGTGCTCGTCGGCACGACGTCGATCGAGAAGTCCGAGATGCTGTCGAAGATGCTGGAGGCCGAGGGCCTGCCTCACAACGTGCTGAACGCGCGCCAGCACGAGAAGGAGGCGCAGATCGTCGGCGACGCCGGCCTGCCCGGTGCGGTCACCATCGCTACGAACATGGCCGGCCGCGGCACCGACATCAAACTCGGCGGTAATGTCGAGTTCAAGGTGATGGAGGCGCTCGCCGCCGATCCCGAGGGCCATCCGGACGAGATCCGCGCGCGGATCGAGGCCGAGCACGCCGACACCGAGAAGCGCGTGATCGAGGCGGGCGGCCTCTTCGTGCTGGCGACCGAGCGGCACGAGAGCCGGCGTATCGACAACCAGCTGCGCGGCCGGTCGGGCCGTCAGGGCGACCCGGGACGCTCGTCGTTCTACCTGTCGCTCGAGGACGACCTGATGCGCATCTTCGGGTCCGAGCGGCTCGACAACGTGCTCGGCAAGCTCGGGATGCAGGAAGGCGAGGCCATCGTGCACCCGTGGGTGAACAAGTCGCTCGAGCGTGCGCAGGCCAAGGTCGAGGGGCGCAACTTCGACATCCGCAAGCAGCTCCTCAAGTTCGACGACGTCATGAACGACCAGCGCAAGGTGATCTTCAGCCAGCGCCGCGAGATCATGGAGACGGAGGACCTGTCGGAGATCGTGCAGGACATGCGTCACCAGGTGATCGACGACCTGGTGGACGCCTATTGCCCGCCCAAGAGCTATGCCGACCAGTGGAACACCGAGGGCCTCTATGCCGCGGTGATCGAGAAGCTGGGCCTCGACGTGCCGGTGATGAAGTGGGGCGCCGAGGAAGGCGTCGACCAGGACCTGATGAAGGAACGCCTGTCCGACGAGTCGGACAAGATGATGGCCGAGAAGGCCGAGGCGTTCGGTCCCGAGACCATGCGCCAGATCGAGAAGCAGGTCCTGCTGCAGACCATCGATGCGAAGTGGCGGGACCACCTCCTGACGCTCGAGCACCTGCGGTCGGTCGTGGGCTTCCGCGGCTATGCGCAGCGCGACCCGCTGAACGAGTACAAGACCGAGGCGTTCCAGCTGTTCCAGTCGATGCTGGACGGCCTGCGCTCGGACGTGAGCGCCAAGCTCGGCCAGATCCGCCCGATGAGCGAGGAGGAGCGCCAGCAGCTCATGGCGCAGATGCAGCGCCAGCAGGCCCGCGTCGAGCGTGCCGCGGCCGAGGCGCCCGCCGGGGCCGCGGCCCCCGATGCCGAGGCCGCGGGTCCCGCGGTCGCCGCCTCGGGACCGCTGGTCGAGGGCTTCGACGAGACCGATCCGGCGACCTGGGGCAATCCGGGGCGGAACGATCCCTGCCCCTGCGGCTCGGGCAACAAGTTCAAGCACTGCCACGGCCGGCTCGCCTGACGCCGGCCGGGACGGCCCCGCCGCCCGAATGAGTCCCCGAGCGCGCCCCATGGGCGCCACCTTTCGCGTGCACAGACTGTGTCCGAGTTGGAAAGAGTCTGTGGTTCGGAGAGTCCCATGCAACGCGCGACATCCAGGGCGCTGGCGGGCGGCACGCTGTTCGCGGCCATCGCCACCGGCTATCTCATGCAGTTCGGACTGGCACTGCCGGGCACCGCGCAGCCGACCCCCACGCCCGAGACCGTGACGGGCATCACCGACACCGCCTCGGTCCGCGCGACACCCGTCGACGTCGCGCCGGCGGCGCTGGAGATTGCCACGGCCCCGGTGGAGCCGCCCGCGCCCGCGACGCTCGGCATGCCGCCCGTCACGCCTGCCGCGTTCGAAAGCGCGCAGCCCACGCTGCCGGACCTGCCCGTCGAACCGGTGCCGACGGCCTTCGACTGCGCCGTGACGCTCGATGCCACACCGATCGCGGGCGCGCTGGTGCGGCTGTCGCTCGAGGCGCCCTGCCACGCGGGCGAACGGCTGACGCTCCATCACAACGGCCTCAGGATCGCCGACACCGCCGACGGCGCGGGCCGGTTCGAGGTCGACATGCCGGCGCTGTCGGACCCCGCGCTGTTCATGGTGACCTTCGGCGCGCGGGGCGGCGCCTCGGCCGCCGTCGACGTCCCCTCCCTGCCCTTCTACGACCGGGTCGTGCTGCACTGGCAGGGCGCCGCGGGGCTCGAACTGCATGCGCGGGAATTCGGTGCCGACTACTTCGCCGAAGGCCATGTCTGGCGCGACGCCGCGGGGTCGCTCGAGGCCGCGGCGCGCGGCGAGGGCGGGTTCCTCGTGACGCTCGGCGACCCGGACCTCGAGGCGCCGCGCCTCGCGCAGGTCTATTCCTTCCCCGCGGGCACGTCCCGGCGCGGCGGCGACATCGCGATCAGCGTCGAGGCCGAGATCACGGCCAACAATTGCGGCCGCGACGTCGAGGCGCAGACGCTCGAGACGCGCGCGGGCGGCCGCATCGCCGTCAGCGACCTGACGCTCGCCATGCCGGACTGCGACGGGGCCGGAGACTTTCTGGTGTTGAAAAACCTGATCCAAGACCTGAAGATCGCCGCCAACTGAGGCGGGGCGACAGGGACGACGCATGAGACAGGCATGTGCGGCGATGTTCGCCGCACTTTTCTTTGTCACCGCCGCTCCCGCCGTCCTCGCGCAGGACGTCACGTTGCGATCCCGCGACGGGGCCATCGAACTGTCGGGCACGCTTCTGGGCTTCGACGGGGAATTCTACCGCATCGACACGCGGTACGGCGAGCTGACCGTCGACGGATCCGGCGTGCTGTGCGACGGGCCGGGCTGCCCTTCCCTCACCGATTTCGTGGCGGAGCTGGCGATCTCGGGATCGGCGACCGTCGGCACCGTGCTGATGCCGGCGCTGGTCGAGGCGTTCGCGCTGCGCGTCGGGCTCGACGCCGTGCGCGCGCCCGTAGAGGGCGGTTTCGTCTACGAGCTGCGCGAGGACAGGACCGGCGCCGACGACGGGACGGGCCGCGTGGTCGGCCGCTTCACCTTCCGCATCAGCGACACCGACCGGGGGTTCGCCGACCTTCTCGCGGACGAGGCCGACATCGTGATGGCCCTGCGCGAGGTGCGCCCCGAAGAGGTCGCGGCGGCGCGAGAGGCGGGGCTCGGCACGCTCGACGACGCGAACCGCAGCCGGGTCGTCGCGCTCGACGCCATGGTGCCGGTGGTGGCACCGGGCAACCCGGTCACTCAGGTCTCGCTCGGCGACCTGGCGCGGGTGCTGGGCGGGCGGATCACCAACTGGGCGCGGCTCGGCGGGCCCGACGCGCCGATCGTGCTGCACCTGCGCAACGAGGCGTCGGGGCTGAGCC
The DNA here is from genome assembly GCF_000521865.1 of Roseivivax isoporae LMG 25204. Lineage (GTDB taxonomy): Bacteria > Pseudomonadota > Alphaproteobacteria > Rhodobacterales > Rhodobacteraceae > Roseivivax > Roseivivax isoporae. The sequence goes on from NZ_JAME01000027.1 coordinate 63,280, forward strand.
AGGGCATCTCGGACCGCATCCTGGGCCCGGCGGGCCTCGACGTGCCGGGAACCGCGGTGCGGCACGCGTCGAACGAGGCGCTGGCGCGGGCGGTCGCGGCGGACCCGTTCGGCTTCGGCATCGCGAGCTTCTCCGAGACCGGCAACACCCGCGCCCTCCGGATCGGCGGGCGCTGCGGGTTCGAGCTGTCGGCGACGCGGCGCAGCATCAAGACCGAGGACTACCCGCTGACCGCCCCCATGTTCCTCTACCTGCCGGCACGGCGGCTGCCGGCGCTCGCGCGCGAGTTCCTGAGCTTCACGCGGTCGGACCCGGCGCAGATCGTCATCCGGCGCGCGGGCTTCGTCGACCAGGCGCCCGAGGAGGTGCCGGTCGAGCTGCAGGGAGACCGGTTCGCGAACGCCATCGTGGTGGCCATGGGCGAGCCCGGCCTGGCCGAGCTCAAGCGGCTGGTGTCGACCCTCGGGCCGATGCAGCGGCTGACGACGTCGTTCCGGTTCGAACCGGGCTCGGCCCAGCTCGACGCGCAGTCGCGGTCGAACGTGCACCAGCTGGCGCGGTCGATCGAGGCCGGGCGCTACGACGCGCGGCGCCTGCTCTTCGCGGGGTTCTCTGACCGACAGGGGCCGGCGGCATCGAACCTGAAGATCGCCCGCGACCGGGCGGTGGCGGTGCGCGACGCGGTGCTGCGGGCCGCCGAGGCCGCGGATTTCGACCGGCTGACCATCGGCACCGACGGCTTCGGCGAGGCGATGCCCATGGCCTGCGACGACACCCGCTGGGGACGCGAGGCGAACCGCCGGGTCGAGGTCTGGGTGCGCTGAGCGCGGCTCACAGGTAGCCGGCCGACCGGAAGCTCAGTTCCGCGGCCTTTCCCACGATCAGGTGGTCGTGCAGCACGATGCCGAGCGCGTCCGCGGCCAGGCGGATCTGCTGCGTCATGTCGATGTCGGCCTGCGAGGGCGTCGGGTCGCCCGACGGGTGGTTGTGCACGAGGATCAGCGCCGAGGCGTTCAGTTCCAGCGCACGCTTCACGACCTCGCGCGGGTAGACGGGCACGTGGTCCACGGTGCCCCGCGCCTGCGCCTCGTCCGCGATCAGCACGTTCTTGCGGTCGAGGTAGAGCACGCGGAACTGTTCGATCTCCGCATGGGCCATGGCGGTGCGGCAATAGTCGAGAAGCGCGTTCCAGCTCGACAGCACAGGGCGGTGGATCACCCGCGCCCGCGACAGCCGGTGCGCCGCCGCCTCCACCACCTTGAGCTCGCAGATCACCGCGTCGCCCACGCCCCTGACCTCGCGCAGCCGCGCGGCGGGGGCCGAGATCACGCGGTTGAAGTCGCCGAAAAGGTCGAGCAGCTGCCGCGCCAGCGGCTTAACGTCCTGCCGCGGGATGGCGCGGAAGAGCACGAGTTCGAGAAGTTCGTAATCTGGCAGCGCCTCGGGCCCGCCGGCTAGGAACCGGTCCCGCAGCCGCGCGCGATGGTCGCGGATGTAGGACGGAAGCCGCGGCCCGGGCGCTGCCGACACGGGGTCGCCGTGAAACAGTGCACCCTGATCCTCGTTAAACTGGCGGACCCGTGTCATGGCACCAGCCTCGCCCAGAGCCCCTGAAAAAAAGGTTAACGCGGCGGTTTCCCGCCGCGCCTGTAACCTCGCTCCCGCATCCGGCCGGGCGGCCCCGGCCTATTCCGCGGCGTCGCGGCGCGGCAGCACCCAGTCGGGCCGCGGGAAATGGCAGGTGTAGCCGTTCGGGATGCGCTCGAGGTAGTCCTGGTGTTCGGGCTCCGCTTCCCAGAAATCGCCCGCGGGTTCGACCTCGGTCACGACCTTGCCCGGCCAGTGCCCCGACGCCTCGACGTCCTTGATCGTGTCGAGCGCCGTCTCGCGCTGCGCCTCGTCGACGTAGTAGATCGCCGAGCGGTAGCTCATGCCGCGATCGTTGCCCTGCCGGTTCAGCGTCGTCGGGTCGTGGATCTGGAAGAAGAATTCGAGGATCCGGCGGTAGCTGATGCGGTCGGGGTCGAACAGGATCTCGATCCCCTCGGCATGCGTGCCGTGGTTGCGGTAGGTGGCGTTCGGGACGTCGCCGCCCGTGTAGCCCACCCGCGTCCGCGTCACGCCCGGAAGCTTGCGGATCAGATCCTGCATCCCCCAGAAGCAGCCGCCTGCCAGAACTGCGCGTTCGGTCGTCATGCCACGTCCTCCACCTGGTCGAGATAGGCGCCGTACCCTTCGGCCTCCATGTCGTCGCGGTGGACGAACCGGAGGGCGGCGGAATTGATGCAATAGCGCAGGCCGCCGCGATCGCGGGGCCCGTCGGGGAACACGTGCCCGAGATGGCTGTCGCCATGGGTCGAGCGCACCTCGGTGCGGATCATGCCGTGCGTGGTGTCGCGCAGCTCGGCCACGTGCGCGGGCTCGATGGGCTTGGTGAAGCTCGGCCAGCCGCAGCCCGATTCGTACTTGTCGGAGGAGGCGAAGAGCGGCTCTCCCGACACGATGTCGACGTAGATGCCGGGTTCCTTGTTCGAGAGGTATTCGCCGGTGCCCGGGCGCTCGGTGCCGTTCTCCTGGGTCACGCGGTACTGTTCCGGCGTCAATGTCGCGATGACGTCCGCGTCCTTGCGGTAAGTGGTCATGTCTTCCCCGCGCTTGCTGTTTCCGTTGGGGGTTATGTGGGTGTTCCCGCGCAGAATGGAAGCGTCCCGCGGGCGGGGGGCGCGGGAGCCTCCGGCGGGGATACTTGGGCCAAGAAGAAGACGGGGGCGCGGTTCCCGGCCCCGGGGCCGGGTCAGCCCTGCTTCCGGGCGCGGCGCAGCAGCATGTCGCGCTTCACGCGGCCCAGACGGTCGAAATACATCCGCCCGTCGAGGTGGTCGACCTGGTGCTGCACGCTCGTCGCCCAGAGCAGCACGAGGTCGCGGTCCTCGGTCTCGCCCTCGGCGTTGACGAAGCGCACGGTGACGGCGCGCGGCCGCGCGATCCGGGCCGACACGCCGGGCAGGCAGGGGCTCGCCTCCTCGTGCGGGCGCAGCTCGACGCTGGCGTGCAGGATTTCCGGGTTCGCCATGCGGATCGCCTGCCCGCGCGCCTCGGAGGCGTCGACCACGGCGAGCCGCAGGCCGAGGCCGATCTGCGGCGCGGCGAGGCCCACGCCCGGCATCGCCTCCATGGTGTCGATCATGTCGTCCCAGTGGCGGCGGATCTCGTCGGTGACCGCCGCGACGGGCGCCGCGGGGCGGCGCAGGACCGGGTGCGGCCAGCGCAGGATCGGGCGGGCGGTCATCGCGCCGCCCGGAAGCGCGCGATCAGGTCGTCGCGCAGCGCGGGGTCGGTCCGGTCGAAGGTCACGATGCCGTCGAGATGGTCGAGCTCGTGCTGCGCCACCAGCGCCTCGGCGCCCGCGAGGTCGACCTCGTGGCGCACGCCGTCGATGCCGGTATAGCGCAGCGTCACCCGGTCCGGCCGCGCGACAGGCACCGCGATGCCCGGGATCGACAGGCAGCCCTCGTCGTGGCGCGCGAAGGTCCCGGAAGCCGCGACGATCTCGGGGTTGATGCAGGCGCGCGGCGTCATCTCGCCGTCCTTCCAGCCCGCGTCCATGACGAAGACCCGGTCGAGCACGCCCACCTGCGGCGCCGCGAGCCCGCGGCCCGGGGCGTCGTACATGGTCTCGAAGAGGTCGCGCACCAGCGTCTCGACGGTGGCGGGATCGTCCACGATCGCGCAGGACGTGGCGAGGCGGGCGTCGGGCCAGGTCAGGATCGGCAGGACGCTCACGCGCGGGCCTGCTCGCGCTTGAGCTTCTGCATCTTGCGGGTGATCATCTGCCGCTTCATGGGCCCGAGATAGTCGATGAAGAGCCGGCCGTTCAGGTGGTCGATCTCGTGCTGCACGCAGACCGCCCAGAGCCCGTCGAAGTCCTCTTCCCTGGGCGTGCCGTCGCGGTCGATCCAGCCCACGCGCACCTGCGCCGGGCGGCGCACGTCGGCGAACTGGTCGGGGATCGAGAGGCAGCCCTCCTCGTAGGTGCGCAGCTCCTCCGAGGCCTGCAGGACCTCCGGGTTGAACATGACGAGCGGGCGCGGCGGCGCATCCTCGGCCTTGACGCAGTCGAGCACGATGAGGCGCGACAGCACGCCCACCTGCGGCGCGGCGAGGCCGATGCCGGGGGCGTCGTACATGGTTTCGAGCATGTCGTCGGCAAGCGTGCGCAGCGCGTCCGACAGGTCGTCGACGGGCGCGCAGGGCTTCTTGAGCCGCGGGTCGGGGTGGAGGATGATGGGCCGCTTCATGCTGCGTCAGATAAGTCAGGACACGCCCCCGCGCAACGCCCGCCGCGGGCTTCCGGGCTTGCGGCCGGGGCGCCGCGCGTTAGGCTCGGCGCCGATCACAGGCGGAACAGGAGACCGGACCGACATGAGCAGCCGCTTCGACGAGGAGATCGACCGCAGGGGCACCCACTGCGCCAAGTGGGACATGATGCAGAAGGTCTACGGCGTCGATCCGGCCGACGGTCTGGCCATGTGGGTCGCCGACATGGACTTCCGCCCGCCCGAGGTGGTGCAGCAGGCGGTCGAGGACATGGCGGCGCACGGCGTCTACGGCTATTTCGGCAACGACGGACCCTATCTCGACGCGATCCGCTGGTGGATGGCCGAGCGCCACGGCTGGCAGGTGGCGGCCGAGGAGATCTTCACCACCCATGGCCTCGTGAACGGCACGGCGCTGTGCGTCGACGCCTATACCGAGCCCGGCGACGCGGTGGTGCTGATGACCCCGGTCTACCACGCCTTCGCCCGGGTGATCCGCAGCGCGGGGCGGCGGGTGGCCGAGATGCCGCTGCTCCAGCGAGACGGCCGCTACGAGATGGATTTCGATGGCTGGGACGCCGCGATGACGGGCGACGAGCGCATGCTGGTGCTCTGCTCGCCGCACAATCCCGGCGGCCGGGTGTGGACCGCCGGGGAGCTGGCGGGCGTGGCGGCCTTTGCGAGGCGGCACGACCTGATCCTCGTCTCGGACGAGATCCACCACGACCTGATCATGCCGGGACAGCGGCACGTGCCGATGGCGCTGGCCGATCCCGGCATCGCGGACCGGCTGGTGATGATGACGGCGACCACCAAGACCTTCAACATCGCGGGCGCGCATGTGGGCAACGTGATCGTGCCCGACCCGGAGCTGCGCCGGCGCTTCGCGGCACGGATGGCGGGGCTCGGGATCTCGCCCAACTCGTTCGGGCTCGCCATGGCGCGGGCGGCCTACTCGCCCGAGGGTGCGGCCTGGGTGGACGAGCTCCGCGACTACCTCGAGGGCAACCGGCGGATCTTCGACGAGATGGTGAACGCGGTGCCGGGGCTCGCGTCGATGCCGCTCGAGGCCACCTACCTGGCGTGGGTCGATTTCGCGGGCACGGGCATGACGCAGGACGAGTTCACCGCGCGGGTCGAGCGCGACGCGCGGATCGCGGTGAACCACGGGCCGACCTTCGGCACGGGCGGCGAGAGCTTCCTGCGGTTCAACCTCGCGACGCCCCGGGCGCGCGTGCGCGAGGCGGGCGCGCGGCTGCAGGCGGCCTTTTCCGACCTGCAATAGGGCTCAGCGGCGCGGCGGGCGGGCGCAGTATCCGGGCAGGTACCAGCCGTAGCGCAGCGAGCCCGCGCGCAGCACGAAGCAGATCGTGGCGCAGGCCAGCGCCGGGACCGGCCCCGTCACGCCCATCCGGTCTGCGGTCGCGGTCACCAGCGCGCCGGCGAAGGCGCAGGTGACGTAGAGCTCGCCAGGCCGCAGCACCATGGGCATCTCGTTGGTGACCACGTCGCGGGCGAGGCCGCCCATGCAGCCGGTGATCATGCCCATGAGGACGATCACCGGCGGCGGCTGGTCGAGCCCCGCGGCGATCCCCGACCCGGCCGCGACCGCCACCGACAGCGCCGCGGCATCGACCCAGCGCAGCGCCGCGTAGCGCGATTCGAGGAGATGCGCGGTGAAGAAGACCACCACCGCGGCGGCGCTGCCCACGAACAGGTAGGTCGGGTCCTCGATCCAGAACACGGGGCGGTCGAGCAGCACGTCGCGCAGCGTGTGACCTGCTCCCCTGAAAAGTC
>NZ_JAME01000028.1 GCF_000521865.1 Roseivivax isoporae LMG 25204
GCCGCCGCCGCGCGGGCCGCCGCGCCCGCGCCCTCCGCCGCCGCCGCGCAGGCCGCGAGGCCGCACCAGAGCGCAAGCGCGAGGAGGGCCCCGCGCCTCATCCGCGCAGGAGGCTCCGCCCGGTCATCTCCTCGGGCTGGGCGAGCCCCATGAGCGCGAGCAGCGTCGGCGCGAGGTCGGCCAGCCGCCCGTCCGACAGCGTTGCTCCCTCGGGCCCGCCCACGAGGATCACCGGCACCGGGTTCAGCGTGTGCGCCGTGTGCGGCCCGCCGGTCTCGGGATCGACCATGACGTCGCAATTGCCGTGATCCGCGGTCACGATCATCGCGCCCCCGGCCGCCTCGAGCGCGTCGAGCGCGCGGCCGAGCCCCGCATCCACCACCTCGCACGCGCGCTTCGCCGCCTCGAGGTCGCCGGTATGCCCCACCATGTCCGGGTTGGCGTAGTTCACCACGATCAGGTCGTAGCCCGCGCCGATCGCCTCCACCAGCTTGTCGGTCACCTCGGGCGCGCTCATCTCGGGCTTGAGGTCGTAGGTCGCCACGTCCGGGCTCTTCGGCATGAACCGGTCCTCGCCGTCCTCCGGCGCCTCCCGCCCGCCGTTGAGGAAGAACGTCACGTGCGGGTACTTCTCGGTCTCCGCCAGCCGGAACTGCCGCCGGCCGTGCCGAGCCACCCACGAGCCCAGCGTGTTGACGATCTCCCGCTTGGGATAGGCGGTGGTCATGTAGGCGGCGTGCGCCTGCGAATATTCCACCATCCCGAGCAGCGCCGAGAGCTGCGGCCGGGCGCGGTCGAAGCCGTCGAAATCGGGCGCGCCCAGCGCCGCGAGGATCTCCCGCGCCCGGTCGGCCCGGAAGTTCAGGCAGAAGAGCCCGTCGCCCGGGGCGAGGCCCGCGTAGTCGCCGATCACCGTCGCCGGGATGAACTCGTCCATCTTGCCCGCCGCGTGCGCGTCGGCCACCGCTGCCCCCGCATCGTCCGCATGGGCGCCCTCGCCCGAGACGATCGCGTCGTAGGCCGTGCGCACCCGGTCCCAGCGGGTGTCGCGGTCCATGGCGTAGTAGCGCCCGATCACCGTGCCGACCCGCGCCCGTCCGGGCAGCCCCGCCAGCAGCTCCGCCATGAAGCCCGGCGCGCTGTCGGGGGCGACGTCGCGCCCGTCGGTGATCGCGTGCACCACCACCTCGAGCCCGCGCTCCGCGAGCATCCGCGCGGCGGCCAGGACGTGCCGGATGTGCCCGTGCACGCCCCCGTCCGACACCACGCCGAAGAGGTGCGCGCGCCCGCCCGCGGCCGACACCACGTCGGCAAAGTCGAGGATCGCGGCGTTCTCGAAGAACGAGCCGTCCTCGATGGCGAGGTCGATCTGCCCGAGATCCATCGCCACCACGCGACCCGCGCCGATATTGGTGTGGCCCACCTCCGAATTGCCCATCTGCCCGGTGGGCAGGCCCACGTCCGGCCCGTGGGTCACGAGCGTCGCATGCGGGCACGTGCGCATCAGCCGGTCCATCACGGGCGTGTCCGCCAGCGCCGGCGCGTTCGCCGTCTCGCTCCCGGACAGCCCCCAGCCGTCGAGGATGGTCAGGACAACGGGTTTGGGAATGCTCATGGGGATCGCCTCGCGCCGGTTGTTCGGGGTCTCTTACCCCAGATCGCCGGCGGCCGACAGGCCGCGCGCCGGGGCGCCCCTGTCCTTCTTCTTGGCGGAAATATCCCGGGAGCGCGAGGGCAGCGCCCTCGCATCCCCGGGATGCCGCCCGGCGCCGCGGGTCAGGCCTGCAGCGCCTTGACCACGAGTTCCCCCTCGCCCCGCGCCTTCATGGCGAGCGCCGCGGCATGCGCGCCGGCCAGCGTGGTGAAATAGGGGATCCGGTCGTAGAGCGCGACCGAGCGGATCTCGCGGCTGTCCGACACCGCGGCAGAGCCTTCGGTCGTGTTCATCACCAGCTGGATGCCGCCGTCCTTCATCAGGTCGACGATGTTAGGCCGGCCCTCGTAGACCTTCTTGACCTCTGTGCAGGGCAGGCCCTCGGCGCGCACGAACCGCGCGGTGCCGCCCGTCGCCACGATCTCGAAGCCCTGGCCCACCAGGAGCTGCGCGATTTCGGTCAGGAGCGGCCCCTTGTCGGCGTCCTTGATCGACAGGAACACCTTGCCCTTCACCGGCAGGTGTGTGCCCGCCCCCATCTGCGCCTTGAGGAAGGCGCGCGGGAACGAGCGGTCCCAACCCATCACCTCGCCCGTGCTCCGCATCTCGGGGCCGAGGATCGTGTCCACGCCCGGGAAGCGCGCGAAGGGCAGCACCGCCTCCTTGACCGAGAACCACGGCATGTCCGGGTCCGCGAGCGTCAGCGGATCGGCGAGCGGCAGCACCGTGTCGTAATCGGTGTTCGCGGGGTAGGGCGCGCGCATCGGGAAGGCGTCGAGCGTCTCGCCCGCCATCACCCGGGCGGCGATCGACGCGATGGCGCTGTCCGTCGCCTTGGCGACGAAGGGCACGGTGCGCGAGGCGCGCGGGTTCACCTCGATGAGGTAGACCATGCCGTCCTTGACCGCGAACTGCACGTTCATCAGGCCGACGACGCCCAGCTCCAGCGCCAGCGCCTCGGACTGCCGCTTGACCTCCTCGACGATCTCCCGCGGCAACGAGTAGGGCGGCAGCGAGCAGGCGCTGTCGCCCGAATGCACGCCCGCCTCCTCGATGTGCTGCATGATGCCCGCCACGTGGACCGAGGTGCCGTCGCAGATCGCGTCGACGTCGAGCTCAACCGCCCCCGACAGGTAGCTGTCGAGCAGCACGGGGTTCTTGCCCGACACCACCACCGCATCGCGGATGTAGCGCTCGAGATGCGCGGGATCGCGCACGATCTCCATGGCGCGCCCGCCCAGCACGTAGGACGGCCGGATCACCAGCGGAAAGCCGATCTCCTCGGCGATGGCGATGGCCTGCGCCTCGGTCGAGGCGATGCCGTTCTTCGGCTGCTTCAGCCCCAGCCGGTTCACCAGCTCCTGGAACCGCTCGCGGTCCTCGGCGCGGTCGATGGCGTCGGGCGCGGTCCCGAGGATCGGGATCCCCTCCGCCTCGAGCGCGTTGGCGAGCTTGAGCGGCGTCTGCCCGCCGAACTGCACGATCACCCCGTGCAGCGTGCCGGCCTCCTGCTCCACGCGCAGGATCTCCATCACGTGCTCGAAGGTCAGCGGCTCGAAGTAGAGCCGGTCCGACGTGTCGTAGTCGGTCGACACGGTCTCCGGATTGCAGTTGACCATGATGGTCTCGTAGCCCACGTCGGTCAGCGCAAAGCACGCGTGGCAGCAGCAATAGTCGAACTCGATGCCCTGCCCGATCCGGTTCGGCCCGCCGCCGAGGATCACGACCTTCTTCGCGCCCGACGGGCGCGCCTCGCATTCCACCTCGCCCATCATCGGCGCCTCGTAGGTGGAGTACATGTAGGGGGTCTGCGCCTCGAACTCGGCGGCGCAGGTGTCGATCCGCTTGAACACGGCGACGACGCCGCGGGCGCGGCGGGCGCGGCGCACCTCGGTCTCGTCCATCCCGGTCAGCGCGGCCAGCCGCGCGTCGGTGAAGCCCATCATCTTGAGGGCGCGCAGGCCCTCCTCGTCGGCGGGCAGGCCGTTCCGGCGCACGCCCTCCTCGGCCTCCACGATCTCGCGGATGCGCGACAGGAACCACGGGTCGAACTTCGTCACCGCGAAGATGTCGTCGTCCGACAGCCCGTGCCGCATGGCCTGCGCCACGGTGCGCAGACGGTCCGGGGTGGGCGTCGACAGCGCCTTGATGCAGGCCGCGCGGTCGGCCGACGGCTCGCCGGTCAGCCCCGGCACCTCGACCTCGTCGAAGCCGCAGAGCCCCGTCTCCATCGAGGCGAGCGCCTTCTGCAGCGATTCGTGGATGGTCCGGCCGATCGCCATGGCCTCGCCCACCGACTTCATCGCGGTGGTCAGCACCGGCTCCGCGCCGGGGAACTTCTCGAAGGCGAAGCGCGGGATCTTCGTCACGACGTAGTCGATCGTCGGCTCGAAGCTCGCGGGCGTGACCTTGGTGATGTCGTTGTCGAGCTCGTCGAGCGTGTAGCCCACGGCAAGCTTTGCGGCGATCTTGGCGATCGGGAACCCGGTCGCCTTGGACGCCAGCGCCGAGGACCGCGACACCCGCGGGTTCATCTCGATCACCACCATGCGGCCGTCCTCAGGATTGACCGCCCACTGCACGTTCGACCCGCCGGTCTCGACGCCGATCTCGCGCAGCACGGCGATCGAGCCGTTGCGCATGATCTGGTATTCCTTGTCGGTCAGCGTCAGCGCCGGCGCGACGGTAATCGAGTCGCCCGTATGCACCCCCATCGGGTCCACGTTCTCGATCGAGCAGACGATGATGGCGTTGTCCGCGCGGTCGCGGACCACCTCCATCTCGAACTCCTTCCACCCGAGGAGGCTCTCGTCGATCAGGATCTGGTTGACCGGCGAGGCGTCCATGCCGGAGCGGCAGTAATGCTCGAAATCCTCGCGGTTGTAGGCGACCCCGCCGCCGGTGCCCCCGAGCGTGTAGGCCGGCCGGATGATCGCGGGCAGGCCGATATGCTCGAGCTCCTTCAGCGCCGCCTGCACCCCGGCCTTGAGGTCGGGCGTGCCGTCGGGCTTCTTCGGCGCGGTGACGATGGTGGCCTTGGGGTTCTCGAGCCCGATCCGGTCCATCGCCTCGCGGAAGAGCGCGCGATCCTCGGCCATCTCGATGGCGTCGCGGTTGGCGCCGATCATCTCGACGCCGTATTTCGCGAGCACCCCCATCTCCTCGAGCTTCAGCGCGGTGTTGAGGCCGGTCTGCCCCCCCATGGTCGGCAGCAGCGCGTCGGGTCGCTCCTTCTCGATGATGCGGGCAACCACGTCGGGGGTGATCGGCTCGATATACGTGGCGTCGGCAAGCCCGGGGTCGGTCATGATCGTCGCGGGATTCGAGTTCACGAGGATGACGCGGTAGCCCTCCTCGCGCAGCGCCTTGCAGGCCTGGGCGCCCGAATAGTCGAATTCGCAGGCCTGCCCGATGATGATCGGCCCCGCCCCGATGATCATGATCGAGGAGATGTCGGTGCGTCTGGGCATGGAAAACCTCTGCGGACGTGCGGGAAAAGGAGTGCGCCGGAGCCTTCCGGCACGCAAATTGGCGTGGGTTATAGCCAACGTCGGAGGGGGTTCAACCCCGAATCCCCTCCCGCGCCGGACGCCTGTCCGGCGCATCCGCCGCAAAAGGCCGCATCCCCCCAGAAGACCGCCTCAGGACCGGGCATGTCAATCAGAATTGACACGGCGTCTGTCTATTGCGCCTTTCAATCCTGACACTCAAGCCCAACTATGAAGACATGCGGACCGCCGGTCCGTCTGGCTGTAAAGTGCGCCATACACGAGGAGCTTACGCGACCGCGAATGAGCGTCACGTCGACTGGCCTTTTCTGGACCCCCCGCAGCGGCGGCATGATGAGTGCGACGCTCGTGGTCCCCCTGCACGCGGTCCTCGAGACGGCGGTCGGCAGCAAGCGGCGCGACCGCATCTTCGAGACCTCGGGCTTCCGCGCCCTGCCACGGCAGGACACGCCCGTGCCCGAGGGCAAGATCGCCCGCCTGCACGAGACGATCCGCGGCGACGTCCCCTCACTCGCGCCCGAGATCCTCGACCGCGCCGGCCGCGTCGCCGCCGAGGTGGTGGTGAGCGAGCGCATCACGCCCGAGACCCGGCTCCTGCTGCAGAACATGCCCTGGTCGCTCGCGGCCTGGCTCGTGGGCCGGCTCGCGCGGCAGAACGCCTGGGCGTTCAGCGGCTCGGGGCTCTTCGCGATCCAGACGACCAGCCGCTTCGCGCTGTTCAACAACCCGCTGACACGCGGGGCGGAGGCGTCTGCGCCCGCCTGCCATTTCCACACCGCGATGTTCGAGCACATGTTCCAGCGCCTCGTACACCGGGACTTCCTGTGCTCCGAGGTGACCTGCTGCGGCGCCGGACACGACAGCTGCACCTTCTGCCTGTCGATCTGACGCCGCGCGGCCGGGGGCGGCGCTACTGCGCCGCCTGCGCGTATTCCTCCCGGCTTTCGCCCCGATAGAGGTAGTCGCGCGTGGTCGGCACCGCGTATTGCCGGCGCGACAGCTGCAGCTGGAAGACCGCCTGCCGCTGCTCCTCGAACGCGATCTCGCAGGCGACGAGGTAGAACCGCCACATCCGCACGAAGCGCGCATCGTACATCTTCTCGACCTTGTCCGCCTGCGCCTCGAAGCGCTGGGACCAGTGGTGCAGGGTCGGCCCGTAATGGCCGCGCAGCACTTCGAGATCCGCGGTCCATAGCCCCGCCGCCTCGATCGGCCGCGCGAGTTCCGACAGGGCCGGCACGTAGCCGCCCGGGAAGATGTACTTGGCGATCCAGGGCGAGGTCGGCGACGGTGGCGAGGTCAGCCCGATCGTGTGGATCAGCGCCACGCCGTCGTCGCGCAGCAATTCGTGCACCTTGCCGAAATAGACCGGGAACTGCGGGAGCCCCACATGCTCCAGCATGCCCACGCTGACGATCCGGTCGAACCGGTCGGTCACGTCGCGGTAATCCTTCAGGCGGAAATCGGTCTGGCCCGAGAGCCCCTCGGCCGCCGCCCGCTCGGTCGCGGTGCGGTGCTGGTTCGACGACAGCGTGACCCCGGTCACGTGCGCGCCGAAATCGCGCGCGAGCGTCAGCGCCATGCCGCCCCAGCCGCAGCCGATGTCGAGGACGCGCATGCCCGGCTCGATCATCAGCTTGCGGGCGATGTGCGCCTTCTTGGCCTCCTGCGCCTCCTCGAGCGTCATGTCCGGCCGCGCGAAGTAGGCGCAGGAATACTGCATGTCCGCATCGAGGAAGAGCCGGTAGAGGTCATCCGAGATGTCGTAGTGGTGCGCCACGTTGCGCCGCGCCGACAGCGGCGTGTTGCGCTGCACCATGCGCCGCGCGGCGTTGCGCAGCTTGTGGCCCAGCGCGAACCAGCCCGGCATCCCGTGCCGCTCCCGGTTGCGTACCAGGAGCGCCACGAAATCGTAGAGCCCGCCCTCCCGCACCTCGATGCTGCCGTCCATGTAGCCCTCACCCAGGGCCAGGACCGGCGACAGGCAGAGCCTGCGCAGGATGCCCGGGTCGGTCAGCGCGACCGACGATTCGATCCCGTGGCCGGATCCGTAGGTGCGGACAGTGCCGTCCGGCATGGTCACCGTGAGCGTCCCGTCCACGACGATCCGCCTGAGAACCCGGTCCAGAAAGTTTTCCCACATCGACACCTCCATCGCTGCGCCGGCGCGCGGCACCGGCCTCGATCCCCCGGCTGAAAAACCTAGTGCAGCAGGCCCCCTGCGACAAATTGCGCGGGGCCGCGCTTGACTTCCCCTCCGTGGGCAGGTGTATCCGCGCCTAACTTTCCGGCACTCCCGAGGGGTTCTTCTCGCCATGCATGCATTCAGGAGCCATACCTGCGCAGACCTGCGCCGCGGCAACGTCGGTGACACGGTCCGCCTGTCGGGCTGGGTGCACCGCATCCGCGACCACGGCGGCATCCTCTTCATCGACCTTCGCGACCATTACGGCATCACGCAGGTGCTCTGCGATCCCGACAGCGCGGTCTTTCCGCAGGTCGAGAAGGTGCGTTCCGAATGGTGCATCCGCATCGACGGCACGGTCAAGGCGCGCGACGAGAGCCTCGTGAACCCCAAGCTGCCGACGGGCGAGATCGAGGTCTATGTCCGCGACATCGAGGTGCTGGGCCCCGCCGAGGAGCTGCCGCTCATCGTCTTCGGCGATCAGGAATATCCCGAGGAGACGCGCCTGCGCTACCGCTACCTCGACCTGCGCCGCGAGGCGATGCAGCGCAACATGACGCTGCGCTCGGACGTCGTGCGCGGCATCCGCCAGCGCATGTGGGACACGGGCTTCCGCGAGTACCAGACGCCGATCATCACCGCGTCCTCGCCCGAAGGCGCGCGCGACTTCCTCGTGCCGTCGCGCCTGCACCCGGGCAAGTTCTACGCGCTGCCGCAGGCGCCGCAGCAGTTCAAGCAGCTGATCATGGTGTCGGGCTTCGACCGCTACTTCCAGATCGCGCCCTGCTTCCGCGACGAGGACCCGCGCGCCGACCGCTCGCCCACGGACTTCTACCAGCTGGACATGGAGATGAGCTTCGTCGAGCAGCAGGACGTCTTCGACACGATCGGCCCGGTCATCGCCGGCGTCTTCGACGAGTTCGGCGGCGGCCGCCGCGTCGATGCCCCCGAGAGCTGGCCGCAGATCCCCTATGCCGAGGCGCTGCTCAAGTACGGCACCGACAAGCCCGATCTCAGGAACCCGATCGAGATGCAGGTGGTCTCGGACCATTTCCGCGACTCGGGTTTCGCGATCTTCGCCAAGCTCCTCGAACAGGACGGCACCGAGATCCGCGCGATCCCGGCGCCCAGGGGCGGCAGCCGCAAGTTCTGCGACCGCATGAATGCCTTCGCCCAGAAGGAAGGTCTGCCCGGCATGGGCTACATCTTCTGGCGCGACGCAAACGGAGAGACCGAGGCGGCGGGTCCGCTGGCCAAGAACATCGGCCCCGAGCGCACCGAGGCGATCCGCCAGCAGCTGGGCCTCGGCGTCGGCGACGCGGCGTTCTTCCTCGGCGGCAAGCCCGCGTCCTTCGAGCGAGTCGCCGCGCGCGCCCGCGTGACCATCGGCGAGGAACTTGGGCTCACCGACACCGAGCGTTTCGCCTTTGCCTGGATCGTCGACTTCCCGATGTACGAGAAGGACGAGGAATCGGGCGCGATCGACTTCAGCCACAACCCGTTCTCGATGCCGCAGGGCGGGCTCGAGGCGCTGTCGGGCGACCCGCTGTCGGTCAAGGGCTTCCAGTACGACCTGGCCTGCAACGGCTACGAGCTCGTGTCGGGCGCGATCCGCAACCACCGCCCGGACATCATGTTCAAGGCGTTCGAGCTCGCGGGCTACGGCGCGGACGAGGTGCGCCGGCGTTTCGGCGGCATGGTCAACGCGTTCCGCTTCGGCGCGCCCCCGCATGGCGGCTGCGCGGCGGGCATCGACCGCATCGTGATGCTGCTCGCGGACGAGCAGAACATCCGCGAGGTGATCATGTTCCCCATGAACCAGCGCGCCGAGGACCTGATGATGGGCGCTCCCTCGTATCCCTCGGCCGAGCAGCTGATGGAACTGCGCCTGAGGGTCCTGCCGCAGGAATGACCGGCGGCGCGGCGCAGGACGCGATGCTGGACGACCTGCGCCGGGCGGGCTTCGACGTGCTCGCCCGCAACCATGCCGAGGCGATCCTCGCCCACGACTTTCCCGGCGAGACGGCCGAGCTTGTGGCCGCCCTCCTGTCCCATCGCATCACGCTGACGGAACTCGTGGGCGGCGGCGGCGGCGAGGCCGGGCAGACCCAGCGGCTGCGTCACCGCCTGGCCGCGAGCGGGTGGGAAAAGCACGCCTTCTCGATCCGTACCGTGGTCGACGGGACCGAGCGCGACGCGATCAGCCACGAGGTCGACCATGTGAGGTTCGCCCGCGCGGGCAGCCTCGCGCTCGAGATCGAGTGGAACAACAAGGACCCGTTCTTCGACCGGGACCTCGAGAACTTCCAGCGGCTGCACGCGCTCTCGGCGATCTCGGTCGGGGTCATCGTCACGCGCGGCGCGTCGATGCAGGACGCCTTCCTGCCGCGCATCACCGCCTGGATGAAGGCGGAGGGCCTGACCTCCGAGGCCGATCTCGACCGGCTCAACATCGCCGAGCGGACGCGCGCGCAGGCCGCGACCGTGGCGCGCGCGGTGGCCCGCGGCACGCCCTTCCCCGAGGCCTTCGCCAAGGCCTTCGTCGCCTCGAAATACGGGCCCGCCTCGACCCACTGGGCCAAGCTCGAGAGCCGCATCGCCCGCGGCGTCGGCAATCCCTGTCCGCTGATCCTGATCGGTCTGCCCGACAGCGTGCTGACCGACGCGCCCGAGCCGCCGCCCGCCCCGCCCGCGCCCGACCTCTTCTCGCGCTGAGGGGTTACTCGGCCGCCATGCCGGAATTGTAGGCGTAGGTCTTCCACGACGGCTTGTAATCGGCGTCGGCCTGGTTGCCCCAGACGGTCCAGCCGTCGCGGATGCCACGGCCGAAGAGCTCGAGATACGGCCCGCGCGAACAGCTCTCGATCAGCGCGTACTGCTCGTCCGGCTTGCGCGAATGCTCGCGCTTGCGGGTCTGCAGCATGTTCACCTGCCGCCGTCCCGCCGCCTCGGTGCGCGCGTTGGGCCCGCGCGTGCCGAAGAGCAGCAGTTCCGTCACGTTGCGGAAGTAGAACCCCACGCCGCGCCCGTCCGAGCCGCCGTCCTTGCGCACCTTGTGCCAGACGATGTTCGACTTGTAGTCGAACCCCCACGCCTGCAGCACCCGGAGCCCGTCGGGCAGCAGCGCGTTCGGCACCCAGAGGTAGCAATGCGCCGTCTGCGCCAGGTGGTCGGCCACCGGCAGCGCGCAGATATCGTCGAGCGTCATGGTCGGATAGCGGGCGAGCCGCTTGTGCTCCGGCGCGACCTTGCCGGTGCGGTTGGTGAACCGCCACGGCGGGTCGGCCATGACGCAGCCGAAGCGGTCGTCGCCGAGAAACTCCGCCAGGTGTTGTGCTGCGTCCTGCCCCATGCCCGAGATACTGCTCAATTCTTTGCCGAATGTCACCGCCCGTTCTTGCGAACGTTCTGGGAACATATACGCCGGCACGGGGGGATCGCAACGCCGGATGCGGGATCGCGTCGCTCAGACCGCCAGCCGGGCGGTCGAGCCGTCGCGCAGAAGCCGCGCGATGCGGTCGCGCGCCGGAGCCACAGGTTCGCCCAGCGCCAGCGCGTCGCTCAGCGCATCGGCCGCGGCGGTCAGTGCAGGGTCGCCCGCGCAGCGCGCCACGCCCGACACGAACCGCGCGACGTAGTCGAGCGCCGCGGGCTCCTGCGCGGCCTCCAGCACCTGCGCCGCGTGGGCCAGGTCGTCGCGGTAGGCGACGGGGTCGCCCGGGATCGGGTCCGTCGAGACCGCGCAGCCGCCGCGCGGACGCCATTCCGACGGCAGGTGGGTCAGGATCGCCGACTGGAACGCCCAGACCGATCCCACGGGTTTTGACAGGAAGCTGTCGGCGCCCGCCGCGAGCGCAGACGCCTCGGTCGACGGGTCGCCCGAGGTGGCGAGGATCACCCGCACCCGCGGCGAGCAGAGCGACAGCTCGGCGATCAGTTCGGTTCCCGACCCGTCGGGCAGGCCGAGGTCGATCACCGCCGCCGAGGGCCGGTAGACCTGCAGGTGCCGCCGCGCCGCCGCCAGCGAATCCGCGCGCCGGATGCGGGCGCCGCTGCGCAGGCACATCAGCCGCAGCGCGTCGCAGGCATAGCGGCTGTCCTCCACCACCAGGACGGTCAGGCCCAGGAGCGGCCGCGTGGCGGTCGGGCGCAAGGCGGTTTCCAGTTCGTGCACACCCGTCATCAGTTCCTCCTGAACCGAAAGCGTTCCCTCTGGAATCGATCCTGCACGGACGTGTCTAACGGGCGGTTAATGGCCGCAGGCCCGCACCCTTGCGCTCGGGCCCCGGGCGGGTCCAAATGCACAGCGCCCCGGATCCGGAGAGGAGATGCCAGCATGATCGGCCGCCTGAACCATGTCGCCATCGCGGTTCCCGATCTCGATGCCGCCGCCGCGCAGTACCGCGACGCGCTCGGCGCCGAGGTGGGCGCGCCGCAGGCCGAGCCCGACCACGGCGTCACGGTCGTGTTCATCACGCTCCCGAACACCAAGATCGAGCTCTTGCATCCCCTGGGCGCGGACAGCCCCATCGCGGGCTTCCTGCAGAAGAACCCGTCGGGCGGGATCCACCACATCTGCTACGAGGTCGAGGACATCATCGCCGCCCGCGACAACCTGCAGGCTCAGGGCGCGCGCGTGCTCGGCACCGGCGAGCCGAAGATCGGCGCGCACGGCAAGCCGGTGCTGTTCCTGCACCCCAAGGACTTCAACGGCTGTCTCGTGGAACTCGAGGAGGTCTGAGCCCATGTCGATCGCATCCGCACTCGTCCTCTTCGCCGTGATCTGGTTCCTCACCTTCCTCGTGGTGATCCCGATCCGCCTCAAGACGCAGGGCGACCTCGGCAAGGTCGTGCCGGGCACCCATTCCGCCTCGCCCGAGGTTCACAATCTCGGCCGCAAGGCCTGGATCACCACCGCCATCACCTTCGTGATCTGGGCGATCGTGGCCGGCATCATCGTCTCGGGCTGGATCGGCGTGCGCGACATCGACTTCTTCGGGCGCATGGGCCCCGCGCCCGTCGAGGACACCCAGTAGCCCTCAGACGCGGGCCGAGCGCGCCTCGAGCGCGTGGAAGAGATGGGTGAAGGTCGCGGCACCCAGGATCGGGACCAGAAGGTTCAGGATCGGCACCGACAGCGGCACCGCCATCAGCACGCCCGCGATCCAGATCGTCGCGGCATGCCGCCGCCTCCGGGCCATCGCGCCAGCCCGGCCGACCCGGCGCATCGCGGCCAGGGTGTAGTATTCCCGCCCCAGCAGGAACCCGTTCATCGCCCAGAAGATGAAGGGCGCGAAGGGCGGCAGCAGCAGGTAGAGCAGGAACGCCCCGAGATTGGCGGCGACCAGCACACCCATGAACCCAGCCGTGTCGCGCACCGCGTCGAGGAACGGGATGCGCTCCGCCTCGGGCAGCGCGGGATAGTGCCGGTCCTCCACCGCCTGCGCCACGTTGTCGAGGAACATGGAGGTGATCGCCGAGGCGACGGGCACCATAAGGAACACCGACAGCACCAGCATCAGCAGGATCGACCCCGCGCCCGCGACGTCGTCGAGCCACGTGATCTCGCCCGCCCAGGGCAGGCTGAACGTGTCGGGCACGAGCCACGTCACCAGCCACACGAAGGCCACGTAGAAGGCGGCGAGCAGCGCGACGGTCAGCGCGAGCCCGGTCCACAGCACCCGGCGGAACCGCGGATCGTCGCCGAGCTGGCCGATCGCGCGCAGGACGGCTCGCAGGATCATGCGCGCGACCAGTCGGTGATGGCGTCGAGGTCGGGCCGCGGCCGCTCGGGCGGCGCCGAGGTCTCCGTCCCGAGATGCACGAACCCCGCCACGCGCTCGTGCGCGGCAAGGTCCACCGTCGCCTCGCCGAAACCGCGGTCATGCGCGGGCCAGCCGGTCAGCCAGTTGGCGCCCCACCCTGCGGCCAGCGCCGCGTTCAGGAGCGCGAGGCAGGCGGCGCCGGCGGAATAGGTCTGCTCGATCGCGGGGATCTTCGGCGCGTCGCGCTGCACCTCGATCACCGCGACGCAGAGCGGGCTGTCGGCGAACTGCGCCCGGCCCTTCTCGGCCTGTTCTGGATCGAGCGCGAGCACCGCGGCACGCGCCAGCGCCGTCTCCGCCATGGCGTCGAGCGCCGCGCGCCCCAGAACCACGAACCGCCAGGGCTCGAGCTTGCCGTGGTCGGGGGTGCGCGCCGCCGCGGTCAGGATCGGGCGCAGGGCGTCGGCATCCGGGGCGGGCGCGCGCAGCGTCTTTGCCGGGCGGGACCGGCGGGTGAGCAGGAAGTCGAGCGCGGCGTCGTTGCGGGGCGGCATGGGTCCCTCCGGGATGTCGGTCCGCGCCTATGTCGCCTCTCGCGCCGGCGGTTTCAACTGCGCGCGTCCGCGCCGGACGCCTGTCGCAGGCAAGCCCGGCCCTAGCCGCCGGTGCCCGCGTCCTTCCTCGAATACACGCCCTCGGGCAGCTGGATCGCCGCGGCGAGATCGCGCATCTGGCTGATCGACAGGGTGATCCGCATCACCTGGTCGGTCCGGGGATCGTATTGTTCGACGGTGATGCATTCCTCGAACGAGTTCACCACCACGTCCTCCTGCAGGGGCGCGGGACCCTCGTCGACCAGCGTGACGACCGTCGCGTCGAATTCGTGCTCGATGCTGAACATGGCGCCAGCCTAGCCGCGCGGCACGGCCTTGCCCAGTCTTTCCCTGCGGCGGTGCAGGGCAAAGAGCGCGGGCGCCGCCACGTGATCGTAGAGCGCCGCTGCAACCGGCGCGACCACCGGCAGCCGCACCGTGCGGGCCAGCCAGCGAAGCCGCGGGATGCGCTCCCAGACGAGCGCGAACGCCGGGATCCCGCTTACCAGCACGTCGTCCTTCATCACGTGGAACCGCCGCGCCGCATCGCGCCTGGTCAGGCCGAATCGCGCGAGATCACCGCCCGAAAGCCCGCGGAAGGCGATGTCGAGGCCGTGCGTCCGGGTCAGCCGCCGGTAGCCCGCGACCTCGCGCGCGCAGATCGGGCAGGTGTCGTTGTAGATCACGGTCAGCTCGTCGGTCATGGCGCGCAGATAGGTGTCGGCGGGCCGATGCCAAGTCACGCAGAAATGGGTGGCCGGTCGGCGGGCGCGCGCTTATTCAGGACATGTCACACTGAAGCGTGCCGGAGTCCTTCATGCGCCGCCTGCTCCCGCTGGTCCTCTGCCTCGGCGCGGCCCTCGCCGCCTGCGCCCCGATCGACGTGTCGCCGGTGCCGCCGGGCAGCGACGTGCCGACCACGGAACCCGGCGGGCCGCTCGTCACCGAGCAGGGAGAGCTACGCAACCGCGCCGAGCGCGCGGCGCGCCAGTTCGTGCAGGTGGTCGATACCGTCGAGCCGGTGGCAGAGGCCGAGTGTCGCCGCGTCGCGTCGAACGCCAACTGCAACTTCATCATCGTGGTCGACGATCGCCCGGGCCAGGCGCCGAACGCGTTCCAGACGCTCGACCGCGCCGGCCGGCCGATCCTCGCCTTCAACCTCGCGCTCATCGCCTCCGTCGACAACGCGGACGAACTGGCCTTCGTCATGGGCCACGAGGCCTCGCACCACATCCTGGGCCACCTCGCGCGGTCGCAGCAGAACGCCGCCGTGGGCGCCGTGATCTTCTCCGGGCTCGCCGCCATGACCGGGGCGGGCCCCGAGAGCGTGCGCTCGGCCGAACAGTTCGGCGCCGCAGTGGGCGCCCGCACCTATTCCAAGGAATTCGAGCTCGAGGCCGATCGTCTGGGCACGATCATCACCGCGCGCTCGGGCTACAACCCGGTGCGCGGCGCCGAGTTCTTCATGCGCATCCCCGACCCCGGGAACCGCTTCCTCGGCACGCACCCGCCCAACGCGCAGCGCATCGAGGTCGTGCGCCGCACCGCCGCGGGTCTCTGATCCCCGATTGATCCAGGTCAAGGCGCGTGGCCCGCGCCTCGCCTATCCTGCCGCTGTCGGATGCCAGCGAGGGAGAATGCGATGCAGGGCCGAGCCACGTTGAAACGTCACGCGGCACTCGTCGACCGGATGGCGACCGCGCTCGGTGTCGACCTCGAGGAGGCGACATTGAGGGGAGAGATGGCGTTCGACGATCTCGCCGACGCGGTCCTGCGCTGCACGGGCTGCGCGGCGCCCTGCGCCTGCGACCGCTGGCTCGACGCGCTGCAGGTTCCGGCGGACGCGCCGCCGGACTTTTGCCGCAACGCGCCGCTGCTGACCGGGCTGGTCGCGGCTGCGCACCGGCGCTAGCCGCCGGTCCGGCGATGCGGCGGGAGCGGGGTGCGCCCGCCGCATCGACTGCGGGCACGACGTGCCCGCGGGCCGGGGCGCACGCGCCCCGGAGCGTCACATGCGGCGCAGGTTGCGCGCGGATTCCTTGATCTCGGAATACTGGCCCGACGGGCGGAACCGCCACAGGTAGTCGGGCAGCACCGCCTCGAGAGACACGGGCTCGATGCCGAGATCGGCAAAGCCCGGATGGGTGCCGCTCACCACGTTGTCGCGCTTGAGGTTCGCCACCTGGTCGCGCGTCAGCGGCGGCAGGATCAGCCCGAAGCTCATCTTCTGCAGCAGCCCGAACGCCCCGCCCATGAGCGACGCCACCGGAAACGGAACGTTCAAGATGAGCTTGCGGCGGCGCACGATGCGCAGCATCTGCTGCATGAGCTCGCGGAACGTGTTCACGTCCGGCCCGCCCAGCTCGTAGATGCCCGGCGCGGCCGTGCCGAGGATGCCCGCGACCGCCGCGCGCGCCACGTCGTCCACGTAGACCGGCTGGAACCGCGTGCCGGCGCCCACGACGGGCAGCACCGGGCCGAGTTTCGTCATCGCCGCGAAACGGTTGAAGAACGCGTCCTCCGGCCCGAAGACGATGGACGGCCGCAGGATCACGGCGCCCGGCATGTGGCGCAGCACGGCCTCCTCGCCGGCGGCCTTGGTGCGGGCATAGGCGCTGCGGGACTCCGCGTCCGCGCCGATGGCCGAGACGTGCACCATGCGCGGCACGCCCACCTCGGCCGCGAGTCGCGCGATGCGCCCGGCCCCCTCGGCCTGCACGGCGTCGAAGGTGTTGCGGCCGATCTCGGTCAGCACGCCCACGCAGTTCACCACCGCGTCCGCGCCGCGCGCCACGTCACGCACGCTGGCATCGTCGCGGATGTTGCAGAAGACGGGCTCGACCTGACCCACGACGCCGTAGGGCCGCACGAAGATCGCGTCGTTCGGCCGGCGGACGGCCACGCGCACGCGCCAGCCCTCCTGCGCCATGCGGCGCGCGATGTAGCGTCCGACGAAGCCGCTGCCGCCGTAGATGGTGACGAGTTTGGACATGCCGATACTCCCTCGCGCGGTGCTCGCGCCCTTCTCTATCGGTGCGGGCCAAGGCGGGCAAGCCGACAGGCCGCCGCACGCGGTTTTCTCCGCGAGGGGCGTTGACACCGCCCGAGCCCGGGTCTAAACGCCCCGTCACGCAACCTGCCCAGGTGGCGGAATGGTAGACGCGCCAGCTTCAGGTGCTGGTGTCCGTATGGACGTGGAGGTTCGAGTCCTCTCCTGGGCACCACTTGCCAATCTCCGAAAATCAGCCGTCCGATCCGCCGCGCATCCCGCGCGTGACGGGCCTGTCCCTCAGGCCGACACAGGCGGCTACGGCGCGGCCGCGCCGTCACGCTCCGCCAGGGCGCGGATCCTGCGGGCGAGGCCGTCGGTGAAGGTGTTGGTGATCCGCGAGGTCGGCCGGTCGAGGGGGCGCAGCAGGTAGATCGTCTGCCAGACCTCCGGCACGAACCGCAGGATGTCGAGTTCGTGGCGGTACCGGCGCGCGGTGATCGCGTCGATCAGCCCGACGCCCACGCCGCGGCGGACGAACCCGCAGACGGATTCGAAGGTCTGCGTCTCGATCGCGGTACCGGGAAAGGCCACGCCGCGCTGGTCGAACCGTTCGGCCAGCTGGATCGTGCTCGGGTGGTTCGCGCTGACGCAGATCAGCGTTTCCGATTGCAGGTCCATCGGCTCGAGCGCGAGCCTGCCCGGCGGCGCCTGGCCGCGCTGGTAGGCGATCATGCAGGGGATGGCGAATTCCTGGACGTCGAGGCTGTGCGTCTCGGCGAGCCGCGTCGAGATCGCGAGGTCGAAGTCGTGGGTCTGCAGCAGGCCGGTCATCATCTCGGACCGCCGCGCCTGCAGGTGGACGCGGACGGCCGGACGGTCGGCGAGGAACGCGCTGAGGACCTCGGGCAGGAAGTCGATGGCGAGGTCCGGGTAGGAGACGATCACCAGATCGCCGCGGCGGTTGTCGCGAATCTGTCGCGCGCGGTGTTTGGTGAGCTCGACGCTTTCCAGCGTGCGCTGCACGTCCGGCATGAGGAACTTCGCCTCGGGCGTCGCCACCAGCCGGCCCTTGACCCGGTCGAACAGCTTGAAGCCCAGCGCGTGTTCGAGATTGGCGATCAGGCTGCTGGCCGAGGGCTGCGCGATTCCCAGCATTTCCGCCGCTTGCGTCACGTTTCCGCACATCATCACGGCACGCAGGCACTCAAGCTGCCGAATATTGATCAAAGTCAAACTCCATAGGTTCAGCCTATGAGTACGGCACATCTTCGTATTATCTTCTATGGCTTCACTTGTCTAGAGTTCCCGCAAGCCGCCGCCCGGCCCCGGGCGGACCCGAGACAAGGACCACGGACCCATGACCGGACTGCCGGAGCTCACCCGAAGACGCAGCTACGCGCTCGCCCCCGACCTCGTCCTGACGCCCGCCGGCGCCCGGGACGGGATGGTGGTGCAGGTCCGCGAGAACCGCATCGCCTTTGTCGGGCCGCGGGCCGAATTCGAGCGGCAGGCGCAGGGCACGCCGATCACCGACATGCCCGACCGCGCCATCGTGCCCGGGTTCATCGACGCCCACACGCATCTCGGCCAGGCCTTCGGCAAGGCCATCACCGGCGGCGAGCCCGCGCAGATCTGGCGCCGCATCTGGGCCCCGATGGAATCGAGCTACGATGCCGACACAGTGCACGTCTCGGCCAAGTGGATGTTCCTCGAGGCGCTGCGCGGCGGCTTCACCGGCATCGTCAACTTCGCCGTCCTCGACGGGGAAAAGGCGGCAGCGCTGCATCAGGCGGCAGAGGATGTGGGCATCCGCCTGGTCTCGGCCACGGGGGGCGCGCTTCCCGTCGACGGACCGCACCGGCCGACCGCCTGCGAGACCGCGAAGGCGATCGATGCCGCCCTGCGGCGCGCCGAGGCGCATATCGACGCCTGCGCGGGACAGCCCCTGATCACGCCCTCGCTCTGCATCCCCGCGGTGCAGAGCGCGCCGGTCGAGATGATCCGCGCGCTGTCCGACTACGCGGCCGAGCGCGGCGTCCTCTTCCAGATCCACACGAACGAGCACCACGTGGAGGTGCACTGGAGCGTCTGCACCTATGGCCGGCGCCCGCTGGAGGTCTTCGCCGAGCATGGCGCGGTCGGGCCGCACACGCTGCACCACCATTGCACCCTCGTCACCGACCACGAGATCGAGATCCTGCGCGAGACCGGGTCAGCCGTCAGCTACAACCCGCTCGCGAGCGCGTGGAAGGGCGACCGGGTCGCCCCTGCTCTGGGCTTTGCCGCCCGCGGCGTGCGCTTCGGCATCGGCACCGACAGCACGCGGTCGGACGCGCTGCGCCTGCTCGAATCCGCCGAGACCGCGCAGCGCCTGTCACAGGGCATGCAGAACGCCGATTTCTCCTGCGGCGCCGCCTGGACATGGATCGACGGCGCGACGCGCGGCAGCGCCGACGCCGCGGGCCTCGCGGGCGTCACCGGACAGATCGTCGCCGGGCAGCGCGCCGATTTCCTCGTGCTCGACCGTCGCCAGCCGGAGGTCACGCCCTCCTGGGATTTCGAGTGGGAACTGGTCCGGCTCTACAACCGCGACCAGATCGACGCGGTTGTGGTCGACGGCCGCTGCATCATGGAGGGATCCCGCCCGGTCGGGTGGGATTCCGAGGAATTCCTGAAGTCCAACCGGAAACGCGCGCAGGACGCGGTCAGCGCTGCGCCGATCATCCGGTGTCACGGCCGTTCGGCCGATTTCCGGTACAGATGAAAGGACGTCACGATGGATTCTCATCTCAAGAAATACGGCCAGCTGATCATCTCGCTCTCGGGCGTGGTCGCGGTCTGGTGGCTGGTCTCGGGTCTGGGGCTCGTGAACCAGAACCTCTTTCCCACGCCGCCGCAGGTGCTTGCCGCCGCGGTCGAGCTCTACCGCGACGGGGTCCTGATCAGCGACCTGCAGATCTCGCTCAAGCGCGCGGCCATCGGTTTCACCATCGGCGCGACGCTGGGGGTCCTCGTGGGGCTGCTCACCGCGCGGGTCTTCGCGGTATCGCTGCTGCTCGAGCCGTTCCTGACGCTCCTGAGGCCCATCCCGGCCATCGCGCTCGTGCCGATTGCCATCGTCTGGTTCGGCATCGGCGAGGGATCGAAGTACTTCGTGATCGCCTACACCGTGTTCCTCGCCGTCTGGCTCAACACGCATGCCGGCGCCTCGAGCGTCGCCAGCACCTACATCCGGGCGGCGCGCTCGCTCGGGGCGAACCGGTTCCGCGAGTTCTTCGAGGTGGTCGTTCCGGCCGCGGCCCCGCACATCGTCGTGGGCCTGCGCCTCGGGGCCGCGCTGGCGTTCCTCAGCCTCGTCGCGGCGGAACTGAGCGGCGCGTCGTCCGGCATCGGCTTCCGGCTGCAGGACGCGCGGCAATTCATCCAGACCGACCGCATGTTCGTCGGGCTCATCCAGCTCGGCATCCTCGGAGCCCTGCTCGATTCGGTCTTCGTCCTCATCAGCCGCCGGCTGGTCCATTGGGAGAGCGCATGATGCAAGCCGCACTGAACCTCGTCGTGGAACCCCACAGCATGCCCCGCACCGAACTCGGCCGGATCGACGTCGAAGGCGCCGCGGTCTCCTTCAAGGGCCCGAAGGGCAAGCGGATCGAGGCGCTCGCACCGACCGACCTCGTGATCGAACCAGGCTCCTTCGTCTCGCTGATCGGCCCTTCGGGCTGCGGCAAGTCCACCCTCCTGAACGCGGTCGGTGGCTTCGTCCCGCTCTCCGAGGGCACGATCCGGCTGGACGGAGAGCCCGTGACGGGCATCAACCCGGATGTCGGGGTCGTCTTCCAGCAATACGCGCTGTTTCCCTGGTTCACCGCGCTGGGCAACGTGATGTTCGCGCTGAAGCGCTTCCGGCTCTCCAAGGAGGAACGGCGGGACCGCGCCATGGCGGCCCTGAAGGAAGTCGGGCTCGAGGGACGCGAGGCCAACTACCCGGGCCAGCTGTCCGGCGGCATGCGCCAGCGGGTCGCGCTGGCCAGGACCTTCGTGACCTCGCCCAAGGTCCTCCTGATGGACGAACCCTTCGGCGCGCTCGACGCGCAGACGCGGGTCGTGATGCACGAGATCCTCCTCAGGGTCTGGGAGGCGCACAAGGCGACCGTGATCTTCGTCACCCACGACGTCGACGAGGCGCTGATCCTGTCCGACCGGGCGCACATCATGAGCGCGGGCCCCGGGCGCATCATAGAGACGATGGAAATCACCGATGACCGGCCGCGCCGCGCCCACCAGGTGACGGAAAGCTTCCTGCGCAACCGCAACCACATCATCGGATTGCTGCGCCAGCCCGGCGCGGACGACCACTGAAAACAAGAAAGAACCAACAGGAGATCAGACATGCACCATGGCTTCAGAACCATGTTCCTCGCGGGCGGCATTGCCGTGCTGGCGCAGGGCACCACCGCACAGGAAACCGAGATCACGTTCGGCGGCGGCGCCTATCTCGACATCCCGCAGCTCGCCGTCGCGATGGACCGGGAACTCTTCGCCGAGAAGGGTCTCGACGTGAACGTCATCCCGTTCCAGTCCGGCCGCTCGGCGTTCGAGGCGCTGCTCGGCGGCCAGCTCGACGTCGCCGTGATGGCCGAGTTTCCCGCCGTGATCGGGGCCATGCGCGACCAGGCGTTCAAGGTCATAGCCGACCTGTCGCGCTACCAGGCCACGCGCATCATCCATGCCGGCGACCCGGAGATCGACAGCGTCGAGAAGCTGGCCGGCAAGCCGATCGGCGTGACCGCCGGCACCAACGTGCACTTCTGGCTCGAGAACGAACTGAAGGCCGCCGGCATCGAGGCCGAGATCGTCTCGGTCGGCCCGCCCGACATCGTGCCGGCCCTCGCCCGCGGCGACATCTTCGCCGGCGCGATGTTCCCGTCCTTCTACGGTGGCGCCCAGAAGACGCTGGGCGAGGCCTACCGCGAGATCCCGATCTCGAGCTACGACACGCATTTCATCCTCGTGGCCACGCAGGAGATCATCGACGAGAACCCCGACGCCGTCACCGCGGTGCTGGATGCGCTGATCGCGGCGGAGGACATCGTGGTCTCGGACCCGGCAGCGTCGCACGAGGCGGTGTCCCGCGTCCTGGGCGGCACCCTCGACACGGACGAGATCGCGGCCGCCTCGGCAAGCTACACCTTCGAGATCGGGCTCGACGACGCGCTCGTCGACCTGATGGTCGAGCAGGGCGTCTGGATCAACGCCCGCGGCTCGATCAAGGGCGACGTGCCCACCCGCGACTCGATCGGCGCCTATGTCGACGACAGCTTCCTGTCGGCCCTCGCGCCCGAACGGGTGACGCTGGACTGAACGGCGCACCCCGCCCCCCCGCATCCGGCCGGATCATGCCCGTGGTCCGGCCGTTTTCATGGAGACCCAGATGGACCCGGCGCTTCTGACCCTGCTCTGCCTCGCCGTCTTCGGCGCGGCCATGCTGCAGGCGGCCACCGGGATCGGGTACGGCGTCATCGCCGGCCCGATCTTCCTCGTGGCGCTGAACGGCACCGAGGCCATCCAGATCAGTGCCCTGCACAACCTCGCCATCGCCCTCGTCCTGGCGCCGAGCCTGCGCGGCGCAATGGACCGGACGGTCCTGACCCGGCTGATAGCGGGCGGCGTCGTCGGGATCACGGCGGGGCTGGTCCTGCAGACCTGGCTGAGCGTCGCCGCCCTGAAGCTCTGCGCCGCCGCGATGGTGGCATTCGTGGCCGCGACGCTCCTCCTCGACATGCGCAGGGGCCGCGGGGCGGCATCCGGAATGCCGCCGGCGGCGGGCGAGACCGGACTGGTCGGCACCCTCGCGGGGGTCATGGGCGGCGTGCTCGCCATGCCCGGCCCCCTGGCCGCGACCTGGATGTCGGTGCGGGGTTTCGACAGGGGCACCGTCCGCGCCACGATCCTCGCCTTCTTCGTCTTCGCCTACGGCGCCAACGTGGCGAGCTACGCGCTCCTGACAGGCTTCGGCACCGTGTCCCTGAGGCTGGCGGCATGGCTCCTGCCGGCACTCGCCCTCGGGATCGCGGCGGGCGTGGGCCTGTCGGGACGGCTGAGCGAGACGCTCTTCCGCAAGGTCCTGCTGGGGGTGCTCGCGACGACCGTGGCGCTGCTGCTCGTCAGCATCTGACCCGAGCGGGCCCGAGTGGTGCGCGCAGGACGATGCCCGCGCCTCACTCGGCCCACATGTTCCGCATCTGCGCGCCGATGTCGATCGGCGCCGGCGCGGGCCGGGCGGGCTGTCCAGCCTGCAGCGGCGACCAGTGAGTCACCTCGAAATGCGACAGGATGGCCTGAGGGACGAAACGGGTGCGCAGGGCGTAGATGTGCCGGTCGCCGTTGCGGGTCTGGTTCGTGACGTAGAACCGCTGCGGCACGCCGAGCGACAGATGGTCCTTCGCCCGGGTCATCGCCACGTAGAGAAGGCGGCGTTCCTCCTCGATCTCGTCGGTGGTGCCGGTCCCGAGATCCGAGGGAATGCAGCCGTCCACGCAGTTCAGCACGTGGACCGAGCGCCATTCCTGCCCCTTGGCGGAATGGATCGTCGACAGGATCAGGTAGTCCTCGTCCTTGAGCGGCACGCCGGGCTGGTCGCTCGTCGCGTCCGGCGGATCGAGCGTCAGCTCGGTCAGGAAGGCGTTGGCCGACCCGTAGCCGGTCGCGATCTGCTCGAGCTGCGCGAGGTCAGCGCGCCGCGCCTCGGCATCCTCGTGCAGGCGCTCGAGATGCGGATCGTACCAGGCGCGGGCAAGCCCGAGCGCGGCGGGCCAGGGTGCCGCCGTCGTCATCGCCGCGACGAAGGCGCCCCACGCGTCGCCGGCGCGGGGCGGCGGGGCGACGTCGTGCAGGGCGGCCAGCGGGTCGGCGGCGAGGTCGAGCGCGTCGAGCACCCGCCCCGCGGCCTTGGGGCCCACGCCGGGCACGAGCTGCAGCACCCGAAACCCCGCGACCCGGTCGCGCGGGTTCAGGCCGAGCCGCAGGAACGCCAGGAGGTCCTTCACGTGCGCGCTGTCGAGGAACTTGAGCCCGCCGAATTTCACGTAGGGCACGTTGCGCCGGGTCAGCTCGGCCTCGAGCTGCGCGGAATGGCTCGAGGTGCGGAAGAGGACCGCCTGGTCCCTGAGCCGGAGGCCCGTCTCGCGGTCCTCGAGCACACGGTCGACGATGTGCCGCGCCTGGTCGGCCTCGGTCGCGTAGGTGACGAGCCGCGGCTTGCGGTCCGAGGCCCGGTCGGTCCAGAGGTCCTTGGTGAATCGCTCCCGCGCCTCGCCGATGACCGCGTTCGCCGCTGCGAGGATCGGCCCGGTCGAGCGGTAGTTGCGGTCGAGCGTGATGATCTCGGCCGGCGGCGTGAAACCCTGCGGGAAGTCGAGGATGTTGCGCACCGTGGCCGCCCGGAAGGCGTAGATCGACTGCGCGTCGTCGCCGACCACGGTCAGGCCGCGCCCGTCGGGCTTCAGCGCCCGGAGGATGCGCGCCTGCAGCCGGTTCGTGTCCTGGTACTCGTCGATCAGCACGTGGTCCCACGCGGCGCCCACATGCGCGGCGAAGTCCGGGTGCGCCATGACCTGCGCCCAGGCGAGCAGCAGGTCGTCGTAATCGAGCACGTTCTGCGCCTGCTTCGCCGAGACATAGGCGGCGAAGAGCTGCCGGAGCTCGGTCTCCCACGCGGCCGCCCAAGGGAAATGGTCGCGCAGCACGTGGCCGAGCGGAACCTCGGAGTTCACGGTTCGCGAATAGATCGCAAGGCAGGTGCCCTTGGTCGGAAAGCGGCTGTCCGTGCGCGACAGGCCGAGCCCGTGCCGGCAGAGGTTCATCAGGTCCGCGCTGTCCTCGCGGTCATGGATCGAGAAGTCGGGGGCGAGGCCGATGGCGGTCGCGTTCTCCCGCAGGATTCGCGCGCCGATTCCGTGGAACGTCCCCGCCCAGAGCAGCGCCTCGGCCGCGATTCCGGTGCCGAGTGCCTGCGCGGTGATCCGCTCCACCCGCCGGGTCAGTTCCGTCGCGGCTCGGCGCGAGAAGGTCATGAGCAGGATGCGGCGCGGGTCCGCGCCCGTGACGATCAGGTGCGCCACGCGGTGCGCGAGGGTGCTGGTCTTGCCCGACCCCGCGCCCGCGATGACGAGAAGCGGCGGCGCCGGCGCGGCCCCCTCCGCGCCGAAGGTTGCCGCCGCGCGCTGGTTCGCGTTGAGCTTGTCCAGGTAATCCGCTGCCACCATGTCCTGCCCCCTTCGGTCGCGCCTGCCTCCTTCTAACCGAACGAGAACATCTTGGGAACAAGGCGCGGCCGTCGCGGTCAGGCGGCGGCGCCCGTGCGGTAGCGGCGGAGCGTCGGCAGGACGCGCCCGAGGTCGACCGGGCGCCCCTCGCCGAAGCCGAAATAGAGGTCGGAGAAGAGCTCGAAGAGCGCGGCATAGGCCGCGTGGCGCTCGGGATCGCTGCGGTAGACCGTCAGCCGCGGGCTGAGACGCGACTGCGCGTCCTTCACCGACGGGAATGCCCCGGCCGCGACGGACGCGAAGATGCAGGCGCCGATGCCGGTCGAGGGATGTTCCGGAACGTAGACGTCGGTGCCGATGACATCCGAATAGACCTGGTTCAGCAGCGGGTTCTTGGGCGGGATGCCGCCCCCGTTGATGATCCGTGCCGCCTCGAGCCCGCCTGCACGCATCCGCTCCGTGATGACCCGGACATGCATCGCCATGCCCTCGATCGCGGCGTGCAGCTCGTGCTCCGGACGGTGGCCCAGGTCCCAGCCGAGCGTGACGCCGCCGAGGTCCGGCCGGACGAGCACCGTGCGGTCGCCGTTGTCCCAGACGAGCCGCAGGAGGCCGCTCGCCCCCGGCGCGGGCGTCCCCACCTTCTGCATCAGCGTCGCGACGTCGGTGCCCGCCCGCGCGGCGATGGCCGAGAAGATGTCGCCGGTCGCGGATTGCCCGGCCTCGACGCCCATGGCGCCCGGAACGACGCTGCCCGGGACCGCGCCGCAGATGCCGGGCACCGCCTCCATGTCCGGCGGGCCCTCGGCGATGATGCAGGTCGAGGTGCCGACCACGTTCACGATGTCGCCCTGCCGGCAGCCCGCGGCGATCGCGTCCCAGTGCGAATCGAAGGCGCCGAAAGGCAGCGGGATGCCCGCCCGGAGTCCCAGCCGTTCGGCCCAGTCGGGCGACAGGTGGCCCGCGATCTCGGTCGCGGTTCCGAACCGTCCGCCCATGCGCGCGACCCAGCCGTCGAGCAGCGGATCGACCCGACTCAGGAAGTCCTGCGGCGGGTAGCCGCCCCACCGTTCGCCCCACATCCACTTGTGGCCCATGGCGCAGACCGAGCGCGGGACCTCGCGCGGGTCGGTGATGCCGCAGAGCGTCGCGACGAGCATGTCGCAATGTTCGAGCGCCGTCGCCGCGCGGTCGCGCAGGCCGGGATTGTGCCGCAGGAAGTGCAGGAGCTTGGCGAAGCCCCATTCGTGCGAATAGACGCCGCCGCACCAGCGGATCGCCTCGATCCCGTCGGCATGGGCCGCCTCGGTGATCTCGGCGGCCTCGCGCGCGGCGCGGTGGTCGCACCACAGGTAGTAGTCGTCGATCGGTGTGAGCGTCTCGTCGACGACGACGACGCTCGAGCCGGTCGTGTCCGCCGCGAAGGCGGCGATCTCGGTCCCGTCGATGCCCGCGTCGGCGATCGCCGAACGCATCGCCGAGGTCAGGGCCTCCATGTGGTCCGAATGCGCCTGCTGCGCGAGGTGCGGATCGCTGTCCGAACGTTTCAGCGGGTATTCCGCGACCGCCGTCGCCACGACGCGCGCCGCGTCGGTGTCCATGATGGTCACGCGGACGCTGAGGGTCCCGAAATCGGCTCCGGCAACGAGGGTCATCGGGTGGCTCCGGTCTGTCCGTAGGTGGCGTGGGCGCCGTGCTTGCGCAGGAAATGGCGGTCGAGCAGCGCGTCCGGAATGGCCGGCAGCGCCGGCCGCAGCATCATCGAGGACCACGCCATGCGCGCGACCTCCTCGAGGATGAGGGCGTTGAGCGCCGCGTCCTGCGGGGTGCGGCCCCAGACGAAGGGCCCGTGCGAGGCGACGAGGGCCGCGGGAACCTCGAGCGGGTCGCGGTCCCCGATGACCTCGACGATCGCGTCGCCGGTGGCGGCGACGTAGCGGTCGCGGATTTCCTCCTCGCTCAGGTGGCGGGTCACGGGCACGGCGCCGCGGAAATAGTCGGCATGGGTCGTGCCGAGCGGCGGGATCGGCACAAGCGCCTGCGCGAAGATCGTGGCATAGGTCGAATGGGTGTGGATGACCGCGCCGATCTCGGGAAATGCCCGGTAGAGCACGAGATGCGTGTCGAGGTCCGAGGACGGCTTCATCCGGTTGTCGATCAGCGCCCCGTCGAGCGACACCGCGACGATCTGGTCGGGCGTCATCTCGTTGTAGGGCACGCCGCTGGGCTTGATCGCGACGGTGCCGCTGTCGCGGTCGATCCCGCTGGCATTGCCGAAGGTCGCGGTGACGAGGCCGCTTCTGACGGTGGCGAGGTTTGCCTCCAGCACGGCGGATTTGAGCGCGTCGAGCAGCATGTCGGTCCTTGGGTCAATGTGGCGGGTGGCGCGCCGCCGGGGCGGCGCGCCGAGCGTGGCTCAACGGGCGGCGGTCCAGCCCTGGTACTCGCCGACGTTCTCCGAGGTGATCAGCTCGGGTTCGAGCAGCACGGTGTCCTCCTCGAGCGTGTTGCCCTGGAAGATCTCGTAGGCCATCTCCATGGACTGCGCGGCCATGGTGTAGGGGTCCTGCGAGGCCGACGCCTTGATCAGGCTGTTGCCGCTCGCGAGTGCCTCCTCGACGTCAGGCGCACCGTCGACGCCGGTGATGATGAACTCGCTGCGGTTCAGCTGCTGTGCCGCGAGCGCCGCCCCGAGCGCGGTCGGGTCGTTGACCGCGAAGACGCCGTCGATCTTGTCGAACCGGGTGAGCAGGCCCTGCATGACCTGCAGCCCGCCCTCGCGCGACGCCTGGCCGTTCTGGTCGTCGGAGAGCACGTTGATGCCCTCGTTCGCCTCGAAGACCTCGGAGCAGCCGGCCGCGCGGTCGATGATCGAGGACGATTGCGGCCCGTTGATCAGCACCACGTCGCCCTCGCCGCCCAGCTGGTCGACGATGTACTGGCACGCCTTGCGGCCGGCGGCGACGTTGTCGGTCATCACGGTGACCTCGGCGCCCGGCGCCGACACGTCGAACGCCGCGACGACGATGCCGGCGTTCTTGGCCCGCGCGACCGCCGGCTCGATGGCCGCCGCGTCGACCGCGTTCAGCATGATGATGTCGACGCCCGACGCGATGAAGTTGTCGATCTGGCTCGCCTGCTTGTTCAGGTCGTAATCGGCCGAGACCGAGGTGATCTGCACGTCGGGATTGATCTCGCGGGCAGCGTCCTCGATGCCCTTGATGGTCGCGACGAAGAACGGGTTGCCGAGCAGGCCGACCGAGATGCCGACGCTCTGCAGTTCCTTGTCCTGGGCAGCGGCGCCCGTCGCGAGCCCGAGGGCGAGCGCGGTGCCGGTGAGAAGTCTCTTCAGGTCACGCATGAAATCCTCCTGTTGATGCGTATGGTTCCGTGTGCGCGGGCCCGGGGTCAGGTCCGCGCGCCCCCCTTGATGCGGTAGCGGTCGAGCGCCACCGCGAGGATGATGACGAGGCCCTTGATGATGAACTGCCAGATGTCCGACACGCCGGTCAGGATCAGGCCGTTCGACAGGACCGCGATGATGAGAGCGCCGATGAGAGTGCCCCAGATGGAGCCCACGCCGCCGACCAGGCTCGTGCCGCCGAGGATCACCGCCGCGATCGCGTCGAGCTCGTAGGCCTGGCCCAGCTGCAGGCCGTTCGCCGCGTAGAGCCGCGAGGCCGACATGACGCCGCCGAGGCCCGACATGAGGCCCGACATGCCGTAGACGAACAGCAGGACGAGCGTGACCTTGATGCCGGTCAGGCGCGCCGCCTCGCGGTTGCCCCCCACGGCATAGATCCACGTGCCGAGCACCGTGCCCCGCAGGATGCCCCACGACAGCAGGATCACGGCGATCGCGATGATCGCGAGCCACGGCACGCCGAAAAGGCTGCCATTGCCGATCACCGCGAAGGGCAGGTCCGAGTTGAAGACGGTGGTGTCCCCGCCCATCAGCCGCGCCACCCCGCGGACCGCCGTCAGCGAGCCCAGTGTCACGATGAAGGGCGGCAACCCGAGAAAGGCGATGATCGCCCCGTTGGCGATGCCGAAGACCAGGCCCATCAGCATCCCGAGCGGCACGCCGAGCCAGCCCAGACCCTGCCAGAGCGAGGCGATCACCGCCGCCATCGCCGACGCGGCGAGGATCGAGCCCACCGACAGGTCGATGCCGCCCGTCAGGATGACGAAGGTCATGCCCGCGGCCAGCACGATGTTGATGGATGCCTGCTGCATGACGATGGAGATGTTGTTCACCGACAGGAACTTGCCGGTCATGAGCTCGAACCCGAGGGCGAGCAGGATCAGCACCGGCAACATGCCGAGCGCCATGATCATCGTCTTGAACTGCTCGCGTCGGGCCGTGGCGGTGCGGGAGGCTGCGTCGGTCACTGGACGGTCTCCCGGGCAACGCCGCCGGCCGATCCGGTCGAATAGGCCATGATGTCCTCCTGGCGGATTGGGCTTTCTGGGCCGGCGGTGCATTCGCCGGCGATGTATCCCTCGCGCATGACGAGGCAGCGGTCCGCCACGCCGATGATCTCGGGCAGTTCGCTCGAGACCATGACGATGGCGAGACCCTCCTGCGCGAGGCGGTCGATCAGGCGGTAGAGCTCGGATTTCGCGCCGACATCGACGCCGCGGGTGGGCTCGTCGAGCAGCAGCACCCGCGGATTTACCTCGAGCAGCCGCGCGATCAGCGCCTTCTGCTGGTTGCCGCCCGACAGCGCGCCCACCGTCTGGCGCACCGAGGGCGTGCGGATGCCGAGCGTCTCGACGGCGCTGCGCGCCCGTGCACGCGCCTTTGCCACGTCGATCCGGCCGAGACTGCGGGCGTCGCGCTCCGCCACCGCCATGCTGATGTTGTCGCGGATCGTCATGTCGAGGAAGAGGCCGAGGCCCTTCCGGTCCTCTGTCAGGTAGGCGATCCCGGCATCGAGCGCGTGCCGCGGCGATGCCGGCGTGACGTCGGTGCCCTCGAGCATCACGCGGCCCGTCGCGCGCGGGTCGGCACCGAAGATGAGACGCAGGAGCTCGGTCCGCCCGGACCCGACGAGCCCCGCGATCCCCAGGACCTCGCCGCGGTGCACCTCGAAGGAGCACCCGGTCACGAACTGCCCGTCGCCCAGGTTCTCGACCGTCATGACCACGTCGCGGGCGCCCTTGGTCGGGGTGTGGTCCTTCTTGTAGAACGACGACACGTCGCGGCCCACCATCATGCGCACGAGCGTCTCGGCATCGAGCGCGTCGCGCTCGAGCGTGCCGACATAGCTGCCGTCGCGCAGCACCGAGCAGCGATCGGACAGCCGGTAGATCTCGTCCATCCGGTGCGAGATGTAGATCACCGCGATACCTTCCGCCTTGAGGCCCGCGATCACGCCGAACAGCTTTTCGGTCTCGCGGCTGGACAGCGACGTGGTCGGCTCGTCCATCACGATGATGCGCGCGTTGACCGACATGGCGCGCGCGATCTCCACGAGCTGGCGTTCCCCGAGCGACAGGCGCGAGACCAGCGTCGAGGGCCGGAATTCCACGCCGAGCCGGTCGAGGATCGCCTGCGTGCGCCGGCGCATCTCCGCGCGGTTCACGACCCCGCGCCGCGCGATCTCCTCCCCGAGGAAGATGTTCTGCGCCACGGTGAGGTTCGGCGCCAGCGACAGCTCCTGGTAGATCACCGCGATGCCGAACTGCTTTGCCACCTTGGGCTTGCCGAAGGGCAGCGGCGTCCCGGCAACGGTGATCTCCCCGCCGCGGTCGGGCACGTGGGCGCCCGAAAGGATCTTCATCAGCGTCGACTTGCCCGCGCCGTTCTCGCCCATGAGCGCGTGCACCTCGCCCGGGTAGACGGTCAGGGACACGTCGTGCAGCGCGCGGACCGGGCCGAACGTCTTGGATATGCCGGACATCTTCAGGACGGGTTCGGTCATCAGCCAGCCTTCTCCCTTGTTCCGCCCGAAACCGGCGCGGTCGTGAAGGCGACGCCCTGGTCCTCGAGCATCCGGGCGTGGACATCGCTCAGCCCGTCGTCGGTGATGATGCGCGCGATCCGCTGCAGCGGCAGGGCGACCTTGGGCGCGCGTTCCTCGAACTTGCGGCTGTCCACGAGCAGCACGACCTCGTTCACCACCTCGGCGAAGTCCTGCACGAACTTCACCAGGAGCGGGTGGCTCTCGAGGCAGCCGCGGCTGTCCACGCCGAGCGCGCCCACGAAGAACTGCGAGGCGAAGAAATTGGGCGCGACCGGCGCGCTGGCATTGCACAGGATGCCCGGCTCGCGGTGCAGGTCGCCGCCGCCCACGGTCAGCTGGCACGTCCCGTATTCGGCGAGATAGCCGGCGAGCGGCATGGAATGGGTGAGCACGCGCACGTTGCGGTCGGCGATCTCCACGCCAAAATGGAAACAGGTCGACCCGCCGTGCACCACGATGATCGACCCGTCCCGCACGAGCCGCGCCGCCTCGCGGCCGATCGACCGCTTGGCGTCGACCGCGATGTCGCGGTTGTCGCTGAAGGGCAGCGCGATGGCCGCGCGCCGCCGCGAGGCGCCGCTCGCGATGATGCCGCCGTAGACCTTTTTTGCGAATCCGAGCTCGTCGAGCTTGTCGATGTCGCGCCGGACCGTCGCCGGCGACACGCCCAGATAGGCGACGAGATCGTTCACAGACAGGAACGGCTGGTCCAGCAGCAGGCTGCGAATCTCGCTATGGCGATTTTCTTCGCTCATGAATCCCCCCAGATTGAGCGATTGCGCTCAAACTGTCTCATGACGTGACGACTTGCAATCACAAACTGCGGGCGCCCCGTCAAGCCGGCAGATAACCGACTGGCGTCGCTCGACTTTTCAAAGAGGGCCGGGGTGCGAAAGGACACTTCGCCGGGACCGGTGCCCTGCCCCGCGGACGCGCCCTCGCGCCGTTTCGAGGCCGGGGATTCGCGCCGCCGCACCACGCCTGATTTCCGACTGCGCGCGCCGGCGCCGCCGAGGCGGCGCCGTGGCACCCTGCGGCCGGTCGACCGCCGCGGGACGCCGCCCGCATGACGGGAAAAAATCCGTCCTCCACGCGCCGGCTGAAACCGGCAGGCCCGTCTGCTCCGTTTCTTCGGGCGCACGGACAGCGACTACCGCTGCGGCCGGGACGGGCGCGGCGCTCACGACAACAGCATTCGGAACAGGTTCCATGTCTCACGCAGCGATCCGCGAGGCCGGCACGTCCGCCCTCTATCGCGCCGTCTGGCGCTGGCACTTCTACGCGGGGCTCATCGTCCTGCCCTTCGTCATCCTCATCGCGATCACCGGCGCGATCTACCTCTTCAAGGACGAATACACCCTCGCCGCACAATCCGACCTGCGCATCGTCGCGCCCCGGGACAGCGCGCAGCGCCCGCCCTCGGCGATCACCGCCGCGGCGCTCGAGGCCCATCCCGGCACGCTCAAGGTCTACACGCCCGCGGCCGGGCCCGACCGGGCGGCGGAGGTCAGGATCACGCGCGAGGACGGCACGCGCGACATCGTCTTCGTCAATCCCTACGACGCCACCGTTCTCGGCACCGCATGGGACGCGGGCGCGTCCGGGTCGCCGGCGATGCACGTGGTGCGCAAGCTGCACTCGCTCGAATACGTGGGCTGGTGGGGCAACCGGATCATCGAGGCGGTCGCGGGCTGGATGGTGCTTCTTGTCGCGACGGGCATCTACCTCTGGTGGCCGCGCGGGCGGAACGTGGGTGTGGTCGCGCCGCGTCGCACCACCGGCCGGCCCTGGTGGCGCGACATCCACGCGGTGACGGGCCTCTACACCGCGGGCTTCATCGTCTTCCTCGCGCTCACCGGCCTTCCGTGGTCGGGCATCTGGGGATCGAAGTTCTACGACCTGTCCTACGCGGCCGGGATCGGCATGCCGGACGGCTACTGGTCGGACTACCCGACCTCGACCGTGCCGACAGGCGAGGCGCTCGACCGCAGCCCGTGGATCCTCGAGAAGCAGCCGATGCCGGTCTCGGGCGCCTCCCGGGGCGTGCCCGCGGCGATCGACGCGGTCGTCGCGATTGTCGAGGACGCGGGCATCCACCCGGGCTACGCGCTCGACATGCCGTCGGGACCGACGGGTGTCTTCACCGCCTCCGTCTATCCGCACGACATCGGCCAGGAACGGGTGATCCACCTCGACCAGTATACCGGCGAGATCCTCTTCGACATGGGCATCGACGATCTCGGGGCGCTCGGCTGGGCGGCGGAATGGGGAGTGGCCATCCACATGGGGCAGGCCTTCGGCGTCGCCAACCAGGTGGTGCTGGCGGTCGCCTGCCTCGCCATGGTGCTGCTGTCGGTCTCGGCGGTGGTGATGTGGTGGAAACGCCGCCCGGCGCGCGGGCTCGGCGCGCCGACCGTGCCGGCCGACTGGCGCATCCCGCGCGGCATCCTGGTGATCGCGGTCGCGGCGGGCGTCTTCTTCCCGCTGGTCGGCCTGTCGCTCCTCGTGGTGGCCGCGATCGAGCTGGCACTCTTCGGCGCCCGCCGCCTGCGCGCGGCCTGACCGGCCCGGAACCGGCGGCGCCGCGCGAGGCGTCGCCGGCCCGGCGGCTCAGATCGCGCCCATTGCGGTGATCGCGTCCGCCACCTTGCGGAAGCCCGCGATGTTGGCACCCCGGCTGTAATCGGGACGGTCGCCATCGCGGCCTTCCTCCAGCGTCACCGCGTGGATGCGGCGCATGATCTCGCGCAGGTCGGCGTCGACCTCGGCCGCGCTGGCCGGCCGGCGGTGGCTGTTCTGGCTCATCTCGAGCCCCGACACCGCCACGCCGCCGGCATTGGTGGCCTTGCCGGGCGCGTAGACGATGCCCGACCGCCCGATCACGTCCGCGGCCTCGGGCGTCAGCGGCATGTTCGCGCCTTCCGCCACGATGCGGGTGCCGCCGTCGACGAGCGCCTGTGCCATGTCGCCGTCGATCTCGTTCTGGGTGGCACAGGGCAGCGCGATCTCCGCCTCCTCTGTCCACGGCATGGCCCCCTCGGCGAAGGTCAGACCGAGGTCGCGGGGCGGGGACGAGATGTCCTCGCCCGCGGCCTTGCGCGCCCGCACCCAGTCGACCGCATGCGCGCTGAAGCCGTCGGGCGCGCGCAGCGTCCCCGACGTGTCCGACAGCGTCACGACCCTGGCGCCGAGCGCCGCGGCCTTGAGCGCGGCATGCGTCGCGACATTCCCCTTGCCCGAGATCGCCACGCGCTTGCCCTCGAGATCCTCGCGCCGCTCGGCCAGCATCGCCTCGACGAAGTAGACGAGCCCGTAGCCCGTGGCCTGCGTCCGCACGGCGGAGCCGCCGAAGGACTGCCCCTTGCCGGTGAGCGCGCCCGCGAACGCGCCCGCGTGCAGCTTGTAGGCCGCGAAGAGCCAGCCGATCTCACGCGTGCCGACGTTGATGTCGCCGGCCGGGATGTCGCGGTTCGGCCCGATGAAGGGCGCGAGGTGCAGCATGAACGACTGGCAGAACCGCATGATCTCGGCGTCGCTGCGGCCTCGCGGGTCGAAGTCGCTGCCCCCCTTGGCCCCTCCCAGCGGC
This sequence comes from Roseivivax isoporae LMG 25204, assembly GCF_000521865.1. Classification (GTDB taxonomy): domain Bacteria; phylum Pseudomonadota; class Alphaproteobacteria; order Rhodobacterales; family Rhodobacteraceae; genus Roseivivax; species Roseivivax isoporae. The sequence goes on from NZ_JAME01000028.1 coordinate 34,518, forward strand.
AATCCGGTGAGCGCGTTCTTGAACACCTGCTCGAAGCCCAGGAACTTCAGCACCGACGGCGTGACCGAGGGATGGAAGCGCAGCCCGCCCTTGTAGGGCCCGATGGCGTTCGAATACTGCACGCGCCAGCCGCGGTTGACCTCGACCTCGCCCGCATCGTCCTGCCAGGTGACGCGGAAGCTCACGATCCGGTCGGGCTCCGTCAGCCGCTCGAGCACCTTGGCGGCGGCATAATCCGCATGCGCCTTCTCGATGGTGATGACGTCGCGGGTGACGTGCTCCACCGCCTGATGGAATTCCGTCTCGCCGGGCGTCCGGTCCCTGAGCCGGTCCATGAATTCGTCGGTAAGGCGGTCGCGGCGCATGTCTTCTCCTCGTGACGGACGGGATGGCCCGGAAACAGGTGCCGCGACCTAGGTTCGCGCCCCGCGCGATCAAGTCGCCCCTCGGGGCCAGATGACAGACGTGCCGCGCGCGCCTACCGTCGCGCCATGAGACCCAAGATTCTCGCCACGCTGCCGGGCTACACGCCCGCCCTGTTCCTGCAGGACGCCGCTGCCGGCGTCACGGTCGCGCTGGTGGCACTCCCCCTCAGCCTCGCCATCGCGATCGCCTCGGGTGCGGCACCGGCAACGGGCCTCGTGACCGCGGTGGTGGCGGGGTTCCTCGTCTCGCTCCTCGGCGGCAGCCGGGTGCAGATCGGTGGACCGACCGGCGCCTTCATCGTGGTGGTGTTCGGCATCATCGCCGCGCACGGACACGACGGGCTCGTCATCGCGACCTTCATGGCGGGTCTCATCCTCCTCGTCGCGGCGATGTTCCGGGCGGGCAACCTCATCCGGCTGGTGCCCGAGCCGGTCATCAACGGGTTCACCATCGGGATCGCGATCATCATCGCGGCAAGCCAGGTGCGTGACGCGCTGGGGCTCGCGGTGGCCAGCGTGCCGGCCGATTTCGTCGAGAAGGTCGCGGTGCTCTGGGCGGCACGGGCGAGCGTGTCGCCGTGGGCCGCGCTGGTGTGCCTCGGCACGATGGCGCTGATCGTGCTCTTCCGGCGCGCGGCGCCTCGGCTGCCCGGGCTGATCGTGGCGGTCGGCGCGACCTCGGCGCTGGCGGCGCTCGCGGATCTGCCCGTCGACACGATCGAGGCGCGGTTCGGCGCGCTGCCCGCGACGCTGCCGATGCCCGCCCTGCCCGATCTCGGGTTCGCCCGGATGGTGGAGCTTCTGCCCGCGGCGCTGGTCATCGCGTTCCTCGCGGGGGTCGAATCGCTCCTGTCCGCCATGGTCGCCGACCGCATGATCGACGATCGTCACCGCCCCAACGCGGAGCTTCTGGCGCAAGGAACCGCCAATCTCGGCTCGGCACTGTTCGGCGGGCTGCCCGCGACGGGCGCCATCGCGCGGACGGCCACCAACATCCGCGCGGGCGGTCGGACGCCGGTCGCGGGCATGGTGCACGCGCTCGCGGTGCTCGCCATCATGCTCGTGGCCGCGCCGCTGGTCGGGCACATGGCGATGCCGGCGCTTGCGGGCCTCCTGCTGCTGACCGCGTGGAACATGAGCGAGCCGCACCGCTGGCGCGGCTACCTGGCAGAGCGTCCCTCGGACCTGGCGCTGCTCGGGATCACGCTGGTCCTGACCGTGCTCGTCGACCTGACGGTGGCGATCGCGGTCGGCGCGGGCCTCGGCCTTGCCCTGCGGCTGAGGCGCCGCGGCGTGGCCCACGCGGACTGGTCCGAACCCGACCGCTGAGGGTGGCGCAGGCTCAGATGTGGTCGATCACGTGGTCGGGCACGATGCCCGAGCGGGCGATGGCATCCCGGACGTCGAGCCCCGCGAGCGATCCGTGGCCGGTCACGAGCGCGGTGTCAAAGCCCATGTGCCGCCCGCCCAGAACGTCGGTGTGCAGCGTGTCGCCCACCATGAGGACCCGCGCCGGATCGACCGAGCGGCGCGCGAGCGCGAGCCGGAAGATCTCCGGGAAGGGCTTGCCGAGGAACCGCGGCACGACGCCGGTGCGGTCCGTCAGGCGGTGCGCGAACTGCCCGGGCTCCCGTGACAGCCCGTCCTCGCGCGGGGCGACCAGGTCTGGATTGCCGACGAGGACGGGCCGCGGCCGGTCCCGCAGCGCCGCCTCGAGCAGAGCCTGCCGCGCCTCGGTCCAGCCGTCCGACCCCACGAGCAGGAACCCCTCCGCCGCGTCGTAGGCCGCGCGGTCGTCGTCGAGGAATGTCAGCGCGAGGTGCTCGAGTTCGGCGCGCCCGGTGCCCGGGTTCAGCATGATCCCCCAGCGCCGCCGCGGCTCGTGCGCGAGATGCGCGAGCAGCGCCTCGCGGCTCGTCACCACCTCTCCGGGCGCGAAGTCGAAGCCCATGCGGGCATAGCGCGCCATCATGCGGGCCTTGGGGTAGCCGGCCGAGTTCGACACGACCGCCACCGCCTTGCCCGCCGCGCGGAGCGCCGCGATGCGGTCGACCGCGCCGGGGATCGGCGTCTCGCCCACGTTCAGCACGCCGTAGGCGTCGAGCAGGATCAGCTCGTACGGCCCCGCCACCGCACCGAGATCCGGGGCCGCCCGCCAGCGGTCGGGAAAGGTCGCCCGCGGCAGCCGCGTGCGCACCGCCAGGTAGCCCTCGAACGCGCGGGCCGGGTCGGTGAGCGTCGCGACGTTCACAGGATGCGGCGGCGCAGGAAGGCCGAGACGATTTCGCCCAGGATGACGAGCACGAGGATCGCCAGCAGCACCGTCGCGGCCTCGGGCCAGTTGAACGTGTCGATGGCGCCCTGGAGAATGATGCCGATCCCGCCCGCTCCGACGAGACCCAGCACGGTCGATTCGCGCAGGTTGATGTCCCAGCGCAGGATCGCCACCGCCCAGAAGGTCGGCATGACCTGCGGTACGATGGCGTAGACGATCACCTTGAAGCGCGATGCGCCGGTGGCCTCGAGCGCCTCGACCGGCCGGCGGTCGATCTCCTCGATGGCCTCGCCCAGGAGCTTGCCGATGAAGCCGATGGAGCGGAACATGATCGCCACGATCCCCGCGACAACGCCCGGCCCGAAGATGGCGACGAAGAGCAGCGCCCAGATGATCGTGTTGACCGACCGCGAGGTCACGAGGATCAGCCGGCCGAGCCAGAGCGTCGCCCGGTTGGGCGTCGTGTTCTGCGCCGCGAGATAGGCGACCGGCAGCGACATGAGCACCGCGAAGGCGGTGGCGAAGGTGGCGATGTTCACCGTCTCCCACAGCACGCGCAGGATGGTGGCGAGGTTCGTGGTGTCGGGCGGATACATCCGTTCGAACAGGTCGCCCATCTGGCCGGGGGAGTCCCAGACCCAGGCCCAGACCACCTCGATCGAGGTGATCGACCACGCGATGGCCAGCGCGCAGACCGCGAAGATCGCGAAGCGCTGCCATTTCTGCCGGGACGAGAAACGGCTCCAGTCCTCGCGGCCGAATTGTTCGGAAATGCTGGTCATCCGATCCGCTTCCTGATCTGGCCGCTGATCCCCTCGGAGATCAGGATCACCCCGACGATCACCATGGTGATGGCGAGGGCGAAGTCGTAATCGTAGCGCCCGAAGGCGTTGGCGAGGGTCGCGCCGATGCCGCCGGCGCCGACGATGCCCACCACCGCCGAGGCGCGCAGGTTGCTGTCGAGCTGGTAGATCGTGAGACCGATCTGCCGCGGCATGATCTGCGGAAAGATCGCGTAGACCATGGTCGACAGGAACGGCGCGCCCGCCGCCCGCATCGCCTCGACCTGGCCGAAGTCGATCTCCTCGATCCGCTCGGCCAGCATCTTGGCGACGAAGCCGATGGAGTAGACGACCAGCGTCAGCACGCCCGCGAAGGGCCCGAAGCCCACCGCCTTCACGAAGATGATCGCCACGATCACCGGATGGAAGCTGCGCGCCACGATGATAACGAAGCGCCCGAGATAGTAGATGGGCAGCGGCGCCACGTTGCGCGCGGCCATGAACGCGATCGGAATGGACAGGAGCACGCCGCCGGTCGTGGCGAGGATGGCGATCTTGAGGCTCTCGAGGAAGCCGTCGATCAGGAGGCCGCTGCGCTCGAAGCTCGGCGGGAAGGCCCCGCCGAAGATGCGGCCCGCGCGGCCCACGCCCTCGGCGACCCGGCCCCAGTCGATGGGCAGCGTCGCGCCCACCCAGGCGAAGTAAAGGATCGCGCCCACGTAGACCGACCAGCGCAGGACGGGGTTCGCGATGAAGGGTGGCTTCTGCCAGGTGTCCCGCGTCTCGCCACTCATGACGCCTGCCTCAGGTCTTCGCTGCGGTCGGCATGCGGGCTGCCGGAATAGATCCGGTCCATCGCCTCCTTGTCGAGGCTCGCGGGCCGGTCGTCGAAGATGATGCGGCCATAGCGCATGCCGACGATCCGGTCAGTGTATTCCTTGGCCTCGGTCACGTTGTGGATGTTGATGAGCACCGGCAGCTTCAGCTCGCCCGCGAGGTCGCGCAGAAGGCCCATGATCTGCTCGGAGGTCTTGGGGTCGAGCGAGGCGGTGGGCTCGTCGGCGAGCAGGATCTCGGGGTTCTGCATCAGCGCCCGCACGACGCCCACGCGCTGGCGCTCGCCGCCCGACAGCTGGTCGGCGCGGGTATTGGCGTAGTGCGCGATGCCCACCCTCTCCATCAGCTCGTAGGCGCGGCGGATGTCCTCTTTGGGATAGCGCCGCATGACCGCCGCCCAGGTCGAGATGTAGCCGAGCCGCCCGGACTGCACGTTCTCCATCACCGTCAGCCGGTCCACGAGATTGAACCCCTGGAAGACCATGCCGATCTTGCGCCGCGCCGCGCGCAGGGACCGCCCGCGCAGCCTGGTGAGTTCGGTGCCGTTCAGCTCGATCGAGCCCGAACTGGGCTCCACCAGGCGATTGATGCAGCGCAGGAGCGTCGACTTCCCGGCCCCGGAGGAGCCGATGATCGACACCACGCTTTCGCCCTCGATGGTGAGGTCGAGGTTCTTGAGGACGGGGTCGCCGCCGCCGTAGCGTTTGACGAGGTCGGTGATCTTCAGCATGGGATGCTCCGCTTGGCGGACCGGCGCACGGCAGGCGCCGGCCCCTCCGTGCCTCTTATTCCGCGGCCAGGCCTTCGGGGGTGTATTCCACGCCGTTCGCCGACTGGATCTGGCGGATGACCGCCCACTGCTCCTCGTAGGTGATCGGGATGAACTTCGACACGCCCGCGAATTCCTCGCCGAGCGCCGTGCCCTCGAAGTCGAAGCTGAAGAACGCCTCCTCGATGCTCTCCTTCAGCTCGGGCGCGAGGTCGTGAGCGTAGGCGTAGGACGTGGTCGGGAACGGATCGCTTTCCCAGATGATGCGGACCTCCTCGGGATCGTAGAGCCCGCGCTCGGCCATGCGCTCCACGACTTCCGAGGCGACGGGTGCCGCGTCGTAATCGCCGGCGACCACGCCCAGCATCGACTGGTCGTGGCTGCCCGAATAGGTCACCTCGTAATCCTCGTCCGGCACGACGCCGAGATCGGGGAACAGCGCGCGCGGCGCCTGGTTGCCCGAGTTCGAGGTGGGCGAGGTGTGCGCCACGCGCTTGCCCGCGAGATCCGGCATCTCCTCTATGTCGCTGTCGGCCTGCGTGTAGACCTGCAGCGTGTAGCCGAAGCGGCCGTCGTCGCCGCCCATGATCGCGAAGGGCACGGCGCCCGCGAGGTTCACCGCAAACGGCGTGGGCCCCGTCGAGAAGCCCGCGATGTGCAGGCGGCCCGAGCGCATGGCCTCGACCTCGGCCGAGTTCGACTGGACGGCGAAGAACTGCACGTCCTTGCCCGTCACCTCCTCGAGGTGGTCGATGAAGGGCGTCCAGATGTCCTCGTAGATCGCCGGATCCTCGACCGGGGTATAGGCGAAGACGAGCGTGTCGGGATTGCGCAGCGCGCTCTCGTCCGCGGGCGCGTCCGCGACGAGGTCGCCGTCGGCGTCGCAGTACTGCGCGTCGAGCTGTCCCCGGTTCTCGCAGTCCTGCGCGGTTGCGGCCGTGGCGGCGAAGGCCAGCGCGGCAAGGATGCCGCCTCCGAGGATCGTGTCTCTGGGCATGTGTCTTGTCTCCTCCGGTCTGCGCGCCGTCTCCGCGGCGCGTTGGTGCGATGACAGCACCGAAATTTGGGATATGCAACAAGTTGCGTTCCATTTTGTTCGAACATCCAATAGATCTCCGGCTCAACGGTGAGAGGGAGCGAATTTCGATGGTTGGCGCGCTTGCGCGGAAGCGGCTCAAGAAGGCGGACAGGCGGCGGCGGATCCTGCTCGAACTGCGGCTGAAGCCGCATGTCCGGGTGACCGAGCTCGCCGAGCAGTTCGGCGTCACGACCGAGACCGTGCGCCGGGACATCGAGACGCTGAGCGGGGAGGGCCTGCTGCAGCGCGCCCATGGCGGCGCCTCGGCGGCCACGCCGGGCACCCTGCGCGCGATGGACGAGCGCCGGCTCGAACGGGTGGCGGAACGCGAACGGCTCGGACGCTTCGCCGCCAGCCTCGTCTCGGACGGCGACGCCATCATGATCGACGCAGGCACCACGACCATGGAATTCGCGCGCGCCATCGCCTTTGCCGAGACGCGCATCACCGCCGTCACCAACAGCCTGCAGGTGGCGATGATCCTCGGGCAGAGCCCGGCGGCGCGCGTGCGCCTCGCGCCCGGCGACTACCTGCGCGAGGAGGCGGCGGTGATCGGCACCGAGGCCTGCGACCACCTCGCGCGCTACAATGTCGACGCGTGCTTCCTCGGCGCGGCGGGGCTCAGCACCGCGGGCGTCACCGAGGCGGTCGAGGGCTTCGACGCGATCAAGCGCACCATGATGCAGCAGAGCCGCGCCTGCCGGTTCCTGATCGACAGCAGCAAGTTCGGACGCACCCACCTGTCCCGGGTCGCCCGCTTCGACGAGGTCGGCACCCTCGTCACCGACACCGCGCCGGAGGGCCCGCTCGCGCGGGCGCTTTCGGACGGCGGCGTTCGCATCTGCATTCCGCCTGCCCCCGAAGAAAGCGCTTGAACCTGACGGCCGAACGCTGTCAGGCGACCCCGAAACCGCGAGACCGACCATGATCCGCACCCTCTGGACCAATTTCATCCTCCCGATCCTGCGGCGCCCGTCGCGCTACCAGGTGGCGGCCCTGTGCTGGCGCCCGGCGCGGGACGACGTCGAGATCCTGCTCGTGACCTCGCTCGAGACGCGCCGCTGGGTCCTGCCCAAGGGATGGCCGAAGTCCGGATTCGACGGCCTCGGCACCGCGCTCGAGGAAGCCTGGGAGGAGGCGGGTGTCCGCGCCGGCGCGACGGAGCCCCGTCCCGTCGGACGCTACCGGTACGACAAGCGGATGCGCGGCGGCCTGCCGGTGCCGACCGATGTCGACGTCTTCGCCATAGAGATCGCGACGCTGCTCGACGACTACCCCGAGGCCGGCCGGCGCGACCGCCGCTGGATGTCGCCCGCCGAGGCTGCCGCGGCGGTCACCGAGCCCGACCTCAAGGAGCTCCTCGACGGTGTCGGCCCGCGTCTGCGCACGCCGGCGCACGCCTAGGCGCGCGCGCCCCAGGACCAGGACGGACGATGAGCGATCAGGACGGCACCTTTCACTGGCAGACGCTTGACCGGGACCTGAACAGGCTGTCCCGGCTCGAGGCCGCGACGATGTACGCCTCGCGGCCCCTCATCGGCGTCGGCCTGTCGCTGCTCTTCATGGCGGTGGCCGCGCTGTCGGCGGGCCTGATCGTCGGGGAGGCGCCGGGCGGGTTGTTCGTGATCGTCGCCGCGGCCTTCGGCGCCTACATGGCGCTCAACATCGGCGCGAACGACGTCGCCAACAACATGGGCCCCGCGGTCGGCGCGCGGGCCCTGTCGATGGCCGGCGCGATCGCCATCGCGGCGACCTGCGAAAGCGCCGGGGCGCTCATCGCCGGCGGCGACGTGGTCGACACGATCTCGAAGGGGATCGTCGCCCCCGGCAGCCTCTCGGACGGGCGGGTCTTCGTCGTGGCGATGCTGGCGGCGCTGCTGTCGGCGGCGCTGTGGGTGAACCTCGCGACCTTCATCGGCGCGCCCGTCTCGACCACCCACGCGGTGGTGGGCGGCGTCATGGGCGCAGGCATCGCCGCCGCGGGCCTCGGCGCGGTCAGCTGGCCGACCATGGGCGCCATCGCCGCAAGCTGGGTGATCTCGCCCGTCCTCGGCGGCCTGATCGCCGCCGTCATGCTCGCCTTCGTGAAATGGAAGGTCATCTACGTAGAGGACAAGATCTCGGCGGCGCGCCGCTGGGTGCCGGTGCTGATCGGGCTGATGGCGGCGGCGTTCTCGAGCTATCTCGCGCTCAAGGGCCTGAGCCACGTGGCCGAGATCGACCTTGGCACCGCGCTCGCCGTCGGGGCGGCGCTGGGGCTGACCTGCGGCGTGGCCGCGGTGCCGCTGATCCGCTGGCAGTCGCGCGGGCTCGAGAACCGCAACCGGTCGCTCAAGGTCCTCTTCCGCCTGCCGCTGGTGATCTCGGCCGCGCTCCTGTCCTTCGCGCACGGGGCGAACGACGTGGCGAACGCGGTCGGCCCGCTCGCCGCCATCGTCTATGCGCAGGAGACGGGCGGCAGCGCGACCGAGGTCGCGATCCCGGTCTGGGTCATGGTGATCGGCGCCGCGGGCATCTCGGTCGGGCTCGTGCTGTTCGGGCCGAAGCTGATCGAGATGGTGGGCAGCCAGATCACCAAGCTGAACCCGATGCGGGCCTATTGCGTCGCGCTCTCGGCCGCGACCACCGTCATCGCCGCCTCGTGGCTGGGCTTGCCGGTGTCGTCCACGCACATCGCCGTCGGTGGCGTGTTCGGCGTCGGTTTCTTCCGCGAATGGCACGCCGAACGCCGCGCCCGCCAGCTCGCCGACAGCCGCCCGCCGGCCCGCCGCATTCCCGCCGAGGAGCGCCGCCGCCGCAAGCTCGTCCGGCGCTCGCACTTCCTGACCATCGCGGCCGCGTGGATCGTCACCGTGCCCGCGGCCGCGCTCCTGTCGGCGCTATGCTTCTGGGGCCTCTCGCTCGTCTCGGGCTGAAGGCGCCGCGGATCAGGCCGCGGCGAAGATGTCGCGGTAGCGGTCGCGCAGCACGTTCTTCTGCACCTTGCCCATGGTGTTGCGCGGCAGCTCGTCGAGCAGGATCAGCTTCCGCGGATGCTTGAACCGCGCGAGGGCCTGCCCCGCGGCCGCGGCGATCGCGTCGAGGTCGGGATCGGCACCCGGCCGGGGCACGATGAGGCCCAGCACCGTCTCGCCGAAATCCGCGTGCGGCACGCCGATCACCGCGCTTTCCATCACCCCGGGCTGAGCGTCGAGCACGAGCTCGACCTCCTTGGGATAGATATTGTAGCCGCCCGAGATGATGAGGTCCTTGTTGCGCCCGACGATGTGCAGGTAGCCGTCCGCGTCGAAGCGCCCGAGATCGCCGGTGATGAAGAACCCGTTGTCGCGAAGTTCCTCGGCGGTCTTTTCCGGCATCCGCCAGTAGCCCTTGAACACGTTCGGGCCGCGCACCTCGATCTGGCCGACCTCGCCCGCCTGCACGGGGTCGCCGGTCTCGGGGTCCGTCACCTGCACCTCGACGCCCGGCAGCGGGAAACCCACGGTGCCCGCACGCCGCTCGCCGTCATAGGGGTTCGAGGTGTTCATGTTGGTCTCGGTCATGCCGTAGCGCTCGAGGATGCGGTGGCCGGTGCGCGCCTCGAAGGTCTCGTGCGTCTCGGACAGCAGCGGCGCAGACCCCGACACGAAGAGCCGCATGTGCGCCACGAGGTCGCGCGCCAGACGCGTGTCCGCCAGAAGACGCGTGTAGAACGTCGGCACGCCCATCATCGCGGTCGCCCGCGGCAGGAGGTCGATCACCCTGTCGAGGTCGAATTTCGGCAGGAAGATCATCGATCCGCCCGCGACCAGCGTGATGTTCGTCGCCACGAACAGGCCGTGCGTGTGGAAGATCGGCAGCGCGTGGAGAAGCACGTCGGCGTCGCCGAAGCGCCAGTGCTGGGCCAGCGTCCGCGCGTTCGACAGCAGGTTGTCCTGCGTCAGCATCGCGCCTTTCGACCGGCCCGTGGTGCCCGAGGTGTAGAGGAAGGCGGCGAGGTCCCCGCCATCGCGCGGAACGACGGGCGCTGTGTCCGCGCACTCGGCCGCCCGGCGGGCAAGGCTGCCCGTGCCGTCGGCGTCCAGCGTCTCGAGCCGCGCGCCCAGCGCCCGCACCACGGGTCCGAGCGCCTCGGCCCTGGCGCCGTCGCAGACCACCATGGCGGCGCCGCTGTTCTCGACGAAATAGGTCAGCTCGTCGGTCGTGTAGGCGGTGTTCAGCGGCAGGAACACGATGCCGGCCTGCACGCAGGCGGCGTAGAGGGCGAGCGCCTCGGGCGACTTCTCGACCTGCGCCGCGAGCCGGTCGCCGGCCCCGAGCCCGGCGCCGGTCAGCGCGTTGGCGAGCCGCGCGGCCTGCGCGAGGAAGGCGTCGTAGCCGATCGTCGCGCCGTCCGCGAGGATCAGGAACGGATCGGTGCGGCCGGCATGGCGGCCGAAGAGCGTGTCGTAGAGCGGGTTCGTCATGGCGAGCGGTATCCTATGTCCGGACCGATTCGGCGGCCGCCAGCGCCTTGACCTCGGGCGACATCGCGATGGCGTGCGCCGTGGCGAAACGTTCGTGGTTCTGTGCGACCTTGTCGAGATCGTAGAGGTAATTGACCATGGCGCCACCCGACTGGGCGCGCCCCTTTTCCGACGGGTCGGCGTCGGCATGGATGCGGAACACCTCGGCGCCGTTGCCGAGGTGGAAGCGCGCAACCGGATCGAGCGGCAGCCCGTCGGCGCGCTTGGCGTGGACGAGGTACCGCGCCGCGAGGGCGCGCATGCCCGCCGCGTCGGTCACGTCGTGGCCGCGGTCCTCGCGCGCGAGCCACGGCACGAGGCCCGGGATGGGCGACAGCGTCACGAAGGTCTTGAGCCCCGGCAGTTCGAGCGACAGGTCGTCCACCACCTGCTTGATCAGCGAGTTTCCGAACGAGATGCCGGCGAGCCCCGCCTGGCAGTTCGAGATCGAGTAGAACGTCGCTGTGTCCGCGCGGCGGGCCTCGAGCCGCGGACGTTCCTCGGCGAGGAGGTCACGGATCGACCCGGGCACGCCCTCGGTCAGCGCCACCTCGACGAAGATCAGCGGGTCGTCCGGCATCGCCGGGTGGAAGAAGGCAAAGCAGCGCCGGTCCTCGGGCTCGAGCCGGCGGCGCAGGTCGTCCCAGCTGTCGATCGCGTGCACCGCCTCGTAGGCGATGATCTTCTCCAGGATGTGCGCGGGGCTTTCCCAGCTGATCGGGCGCAGGACGAGGAAACCGCGGTTGAACCAGCTCGCGAAGAGGTGGCGGAAATCGAGGTCGAGCGCCATCAGCGCGTCGTCGCCCCGCCCCAGCCGCAGGAGGTCCGCGCGCATGGCGACCAGCGTTCCGGTCGCCCCGGGCAGCCGGTTCAGCCGGCGGATCAGCTCCTGCCTGGGCGGCTCGGCCGCATCGAGGAAGGCGCGGTAGCTCGATGGCGTCTGCCCCTCGGCATAGCCGTCGAGCGCCGCGCGCACCGCGTCCACCGACAGCGCCATGTCGCGGGCGAGGTGCCCGAAGAAGGCGCGCTTTTCCCCGTCGTCCATGCGCCCGTAGCGGTCGAGGATCTGGCGCGCCATGGTCCGGCCCGACACCTCGCCCGCCGCGCCGACCAGCGCGCGGGTGAGGTCCGGCATCGGGCGGTCGTCGTCGACGTCAGGTGCCTGCGGCCGCTGCCGCCGTTCGAACACCGTCGAGAGAAGATCTGCGAGCAGGGTCATATCCGCGGTCCCATGACGAGGTCCGGAAGCCACGTTGCGAGGCCCGGAAAGAGGCAGAGCAGGACGATCGCCAGCACCATGCAGCCCACGAAGGGCAGCGAGCCCACGAGGATGGTCTTGAGCTTGATGTCGGGCGCGATACCGTTGATCACGTAGAGATTCAGGCCCACCGGCGGCGAGATCAGGCCGATCTCCATGTTGATTGTCAGGACCACCGCGAACCAGATCGGGTCGAAGCCGGCCGAGGTGATGATCGGCAGCAGGATCGGCGCGGCCATCAGGATCACGGCCACCGGCGGCAGGAAGAAGCCGGCGATCAGCAGGAAGACGTTGATCGCGCCCATCAGCACCCAGCGGTTCACGTCGAGCGTGCCGATCCATTCCGCGATGGACTGGGTGATGAAGAGCGAGGACAGCATGTAGGAGAACACGCCCGCCGCCGCGATGATGAAGAGGATCATCACCGATTCCTTCGTGGAATCGCGCAGGACCGCCCAGAGGTCGGCCGGGTTCCACAGCCGGTAGATCACCATGGCGATCACGAGGCAGAGGAGCGCGCCCACCGCCGCCGTTTCGGACGGCGTCGCGATGCCGCCATACATGGCGTAGAGGACGCCCAGGATGATGGCGAGGAAGGGCAGCACGCGCGGCAGGATCTCGACCCGCTCGCGCCAGCTGTAGCTGCGCGCGGTCAGCGCCGCGGCGTCGCCCGACCGCCACGTGGAATAGAGCGACCACGCCATGAAGAGCGCGACGAGCAGGAGCCCCGGGATCACGCCGGCAAGGAACAACCGGCCGATCGAGGTCTCGGTGGCGATGCCGTAGACGATCATGGTGACCGATGGCGGGATGAGGATCCCGAGCGTGCCGCCCGCGGCGATGGATCCCGCCGCGACCCCGTCGGGAAAGCCGCGCTTGCGCATCTCGGGGATGCCCATCTTGCCGATCGCCGCGCAGGTCGCGGGGCTCGACCCGGACATCGCCGCAAACAGCGCGCAGGCCCCGAGATTCGAGATCACCAGGCCGCCCGGCACCCGCGTCAGCCAGCGCTCCAGCGCCTCGTAGAGGTCGGCACCCGCCCGCGTGGAAGCGATCGAGGCGCCCATGATGATGAACATCGGGATCGAGAGCAGCGCGAAGTTGTTGAGCTTGCCGAAGAGGATCTCGGGCATGAGTTCGAGCGAGCGCATGCCGTCGAAGACAATCAGGAAGCCCGCCGAGACGATGAGCAGCCCGAGCGCCACCGACACGCCCGAGAACAGCACGACGACGGTGAAGATGGCGACGAGCGCGCCGAGGAGAAGCGGGTCCATCAGGCGTCCTCCAGCCCGAAGGGCTTGTCGATGTCGAGGATGACCGCCACGAGGTCGGCCACGAGCTGCAGCAGGAAGAGGCCCAGCCCGACCGGGATCGCGAGATACGGAATCCAGAGCCGGACCGCCCAGACGGTCTCGGACCGCCAGCCGCGCTCCCAGGCGAAGTGCCAGTACTCGTAGCCGTACCAGAGCATCACCGCGACGATGGCGACGGACACCGACAGGGTGACGATGCAGAGCGCCCGTCGCGGCCCCGGCGGCAGCGCGAGCGGCACGAGGTCGACGTTCACGTGGCCGCGCATGCGCTGCACGTAGGACAGGCCCACGAGCGTCGCGGCGATCACCAGGTAGACCACCGCCTCGGTCTGCCACACGGTCGAGCCGTTCAGCACGAAGCGGACGACGATCATCTGGCAGGTGATCGCGACGGCGGCGACGATCATCGCCGCGGCGCACCAGCCGGCCAGGGTCGAGATGGCGGCGACGGCGCGCAGGAAGGGGTTGTCGCCGGCGCGCGCGGCGGCGGCGGTACTGTGGCTCGCCATGCGGGCCTCCTCGGTCGGACTGTGCTCGGAAACGGTCGGGACGCGCGATGCGGGGACGGCACCGGGCCGCCCCCGCCGGTGGTCATTCCACCGAAAGCGCCATGTCGAGCAGTTCCTGCCCGCCCGGCGTCTCCTCCACGAAGGCCTTGTAGGATGTCTCCTTGGCCAGTTCCTGCCAAGCGGCGAAGTCCTCGGCGGTCATGTCGGCGATCTCGACCCCGGCCTCGGAAAAGACGCGGCGGCTCTCGGCATCCTCCTTCTTGGCTTCCTTGAGGTAGAAGGCCTGCGCCTTCTCGGCGGCGGCCATGAGCGCCTGCTGCTGCGCCTCGTCGAGCCCGTCGAAGGTCGACTTGTTCATGAGCAGCGGCTGGTACATGAACCACAGCGCGTAGTCGCCCGGCGGCGTGTAGCACGCGACCTGCTCGTAGATGCGGTAGCTGACGAAGGACGACGAGGACGTGTTCACCGCGTCGAGCACGCCCGACTGCATCGCCGAGTAGATCTCGGACGAGGCCATGGAGGCGATGGACGCGCCCGCGCCCGCCAGCATCTGCTCGAACGACTTGCCCGCCGCGCGGGTCTGGAGGCCGGCCATGTCCTCGGGCTTGGTGATGCAGCCGTCGGTCGCGGCGAAGCCGCCGGCGAGATAGCCGTGCACCAGCACCATGACGTCGTCCTCCGCCATCTTCTGCTCGATGGCGTCCATGAACGGACTGTCGTTCAGCCGTGCCGCGTGGTCGTGGTTCTTCACGAGACCGGGCATCAGGGTCAGGTTGTAGGCGGGCTGCTGGCCGCCCGCGTAGGACAGGGGCAGCACGGTCATGTCGAGCTGCCCGCGCGAGAGCGGCGTGTACTGCTCGCGCGCCTTGAACAGCGATTCCGTCGGGAAGATACGGATGTCGAGGTCGACATCCGCCGCCGCGACCTCGTCCGCCACGATCTGCGCGACCTTGTGGCGCACGTCGTTGTCGGACCACTGGTGCGACAGGCGCAGGTCCGCGGCCTCGGCCGACATGCCGGTCGCGGCGAGCGCCGCGGCGCCCAGCGTCAGGTGAATCTTCATGGTGGTCTCCTCCCTTCGGCGACCGCGAGTCGGCCGCTCATCGCAGAGTTGTCGCAACGGATGCATCCATCGTCAATGTTTTTGTATACAAGATGGGCATGATTGCGCGCAAAGACGCACCATGGTAATCGGGGCACATGGAACGCAAGCGCGCCGACATCATCGCCGACCAGATCGAGGAACTGATCTTCGACGGCTCCTTCGCCGACGGCGAACGGCTGGACGAGACGCAGCTTGCCGCGCGCTTCTCGGTGTCGCGCACCCCCATCCGCGAGGCGCTGCAGCGGCTGGCGCTGTCGGGCCTCGTGGACCAGCTGCCGCGGCGCGGGGTGTTCGTGCACCACCCCGGCCCCGTCGAGCTGATGAACATGTTCGAGGTCATGGCCGAGCTCGAGGCTTCCTGCGCCCGCTTCGCCGCACAGCGCATCACCGAGGACGCGCTGGCCGAACTCGACGCCGTCAATGGCCGGTGCAGCACGGCCGTGGCCGACCGCGACATCGAGACGTACTTCCTCGAGAACGAGCTCTTTCACCAGATGCTCTACCGCAACGCGGCGAACCCGTTCCTCGAACAGGAATGCCTGCGCCTGCAACGCCGCCTCCGGCCGTTCCGGCGCATGCAGCTGCGCCTGCGCGGCCGCCTGTCGCAGTCCATGGCCGAACACGAGGCCGTCGTCGCTGCGATCCGCGCCGGCGACGGCGTCGAAGCCGGTGAGGTCATGCGCGCGCATGTCGCCGTGCAGGGCGAGAAGTTCCACCATCTCGTCGCGCGGCTGAAACCCGCAGCGGAATAGGACCGCCCCGGCGCCGGACCTCACGCTGTCGTGCCGTTGACTTTTGAGAACGACTTGCATTAGCAAAAGGCGACCGCGCTTCCCGGAACGGAGATCCCGATGCGACGACCCGCCAGAACGATGTGCGCCGCCATCAGCATGGCGCTCGCGGCCGCGGCCGCGGCGCCCGGGCAGGAGGCGGAGCCGCTCAAGGTCGTGACCACCTTCACCGTACTGGCCGACATGGCGCGCAACGTCGCGGGCGACGCCGCCGAGGTCGTGTCGGTGACGCGGCCCGGCGCCGAGATCCACGGCTACGCTCCCACGCCGCGCGACCTCGTCGGCGCGCAGGACGCGGACCTCGTCCTCTGGAACGGGCTCAACCTCGAGCTCTGGTTCGAGCAGTTCCTGTCGAATCTCGGGGACGTGCCGTCGGTGACGCTGACCGACGGGATCGACCCCATCCCGATCGCCGAGGGCGCCTACGAGGGCCAGTCGAACCCCCATGCCTGGATGGGCCTCGACAACGCCATGATCTACGTCGACAACATCGCCGCCGCGCTGGCCGAACACGATCCCGACAACGCCGCCGCCTACCGGGCCAACGCCGAAGCCTACAAGGCATCCATCCGCGACACGATCGGACCGCTGCGCGACCGCATCGCGGCGATCCCGGAAGAGGATCGCTGGCTCGTCACCTGCGAGGGCGCGTTCTCGTACCTCGCCCGCGATTTCGGGCTGAAGGAGCTCTATCTCTGGCCGATGAACGCCGACCAGACCGGCACGCCCCAGCAGGTGCGCGCGGTGATCGACGGCGTGCGCGAGAACGACATCCCCGTCGTCTTCTGCGAAAGCACCGTCAGCTCGCGTCCCGCCGAGCAGGTGGCGCGCGAGACCGGCGCCCGGTTCGGCGGCGTCCTCTACGTCGATTCGCTGTCCGAACCCGACGGGCCGGTGCCGACCTATCTCGACCTTCTGCGGGTGACCTCGCAGACCGTGGCCGACGGCCTCGCCCCCGCGACCAACTGAGCCCGCCGCCTGTCCGCGCGCCAGGCCGGCGCTATCTGCCGGGACAGCGCCGCAAGGAGACACGATGCTCGACACGAGCGCAGAGATGGAGACCCGGATCGCCGCGGACGGACCCGCGGGCGGCATCCTCGCGCGGGACCTCACGGTCACCTATCGCAACGGCCACACCGCGCTCGACCGCGCCAGCTTCGAGGTGCCGCGCGGCACGGTGACGGCGCTCGTGGGCGTGAACGGCGCGGGCAAGTCCACGCTCTTCAAGGCGATCATGGGCTTCCTGCCGGTGGCGGCGGGCGACATCCGCCTGCTCGGGCGGACCGTCAGGCAGGCCCTGCGCGAGAACCTCGTGGCCTACGTGCCCCAGGCCGAGGAGGTCGACTGGGCCTTTCCGGTGCTGGTCGAGGACGTGGTGATGATGGGACGCTACGGCCATATGGGATTCCTGCGCCGGCCCTCCGCGTCCGACCGCGCGGCGGTGACGCAGGCGCTCGACCGGGTGGGGATGGGCGCTTTCCGCACCCGCCAGATCGGCGAGCTGTCCGGCGGGCAGCGCAAGCGCGTGTTCCTTGCGCGGGCCTTGGCGCAGGACGGGCGCGTCATCCTCCTCGACGAGCCCTTCACCGGGGTCGACGTGCAGACCGAGGACCAGATCGTGGCGCTCCTGCGCGAGCTGCGCGACGAGGGCCGGGTGATGCTGGTCTCGACCCACAACCTGGGCTCCGTGCCGGAATTCTGCGACCGGACCGTGCTGGTCAAGGGCACGGTGCTGGCCTACGGGCCGACCGAAACCACCTTCACCCGGGCGAACCTCGAACGCGCCTTCGGCGGGGTGCTGCGCCACTTCACGCTGGGCGGCTCCGAACTGCACGAGGACCACGCCGACGACGGGCGGGCGCTCACCATCCTGACCGACGACGAACGTCCCTTCGTGCATTACGGGGACCGCACCCGCACCAAGGGCGGCCCCGAATGAGCGTCCTGCTCGAACCCTTCGCCTACGGCTACATGACGAACGCCATGTGGGTGTCCGCGATGGTGGGCGCGCTCTGCGCGTTCCTGTCCGCCTACCTCATGCTCAAGGGCTGGAGCCTGATCGGCGACGCGCTGTCCCATTCGGTCGTGCCGGGCGTCGCCGGCGCCTACATGCTGGGCCTGCCCTTCGCGCTCGGGGCCTTCGTCGCCGGGGGCCTTGCCGCCGGGGCGATGCTGTTCCTCAGCGAACGTTCGGGGCTCAAGGTCGACGTGGTGATCGGGCTCATCTTCACGTCGTTCTTCGGGCTCGGCCTCTTCATGGTCTCGCTCAACCCGACGGCGGTTTCGGTGCAGACCATCACCATGGGCAACATCCTCGCCATCACGCCCGGCGATACCCTGCAGCTGGTGCTGATCGGTACGGTGTCGCTGACGCTGCTCCTTCTCAAGTGGAAGGATCTCATGGTCACCTTCTTCGACGAGACGCACGCGCGGTCGATCGGGCTCCGGCCGGGGCTGCTGAAGGCGATGTTCTTCGTGCTCCTGTCCGCGGCGGTGGTGGCGGCGATGCAGACGGTGGGCGCCTTCCTCGTGATCGCCATGGTGGTGACGCCCGGTGCGACGGCCTACCTGCTCTGCGACCGGTTCGGGCGGCTCATCGCCGTCTCCGTGGCCATCGGCGCGACGACGAGCTTTGTCGGCGCCTATGCCAGCTACTTTCTCGACGGCGCGACCGGCGGCGTGATCGTCACGCTGCAGACCGCGGTCTTCCTCGCGGCCTTCCTTCTCGCGCCGAAGCACGGCGTCCTCGCCGCGCGCAGCCGTGCCGCAGCCGCCATCGCACCGCGACGGGCGGAGCGTCGGGAGCCCGCGGAATGAGCGCCGACACCCTGCTCCTGCCGTTCCAGTTCCCGTTCATGCAGAACGCGTTCCTCATCGCGGCCATCGTCGCGGTCCCGACGGCGCTCCTGTCCTGTTTCCTCGTGCTCAAGGGCTGGGCGCTCATGGGCGACGCGATCAGCCACGCGGTCCTGCCCGGCATCGTCCTGGCCTGGATCACCGGCATCCCGCTGATCGTCGGTGCCTTCGCCGCCGGGATGGCCTGCGCGGTCGCCACGGGCTGGCTCAGCGAGAACGGCCGGGTCAAGCAGGACACCGTGATGGGGGTCGTGTTCTCGGGCATGTTCGGGCTCGGGATCATCCTCTACACCTCGGTGCACACCAACGAGCATCTCGACCACGTGCTCTTCGGCAACATGCTGGGCGTGGGCGCGCAGGACCTCTGGACCGCCGGCACGATCAGCCTCGTCGTGGCAGCGGTGCTGCTGCTGAAATGGAAGGATTTCCTGCTGCACGCCTTCGATCCGGCGCAGGCGCAGGCGAGCGGGCTGCGCACCGGCTGGCTGCATTACGGGCTGCTCGCGCTCCTGTCGCTGACCGTGGTCGCGACGCTTACGGCGACCGGGCTGATCCTGGCCGTGGGGCTCCTGATCGCGCCCGGCGCCGTGGCGTTCCTGACGGTCCGCAGCTTTGGCCGGATGCTGGCGGTGTCGGTCGCCGTGTGCCTCTTCTCGATGCTGACCGGGGTCTACGCGAGCTTCTTCCTCGACAGCGCGCCGGCACCGACGATCGTGCTGATCATGACGGCCCTGTTCATCGTGGCCCTCGCGCGCCGGATGGCGGCGGTGCGCCGCACCTCGCGCCGCGGGCTGCGGGCCTAGGCCTCAGGCCAGCGGGATTGGGCGCTGCTCCTCGATCGCCTCCATGGCGAAGAAGGACGTGACCGTCTCGAGCTCGACCTCGGCGATCAGGCGCTTGTAGACCTCGTCGTAGCTCGCCATGTCGCGGGTGATGATCTTGAGCAGGTAGTCGTATTCGCCGCCGATCCGGAAGAAGTCGATGACGTCCGGAATCGTCGACACGTGCCTGCGGAACTGCGCGAGCCAGCGCGCCGAATGGTGCCGGGTCTTGACCATCACGAACACCACGAGCCCGGCGCCGAGCCGCGCGCGGTCGATGGTCACCGTGCGCCCGAGGATGACGCCCGACGCCTCGAGCGCCTTGAGCCGCCGCCAGCAGGCGTTCTGGGACATGCCGATCCGGTCGGCAAGCGCGCGCTGCGACTGGCTCGCGTCGCGCTGCAGCTCTTCGAGGATCCGAAGGTCGATGTGATCGAACGTATGCGCCATATGACGATCATATGACCCAAAATGCCGCATGCAAGGGTGAAATCCTGTGAACAGATCTCGGTCGGAAGTGTCAGCCTGACGGAAAGCCACAGCCGGAGACCCCTCATGTCACCGCTCGACGATTTCGCCCAGACCCTCGCAGGACCGGGACTGCCCGCCCGGCTCCGCGCGGGGCTGATCGGCGAGAGCGCGACCGTGGACGGCCCGTTCGGCCCGAAGCCCCTGATCTACGCCGACTACGTGGCCTCGGGCCGCGCGCTGACGCAGGTCGAGGATTTCGTGCGCGACCGCGTCCTGCCCTACTACGCCAACACCCACACGCAGGCGTCGTTCTGCGGCGCCTATTCCACGCAGCTGCGCGAGGCGGCCCGCGCCGCGATCGCCCGGAGCGTCGGCGCCGGTCCCGGCACCAGCGTCGTCTTCACCGGGTCGGGATCGACGGCGGGCATCAACCGGCTCACCGGGCTGCTCGACATCGCGGGGATCGTCCGCGGCGGCGGGCGCGCCGTCGTGCTGATCGGCCCCTACGAGCACCATTCGAACATCCTGCCCTGGCGCGAGAGCGGCGCGGACGTCGTCGAGATCGCGGAGGGCGCGACCGGCGGGCCGGACCTGGCCCTGCTCGAGACCGCGCTTGCCGGGACGGCTGGCGCCGACCTCGTCGTCGGCGCGTTCTCGGCCGCCTCGAACGTGACCGGCATCGTCACCGACACCGACGCGGTCACGCGGATCCTGCGACGCCACGGCGCCGTCGCGATCTGGGATTATGGCGGCGGCGGCCCCTACCTGCCCATGGACATGAAGGACGGCACCGACGCCGCCAAGGACGCCATCGTGTTCTCTCCGCACAAGTTCCCGGGCGGGCCGGGGTCGAGCGGGATCATGGTGGTGCGCGACGCCATCGCGCGCACCCGCATCCCCACGCTGCCGGGCGGCGGCACGGTCAGCTTCGTCTCACCCTGGGGGCACACCTATTCCGACGATCTCGCCGCGCGCGAGGAAGGCGGCACGCCGAACGTCATCGGCGACATCCGCGCGGCGCTGGCGGTCATGGTCAAGGATGCGCTCGGGCACGACTGGCTGGCCGCGCGCCAGGCCGTCCTGCGCGAGCGCGCCCGCGCCGTCTGGTCGCGGAACGACCGGATCGAGCTCCTGGGCAACCGCGCGGCCGAGGCGCTGCCGATCTTCTCGTTCCGGGTGCGGGACGGGCGCGGAGGGCTGATCCATCACCAGTTCTTCACCCGCCTCCTGAGCGACGTGCACGGCATCCAGGCCCGCGGCGGCTGCGCCTGCGCGGGATCCTACGCGCACCGGCTGCTCGGGCTCGACCGCGCGGCCTCCGACGCGACCTTCGCCGCGCTCGCCCGCGGCGAGGAGACGGAAAAGCCGGGCTGGGTGCGCCTCAACCTCTCGGCGCTGATGACCGACGACAAGGCGGACCTGATCGTGCAGGCGGTGGACAATCTGGCCCGCGAGGCGGCACAGTACACGGCAGATTACCGTGTCGATCCCTCCACCGCGCGGTTCACGCCGCGCGATGCCCTCCGAAAGAGTCTCGCATCGTGACAGGCCCCCTCGCCAACCCGTCGTTCCGCACGCTCTTCGCCGCGCAGGTCTGCTCGCTGGTGGCGGTGGGGCTCCTGACCGTGGCGTTGTCGCTCGCGGCCTGGCGGATCGGCGGGGACGCGGCGGCGGGGCGAATCCTCGGGCTGATCCTGGCGCTCAAGATGGTGGCCTATGTGGGCCTCGCGCCGCTCGCCGAGACGTTCTTTGCCGGGCGTCCGCGCAAGCGGGTGATGATCGGGCTCGACCTCGGGCGGATGGCGCTGCTCGTGCCCATGGCCTTCGCGACGACGACCTGGCAGCTCGGGCTTCTCGCCTTCGTGTTCTTCGCGCTCTCGGCCGGCTTCACCCCGCTCTTCCAGTCGGTCATCCCGGACCTCCTGCCGGACGACGACAGCTATGCCCGCGGGCTCGCCTGGTCGCGCGTCGCCTACACGCTGGAATCGGTATCGAGCCCCGTCATCGCCGCCGCCGCGCTCAGCCTGATCGCCCCGTCGCAGCTGTTCCTGCTGGCCGCGCTGGCCTTCGTCGGATCGGTCGCGGCGCTCCGGGCGACGCGGGTGCCGCCGCATGGCGAGGGCGCGCGCAAGGGGCCGTTCCTGCGCCGGGCCCTGCGGGGGCTCTGGATCTACCACCGCACGCCGCGGCTGCGCGGTCTCTTCCTGCTCAACCTCGCGCTGTCGCTGGCGATGGCGTGGGTGCTCGTGAACACCGTCGTCTTCGCCGGCCAGGTGCTGGGCGACGCCGAGGGGTCCTATCCCGTGCTGATGGCCGCGTACGGCGTCGGTGCCGCGCTCGCCGCCTTCGCGGTGCCGCGGCTCGTGGCGCGGTCGGGCGAGCGCGACGTGATGCTGGGCGGCGTCCTCGCCTTCGCCGCGACCGGTGCCGTGCTGGCGACCGTGCCGCTGCCGCCCACCCTGCCCGCGCTGCTGCCCGTCTGGTTCGCCTTCGGCGCGGCGTCCTCGGCGGTGCTGACGCCCGGAGGGCTGGTCATCACGCGCTCGGCCGCCCGCAGCGACCGCCCGGCCGTCTTTGCCGCGCAGTTCTCGCTCAGCCATGCGGGCTGGCTCCTGGCCTATCCCCTGGCAGGCTGGCTCGGGTCGGCGCTGCCGCTCGCCACCGCGCTCGGCCTGCTGTCGGCGGGCGCCGTGGCCGTGGCGCTTCTCGCCGCGCTTGTCTGGCCCGCGGACGACCGCCTCGAACGGGCGCACAGCCATCCGGACCTGCCCGCGGATCATCCGCACCTGCGCGAACATGGCGCGCGGGACCATGTCCACGCCTACCGCATCGACGACCTGCACCCGCGCTGGCGCCCCGACGGCGCCTGACGCTGGACCCCACCGGAAATGCCTTTAGGATAGTTTGCATGCAAACGATGACAGACCGACCGATCGACCAGCGCGGCCTGCCCGAACTCGGCGCACGGCTGCACGAGGAACTGGCCTATCTCTGCTATCCCGGCAAGGATTGGGTGCCGCGCCGCGACGGCGTCACCGACGTCGTGGTGATCGGCGGCGGCATGTGCGGGATGGTGGCCTGGCTCGGTCTGACCATGGCCGGGATCCGCAGCGTCCGCGTGCTCGACCGCAACCGGGAGGGCTTCGAGGGTCCGTGGCTGACCTATGCCCGGATGGAGACGCTGCGCTCGCCCAAGCAGCTGACCGGTCCGGCCTTCGGGCTCGGCACGCTGACCTTCCAGGCGTGGTTTCGCGCGCAGTTCGGCGCCGCGGCGTGGGAGGAGCTCGACAAGATCCCGCGGCCCATGTGGATGGAGTACCTGCGCTGGTACCGCGACGTGCTGGGGATCCCGACCGAGAACGGCGTCAGCGTCGACCGCGTCGCACCCGAGGGCGATCTCCTGCGGCTGCACCTGTCGGGTGCGGGTGAGGACAGCATCCTCTGCCGCAAGCTCGTCTTCGCCACCGGCCGCGACGGCACCGGGGAGCCGAACATCCCGGGCTTCGTCGAGGGGCTGCCGCGGCGCCTCTGGGCGCACAGCTCGGACGACATCGACTTTGCCGCGCTGCGCGGCAAGCGGGTGGCGGTGGTGGGCGTCGGCGCGTCGGCGGTCGACAACGCGGCCGAGGCGCTCGAGGCCGGCGCGGCCGAGGTGCGCCACCTTGTGCGGCGCGCCGAGATGCCCACGATCAACAAGATGATGGGCATCGGCAGCTACGGCTTCACCGCGGGCTTCGCCGACCTGCCAGACGAATGGCGCTGGCGCTTCATGCAGTATTCCTTTGCCACCCAGACGCCGCCGCCGCACGGATCGACCAAGCGGGTCAGCCGGCACCCCAACGCGCATTTCCATTTCGGCAAGGCGGTCGCCTCGACCGAGGACGCGGGCGACGCGGTGCGCATCGGGTTCTCCGACGGCACGAGCCACGAGACGGATTTCCTTATCCTCGGCACCGGCTTCACCGTCGACCCCATGTCGCGGCGGGAATTCGGCGAGACCGCGGCCGACATCCTGCTCTGGAAACACGTCTACACCCCGCCTGCGGGCGAGGAATCGCGCGAACTGGGGAATTTCCCCTATCTCGGGCCCGATTTCACCTTCCGCGAGCGGGCGCCGGGCGCGGCACCGTGGCTCGCGAACGTCTACTGTTTCAACTACGGCGCCTCGGCGAGCCTCGGGAAGGTGTCGGGCGACATCCCCGGCGTGTCGGAGGGGGCGGCATGGCTCGCCCGCGCGGTGGCGTCGAAGCTCTATTCCGAGGACGTGGGCAGGCACTGGCAGGACATGCTCGACTACGACACCCCCGAACTGCAGGGCGACGAATGGACCCCCGAGCCGCTCGAGACCGAGCCGTCGCGCACGCGGGGTGTGGCATGAGCACGGCGACCAAGATCTCGGGCGTCGGGTCCGGCGCCGCGCTCGAGGCGCGGGCAAAGGTGATGGAGATGACGCAGGCCGCCGAGGATTCGGTCCTGCGCCCGAACGAGACGGGCGCCTTTCCGCACGACCTGCGCGCGGCGATCGCGGCACGGGTCGCCCGCCTGAACGGCGACGAGACGCTCGCCGACCACTATGCCGCCCACGCGGGTGCCATGGCGCCGCTCGCCGATCCCTCGGCCGACGGGTCGGCACAGGGGCTTGCCGAGGTGCTGCACTTCGTCGACAAGGTCGCGGCGCAGACCGCGTCGGTCTCGGCCGGAGACGTGGACGACCTGCGCGCCGCCGGCGTGTCCGATCCAGACATCGTGCGCCTTTCGGAACTCAACGCCTTTCTCGCCTATCAGGTGCGCCTGATCGCGGGATTGCGGCTCCTGGCAGGAGACTCGGCATGACGAGGGTCGTCCGCAAGTTCACCCGCTCCGTGCCCGTCTGGCGTCCCCGCGTGGTTCCGGTGAAGCTCGACGAGGCGAGCGCGGCGCAGCTCGAGGCGCTGCAGGTGACGCCGTCGAACACCAAGGTGTCGGACTACGTGCTGACGCTCGCCCACGACGTCGAAAGCCTGAAGGTGCGCTCGCCGCTCTTCAACGCGATCATGTACGACCCGGGCGGGCTGTCGCGGTCCGAGCGCGAACTGGGCGCACTGGCCGCCTCCATGGTCAACCACTGCATCTACTGCGCGGCGGTGCATGCCGACCGGCACGCGAAGCTCGAGAAGTCGACCGAGGTGACCGACGCGCTGTTCCTCAACGGCGCGGAGGCCGAACTCGGCCCCCGCGACCGGGCGATCTTCGACTTCGCGCTCAAGCTGTCCAAGGCGCCGCCGGAGATCGGCGCGGCGGACATGCAGGCCCTTCGCGATGCGGGCCTCGACGACACCGAGATCCTCGACCTCATCCTGTCGGCGGCGCTCTTCGGCTGGGCGAACCGGCTGATGCACGTGCTGGGCGACCCGGTGGTCGAGACCGACTGACACAACGGAACACACGGAGAGAACGGCACATCATGGACATCGGGACCGGAACGTCACGGATCGGCATCGCGGGCGCAGGCGCCATCGCGTTCGGCAGCGCGGCCCTGCTTCACCGGAACGGACACGACCCGATGCTCTGGTCGCCCTCGAGCGCCGGCACGGCGGCGCTGGCCGAAGGTGCGCCGCTGACCGCGAGCGGGGCCATCGAGGCCGAGTTCGCGCCCCGCATCGCGGACAGCGCCGCCACGCTCGCCGCCGAGAACGACGCGATCCTGATCGCGCTGCCGGGCTATGGCCACAAGGCGGTGATGGACGCGCTCGTGCCGCACCTGCGGAACGGCCAGCACGTCATCGTGTCCTCGCATGCCTCGCTGGGCGCCATCTACCTCCTTCAGGCCCTGGCCGCGCGGGGCGTGACCCTGCCGGTCACCGCCTGGGGCACCACCGCGGTCACCGGGCGCAAGTCCTCGGCGACCGAGGTGCGGGTGAACACCGTGCGCAGCCAGGTCGACCTCTGCACCGTGCCGGACGCGCGCGCCGATTGCGGGCTCGCGGTCTGCACCCGGCTCTTCGGCGACCGGTTCCGCACCCGCGACGGGCTTCTCGCGATCTCGCTGTCGAACCTCAACCCGCAGAACCACATGGGCATCGCGCTGGCGAACATGACCCGGATGGAGCGGGGCGAGACCTGGAGCCAGGGCCAGAACGTGACCCCGAACGTGGGCCGCCTGCTCGAGGCGCTCGACGCGGAAAGGCTCGCCATCGCCGAGGCCCTGGGGCTCGAGGTACGCACGATCTTCGAGCATTTCCACCTGTCCTTCCACGTGCCCGTGGCCTCGATCTCCGAGATGAACCAGCAGATGCACGCGGCCGGCAACGGCGGGACCGGCCCCGCCACCGCCGACAGCCGCTATGTCACCGAGGACGTGCCCTACGGTCTCGCGCTGACGGTGGCGCTGGGCGAGCTGACCGGCCGGCCCGCCGTCCTGCACGACGCGGGCATCCGCATCTTCTCGGCCATGTATGGCCGCGACTTCCGATCCGAGAACGACCTCCTGGCGGCGCTCGACCTCGGTCGGGCGAGCCTCGACGACCTGCGGCAGGCCGCCCGTACCGGCCTGCTTCACGGGGCGCCCGCAAGCGCGGCGTCCTGACCTGACAACGATACGGGACCAACCGACACAAGAGACCGACAAGGAGACCCGAGATGACCAGAAGACCGATCTTCAACCGCCGCCGCTTCCTCGGAACCGCCGCCCTGGGCGGCGCCGCGCTTGCCAGCCCCGCCTATCTCCGCCGCGCCTATGCGCAGTCGGGCGGCGAGGTGAACATCTGGACCTACAACAACTTCGTTCCCGAGGATTTCCAGAAGCAGTTCCAGGACGAGACCGGGATCAAGGTGAACGTCCGCCTCGTCGACGACCAGGGCAAGCAGTTCAACCTGCTCGCGGCCGAGCAGCCGAACCCGACCGTCGACATCATGACCGTCGCCGGCCACCGGTTCCTGCAGTTCGTCGACAGCGACCTGCTCGCGCCGCTCGACACCGACCGGCTGACGAACTGGGGCAACATCAACCCGACCTTCTCGGAATCCGACTGGGCGACGGTGCGCGGCAACAAGTGGGGCGCGCCGATCCTGTCGGGGATGGAGGTCCTGTCCTACAACACCGACTATGTCAGCGCCGAGGAGGCGCAGACCTGGGACACGCTGTTCTCGGAGCAGTATTCGGGCCAGACCGCCTACATCATCCAGGACATGATGTCGATCGTGATGCTGATGATGGGCTATGACGGCAACATGGTCGAATACCTGGACGACCCCGACACCGCCGCGCGCATCGTCGAGGAAGCCAAGCAGTTCCTGATCGAGAAGAAGCCGCTCGTGCGCAAGTACTACGACAGCGGCGCCGAGGTGCAGCAGATGTTCGTGAACCAGGACATCGTGCTCGGCCATTCGTGGAACGGGCCGGCGGCCGCGCTCATCACCGACGGCTTCCCGCTCGGCATGGCGATCCCGCAGGAGGGTTCTTACGGCTTCGTCTACACGTTCAACATCGCCAACAACGCGCCGAACATGGACAACGCCTACACCTTCATCGACGCGGTGCTGGCCTCGCCCGAGATCGGCGCGGCGATGACCCGGGCGTCGGGCTTCATCTCGACCTACAAGGACGCCTCGCAGCACCTCAACGACCTCGAGAGGAAGGCGACGTCCTTCCCCGACGAGCAGCTGGCGAACCTGCAGTTCTTCCGCGCCGAGGCGAACGAGCTGAAATACGGCCTCGTCGACCCGGCGGTGGAGGCCATCAAGGCCGCCTGAGCCGCCCCCGAGTGACCGGCCGGTCCGCGCGCCCCCGCGTCGCGGACCGGTCGACCACGGCAGCATTTCGAAAGGCAACGACATGAGCCAGGACGTGGCCGCCGCAGGCCGCCGGCGCGACGCCGTATCCGGAAGCGACGGGAGCCCGGTCTTCTGGGGCCGGCTGATTGCCTCGGCGCCCTATCGCGCGCTGATGGCGCTGATCGGCACCTCGCCCACCCGCCAGTTCGTGCTCCTCGCGGCGCTGCCGGTCCTGTGGGTGCTGACCCAGCATCTCGGGCCCATGCTGCAGATGCTGCGCGTGAGCTTCACCGACGCCTACCCCGTCGCCGTCGGCGCCGAGCAGAACTTCACCTTCGACAACTACCTGCGGTTCTTCGGCGACAGCATCTTCTGGATGCCGTTCTTCCGCACGCTGACCTTCGCGGCGGTCTTCACCTTCTGCACGCTCATCATCACCTATCCGGTCGCCTACTTCCTCGCGCGTCACGTGAGCCCGAAGAACCGGATGCTGATGCTTCTTCTCCTCCTCATCCCGTTCTGGGTGGGAGAGATCGTGCGCACCTACGCGATCATGATCCTGCTCGGGAACACCGGCGCCGTGAACCTGGCGCTGCGCACGCTCGGGTTGATCGACCGGCCGATCCCGTTCATGTACACGAGCTTTTCCATGGGCGCGGGCATCGTCTACCTGACCGCCCTCTACATGCTCCTGCCGCTCTATTCCGCCCTCGAGAAGCTGCCGAAGAGCCTGAACGAGGCCGCCGCCGACCTCGGCGCCGGGGCCTGGACGCGGTTTCGCCGGGTGACCCTGCCCATGACGCTCGAGGGCATCTCCTCGGGCTGCACGCTCGTCTTCCTGATCTCGACGGGCTTCTACGCGACGCCGGTCCTGCTGGGCGGCCCCTCGACCACCGTCTTTGCCGAGACCATCGCCGGCTTCTTCCACGTGGCGGGCGACGAATGGCCCACCGGCGCGGCCTTCGCGACCATCATGTTCTTTGCCGCGCTGGTCATCACCTTTGCCTTCCAGCGGGTGATGAAGGCGCTGCGGAAGGGGGACAGCTGACATGACCCGATCGACCCGCATCTTCATGTCGTGCATCTACTGGGCGTTCGTCCTCTACGTCTTCGTGCCGCTGATCCTCATGGTGCTCATGGGCTTCAAGGATTCGAAGTTCATCGGCTTTCCGATCACCTCGTGGACGCTCGACTGGTATGTCGGCGTGTTCGAGGATGCCGAGATCCTGTCGACCTTCGGCTATTCGGTGGCGATCGCGGTGCTGTCCACGGCCATCTCGGTCGTGGTCGGCACCTGGATCGCGGTCGTGCTCGAGGGACGGAAGTTCTGGGGCCGCGCGGCCATGTTCGGCATGACCATCCTGCCCGCGCTGGTGCCCGGCATCATCTCGGCCATCGCGTTCCGCATCTACGCCCGCGCGCTCGGCATCGAACCCGGCATGGGTGCGATCGTCTGGGCGCACGCGGTCCACAACGTGCCCTTCGTGGTGCTGGTGGTCATGGCACGCCTGTCCACCCTGCCGAAAAGCCAGATCGAGGCGGCCCGCGACCTCGGCGCCGACCCCTTCGTCGCGTTCCTGCGGATCACCGTGCCCTACCTCGTGCCCGCCATCATCGGCGCGAGCATCTTCTGCCTGCTGCTGAGCTTCGACGACTTCGTGCGCTCGTTCTTCCTCGGCGGCTACGAACCCACCCTGCCGGTCCTCATCTTCGCCAAGCTGCGCTCGGGGATGTCGCCGGAGATCAACGCCATCGCGACGGTCGCGCTGGTCCTGACCGCCGTGGTCGGCGTCTGGGCCGAGCGCTTCACCCGCCGCACGAACAAGGAAGCCTGACATGACCACCCCGCTCGTGCGCATCGACGGCGTGAAGAAGAGCTTCGGCAAGACCGTCGCGCTGCACCCGCTCCACCTCGACATCGCTGAAGGCGAGTTCGTGACATTCCTCGGCCCCTCGGGCTGCGGCAAGTCGACGACGCTGCGCGTGCTCGGCGGGTTCGAACGGCCCGACGAGGGTCGGGTGATCCTCGGGGGGCAGGACGTGACGCACCTGCCCCCCGAGAAGCGGCCGGTGAACATGGTCTTCCAGGACTACGCGCTCTTCCCGCACATGACCGTGCGGCAGAACGTGTCCTTCGGGCTCGAGCTCAAGGGCATGGGGCGTGGCGACATCGTCCGACGCGCGGACGAGATCATGGCCTTTCTCGAGCTCGACCGCTTCGCCGACCGCTACCCGGGCCAGCTGTCGGGCGGCCAGCGCCAGCGCGTGGCGCTCGCCCGCGCGCTCGCCCCCGACCCGGCGCTCCTGCTGCTCGACGAGCCCCTGGGCGCGCTCGACGCGAAGCTGCGCGGACAGGTCCAGCAGGAGCTGAAGTCGATCCAGCGCCGCACGCAGAAGACCTTCTTCTTCGTCACCCACGACCAGGAGGAGGCGCTGACCATGTCCGACCGGATCGTGGTGATGAAGGACGGCCGGATCGAACAGGACGGCACTCCGGAAGAGCTGTATTTCCATCCCGCGAGCCGCTTCGTGGCGGAATTCATCGGCGAGACGAACCTCCTGTCGGGCGAGATGCGCGGCGTCGAGGACGGCCGCGTGGTGATGGACTGGAACGGCCACGTCCTGCGCGGGCGCGCGCCGGCAGGGGTCCCGCGGACCGGCGAGCCGATCACGGCGTCCCTGAGGCTCGAGCGGCTCGGCTTCTTCGGCGACCGGCCGGACACGGCCAACGCCGTGCAGGCGCGGGTCACCTCCAAGACCTTCCTCGGCAGCCGCATGGCGGTCGACCTCGAGGTCGCGGATGCCGCGGGCGCGCGGCTGCGGGCCTACGTGGACACGGCAACCGGCCAGGGCGTGGGCGATGCGCCGGTCTGGCTCGGCTGGGACGCGGACAGCCTCGCGGTGCTGCGCACCTGAGACGGGGCCCGCCGGAGGCGGCCGCGCTGCCCCGGCGGAAACATATCGGCGCATCGGGCGTTCTCCGGGATCAACGGACGCATCGCCCGAAGGAGCCGCCCCATGGCCTCTCGCCCCGTCTGGACCGGCCAGATCCGGCTGTCCCTCGTCTCGATCCCGGTCGAGATCCATTCCGCAAAGTCGCGCGGCAGCGGCGTGTCGTTCCGCCAGATCCACGGCCCCTCGGGCAAGCCCGTCCACTACCAGAAGGTGGTGAACGGCATCGGACCGATCGAGACCGGCGACATCATGAAGGGCTACGAGACCGACAAGGACGACTACGTCCTGCTCGAGCCCGACGAGATCGACGCGATCCGCCTCGAGACGCGCAAGACCCTGGAGCTGGTGCAGTTCGTCGAGGCGACCGAGATCGCGCCGCTGTGGTACGACCGGCCCTATTACGTCGTGCCGTCCGACGACCTGGCGCAGGACGCCTACCGGGTCGTGCGCGATGCGTTGCGCAAGGAACGCAAGGTCGGGCTCGGGCAGCTGACCATGCGCGGCAAGGAATATCTCTGCGCGCTCCGCCCCTGCGGTGACGGGCTCCTGCTCGAGACGCTGCACTACGAGGAGGACATCCGCTCCGCCGATCCGCTGTTCTCGCAGATCGCGGACGAGGAGGTGGACGAGGAACTGCTCGACGTCGCGACGCAGCTCATCGCGCGCAAGACCGCACCGTTCGACGCCTCGGCCTTCGAGGACCACTACGCCTCGGCGCTGCGCGACCTGATCGACCGCAAGACGCGCAACCGCAAGACGCCGCGCGCACGCACGTCCAAGGACGACGACGGCAAGACCGGCGGCGGCGAGAACGTGGTCGACCTGATGGACGCGCTGAAGAAGAGCCTCGACGAAGGACGCGGGTCGCGGTCGTCGGGCAAGCGGTCCTCCTCCTCCTCGGGATCGAAATCCGGATCGGGCACGAAGGCGTCGTCGACGAAATCCTCGTCCTCCACCGCCAAGTCCGCGGGCAAGTCCGGGTCCGGCGCCGGGTCGCGTTCCGGCTCGAGCCGGAAGAAGGCGTCGTGAACCCCCTCGACGCCTATCGCGGCAAGCGGGACTTCTCGGTCACGCCGGAGCCCGTGGCCGAGATCGTGGATGCCGGCGCCAACCGACCGCTTTTCGTGGTGCAGAAACACGACGCGCAGCGCCTGCACTACGATTTCCGGCTCGAATGGGGCGGCGTTCTCTGGTCGTGGGCGGTGACGAAGGGCCCGTCGACCGACCCGCGGGAAAAGCGGCTCGCCGTGCGCACCGAGGACCACCCGGTCGCCTACGGCGATTTCGAGGGCACGATCCCGGAGGCGGAATATGGCGGCGGCACCGTCATGCTGTGGGACCAGGGTCACTGGGAGCCGCTGCACGACCCCGAGACCGGCCTGGCCGAGGGCAAGCTGCATTTCCGCCTGCATGGCGCCCGCATGGACGGCGGATGGGCGCTTGTCCGGATGCGGGGGCGCAAGGGCGAGGCACGGGAGAACTGGCTCCTGGTGAAGGAGAAGGATGACCGCGCCGGCCGCTCCGCCGACGCGCTCCTGAACCGGCACCGGCGGTCGGTCACCACCGGCCGGACCATGCGCGAGATCGCGGCCGGAACGGAGGGACCGCGCCCACCCGCGCACGGCGGCGCGCGGCCGCGGTTCCGCAAGGTGCAGCTCGCCACGCTCGAGGAGGCGCCGCCCGAGGGAACGGGCTGGCAGCACGAGGCGAAGTTCGACGGCTACCGGATGCTGCTTGCCATCGGAAAAGGCGGCGTGCGCTTCCACAGCCGGAACGGCAAGGACTGGACCGACCGCGTCGCCGCGCTGACGGGTCCGGCCGACGCGCTTGCCGTCGACGCGGCGCTCATCGACGGCGAGGTGATCGCGGGCGGTGGCGGCGGCGATTTCTCGGCACTGCAGGCTGCGCTCAGGGACGGCGGCGCGCTGACCTTCTACGCCTTCGACTGCCTGCATCTCGACGGCGAGGACATGACCGCGCGGCCGCTCTCGGACCGGCGCGAGGCGCTCGAACGCGCTTTGTCCGGGGTTCCGCCGCGCGGCGCGATCCGCCTTTCCCCGGTCCTCGCGGGCGACGGTGCCGACGCGCTCGCGGCGGTCTGCGCCGCGGGCGGCGAGGGGCTCGTGTCCAAGCGGGCGGATGCCCCCTATCGCGGCGGCCGGTCGCGCGCCTGGATCAAGTCGAAATGCGTGCGGCGGGCCGAGTTCGTCGTCGCCGGCTGGTCGGACAGCGACAGGCCGGGTCGGCCGTTCGCCTCGCTCCTCGTCGGCAGCCACGAGAACGGGACGTTCGTCTATCGCGGCCGCGTCGGATCGGGCTTTTCGCAGGACGACCTCGAGGCGCTGTCGGCGGTGCTCGCGTCCTCGGAACGGAAGGGCGCACCCTTCGACGGCCCCCTGCCCGCAGAGACGCGCGGCGCGCGCTGGGTGACGCCGCAGCACGTGATCGAGGTGGCCTATGCCGAGTTCACCGCCGAGGGCCGCATCCGCCACGGCGTGTTCAAGGGTTTGCGCGAGGACAAGGAGGCAGCGGACGTGAGTGCAGGACGCGAGGCGCACCAGGACAAGGGCGGCGGGGACACGGTCGGCGGCATCGCGATCTCGCATCCGGACCGCGTTGTCTACCCGACCGCGAACGTCACCAAGGGCGCGGTGGCGCGGCACTATGACCGCGTCGCCGAGGCGCTGCTGCGGCATGCCGCCCAGCGGCCCGTGTCGCTCCTGCGTTGCCCGGGCGGGATCGGGGACGACTGCTTTTTTCAGAAACACGCGGGCAAGGGTTTTCCCGCCGCGCTCCGCACCGTCCCCATCGAGGAGAAGGACGGAGGCACCGAGGATTACATGTATCTCTCGGGGCCGGACTCGGTCCTGGCGGCGGTGCAGATGGGCACGCTCGAATTCCACGTCTGGGGCGCGCGCCGCGACCGTCTCGACCGGCCCGACCGCATGGTGTTCGACCTCGATCCCGACGAGGGGCTCGGGTTCGACGCCGTGCGCGACGCGGCCCGGGACCTGCGCGATCACCTGGCGCGGATCGGGCTTCCGTGCGGGGCGATGGTCACCGGCGGCAAGGGCGTGCACGTGGTGGTGCCGCTGAAGCGGCAGGCGACCTGGGACACGGTCAAGGGCTTCGCCAAGACCTTCGCCCACATCCTCGCCGAGCGCGCGCCGGAACGCTACACGGCGACCATGTCCAAGCAGAAGCGCAGGGGCCGCATCTTCGTCGACTGGCTGCGCAACGAACGCGGCGCGACCGCGATCGCGCCCTACGCGCTGCGGGCGCGCGAGGGCGCGCCGGTGGCGGTCCCCGTCACCTGGGACGAGCTGTCCCGCCTCGACCGCGCGAACGGCTTCACGATCGGCGACATGGCGGACCGCCTCGGCCGCGACGACCCGCTTGCCGAGGCCGCGGAGCGCCCGACAGCGATCACCCGGGCGGTCGTCGATGCGCTGGAGGACTGGGCGAAGGACGCGTGATCGCCGGGCCATCCGCTGCCCCGACAGTGACCTTGACGTACCTGCGGAGAGCGGGCTCGCCCGAGATCGATCCGAACGTGCCCCGCCGCGCGGCGCCCGGTGGTCCTCGTAGGCGCGCGCGTAGTGCTTCGCCTGGACCCTTTTGGTTTCAACGAGTTAGGCTCAGGACTTCGGTAACG
>NZ_JAME01000029.1 GCF_000521865.1 Roseivivax isoporae LMG 25204
GGCTCGACGCGGCGGCCCGGCAGCTCGACGCGGCCGAGGCGGCGCGCGACCGGGTGGCGGCGCTGACCGCCACCATCCGCGCCTTCGAGGAGGGGCTCGCGGCGATGCGCGCGGGCCTGCGCGAGGCGGCGATCCGGGAGGCGCAGATCGACCGCGACCTCGCGGCCCGGGACGCCGAGCTGGGCGAGCTTCTCGGCGTGCTGCAGGCGCTTGGCCGGGCGGAGCCCGCGCAGCAGCTCCTGCATCCCGAGGGGCCGCTCGGCGCGGCGCGGGCGGGCATGCTGGTCGCGTCGGTGACGCCCGCGCTCGCGGGCGCCGCGGACCGGCTGCGCGCCGATCTCGAGGAGGTCGCGACCCTGCGCCGGCTGCAGCAGGACGCGGCGGGCACGCTGCAGGAGGGGCTCGCGCAGCTGCAGGAGGCGCGCGCGGGCCTGTCGCAGGCCATCGCCGACCGCGGACCGCTGCCGCGGAAGTTCACCGAGGACGCGGTGCGCACGGCGATCCTGATCGCGGCGTCCGAGACGCTCGAGGGGTTCGCGAGCGGGCTGTCGGAGATCGCGGCGAACGGCGTCGAGGGCGACCCGCTGCCGCGCGTGGACGACCGCAAGGGCGCGCTGCCGCTGCCGGTGGCGGGCGAGGTGCTGCGCCGGGCGGGCGAGACCGACGCGGCGGGCGTCACCCGGCCGGGCATCGTGGTCGCGACGCGCCCGCGCGCGCTGGTGTCGACGCCGGTGCCGGCGACGTTGCGCTATCGCGGGCCGCTCCTCGATTACGGGATCGTGGCGATCCTCGAGCCGCAGCCGGACCTGCTGGTCGTGCTCGCGGGGCTCGACGTGGTCTACGGCGAGACCGGCGAGGTCCTGCCGGAGGGCGCGCCGGTCGGGCTGATGCCGGGCGAGGGACCGGACGGCGACGGCGGCATCCTGTCACCTTCGAGTGAAAGGGGTTTAACTCGCCGGTCCGAAACGCTCTATATTGAGGTCAGAGAGGGCAATCGCCCCGTGGACCCGCTGACGTGGTTCGCAACCGACAAGGGATGAGATCAGCATGAACAAGTTCGTCATGGCCGCCCTCGGCGGCACGCTGGCCGGGGCGGTCGCGACCACCCAGTTCGTCGGCCCGCTTCTGGCGCAGGAAAGCGAGAAGACCGTGTCGATCTACGAGCAGCTCGACCTGTTCGGCGACATCTTCGAGCGCATCCGGGCCCAGTACGTCGAGGACGTGGAAGAGGACGAGCTGATCGAGGCGGCCATCAACGGCATGCTGACCTCGCTCGATCCGCATTCGAGCTACCTGTCGCCCGACGACGCGCAGGCGATGCGCGTGCAGACCCGCGGGGAATTCGGCGGGCTCGGGATCGAGGTCACGCAGGAAGAGGGCTTCGTCAAGGTCGTCTCGCCCATCGACGGCACGCCCGCGGCCGAGGCCGGGATCGAGGCCGGGGACTTCATCACCCATGTCGACGGCGAATCCGTGCTGGGCCTGACGCTCGACGAGGCGGTGGACCTGATGCGGGGGCCGGTCGGATCGGAGATCGTCATCACCGTGGTGCGCGAGGGCGAGGACGAGCCCTTCGACATCGAGATCGTGCGCGACACGATCACGCTCACCGCGGTGCGCGCGCGCACCCAGGGCGACTCGGTCGTGCTGCGGATTACCACGTTCAACGACCAGACCTATCCGAACCTCGAGGCGGGCCTGCAGGAGCAGGTCGAGGCCGCCGGCGGCATGGACAACGTCAACGGCATCGTGCTCGACCTGCGCAACAACCCGGGCGGCCTGCTGAACCAGGCGATCAAGGTCTCGGACGCGTTCCTCGATGCGGGCGAGATCGTGTCGACGCGGGGACGCAACCCGGCCGACGGCGACCGCTACAACGCGACCGAGGGCGACCTCGTCGAGGGCAAGCCGATCGTGGTGCTGATCAATGGCGGCTCGGCCTCGGCGTCCGAGATCGTGGCGGGTGCGCTGCAGGATCACCGCCGCGCGATCGTCGTGGGTACCAAGAGCTTCGGCAAGGGGTCGGTGCAGACGGTGATGCCGCTGCGCGGCGACGGCGCCATGCGGCTGACCACGGCGCGCTACTACACGCCCTCGGGCCGGTCGATCCAGGCGCTGGGCGTGTCGCCCGACATCATCGTGGCGCAGCCCTCGCGCGACCCGGTGGACGAGGAGGCCCAGGAGAACGCCTCGGGTCTGCCGACCCGGTCCGAGGCCGACCTGCGCGGCGCTCTGAACAACGATTCGCTGTCCGAGGACGAGCTGCGCCAGATCGAGGAGGACCGCCAGCGGGCCGAGGATGCCGCGGCGCTGCGCGAGGAGGATTACCAGCTCGCCTACGCCATCGACATCCTGAAGGGCCTGTCGGCGCTCGGCCCCGAGGCCATGTCGGCGCTGCAGAAGGCCGAGGTCCAGACCGAGGACTAGACGCCGGCGCGACCGGCGCGAGACCAGGCGCCCCGTCCGGGACATTCCCGGGCGGGGCGTCCGTCGTTCCGGGGGGCTGGATCCGCGGCGCGCCAGCGGCTAGGCCCCGCGGCAGGTCCAGCCGAGCGGAGCGCCCCCATGACCCTGACCCCCAACGAGATCGCGAACCTGCCCTACCGCCCCTGCGTCGGCGTGATGCTGGCCAATCCCGCGGGCGAGGTGTTCGTCGGGCAGCGGCGGGACAGCGACGTGCCGGCCTGGCAGATGCCGCAGGGCGGGATCGATCCGGGCGAGGGACCGCGCGCCGCGGCGCTGCGCGAACTCGTGGAGGAGACCGGCGTGGGCGCGCACCTCGTCACCGTCGAAGCGGAGACGCCGGGATGGGTGCGCTACGACCTGCCACCCGAGCTGGTCGGCAAGGTGTGGAAGGGGCGCTTTCGCGGGCAGGAGCAGAAATGGTTCCTGCTGCGCTTTCACGGCAGCGATGCGGACATCGTCATCGAGACCGAGCATCCCGAATTCTCGGAATGGCGCTGGCTGCCGGCGGACGAGCTCGTCTCGAACATCGTGCCGTTCAAGCGCACGGTCTACGAGGAGGTGGTCGCGGCCTTCCGCGACCGCCTCTGAGCCGCGTCAGCGCAGCCGGTCGAGCACGCTGAGCGAGGCGTAGCCGTCAGGTTTCAGCCCCGCGGCGCGCTGGAAGCCGCGCAGCGCCGCGAGCGTGTTGGGCCCGATCCGGCCGTCGACCCCGCCGGTGTCGTAGCCTGCCGCGGTCAGGCGGCGCTGCAGCTCCTGCCGCTCGTCGAAGGTCAGCGCGCGCTCGTCCGCAGGCCAGCCGCCCCGGAAGGGGCCCGAGCCGCGCAGGCGGTCCGACAGGTGGCCCACCCCGATCACATAGGCATCGGCGGCGTTATAGCGCTCGATCGCGCGGAAGTTCCGCGAGATCAGGAACGCCACGCCGTCCGCGCCGGCGGGCAGCAGCAGCGATGCCGACCCGAAATCGCGCACCGGCGCCCCGTCCACGCCGCGCACCCCGAGCCGCGCCCAGTCCGACGGCATCTTCTCGATCGAGCGGTCGGCGAGGCTGTAGTCGAAATCCGCGGGCAGCTGCACCTCGACGCCCCAGGGCATGCCGAGGGTCCAGCCATGCTCGGCGAGGTAGTGCGCCGTCGACGCCAGCGCGTCGGTCGGGTCGTCCGACCAGATGTCGCGCCGGCCGTCGCCGGTGAAGTCGACCGCGAGCGCCTCGTAGGAGGTCGGGATGAACTGCGTGTGGCCCATGGCGCCGGCCCAGCTGCCGGTCATGGTCTCGGGGCCCGTGTCGCCGTTCTGCAGGATGCGCAGCGCCGCGATCAGCTGGTCCTCGAAGAACGCCGCGCGCCGGCCCTCGAAGGCGAGCGTGGCGAGCGAGCCCACGATGGGCTTCGTGCCGCGGAAGCTGCCATAGGCGCTTTCCATGCCCCAGATCGCCGCGACGACCTCCTTGTCGACGCCATAGGCCTCCTCGATCCGCTGCAGGACCGCACCATGCTCGGCGAGCGCCGCGCGGCCGTTGGCGATGCGCGTGTCGGACACGGCGCTGTCGAGGTATTGCCAGAGGGTCTTGGTGAACTCGGCCTGCGTCCGGTCGCGGGCGATCACGTCCGGGTCGTAGCGCGCGCCGGCGAAGGCCCGGTCGAAGGTGCCCGCGTCGATGCCCGCGGCGAGCGCGCGGGGCCGGAACTCGCGCACCCAGCCGGCAAAGCCCGCATGCTCCGCCCCGGCCTGCGGCGCCGCGGGGGTGGCGGCCGGCGTGGCTTCCGCCGGCCGGCGGGCGGGGCGCAGCGCCTCCTGCGGGGCCACGGTGGCCGCGGCGAGCGTCACCATCCGGACGCCGGCCGCGGGCCGTTCTGCGGGGCGCAGGGAGCGCTGGACGGGATCTGCGGACACCGCGCCGCAGATGAGCGAAAGGGCGGCCGCAAGGGCGGCTGGGCGCGCGTTCATCGGGATGTTCCTGCTGCTCGGGTTGTTTTCCCGAAGGATACACCAGAACGGCGGATTTCCAAAGCGCGGGCTCGGGCCGGGCGCCGGGCCGCCGACCGGCGGGGTGGTCAGCGCCGTGCGTCGCGGCGGCGCTTCACCTTGGCCTTGTCGTCCTTCTTCTTGGCGCGGACGAGCTTGCGGCGCGGAGGCGGGCCGCCGCCGGGCTTGCCGCCCGGGCGGCCGCGGGTGCCTCCGGGCTTGCCGCCCGGGCGCCGGCGCACGGGGCCGCGGGGCATGTCCGTCTCCTCGAGCGACAGGAGCTCGAGCCCGATGCCGCCGGTCACGGGCGCGGCCTCGACCAGACGCACGGTGACGCGCTGACCCGCGTGGATCAGCGTGCCGGTATCGGCCCCCATCAGCGTGCCGGCCTCGCGGTCGAAGTGGAAGAACTCGTTGCCGAGGCTCCGGATCGGCACCAGCCCGTCCGCGCCGGTCTCGTCGAGCTTGACGAAGACGCCGAACTTGGCGACCCCGCTGATCCGGCCGGTGAAGTCCGCCCCGATCCGGTCCGAGAGGAACGCGGCGAGGTAGCGGTCGGTGGTGTCGCGTTCGGCCACCATCGAGCGCCGCTCGGTTTCCGAGATGTGCGTCGCGGTCTGGTCGAGCCGGTCGAGCTCCTCCTCGGTCAGGCCGTCCTCGCCCCAGCCATGCGCCGAGACCAGCGCGCGGTGCACGATGAGGTCGGAATAGCGCCGGATCGGCGAGGTGAAATGCGCGTAATTGGCCAGCGCGAGACCGAAATGGCCGAAGTTCTTGGGGCTGTAATAGGCCTGCGTCATCGCGCGCAGCGTCGAGATGTTGATGAGCTCGGCCTCGTCGCGCCCCGCGGCCTGCGCCAGCAGCCGGTTCAGATGCGCG
Organism: Roseivivax isoporae LMG 25204; assembly: GCF_000521865.1. Lineage (GTDB taxonomy): Bacteria > Pseudomonadota > Alphaproteobacteria > Rhodobacterales > Rhodobacteraceae > Roseivivax > Roseivivax isoporae. Next base: position 5,308 of record NZ_JAME01000029.1, read on the forward strand.
GTGGTCAGCACCTGTCCCTTGGCGAGGCTAAGGCCCGCGGCCTCGGCGGTGTCGCGCAGGGTCTCGAGCTTGTCCTCGGGCGGCTCCTCGTGGACGCGGAACAGCAGCGGGGTCTTGCGGCGGATCAGGGTCTCGGCGGCGGCGACGTTCGCCAGCACCATGAATTCCTCGATCATCCGGTGGGCGTCGAGCCGGTCGGTGAAGTTGACCGACAGGACCTTGCCCTCGGGCGAGAGGCGGATGCGCCGCTCGGGAAGGTCGAGGTCCAGCGGCTGGCGGCGTTCGCGCGCCGCGCGCAGGGCCGCGAAGGCCGCGTAGAGCGGGCGGATCACCTCGTCGAGCAGCGGTTCGGTGCGGTCGTCTGGCGCGCCGTCCATGGCGGCCTGCACCTGCTGGTAGGTCAGCGAGCGTGGCGATTTCATCAGCCCGCGGTGGAAGTCGTGGCGCAGCTTGTTGCCGGCCTCGTCGAGCACCATGCGCACCGCGATGCAGGCGCGCGGCACGCCCTCGTGCAGCGAGCAGAGGTCGCCCGACAGCCGGTCGGGCAGCATCGGCACCACGCGGTCGGGGAAGTAGCTGGAATTGCCGCGCTTGCGCGCCTCGCGGTCGAGCGCCGAGCCCGAGCGGACATAATGCGCCACGTCGGCGATCGCGACCCACAGGACGTGGCCGCCCGGGTTCTTCGGATCGTCGTCGGGTGCGGCGCAGACCGCGTCGTCGTGATCGCGCGCGTCCTCGGGGTCGATGGTGACGAGCGGCAGGTCGCGCAGGTCCTCGCGCCCCTTGAGGCCCGCGGGTTTCATCCGGTCGGCCTCGGCCAGGACGTCCTCGGGAAAGTCGTCCGGGATGCCGTGCTGGTGGATCGCGATCAGCGAGACCGCGCGCGGTTCGGACGGATCGCCGAGCCGCCCGGTGACGCGCGCCCTCGGCAGGCCCATGCGGCCCTTGGGTCCGGCCTGTTCTGCCTCGACCAGCTCGCCGTCGCGGGCGCCCGCGGTGGCGTCCGTGGCGACCATCCATTCGAGGTCCGCACCCTTGTCGATGGGCACGATGCGGCCGCCCTCGGTCCCCTTGCGGAAGATGCCGACGATGCGGCGGGGGCTTGCGCCGATGCGCCGGATCAGGCGCGCCTCGTAGTCGACGCCCTCGGTCGCCACCTCGGTCAGCCGCGCGAGGATGCGGTCGCCCTCGCCGAGCGCGGGGTCCGCGGCACGCGGGATCAGCAGCACGACGGGTTCCTTGCCCTCCCCGTGCCATTCGAGTGGCTGGGCATAGAGGTCGCCGTCGACCGAAGGCGCGCGCACCTGGAGGACCGAGACCGGAGGCAGCCGGTCGGGGTCGCGGTAGGTCTTCTTGCGCTTCTCGAGATGGCCCTCGGCCTCGAGCTCCTTCAGGAGGCGCTTGAGGTCGATGCGCTGTGCCCCCTTCACGCCGAAGGCCTTCGCGATGTCGCGCTTGGCGGTCTGGGTCGGGTTCTCGGAGATCCAGTCGAGGATCTGCGCCTTGGTCGGGATCTGGCTCATGGTTTCGCAGGTAGCACGCGGGCCGGGCGTCGTCATCCGGGAAGACGACGGGGCCCGGTTCAGGCGAAGTAGTCGCGCAGGATGCGGCCGTAGATCGCCTTGAGCGCGTGCACGTCGCCCACCGCCACGCGCTCGTCGACCGCGTGCATGGTGCGTCCCACGAGCCCGAACTCGACCACCGGGCAGTGGTCCTTTACGAAACGGGCGTCCGAGGTGCCGCCCGAGGTCGACAGGACCGGCGTCACGCCGCATTCGGCGGCGACCGCGGCCGACACGAGGTCGGTGAGCGGCCCGGGAGGGGTCAGGAAGCTTTCGCCCGACACGGTCACCGCGACCTCGGTGCGCGTGCCGAAGGCCGCGTCGGTCTCGGCCGCCTCGGTGCCGAGCCAGTCGGTCAGCGCGGCGCCGCTATGGGAGTCGTTGAAGCGGATGTTGAGCGTTGCGCGCGCCTCGGCCGGGATCACGTTGGTCGCGGGGTTGCCGGTGTCGATGGTGACGATGGCGAGCGTCGAGGGGTCGAAATGGTCGGTGCCGTGGTCGAGCGGGTGGCTGGCCAGCCGGTCGCAGAGCCGCACGAGCGCGTGCAGCGGGTTCACGGCGCGGTGCGGATAGGCGGAATGACCCTGCACGCCGCGCACCGTCAGCTGCGCATTGAGCGAGCCGCGGCGGCCGATCTTCATCATCTCGCCCATGCGGTCGGGGCAGGTCGGTTCGCCCACGAGGCAGACCGCCATGCGTTCGCCGCGCGTGTCCATCCAGTCGAGCAGCGCCCGCGTGCCGTCGACCGACGCGCCCTCCTCGTCGCCGGTGATGGCGAGGATCACCGCGCCGTCGGGCGGCGTCTCGGTCACGAAGTCCACGGCCGCGGCAACGAAGGCCGCGACGCCCGACTTCATGTCGGTGGTGCCGCGTCCCCAGACATGGCCGTCGCGTTCCTCGGCACCGAAAGGATCGGTCGACCACGACGCCGGATCGCCCACGGGCACGACATCGGTGTGCCCGTTGAAACCGAAGCTGCGCGCGTGCCCTTTCGCCCCCCAGCGGGCATAGAGGTTGTCGATGCCGCCCCGCGGCACCCGGTGGCACTCGAAGCCCGCGGCGGCGAGGGCCGCCTCCACGTGGCCGAGCGCACCCGCGTCGGCGGGCGTGACGGAGGGGCAGCGGACCAGGTCCTTGAGCAGGCTGACGGGATCGAGCGGCATGGGGCGTTTTCCTTCGCGCGGGCGGGCGCCGCCAGAGCTATCGCGAAGACGCGCTCTGCGCAAACACGCCTAGTCCTTGTCGAAGAAGGGGGTGACCTGCGCCACGATGACGGCGTTTTCGGCGAGCGCGCGGGCCATGAGCTCAGCCTCGTCCGCCTCGATCTCGTGGCCTTCGGCGAGGCGCTCGGCCTCGGTGCCGTAGCCGGTGACGTCGAGGGGGGCCATGTCGGCGGCCTTCAGGATCGCGACGGTCTCGCGTACTGCCTCGGCCTCGTCCACACCGGAGGCGTAGCACATGAGCGCCGCGCCGGTCGCGCCGTCGGGCAGGCCGTCGCCGGCCTTGCGGCCGACCTCGACCACGAGCGTGTAGACATCCTGTTTGCGCCGGTCCTTCGCCATGGGGGCGGCATGGGGCCACCCGCGGCGTTTGTCAACGCGTCGCGGGTGGCAGGGGGCCGCGTCGCGGCCCCCGCCCCGGTCGTGCGTGGCGCTAGCGCCGGATGGCGCGCCAGGCGCCGATGAGGATGCACGCGCCCGCGGCGCCCACGACGAGCTGGCCGATCCAGCCCCCGAGCGTCGACCCGGTCAGCGTGATGAGGATCCAGTTCAGCACCACCGCCCCGAGGATCCCGAGAATGATGTTCGTGAGCAGGCCGTGGTCCGCCTTCATGATCTTTTCGGCGATCCAGCCGGCGATCCCGCCCACGATGATTGCCGCAAGCCACCCTAATCCGGTCATGTCTGTCTCCTAGTTTGCCGGTTTGTGGAGGTCACGACGTCACCTCGACGGTGAGCGCCGTAAGATAGATGCCCATCATCAGCACGCTTTCGATGCCGATGCGCGCCGGCCCCTCGCGCTGGCGCAGGATCAGCCCGGCCAGGAGGACCGCCGTCATCAGGAGGCCGGTGCCGAGCCAGTAGATGTCGTTCGCCTCGATCGCGTGATAGATCGAGCCTTCGCGGTAGGCGGCGTCGCCCGCCACGAGGAAGAGCGTGTCGAAGGTGTTGCCGCCGATGATGCCGCCCACGGCGAGCTGCAGCGCGCCCCGGCGCACGGCGACAAGCGTGGTGACGAATTCCGGCAGCGAGGTCACGACCGCGGTGATGAGCGAGCCGACGAGGCTCGACGACAGGCCGAACCGGTCGATGAACTGCCCGCCGGCCTGCGCGATCACGAGCCCGCCCGCGCCCATGACGGCCACGAGCCCGACGAAGCGCAACGCGACGCCGCGCACCGGGCGGTCCGCCTCGTCCGGATCCTCGGGCGTGTCGCGGCGCGTGTCGGTCGTGCGCACGGGGCGCCACATCGGCTGTTCCTTGACGTCGCCCGCGAGGCGCACGCCGGCGATGTAGGCGAGGAAGAGGACGATCGAGACGGGGTGCACGCCGAGATAGGACACGTCGGGCCCGGCCACCGCGCAGAGCGGCAGGCTCAGCAGGATGATGAGAAGCACCGCCTGGAACAGGTTCGCGGGCTCCGCCGCCGAATGTTCGAGGTTCGCGCGCCGGTGCAGCAGGTCGGCGATGGCGAGGAACAGCGTCTGCGCGGCGATCCCGCCCACCGCGTTCGAGAAGGCGTAGCTCGCATCGCCCGAGAAGGCCGCGCTGACGGACACGACCACGCCCGAGAGCGAGGTCGCGGCGCCGAGGATGAGCCCGCCGGCCATGGCCTCGCCCATCCGGGTGCGGTCGGCGATGGCGTCGGCGAGGCCCGTCGCGCGGATCGACGCCGCGACGACAGCCGCGCCGGCGACCGCGAAGATGGCCAGAAGAAAGGGTAGTGGAAGGTTGTTCAGCATGTCCCGCGCCGCAAGAGGTCATCCTCCAACGACGCGGAACGCATTTGGTTTCACGCAAGTGTGCGCCGACCCCGTGAAAAGGCGGCTGATCAGTCGCGCAGAAGCTCGTTGATGCCCACCTTGGCACGGGTCTTCTCGTCCACGCGCTTGACGATCACGGCGCAGTAGAGGTTCACGCCGCCCGAGGACGGCATCGAGCCCGACACCACCACGGAATAGGGCGGCACCTCGCCATAGGTGACCTCGCCCGTGGCGCGGTCGACGATCTTGGTCGACTTGCCGATGTAGACGCCCATGCCGAGGACCGCGCCCTCGCGCACGATGCAGCCCTCGACCACCTCGGACCGCGCGCCGATGAAGCAGTTGTCCTCGATGATGGTGGGGTCGGCCTGCAGCGGCTCGAGCACGCCGCCGATGCCGACGCCGCCCGACAGGTGGACGTTCTTGCCGATCTGCGCGCAGGACCCGACGGTGGCCCAGGTGTCCACCATGGTGCCCTCGTCCACGTAGGCGCCGAGGTTCACGAAGGAGGGCATGAGCACCACGCCCTTGCCGATGAACGCCGAGTGACGGACGACGCAGTTCGGCACCGCGCGGAAGCCCGCTTCCTTCCAGTCCTTCTTCTTCCAGCCCTCGAACTTGCTGTCGACCTTGTCCCACCAGCCGCCGCCCTGCGGGCCGCCGGAATGCTTTTCCATGTCCTTGATGCGGAAGCCCAGCAGCACGGCCTTCTTGGCCCACTGGTTGACCTTCCAGGCGCCGTCCGCCTGCCGCTCGGCCACGCGGAGCGTGCCGCTGTCGAGCGCCGCGAGGGTCTCCTCGATGGCCTCGCGCGTGTCGCCCTTGGTGTCGGGCGTGATCGTGTCGCGCGCCTCCCAGGCGGCGTCGATGGCGGATTCCAGTTGCGCGATGTCCATGGGCGAGCTCCCTCCGGTGCTGTGTGCGGCGATGTCATAGCGCCGGGCCGGCCGCGAGGAAAGCCCGCTGGCGCGACCCGCCGTCGCTGGCGCGTCCGGCGGATCCGCGCTAGGCATGGGGCGATCCGATCCGAGGACCTCCATGAAAGACGACCGCAAGAGCCCCTTCCGCGATGCCGGCCGCGACCGCCGCACCGCGCGGGAGGTTCCCGATACGCCCCAGACCCGTTCGCCGTCCTACCGCCTGGCCTTTGCCGACGACGATTTCCTGTGCCGCCGCGAACTGCGTCCGGTGCGCCTGCAGCTCGAGCTCCTGAAGCCCGAGATGCTGCTCGACGAGCAGGGCATCACGTCGACCATCGTGCTGTTCGGCGGCGCCCGCATCCCGTCCGAGGCGATCCATGCCCGGACCGAGGCGCTGGGCAGCATGTCGCGCTACTACGAGGAGGCGCGCGCCTTCGCCATGCGCATGACCGAGAAGTCGCTCGAGACCGGGGGCTCCGAATACGTGATCGTCACCGGCGGCGGCCCGGGCGTGATGGAGGCCGGAAACCGCGGCGCGCAGGAGGCGGGCGGGCGGTCCATCGGGCTCAACATCGTGCTGCCGCACGAGCAGGCGCCCAACCCTTACGTGACGCCGGAGCTGGCCTTCAACTTCCACTACTTCGCGATCCGCAAGATGCATTTCCTGATGCGGGCGCGGGCGGTCTGCGTGTTCCCGGGCGGCTTCGGCACCATGGACGAGCTGTTCGAGACGCTGACGCTGATCCAGACGGGCCGCATGTGGCGGGTGCCGGTCCTGCTGTTCGGCAAGGAGTTCTGGGAGGGCGTGGTGAACTGGGAGGCGCTGGCCGAGGCCGGCACGATCAGCCGCGAGGACCTCGACCTCTTCCGCTACGTCGACAACGCCGAGGAGGCGACGGCGCTGATCGAGAACTGGACGCCCGAACCGCCGCGCGACGGCGTGCCGGGGCGCTGACCCGCGCCCCGAACCCGGTCAGGACAGGGCGGTGCCGCGCTCGGGCTGCACGGTCTCTTCCTTGGCGCGTTCGACCCAGCGCAGGATCACCTGCCGCGCCAGGTCCTCGTCCATCGTGGCGATGGCGCGCTTGAGGTCCTTCATGGCGTTCGCCATCTCGATCTCGGACAGGTAGCCTTCCTGCGCGCGCAGGATCTTGCTGTGCGGCGTGGTCAGCATGTCGGACGAGATCAGCAGTTCCTCGTGCAGCTTTTCGCCGGGGCGCAGGCCGGTGATGCGGATCTCGATGTCGCCGTCGGGATTCTCGGCGTCCTTCACCGTGTGGCCGGCACCCTCGATCATCTGGCGGGCGAGCTTCCGGATCGGGACGGGGTCGCCCATGTCGAGCACGAAGAGGTCGCCGCCCCGCGCGAAGGACCCCGCGAGCAGCACGAGGCGCGCCGCCTCGGAGATCGTCATGAAGTAGCGCGTGACGTTGGGATCGGTCAGGGTGACCGGTCCGCCGCGTTCGATCTGTTCCTCGAAGAGAGGGATCACCGATCCCGAGGACCCGAGCACGTTGCCGAAGCGCACCATCGAGAATCGCGTCTCGGTCGAGCGGGTGGCGAGGTCCTGGATCACGAGTTCTGCCAGCCGCTTCGACGCGCCCATCACGTTGGTCGGGCGCACGGCCTTGTCCGAGGAGACGAGGATGAACCGCTCGACGCCCGCGTCGCGCGCCGCGTCGCCCAGCACCTTGGTGCCGATGACGTTGTTGCGCAGGCCGTTCAGGACGTTGCACTCGACGAGCGGCACGTGCTTGTAGGCGGCCGCGTGCAGCACGACGTCAATGTCGTGATCGCCGATCACCCGGCGCACCAGCTGGTCGTCGAGGACGGAGCCCAGGATCGGCACGACGTTCATGGTGCCGCCGATCTCGCGCAGTTCCTTCTCGATCGTGTAGAGCGAGAGTTCAGAATGGTCGAGCAGCACCACGCAGTGCGGCCGGCAGGCGATCAGCTGGCGGCAGAGTTCCGACCCGATGGAGCCGCCCGCGCCGGTCACGAGGATGCGGCGGCCGGAATAGGCGTGGCTGACGCCGGGCAGCTCGGATTCGAGCCGGTTGCGGCCGAGGAGGTCGTCGAGTGCCACCGCGGCGGACCTGCGGCGCATGTCGCCGTGGCCCACGAGTTCGGCGAAGGACGGCAGCGCGTGCACCTCGCAGCCGATCTTGCGCAGGCCGTGCGCGATGCGCGCCTGCCGCGGCTGGCTGATCGAGGGCATGGCGAGCACGACGCGGTCGATGCGGTTCTCGGCAACGAGCGTCTTGATCTTGGAGGGCGCGTAGACGGGAAGGCCCGAGATGCGCAGGGTCTGCAGCGTCGGGTTGTCGTCTACGAAGGCCACGGGATGCGCGGCATAGTCGCTTTTCAGCGCCGCGACGAGCTGCTGGCCGGTATGGCCGGCGCCGTAGATAAGCACCCGGATGTGCTGGTGGCCGCGGCGGTAGATCTCGATCAGCCACTGCCGCAGCAGGATCCGCCAGCCGGCGCCGAAGACGAGGAAGAGGAACGCGAAGATCACGAAGACCGCGACCGGTAGCGGATGCCCGGCGGCGGCGTTCAGCAGTGCACCGCTCGCCCCGACCGCGACGGCGAAGATGCCGGTCAGGACGATGCCGCGCGTCTCGTAGGCGTTGAGCTTGATCTTGGGCAGGCCCATGGCGAGCGACACGCCGATGCCGACGAAGCACATGGCGACCGCGAGCGGTGCGAGCGCCGCGAGCGTGGGAATGTCGAGCCGTGTCTGGCCATTGAGGGCAAGCGCGAGGCCCACCGTCACGAACGACATCGCCGCGTCCATCAGCAGGAAGGCCAGTTCCTTCTGCTTGCGGCTCATGGCGGTCACGAGGCGGTAGAGCATGGCATCATCCATTGGGCGCAAGTCTTTGAAAAAGGTCATGGGCCTAAGCGTGATCGAGCGTGCTGAGCCGAATGGTACCCTGCCACCCAATTCATGAACATGAACGTTGCCAACCCAAAATTCCGCTGAGGGGCGCTCAACATATACGCCTTCGCCGTTTCTTTGGACAAGCGCGCCATGCTGCAATTGCAAAATGGCGGGGAGTGTTCGGCGGATTCCCGCCGAAATTGTGTGCATCCGCCGCGGATCCGTGCCGCGATTCGCGCCGCGCGACCGCGGGCATTCCTCCCTTTCCGATGCCGCGACGCTCATGTAAACGGCTCTGGACCGGGGCGGACCGCGCGCGGGACGTCGTTTCGCGCCGCCGCCCCCGCAGAACAAGGGAGCCGATCATGGGTTACAAGGTTGTCGTCGCGGGTGCCACCGGAAACGTGGGCCGCGAAATGCTGAACATCCTCGCCGAGCGCGAGTTTCCGGTCGACGAGATCGCGGTGCTCGCGTCGCGGCGGTCGCTGGGAACCGAGGTGAGCTACGGGGACCGCACGCTCAAGACGCAGGACCTCGACACGTTCGACTTCACCGGCTGGGACATGGCGCTGTTCGCGATCGGCTCGGATGCGACCAAGACCTATGCGCCCAAGGCCGCCGCGGCGGGCTGCGTCGTGATCGACAACTCGTCGCTCTATCGCTACGACCCGGACGTGCCGCTGGTGGTGCCCGAGGTGAACCCCGAAGCGGTCGAGGGTTACGCCAAGAAGAACATCATCGCGAACCCCAACTGCTCGACCGCGCAGATGGTCGTGGCGCTGAAGCCGCTGCATGACCGCGCCCGGATCAAGCGCGTCGTTGTGTCCACCTACCAGTCGGTGTCGGGCGCCGGGAAGGCGGGCATGGACGAGCTCTGGGACCAGACCAAGGCCGTCTACAACCCCACCGCTGACGTGAAGCCGTCGAAATTCCAGAAGCAGATCGCCTTCAACGTGATCCCGCATATCGACGTCTTCATGGAGGACGGATCCACCAAGGAAGAGTGGAAGATGGTGGCCGAGACGAAGAAGATCGTCGATCCCTCCATCCGGCTCACCGCGACCTGCGTGCGCGTGCCCGTCTTCGTCGGCCATGCCGAGGCGATCAACATCGAGTTCGAGGAATTCCTCGACGAGGACGAGGCACGCGACATCCTGCGCGAGGCCCCGGGCATCATGGTGATCGACAAGCGCGAGGACGGCGGCTACGTCACCCCGATCGAATGCGTGGGCGACTTCGCGACCTTCATCAGCCGCATCCGGCAGGATTCCACCATCGAGAACGGGCTGAACCTCTGGTGCGTGTCGGACAACCTGCGCAAGGGCGCGGCGCTCAACGCCGTGCAGATCGCCGAGACGCTGGGCAACCGGGTGCTCAAGAAGGGCTGATCGCGGGCGAATCGTCCAAGGAAATCCGGGAAGGCGCGTCGCCGCGGGCGGCGCGCCTTCTGCGTTCCTGCAGTTGGGGGTTGCACCGCGATACTGCCCGGCACGCAGCCCGCGTGGCGTCGTCCGCGCGCCGCCCGCAGGGCCCGGGGGATTGTGTCGCCGCGGCCACGAAATCCTGCGCCTGCGCGGCCTTTTTTCAAGGTCGGCGGATCCTGACTTTGAAAGGGTCCGGTCCGGACATATTCTGGGCGGATAGATTGCTAATGCATTGAATCAGGACATTTGAACGGTGCTCAGGGTGATCGGAATGGCACAACACACGAAACCGAACGATGCGGATGCGGGGCTGCCCCATCCGCTGGACCACGAAAGCCGCGCGCTGCTGGTGCGCTGCCTCGCGCCGATCCTGTCGGCGGCCAGCGACTGGGCGGGACTGTCCGCGCGGCTCGCCGCAAAGGGCTATCGGCTGCATTTCCGCGCCGGGCGGCTCGTGATCGTGGACACCATGTCCGAGCAGCCGGTCTGCACCGGCGCCGACATCGGCGTGCCGATGCAGACGCTGGTCGGGCGGCTCGGCCGTCCGGTGATCCGCGCCGGCCGCGACGGGACGTCGGGCAGCCTCGCCTGAGCCGGCGCGGTCCGGGGTCAGACCGGCACGAAGCGCCGCTCGACGGCGTCGAAATATTCGAGTTCCCCGGCGCCGATCTCGGTCCAGAGGCCATGCAGGCTCAGCGTGCGCGCCTCGACCGCGCTGCGCACGAACGGGAACGTCATCAGGTTCTCGAGGCTGACCAGCACCGCCTCCTTCTCGAGCGCACGCGCCTGGTCGGCCTCGGGCACGATGTCCTTCACGCGGGCATAGCCCGGACGCAGAAGGTCCATCCAGCGGCCGACGAAGCTCGATTGCTCCTCGAGTTCGGGCGCGCGGCCCGCGCACATGTCGAGGCAGCCCTGCACGCCCCCGCAGCGCGAATGGCCGAGCACGATCAGGTGCGACACCTCGAGCGCCGTCACCGCGTATTCGAGCGCCGCCGAGGTGCCGTGCTGCGCGCCGTCCGGCTGGTGCGGCGGCACCAGGTTCGCGATGTTGCGGTGGATGAAGAACTCGCCTGAATCCGCGCCGAAGATCGAGGTCACGTGCACGCGGCTGTCGCAGCAGGAGATCACCATCGACCGTGGACGCTGGCCCTCTGACGCGAGCCTGCGGTACCAGCTGCTGTTCTCGGCAAAGGTCGTTGCCTTCCATCCGTGGTAACGCTGGACCAGCAGGCTTGGCAGGGGCTTGGCGTGCTGCATTCTGGTCTCCGTGACTGGCTCGGGGGATCCGATACGACCGATTTGGGCCGATTTCGAGGGAAAAGGCATGTGCGCATCAACGTTTCGGGAAGCGTGATGCGCCAGTCTGCGTTCCGGGTGCGGGGTGCGTGGAGGGTATTCGGAATGGAGGTCGTGACGTTTCCGGCGCCGGATGAGGCCGTCCGTCTGGACGCCGAGCGGCTGCGCCGCCTCTGCCGGCGCGAGGACCCGCGCCACGCGGAGGAGATCGTGTGCCGCATGATGGAGGAGGTCGCGCTGCTCCTCGCCGAGATCGAGCGCCGCTGGCAGGACGAGGACTGGATGGGCATGCACCTGCGGCTCCTCGAACTGGACGCGCGGGCGGAAACGCTGGGCATGGTGGCCCTGTCGCGGACCGGCACGGCGGTCCGCACCTGCCTCGCGGGCGGCGACGCGGTTGCCTTGTCCGCCACGCTCGCGCGGCTGCTGCGGGTCGGGGAACGCTCGCTGATGGCGGTGTGGGATCGGCAGGACCTGATGCCCTGAGAGGGGCACGGGGGCTCCCCTTGCAGCCGGCGGCGCGGCGCGTAGGGTGGCCGCGACAGCCGGCACGAGGAGACCCCGATGACACCGACCTTTGCCGCGGCGGATGCCGAGGCGCTTCCGCTGCACGTGATCGAACAGGGCGGCGTGGACGCCTGGGCCGAGGCGCAGCCCGAGCCGGTCCGTGCCTGGGTCGCGGCGTCGGGGTTCACCGGGGCGCTGAACACCGCGCTCGCCATCCCGGGCGAGGGTGGCGCACCCGCCATGGCGCTCGCGGGCTACGGCACGCCCGCGCAGCGTGCGCGGACGCGGTTCGCACTGGCGGGCGCGCTGCCCGCACTGCCGCCGGGCACATGGCGCATCGCGTCGGGCCTGCCCGAGGCCGACGCCCCGCGCGAGGCGCTGGGCTGGCTGCTCGCGGGATACCGGTTCGACCGCTACAAGGCGCAGGATGCCCGGCATCCGGGGCTCGTCGCGCCCGAGGGGCTCGATGCGGCGCGGATCGAGATCCTCGCCGCGGCCGAGACGCTGACCCGCGACCTCGTGAACACGCCCGCCGCGGACATGGGGCCGGCCGAACTGCAGGCCGCCTGCGAGAGGCTCGCGGCCGATCATGGCGCGCGGGTCGAGACGGTGACCGGCGAGGCGCTGCTCGAGCGGAACTTTCCGATGATCCACGCGGTCGGCCGGGCGGCGGCCGCGCATGCCGCGCCGCGGCTCATGGACCTGCGCTGGGGGGACGCGGGCCCGCGGCTCACGCTGGTCGGCAAGGGCGTCTGCTTCGACACCGGGGGGCTCAACCTCAAGCCCGGCGCCTCGATGGGACTGATGAAGAAGGACATGGGCGGGGCCGCGAACGTGCTGGGGCTCGCGCAGGCGATCATGGCGCTGGGGCTGAAGGTGCGGCTGCGCGTCCTGATCCCGGCGGTCGAGAATGCGGTGTCCGGCGCGAGCTTCCGTCCCGGCGATATCCTGACCTCGCGCAAGGGCCTGAGCGTGGAGATCAACAACACGGACGCGGAGGGGCGGCTCGTGCTCGCCGACGCGCTGGCCTTCGCCGACGAGGAGATGCCGGACCTGATCGTGTCGATGGCGACGCTGACCGGGGCGGCGCGCGTGGCGGTCGGTCCCGACCTCGCGCCGTTCTACGCCACCGAGGACCGGCTTGCCGAGGCGCTGCAGGCGGCCGCGGGGCCTGCCGCCGATCCGGTCTGGCGCATGCCCTTCCACGAGCCCTACGAGGCGATGATCGAGCCCGGCATCGCCGATCTCGACAACGCGCCCTCGGGCGGCTTCGCCGGGTCGATCACGGCGGCGCTGTTCCTGCGCCGCTTCGTGACCGCGACGCCGGCCTATGCCCATTTCGACATCTATTCCTGGCAGCCCGCGGCGGCGCCGGGGCGCCCCAAGGGCGGGCTCGGGCAGGGGCCGCGCGCGATCCTGGGCGCGCTGCCGGGGATCCTGGGGCTGTGACCGACCGCCGGCGCCTTGCCGCGAACGGCCGCGTGGCCGCGGCGCATCTCGAGGGCACCGTACCGTCCGAAGCCTATGTCGAGGGCACGCCCCAGGTGGTGACGGCAGGCGTCGCGGACCTGATGCGCGCGCCGGAGGGGCCGCGGGACCGGCAGCTTCTGGCGGGGGCCGAGGTCACAGTCTACGAGCGGCGCGACGGCTGGGCCTTCGTCGCGGCGCGGGCGGACGGCTATGTGGGCTACGTGCGCGAGACCGCGCTGGGCACGCCCGGCCTGCCGGCGACGCATCGGGTGGCGGTGCGGGCCACGCATGTCTACCCGGCGCCCGACTTCAAGCGGCAGGAGGTGGCGACGCTCAGCCTGAACGCGCGGCTCGCGGTGACGGGCGGTGGCGGGCGGTTTCTCGAGACGCCGGCGGGCCACGTTCCGGCGGCGCATCTCGCGCCGCTCGATGCGCCCGAGGCCGACCCGGTCGCGGTGGCGGAACGGCTGATCGGCACGCCCTATCTTTGGGGCGGGAACTCCGCCTTCGGGATCGACTGTTCGGGGCTCGTGCAGGCGGGGCTGTCCGCGTGCGGGATCGCCTGCCCGGGCGACAGCGACCAGCAGGAGGCCGAACTGGGCGAGAGCCTGGCGGAGGACGTGCCGCTGCGGCGCGGGGACCTCCTGTTCTGGGCGGGGCACGTCGCGTGGGTGGCGGGGCCGGATCTGATCCTGCATGCCAACGCCCATGCCATGGCGGTGTCGTTCGAGCCGATGGCCGCGGCGCTGGCGCGGATCGAAGGGCAGGGCGACGGGCCGGTGACGCGCCGCGCGCGGGTCATTCCACCGCGCGGATGAGCTTGCGTTCGAGGACCCGCAGCACGGTGCGCAGCTCGTGCCCGCGCTTGAGGATCTGCCCGTCCATGCCGACGACGGCGTACTGGCCCTGTTTCGCGCGCAGGCGGGGGCGTTTCTCGATCCGGTAGAGCGGCTGTTCCGCGGTGCGCCGGAAGATCGAGAAGATCGCGGCGTCGCGCAGGGACGAGATGCCGTAGTCGCGCCACTCGCCGGCGGCCACCATGCGCCCGTAGAGGGCGAGGATCTCGTTCAGCTCCTGTCGCTGGAACATGACCGTCTCGGGGCGGGACGGCCCGGCGGGGAAGGCGGAGATCTGGTTCATTCCGGAAAAGTGCGCGCCGCGGGCCGCGAAATCAAGCCTGACGGGCCGGGGAGCGCACCGCGCGGCGACCGGTCAGGCGAAGGCGCCCTGGCAGAACCAGCCCGGCGAAAGCGACGCGCCGTGCGCGTAGAAGAGCCAAAGGCGGTCGCCGCGGTCGGTGTCCACGCGCCAGTAGTCGCGCTGGCCGCTGCGCCATTCGGGATCGTCGAGCCACCATTCCGGGGCGATGCGTTCGGGGCCCTCGGCGCCGGTCGCAGTGAAATCGCGCCCGCGCCAGCGGAACCGGCCGGGCGGCTCGGGGGTGTCGGGGCCCGCAACGGGTTCGGGCCGCCAGAGAAGGAGCGGCCGCCGCCGCCGCTCCGGCCAGTCGTCCGCGGGGTCGGACCAGGCGGCGGCGAGGGTCAGCGCCGCCTTTTCCGGGATGTGGCTTTCGGCCGGGTGGCGGCGGGTGATCGCCTCGAGCCCCACGCGCGCGCCGAGCCGGCCCACGAGGTCGTCGAAGGCGGTGTTCGACGACAGCCGTGCCGCCACCGCGCGCCCGGCCTCGAGATGGCCGACCTTCTCGCGGGCGTGCACGGGTTCGTGGGCGACCGCCTCGAGCCGCAGCATGTCGATGCCGAAGCCCGCGTCGATCTCGGCCACCTTCATGGCGAGGAGCGGGCGCAGCCGGTCGGGATCGTGCGCGGGACGCGCAAGCCCCACCTCGCGCCATTCCATGCCCTGGTCGGCGCGCCACGCCTCGAGCCGGACGAGCCGCGCGCCGCGCCCGCGCCGTTCGAGCCGCTCGCAGAGCCGGGGCAGCATCCGGTCGAGCGCCGCCATCACGTCGGCCTCGAACCCGATCGGATCGGGCAGGCTCATCCGGACGGCGAAGCGTTCGGGCGCGGCCACGGGAGAGACGGGTTCCGGCGCCGCCCCGAGCGCCTGGTCGAGCCGGCGCACGAGGCCGGTGCCGAACCGCCGGGCGAGGCCCGCGCGCGGCTGGCCGATCAGGTCGCCCACCCGGCGCAGGCCGAGCCGCGCGAGCTGTGCCACCATGTCTGCGTCGAGGCGCAGCGCGGCCACGGGCAGGGGGGCCAGCGCGCCGTGGGCCTGCCCGGGCGGCGCGATGCAGAGCGCTGGGGCCTGGTCCGCGGGCGCCGGCGGGGCCGCGCCGCCGCGTTCCCAGTGCCGCCGCTTGACCGCCCGCGACCGCGTCGCCCGCGCCTCCTGGTCGATGGCGTCGCCCGAACGCGCGCTGGCCGCGCTGCGGCCCGCATGCCGGGCGAGCGCCCAGGCCGCGCCCAGCGTGTCGGCGATGCCGGCGCGCACGCTGAGGCCCAGGTCGTCGCAATCCTGCCGGACCTGCGCGATCAGGGCCTCCTCGCCACCAAAGAGGTGCGCGCAGCCGGTCAGGTCGATCACCAGGGCGTCGGGCGGCTCCTGCGCGACCCAGGGCGAGAACTTGCCCGCCCAGCGATGCAGCGCGGCGAGGAACGCCGCCTCGCGGTGGGGCGCCTCGATCCGGGTCAGGAGATCCGCGCAGGCCGCATGGGCGTCGCGCAGGGGCTGGCCGCGCCGAAGCCCCGCCCGCGAGGCGGCGACCGACAGCGACGCGAGGACCTGCATGTTGCCGCTCTCGCGGACCAGGGCAAAGGGCACGCGGCCGAGCGTGGGGTCGCGGCGGATCAGCCGTTCGGCCCCGAGGCGCGGAAACCACAGGGAGAGGATGCGACGGTGGGACATGGCGGGCAGCACAGGATGTTCGCCATTTGTTCTAGCTGCCGCACCCCGGCGAGTCGAGTCCCGCGGGCGCCCCGCGGGACCTGTCCGGGCGTCAGCCGCGCGCCTTGGGCAGCACGCAGAGCATCTCGTAGAGCAGGTTCGCGCCGATCAGCGCGGTGTTGCCCGAGGGATCGTAGGGCGGCGACACCTCGACGAGGTCGCAGCCCACGAGGTTGAGGCCCGCGGCGCCGCGCACGATCTCGAGCGCCTGCCACGTGGTCAGCCCGCCCGGCTCCACCGTTCCCGTGCCGGGCGCGAAGGCCGGGTCGAGGCTGTCGATGTCGAAGGAGAGATAGCAGGGCGCGTCGCCGACCGTGGCGCGCACCCGCTCCATCAGCGGCGCGAGGGAGCGGTACCAGCACTCCTCGGCCTGCACCACGGTCCAGCCCTGGGACCGGCCCCAGTCGAAATCATCGGCCGCGTAGCCCGTGCCGCGCAGCCCGATCTGCACCACCCGGTCGTTCTGCAGGCAGCCTTCCTCCCAGGCGCGGCGGAAGGGGCAGCCGTGGGCGGCGGTCTCTCCGAACATGGCCTCGTTGATGTCGGCATGGGCGTCCACGTGGATCAGCGCCACCGGGCCGTGCCGCTCCTTCATCGCGCGCAGGATCGGCCAGGTCAGCGTGTGGTCGCCGCCGAGCGTCAGCGGCACCGCGCCGTGGTCCAGCACCTCGCGGTAGAACGCGGCGATGATGTCCACGGATTTCTTCAGGTCGAAGGTGTTGATCGGCACGTCGCCGATATCGGCCACCTGCATCCGGTCGAAGGGCGCGGCGCCCGTCGCCATGTTGTAGGGCCGCAGCATCCGGCTCTCGTCGCGGATCTGGCGGGGGCCGAGCCGGGTGCCGGGGCGGTTCGACGTGCCGATGTCCATGGGGATGCCTACGAAACAGGCGTCGAGCCCCGCCGCCGAACTGGCGGAGGGCAGCCGCATCATCGTCGCGGGCCCCCCGAAGCGGGGCATGTCGTTGCCGCCGAGCGGCTGGTTGAAACCTGTCATGGCGCGTCTCCTTGTCCGGTCCGGGTCGCGATCAGCCGGGCGACGGGACGGGTCTGCCGCGCCACCGCCGCGTGCAGGTCCTGCAGGGTCATGCCGTCGTCCTTCACGAATTCGAGGAACATCATGTTGAGATTGTTGAACAGGACCTGCCCGACGGCGCGCGCGTCCACTTCGGCGCGCACCTCGCCCCGCTCCTGCAGCCGCAGCAGGAGGTCCGTCACCTGTGCCGCCAGCGCGGCGTCGAGCGCGGCGTAGCGCCGGCCGTTCGGCGTGTCCGGCGCCTCGATCGCCAGCGCCATGGCGGTGCGCCACATCTCCTTGGAAAGGTATTCGAGCGAGTGGTCGTAATAGCCGCCGATCAGCCGCAGGATCGCGTCGGCCACCCCCGGCGGCGGCGCGTCGAGGATCGCGGCGCCCTGCGCCAGCACCTCCTCGACCTCCATGGCGACGGTGGCGATCAGGATGTCGCCCTTGGTCCGGTAGTAGTTGTAGACCGTGCCGACCGATACCTCGGCCGCCTCGGCGAGGTCCTCGATTCGCACCGCGCGGTAGCCGTCGGCCCGGAACCGGGTCGCCGCCGCGCGCAGGATGCGCGTTTCGCGGTCGGCCTTCTGTCGTTCCCTCAGGCCCGCCACGTCTTTCCCCGCCCCATTCGCGCCCGCATCGAAAATTGATGTTGACTGCAAAAATGAACCCATTCAACTTTTTTCGCAACAGCAACGGGGAGAGACAGAATGATCCTGAGGACGATCCTTGGCGGCACGGCACTGGCCTGCATCGCCGGCGCGGGTGCCGCGCAGGAGCTGAACGCGCTCGTCTGGTGCGACCACACCGACGACGCGCTGATCGAACCCTTCGAGCAGGAACACGGCGTCACCGTGAACCTGCGCGAATACGAGGGCACGGGCGCGGCGCTGGCGCTGCTCGACCAGTCGCGTCCGGGCGACTGGGACGTGATGGTGATCGACGGCATCGACGTGTTCCGCGCGGTCGAGGCGGGCTACCTGGCCGAGCTTCCGGTGGACGAGCTGCCGACCGGCGACTTCTTCCCCGAGGTGGTGATGGAGGCCAACAACGTGGTCGACGGCAAGACCTACGCCGTGACCGAGAAGTTCGGCTACAACACGATCTCGTTCAACTCGGACAAGGTCGATCCGGCCGACATGGACGACCTCGCCGCCGTCTGGTCCGAGAAGTACGACGGCCGGCTGTCGATCTACGACTATTACCTGCCGGTCATGGGCCTTGCCGCCATCGCCGAGGGCATCCCCACCGCCGAAATCGGCGCGGACAACCTCGAGACGATCGGTGGCACGCTGTCGGACATGCGCGCGCGGGCGGCCTCGGTCGCGGGTGTCGTCGCGGCGCAGACGGCGCTCGCCACGGGCGAGGTCGACATCGTGGTGGGCGGCGGCGAATGGCTGACCGCCGTCCTGGCCGAGGAGCGGCCGGAGCTGACCTGGACCATCCCCGAGCAGGGCGCGGTGCGCTGGGCGCAGTCGATCGGCGTGGTCGAGGGCAGCGAGAACCCGGATCTCGCGCTCGAGTTCGTCAAGTACATCGTCAGCCCCGAGGGACAGGCGCGGCTCGCCACATCGTCCTGCTTCTGGGGGATGCCGGCCAATGCCCGCGCGGGCGAGATCCTGACCGACGAGCAGAAGGCGGTCCTGCGCTGGGACGACCAGCCCGACTACCTATCCCGGACGCAACTCTACCCCGCGCCCGACGCCGATCTCGACATCGAGATGCAGGACCTCTGGCTCGAGACCCTGCAGCAGTGACGGGCACGCGGGCGGGCTGGGGCTTCGTCGCCCCGGCCCTCATCTGGACGCTGGCCTTCTTCGTCCTGCCCTTCGCGGTCATGGGCGCGATGAGCCTCGCGACGCTCGACGGCCGCACGCTTGTCTGGGGGCTGAGCCTGTCGAACTACGCCGAGCTGGCGGAAAAGGCCTATCTCTGGCGCGCCGTCGTCGTCTCGCTGGAGATCACGCTGACGGTCACGGCGCTGTCGGTGCTGCTGGCCTATCCGCTCGCCTGGATCATCGCCTACCGCGTGCCCGAACGCTGGCAGCGGCTGGCACTCCTGCTGGCGATCCTGCCGTTCTGGACGTCCTACGTGGTGCGGTCTTATGCGTGGCTCCTCGTCCTGTCGCGCGAGGGCGTGGTGAACCAGGCGCTGATCGGGCTCGGGCTGACCGCGGAGCCCGTGACGCTCGCCAACACGCGGCTCGCGACGGTCACCGGCTTCGTGCACTTCTTCGTCATGCTGCTGACGCTCACGATCTACGCGAACCTGCGGCAGCTCTCGCCGAACTACCGCCGGGCGGCGATGGATCTCGGCGCGAACGCGGTGCAGACCTTCCGTCACGTGATCCTGCCGCTGACCCTGCCCGGCATCGTCACCGGGGCCTTCCTGACGTTCGTCCTGTGCATCGGCGACTACATCACGCCGCAGATCCTCGGCGGCAACACGGAACTGACGGTGCCGCAGGTCATCATGGTGCAGCTCGGCCGGCGTGCCGATTTCCCGCTCGCCTCGGCGCTGGCGCTGGTGCTGATGGCGCTGGTGACGCTCGCCTACCTCGCGGGCGCGCGCTGGCTCAGGGTGGACCGGCTGTGAGCCGCGCGATCCCCTGGGCCTATCTCGCCCTCATGTTCGGCTTCATCTACCTGCCGGTGGGCGCACTGGTGCTGTTCTCGTTCCAGGACGGAACGCTGCCGGTGCCGCCCTTCGAGGGGCCGTCGCTGCGCTGGTACGCGGACGTCCTCGGGGACGAGGACCTCACCGCGGCGCTGCTGAACTCGCTGCTGGTGGCGGTGGGCTCGAGCGCGGTGGCGGTGACGCTCGGCTTCCTAGCGGCCTACGGGCTCGCGCGGTTCGTGCTGCCGGGAGCGGCGCTGCTGCGCGCGCTCCTGATCGCGCCGATGACTGTGAGCTACCTGATCGTGGGCCTCGGGCTCCTGATCGTGATCCAGCGCATCGGGCTGCCGCTGTCGCTGCTCACCGCCGGGATCGGGCACGCGGTCATCAACCTGCCGCTCGCCTTCGCCATCATCTACGCCTCGATGGGCGGGCAGCAGCAGAATGCCGAGCGCGCGGCGCGCGATCTCGGCGCGGGCGAGATCGCGGTGCTGCGGCTCGTCACCGTGCCGATGCTGGCGCCCGCGATCCTCGCCGCGTTCTTCCTCTCGGTCACGCTCAGCTGGGACGAGTTCATCGTGGCCTTCCTCCTGACCCGGTTCGATGTGACGCTGCCCGTCGAGATCTGGTCGATGCTGCGCTCTGGCCTGTCGCCGCGGCTCAATGCCATCGGCTCGGTCGTGTTCCTGATCTCGGTCGCCGCCGTCGTGCTGGCCGAACTTCTCGTCTTCCGGAGGCGCCGATGACCGCACCCGTCACCATCGAGGCCGTGACTCACCGCTTCGGCGACTTCACCGCGCTCTGCGACATCCGGCTCGACATCGCGGCGGGCGAATACGTCACGCTGCTCGGGCCGTCGGGCTGCGGCAAGACCACGCTTCTGTCGGTTCTGGGCGGCTTCGTCGCGCCGACCGAGGGGCGCGTCCTGATCGGCGGCGCGGACGTGACGCGCCTGCCGCCCGCGCGCCGGCCGACGACGACGGTCTTCCAAGACTACGCGCTCTTCCCGCACATGTCGCTGCTCGACAACGTGGGCTTCGGGCTGCGCATGGCGGGGCAGGACCGGCGCCGCCGCGACGCCACCGCGCGCGAGATGCTGGAGCTCGTCGGGCTCGCCCACGCAGCGCGGAAACGCCCGCACGAGCTGTCGGGCGGCCAGCGCCAGCGGGTGGCTCTGGCGCGCGCGCTGGCCGTGGGCCCGGACGTGCTGCTGCTCGACGAGCCGCTGGGTGCGCTCGACCTCGCGCTCCGGCGGGCGATGCAGGACGAGCTGAAGTCGATCCAGCGGCAGGTCGGCACGACCTTCGTGCACGTGACGCACGACCAGGAGGAGGCGATGGCAATCGCCGACCGCATCGTGGTGATGAATGCCGGCCGGATCGAGGACGAGGGCACGCCCGCCCGCATCTGGCGCGCGCCGCGCACCCTGTTCGCCGCGGGATTCATGGGCGAGACGAACCGCATCCCGGCGCGCGCCGGCGGGGCGGGCCTCGAGACGCCGTTCGGGACCGTGCCGTGGGACGGGCCGCGGGGGGACGCGGTCCTGTGCCTGCGCCCCGACGCCGTCGGCACCGGGCCGGGCGCGCTCGCCATCGGGCCCGCGCGCGTGCGCGACGCGGCGTTCTTCGGCACGCATACCCGCGCGCACCTCGTGCCCGAGGCCGCGCCCGACCTCGTCCTCGTGGCGCACCTGGCGCCGACCGAGCTTCCCGAACCGGGGGCGGTGCTGACCCTCAGCGCCGCGACCGACCCGCTGACCGCCTTTCCGACGGAGTGAGCCCCATGCAGCGCGCGAAACCCGAGGACTGGTACGCCGTCGAGACCAGGGGCGACGGCGTCACCCTGATCTCCGAGCCGTTCATCAAGGAATTCTATCGCTGCAATTGCTGGCACGTGCGCGGCCGAGACCGCGACATGCTGGTCGACAGCGGCATGGGGGTGCTGTCGCTCAGGACATGGGTGCCGCTGGTAACCGAACGGGCGCTGACCGCGGTGGCGAGCCACACCCATTTCGACCATGTGGGCTGCCACCACGAGTTTGCCGACCGCGTGGTGCACGAGGCCGAGGCCGACATCCTCGCGCGGCCGACGAACGCCGCGACGCTGGCCGATCCCTATGTCACCGACGACATCTTCGACCTGCTGCCGCCCGAGCCCTACGCCTCGGCAACCTACGCGGTCACGGCGGCGCCCGCGACGCGCACGGTCCGGGACGGCGACGTCGTGGACCTGGGAGACCGGCAGTTCGAGGTGATCCACACGCCCGGCCATTCGCCCGGCGGCATCGCGCTCTGGGAGGCGGCGAGCGGCATCCTGTTCTCGGGAGACATCGTCTACGACGGCCCGCTGATCGAGGACACCTACCACGCGGACGCCGCCGACTATCACGCGTCGATGGTGCGGCTCCACGACCTGCCGGTGCGGGTCGTGCATGGCGGGCATTTCCCGAGCTACGGCGCCGAGCGGCACCGCGCGATCATCCGCGACTGGCTCGACGCCCGCGAGCGCGGCTGAGGTCCCGCAAAAGAGAAAGGGCGGCGCCGCGGCACCGCCCTTTCGCAAAGCGTGCGTGCGCGCCGATCAGTCGGCTGCGACAGCCGCAGCAACCAGGGCCAGCAGCAGCAGGGGGATCAGGATCCCGGCCGACGAGGACTGCTGTTCGGTTTCTTCGACGACGACGACGGGTTCCATGACCACGTCATCCTTGGCGTAGGAACCGGCCATTGCCGAGGTGCCAGCGGCGGCGAAGGCAGCGGCGAGAGCGATTTTCTTCATGTTGACCTCCAGTATTGGGTCGAGGCGCCGTGCAAAGTGCCCGACAATATCGTCCCAAGGGCTTGAAACGTGAGTCGTTCTAACCAGCAAACCGCTCTTTGTGCAATTTCACTTGTAGCCGCTTGACACGCACATTTGGCGGCGTCGTCAAATTAGCAACACCTGCGTGCCGACCTTGGCGAGCTGGTAAAGCTCTTCGATATGCTCGTTGTAGAGGCCGATGCAGCCGTTCGACGACCGGCGCCCGATCTTGCGCGTGTCGTGGGTGCCATGGATGCGGTAGTACTGCCACGAGAGGTGCAGCGCCCGGGTGCCGAGCGGGTTGTCCGGGCCCGGCGGCACGTAGTCCGGCCATTCGGGATTGCGCTTCTTCATCGAGGGGGTCGGGCGCCAGTCGGGCTCGGGATCCTTGAGCGTGACCGAGGTGCGACCGCGGCGGGTCAGGTCGTCGGTAAGCGGCACAGAGGTCGGGTAGAGCTTGTAGACCGACCGGTCCTCGGACCAGTAGTGCAGCGCGCGCGAGCGGATGTCGACGAGGATCGCGCCGTTTCTCAGGTTCGAGAAGTAGGGCTGCCAGTCGAGCATCCGGAAGCTCGACACGTTGCGGCGCGTCATGTTGCTGATGTCGCGCTCCATCTCCACGGTGCCGGCACCGTTCACATCCTGCGCGATGGCGGGTCCGGCCGCGACGGCGGCCGCGGTGCCCGCGAGGAACGTCCGGCGGCTCGGGCCGCTCTTCACATTCTTGGTCATGACGTGGTCTCCGTTCATGTCGAATCGTCACCGCAATATGGCGCGAAAGTCTCAGTCGCAAATCAAACGCCCGTCACCGCAAGCCTTCACGGCGATGTGGGTTTGATCCGCCACGTTGCAAAAGATAAGCCAACGTGGACGCAAAACAAAGACGGGTGACAGGCCATGACGCGCATCTTCCTAGTTCTCGCGGCGGTTGTACTGGGTCTGGCGGCCTGTGCGCCCGTGCCGTCCACGACCACGCCGCGTCTGGGTCCCGACGGCCAGCCGTTGCCGACGGTCTACCGCATCGGCCCCGGCGACAAGAGCCGGATCGAGTTCCGCATGCTGGACGCGGTCAACGCGCTGCGCACCGACGCGGGCCTGTCCGAGGTCAGCTTCGACTCGCGCCTGAACGCCGCGGCCACCACCCATTCGCGCGACATGTCGGTCCAGCAGCGCCCGTGGCTCTTCGGCTCCGACGGCTCCTCGCCGGTCGACCGGCTGCAGCGCGTGGGCTATCAGGGCCAGCTCGTGGGCGAGGTGATCTCGGAAAGCTACGAGACGGAGCTGCAGACGCTCGCCGCGTGGATGGCCGACGCGCCGAGCCGCGAGATCCTGCTGGCCCCCGAGGCGCGCGACATGGGCTTCGCCTGGTTCCAGGAGAACGGCGGCAAGCTCTGGTGGTCGCTCGTCATGGGCGCGCCGGGCAGTGCCCCGTCGAACGACCTGGTCGCCGGTCTCTGACCGGCCGCCGCGGGCCCGCGTTCAGACGCGGTAGTAGTCGCGGTACCAGTCGACGAAGCGGCGGATGCCCGTGGCGACGTCCGTCTCGGGCGCGTAGCCCGTCAGCCGCCTGAGAAGCGTCGCGTCGGCCCAGGTCGCCGGCACGTCGCCCTTCTGCATCTCCATCAGGTTCCGCCGGGCGGTCCGGCCGAGCGCGCGTTCGATCTCGTCCACGAAGTCGGTGAGCCGCACGGTGCGGCTGTTGCCGATGTTGACGACGCGCCAGGGCGCCACGGGCGAGAGCGTGTCGCCCTCCGCGATCTCGGTCGGGTCCGCGGGCCGCACGGGCGTCGCGTCGATCAGCAGCCGGATCGCGCGCACCAGGTCCTCCACGTAGGTGAAGTCGCGGAACATCTCGCCATGATTGTAGACGTCGATGGGACGGTCCTCGAGGATCGCCGAGACGAACTTGAAGAGCGCCATGTCCGGCCGGCCCCACGGCCCGTAGACGGTGAAGAAGCGGAACATCGTCGTCGGCAGTTCGTAGAGATGGGCGTAGGAATGGCCCATCGCCTCGTTCGCCTTCTTCGTCGCCGCGTAGATCGTCATCGGGTGGTCGGCCTTGTGATCCTCCCGGTAGGGCATCTCGGTGTTCGCGCCGTAGACCGACGAGGTCGACGCCATCAGGAGGTGCCGCACCTCCGCCGCGCGCGCGGCCTCCATCACGTTGAAGGTGCCGACGAGGTTCGCGTCCACGTAGGCCCGCGGGTTCTCGAGGCTGTAGCGGACGCCGGCCTGCGCGGCGAGGTGCACGATCACCTCCGGCCGCGCGGCGCGTGCCGCCGCCATCACCGCCTCCGCGTCCTCGATCATCGCTTCGGTGGCCACGAAGCCGGGGCTCTGGTTCAGGATGGCATGCCGGCGCCGTTTCAACGCGACGTCATAATAATCCGTCATGCCGTCGAGGCCGTGCACCTCCCACCCCTCGTCGAGCAGGAGTTTCGCAAGATGGAAGCCGATGAACCCTGCGGTTCCGGTGATGAAGGCGCGGGGCATCTGGGACTCCGTTCAGCGGGACACGGCCTTTCTGCCCGGTGGCGCAGGCAGGTGCAATCGCTGCACGGATCGGGCGTTTCCCTCGTCCCGCCGCTGCGCTAGGTAGCCGCGCGACGCTTCAGGAGGTCAGGAATGGCAGAACAACATCCGGTCTATCACCGCATCGACGGCCCGATCGTGCTGATCGGCTTCGGATCCATCGGCAAGGGCACGTGGCCGCTGATCGAGCGCCATTTCGACTACGACGCCGACAAGTTCACGGTGATCGAACCGGATGCGCGGCAGGCGAACTTCCTGCGCCAGCACAAGCTGAACCACCTGCAGGTGGCGCTGACGCCCGACAATTACCGCGAGGTGCTGGGCGGGCTCTTCGAGCGCGGCAAGGGCTTCTGCGTGAACCTGTCGGTGGACACGGATTCGCTCGACCTCATGAAGTTCTGCCGCGAGATGGGCGTGCCCTACATCGACACGGTGGTCGAGCCGTGGGAGGGCTTCTACTTCGGCACCACCAACAACGCCGAGCGCACGAACTACCGCCTGCGCCAGAAGGTGCGCGACGAGAAGGCGCGCACCCCCGGCGGCACCACCGCGGTCAGCTGCTGCGGCGCGAATCCCGGCATGGTCAGCTGGTTTGTCAAGGATGCGCTGATGACGCTCGCCCGCGACACCGGCCGCGACGTCGCGCAGCCCGCGGACCGCGACGGCTGGGCCCGGCTCATGCGCGATCTCGGCGTCAAGGGCGTGCACATCGCCGAGCGGGACACGCAGGCGCGTCGCAAGCCGCGCCCGCGCGGCGTCTTCGTGAACACCTGGTCGGTCGAGGGCTTCATCGCCGAGGGGTTCCAGCCGGCGGAACTCGGCTGGGGCACCCACGAGACGTGGTTCCCCGAGAACGGCCACCGCCACGAGGAGGGCTGCCAGGCGGGCATCTGGCTGGAACGGCCAGGCGCCATCACCCGGGTGCACACCTGGTGCCCGACGCCGGGGCCGCAGTTCGGCTTTCTCGTGACCCACAACGAGGCGATCTCGATCGCGGACTACTACACCGTGGGCGAGGGGGCAGACCCCGAGTACCGGCCGACCTGCCACTATGCCTACCACCCCTCGGACGACGCGGTACTGTCGCTGCACGAGATGTTCGGATCGGGCCGCCAGCAGGAGCGCCACGAGATCCTCGAGCCCGACGAGATCGTCGAGGGCATCGACGAGCTGGGCGTGCTGCTCTACGGGCACGAGAAGAACGCGTTCTGGTACGGCTCGCGGCTGTCGAACGCCGAGACGCTGGACCTTGCGCCCTACCAGAACGCGACCGGGCTGCAGGTGTCCTCCGCGGTGCTCGCGGGCATGGTATGGGCGCTCGAGAACCCCGAGGCCGGTATCGTCGAGACCGACGAGATGGATCACGTGCGCTGCCTCGAGGTGCAGAAGCCCTATCTCGGCCCGGTGGAGGCACATTACACCGACTGGACGCCGCTGCAGGACCGCTGGGAGCATTTCCCGGAGGACATCGACGACAGCGATCCCTGGCTCTTCCGCAACGTGCTGGCGTCCTGAGGCCGGCCGGACCCGCGCCCTATTGCCGCTTTTCTCGCGCCCGGGCTGCGGTTAAGGAGGGCCGCGAGGAGACAATCCGATGACACAGATCGCGCCGCAGCCCGGCATCATGGAGATCGCGCTCTACGAGGGGGGCAAGGCCTCGGTCGCGGGCGTCGAGAACGTCGTGAAGCTCAGCTCGAACGAGAACCCGTTCGGGCCGAGCCCGGCCGCGCAGGAGGCCGTGCGCCGCGTGCTGCACGAGATGCACCGCTATCCCTCGACCGATCACGGGCCGCTGCGCCGCGCCATCGCAGAGGTGCACGGGCTCGATGCCGAGCGGATCATCTGCGGCGTGGGCTCGGACGAGGTGATCCACTTCCTCTGCCAGGCCTACGCGGGGCCGGGCGACGAGGTGGTGCACACCGAGCACGGCTTTGCCATGTACAAGATCAGCGCGCGTGCCGCGGGTGCGACGCCGGTCGAGGTGCCCGAGCGCGAGCGCGTCACGGACGTGGACGCGATCCTCGCCGGCTGCACCGAGCGCACGCGGCTCGTCTTCATCGCGAACCCCAACAATCCCACCGGAACGATGATCGGCGCGGCCGAGGTCGAGCGGCTGGCAGAGGGATTGCCGCCGCAGGCGCTGCTGGTGCTCGACGGGGCCTACGCGGAATTCGTCGAGGGCTACGACGGCGGCGCGCAGCTGGTGGAAGCGCGGCAGAACGTGGTGATGACGCGCACCTTCTCCAAGCTCTACGGGCTCGGCGGCATGCGCGTCGGCTGGGGGTACGGGCCGAAGGCGGTGATCGACGTGCTGAACCGCATCCGCGGGCCGTTCAACCTGTCGGCGCCGGCGCTCGCCGCGGCCGAGGCGGCGATCCGCGACACCGCCTACGTGGAACGCTGCCGGTCCGAGAACGCGCGGCTGCGCACCTGGCTCGCCGAGGCGCTGATGGAGCACGGCGTGCCGTCCGACACCTCGTGCGCGAACTTCGTGCTGGCGCGCTTCGCCGACCGGACCGAGGCCGAGGCCTGCGACCTCTTCCTGCAGAAGGAGGGGCTGATCGTGCGGCGCGTGGCCGGCTACGGCCTGCCCGCCGCGCTGCGCATCACCGTGGGCGACGAGGCGTCCTGCCGGCGCGTCGCGCACACGATCGGGCTCTTCAAGGCCGGGGCGCGATGAGCGACGGACCGGTCTACGACAAGGTCGCGCTGATCGGCCTCGGCCTCATCGCGTCGTCGATGTTCTGGGCGGGCCGGCGGGCGGGGCTCGCGGGCCACGTCTCGGGCTACGCGCGCACGCAGGCGACCCGCGACACCGCGCGCGAGATCGGTCTCTGCGACAGCGTCTGCGACAGCGCGGCCGCGGCGGTGGCAGATGCCGATCTCGTGGTGCTCGCGGTGCCGGTCGGCGCCATGGGCGCGGTCGCGGCCGAGATCGCGCCGCACCTGAAGCCCGGCGCGACGGTCACCGACGTGGGGTCCGTCAAGCGCCGGGTGATCGAGGACGTGGGCCCGCACCTGCCGGACCACGTGCATTTCGTGCCGGGCCATCCGCTGGCGGGGACGGAACATTCGGGACCGGAATCGGGCTTCGCCACGCTGTTCCGCAACCGCTGGTGCCTGCTCGTGCCGGCGCCCGGCACCAGTCCCGACGCCGTCCTGCGCCTGCGCCGCTACTGGGAGGGCATGGGCGCGCAGGTCGACGAGATGGAGGCGGACCACCACGACCTCGTCCTTGCGGTCACCAGCCACACGCCGCACCTCATCGCCTACACCATGGTCGGGGTGGCCGACGACATGCGCCGGGTGACCGACAGCGAGGTCATCAAGTATTCCGCCGCGGGCTTCCGCGACTTCACGCGCATCGCGGCGTCGGACCCCACCATGTGGCGCGACGTGTTCCTGACCAACAAGGACGCGACGCTCGAGGTGCTCGGCCGTTTCACCGAGGAACTGTTCGCGCTGCAGCGGGCGATCCGCACGGGCGACGGCGCGCTCCTGCACGACTACTTCACCCGGACCCGCGCGATCCGGCGGGGGATCATCGAGGCCGGGCAGGACACGGACGCGCCGGATTTCGGCCGCGCGAAGGTGGAGAGATGATGCGGACCCTGACCCTTCTCCTGGCGCTCTGGACGGGCGCCGCCGCCGCGGCACCCGACGCGTCGATGCGCCCCGTGGCGCGCGGCGGCAGCGAGACCGCGCAGGCCGTCGCGCCCGAGGCGCGGCCCATGGCGCGGCCCGAGGTCTTCGAGGCGGCCATCGCCGCGCGGCTCCTGCGCCGCTGGGAGGGGATGGAGCCCGTGCCGCGCGCCGAACCGCTCGACCGGTTCCCCGGCTTCGCCGGCGACGTGCGCGCCTTCGCCTCGGCGACGCCGCAGGCGGTGGCGCAGACGTTGCGGCCGCTCCGCCGCTCGCAGGAGCTGGTGCAGAAGGCCATGGCACGGCAGCGCGAACGCGCGCGCGGCCAGATCTGCGGCGATCCGGGCCTGCAGGGCGAGGTCGTGGGCTACGTCCCCGGCCGCATCCCGGCCTGCGGCATCGACGAGGCGGTGAACGTGCGCTCGGTCTCCGGTATTCCGCTGAGCCAGGAAGCGCTGGTCGACTGCCCCACCGCGATCGCGCTGCGCCGCTGGGTCGACGGCGGGCTGAAGCCCGCGGTGGGCCGCGCGGGCGGCGGCGTCGCCGAGATCCGCATCGCGGCGCACTACATCTGCCGGACCCGCAACCACCAGCCGGGGGCCGAGGTGTCCGAGCACGGCAAGGGCCGCGCGGTCGACGTGTCGGCGGTGCGCCTGCGCGACGGCACGACGATGAGCGTTCAGGGCGGCTATTATTCCGACAACCAGGGCCCGATCCTGCAGCGCGCGTACCGCGCGGCCTGCGGCATCTTCGGCACGACGCTCGGCCCGGATTCGGACCGGTTCCACCAGGATCACTTCCACTTCGACACCGCGCGCTACCGCAGCGGCAGCTACTGCCGCTGACCGCGGTCGCGGTCGCCGGGCCGCGCGCCCGCCGCTCGCCGCGCGCTCACTCCGCCGGCATGCCCGGATCGCGGCCGGCCTCCGCCCGGTGACGCGCCTTGATCGCCTCCGAGGTCTCGCGGCTGCCGTCATGGCTCCATCCCGGCGGCGCGACGGCGTAGAGGAGCCTCTGGCGCAGGGTCAGGCCGGGCTGGGTCACGTCGCGCAGGATCGCGAGCCATTCGTGGAAGGCGACGCGCAGCGGGTTGAAGGTGCCGAGATTGCGGACGAGGCCGTAATCGACCGGGTCGTCGGCGCGTTCGGCCACGAAGGTCCCGAAGAGCCGGTCCCAGATGATGAACACGCCGGCATAGTTGGCGTCGAGGTAGCGCGGGTTCCGGCCATGGTGCACCCGGTGGTGCGAGGGCGTGTTCATCACCGCCTCGACCCAGCGCGGCATCCGGCCGATCGCCTCGGTATGGATCCAGAACTGGTAGATCAGGTTCAGCCCGCCGCAGAACAGCACCATCGCCGGGTGGAAGCCGAGCAGGATCAGCGGCGCGCGCACCACGATCATGAAGGTGAAGGCGCCGGTCCATGTCTGCCGCAGCGCCGTCGTCAGGTTGTAGTGCTGGCTCGAATGGTGGTTCACGTGGCTCGCCCAGACCCAGCGGATGCGGTGGCCGAAGCGGTGCACCCAGTAGTAGCGCAGGTCGTCGAGCACGAAGCAGAGCGCGACCACTGCCCACGACGTGCCGAGATCGAGCGGCGTGATCGCCCAGAGCGTCATGAAAAACCCCCAGCCGACGAAGCCGAGGAGGATGCCCGAGGCGACGTTGCCCGCCCCCATGACGAGCGAGGTGAGCGCGTCGCGCGTCTCGTAGCGGCCGCCGCGCCCGCGGATCACGATCCAGGCAAGCTCGGCCAGGATCAGCGCGATGAAGACGGGCACGGCAAGCTGTACCACGTCGGGATAGATCGGATCGGTCATGCGGCATTCCCCAGGGAACGGGTCCAGGCATCGGTCTCCTCCGCGGAGAGGTCGAGCACGATGCGCGGGGCGGTGAAGTCGGGCAGGCGGATGTCGAGGCCGCGCGCGCAGCGCCGGACGCGGGCGCCGGTCAGAAGCCGCGCGGTGCTGTCGGCGCCGAAGCGCCAGACGACGCCCGGGCCCCCGGCCGTGACGATGAGCGCCGACCGGCCGTCGCGGGACATCACGACGTCCGCGGGCGCGAGCGCGGGATATTCCCGCAGCCAGGCGGCGCGCGCCGCGGCCGTGTCGGGGAAGGGGGCCCGCGCCGAGAGGCCGAGCGCATGGGTGAGGACCGCGATGCCCGCGATCCCGCACATGACCAGCGCGATCAGCACGCCGAACGGCATGGACGTCCTCCCCTGACGACGCCGAGCGTGCGCCGTGCCGGGGGCGGCCGTCAAATCCGCCGTAGCGTCAGCTGCGCCGGAGGCCCGTCAGCCCGCGGCGCCGAGAAGCGCGGAGATCACCGCCTTGGCGCTGTCCGACGACCAGTCGGCATCGCCCTGGAGCCGCGCGACCTCCTGCCCGTCCGGGTTGAGGAGGACCGTGATCGGCAGGCCCAGCACGGACATCTCGCGCGCCAGCCCCGATTTCGGGTCGCGCAGGAGCGGCAGGTTGTCCACGCCGATCTCGTCGAAGAAGGCGCGCATGGCGGGCTTGGGGTTGCGGCCGGTGGCGATGGTCACGACCTCGAAATCGGCACCGCCGAGATCGCGCTGGAGGTCCGAGAGCATCGGCATCTCCTCGCGGCAGGGCGCGCACCAGGTGGCCCAGAAGTTCACCAGCACCCACTTGCCGGCATAGTCGCCGAGCGACGCGGTCTCGCCGTCATAGGTCTCGATCGCCGTGGTGCCGGCCGCCTTGGGCTCGGAATGGAAGGCGAGCTTCTTCATGTCGCCCTCCCGCAGGGCCGCCGCGGCCTCGACATCGGCGAGCGCCGGATTTGCAAGCAGGACAAGCGCGGTATAGAGCGCGACGAAAGCCCGTTTCATTTTGCCTCCGAAGAGTGACAGGACATGGCCGAGACGACCTCGAACCGGATGTGGGGCGGCCGCTTCGCCGCCGGACCCGACGCCATCATGGAGGCGATCAACGCGTCCATCGGCTTCGACAAGCGGCTTGCGGACCAGGACATCCGGGGCTCGAGGGCCCACGCAGCCATGCTGGCCGCGACAGGCATCGTCAAGGCTAGCGATGCCGAGGCGATGCGGGAAGGCTTGCTCACGGTGTTGTCAGAGATCGAGGCCGGCACGTTCCAGTTCTCGACCGCGCTCGAGGACATCCACATGAACGTGGAGGCGCGGCTGAAGGAGATCGTGGGCCCCGCCGCCGGCCGTCTGCACACCGCGCGCTCGCGCAACGACCAGGTGGCGACGGATTTCCGGCTGTGGGTGCGCGACCAGCTCGACGCGGCCGAGGCGGGGCTCGAGGCGCTGATGCGCGCGCTGCTGACGCAGGCCGAGGCGGGCGCCGACTGGGTGATGCCGGGATTCACCCATCTGCAGACCGCGCAGCCGGTGACCTGGGGCCACCACATGATGGCCTATGTGGAGATGTTCGGCCGCGACCTCGGCCGCGTGCGGGACGCGCGGGCGCGCATGAACGAATGCCCGCTCGGCGCCGCGGCGCTGGCAGGCACGTCCTTTCCCATCGACCGCGAGATGACGGCGCGCGAGCTGGGGTTCGACCGGCCCTGCGCCAACTCGCTCGACGCGGTGAGCGACCGCGACTTCGCGCTCGAGTTCCTGTCGGCCGCCTCGATCAGCGCCATGCACTTGTCGCGCCTCGCCGAGGAGCTGGTGATCTGGTCCTCGGCGCAGTTCCGCTTCGTCGCCCTGTCCGACCGGTTCTCGACCGGCTCGTCGATCATGCCGCAGAAGAAGAACCCCGACGCGGCCGAGCTCATCCGCGCCAAGATCGGGCGGATCTTCGGCGCGCATGTCGCGCTCATGACCGTGATGAAGGGGCTGCCCTTGGCCTATTCCAAGGACATGCAGGAGGACAAGGAACAGGTCTTCGACGCCGCCGACACCTGGATGCTGGCGCTCGCCGCGATGGAGGGCATGGTGCGCGACATGGCGGCGAACGTGCCCGCGCTCGAGGCGGCGGCGTCGAGCGGCTTCTCGACCGCGACGGACCTCGCCGACTGGCTGGTGCGCGCGCTCGACCTGCCGTTCCGCGACGCGCACCACGTCACCGGATCGCTGGTGGCGCTCGCCGAGCGCAAGGGCTGCGACCTGCCGGACCTGACGCTCGAGGACATGCGCTCCGTTCACGAAGACATCACCGGGGCTGTTTTCGACGTCCTGGGCGTGCACAATTCGGTGGCGAGTCGCACGAGCTTCGGGGGGACCGCCCCGGTGCGGGTGCGCGAGCAGATCAGGGCGTGGTCCGAGAGGCTGGGGTGAGCGGAATGAAGAGATGCGTCGCGATTCTGGGGCTTGCCCTGCTGGCCGCCTGCGGCGCCGACGGCGAGCCGGTGCCCCCCGAGCCGCGCGAGACGCCGCCGGGACCCGGCATGCGCTTCGACGTCACGGGCAGCGCCGAGATCGGGGTGGCGAAGCGGTGAGGGCGCTCGCGCTCGCGGCGCTCACGGCGCTATCCGCCTGCGGCGGCGCGCCCGAGCACGAGCGGCCGGCGGAGGCGCCAGCGGCGCGGAGCCCGGGCGAGATAGAGACCACCGGCTACGCCGAGATGGGCATCAGCAACGAGGGCCTCGTGGGCGGCGGCGGCTTTGCCATGCGGCGGGGCAACTTCACGCTGGGTTTCGAGCTGTGAGCGGCCTGCGCCCGGTCTGGCTGGCGCTGGCGCTCTGGGGCGCCGTGCACCCGATGTACTGGTTCGTGACCTATCTCGCGCAGAACGACTGGTCGTTCGGGGCGTTGATCGACGCGTGGTACGTGAACGCCTCGACCACCGGGCTGACCTGGGACCTGACCATCGCCGCGGTCACGCTGACGGTCTGGATCGTCGCCGAGGTCGCGGTGCGGCGGAACTGGATCGCGCTCCTCGCGATTCCCGCGACGTTCTGCATCGGGGTCAGCTGCGGGCTGCCGCTCTACCTCTGGTTCCGCTCCCGGCCGGTCTGAGGCGACGCGCCTTCCGGCGCGTGCGAGAGCGCCGCTCTCGCGCTCTCGGGATATTTTTCCAAGAAGAAGCAGGGGGTGGCGCGGCGGGGCGGTTCCGGCTAGATCCCGCGCCGTAACGGAGCTTCCGGGCGGCGCCATGGACCATTTTCTCTATCGCAACGGCGTGCTGCACGCCGAGGACGTGTCGCTCGCCGAGATCGCGGCCGAGATCGGCACGCCGGCCTACGTCTATTCGAGCGCCACGCTGACGCGGCACTTCCGGCTTTTCGACGAGGCGCTCGGGGACATGCCGCACCTCGTCTGCTACGCCATGAAGGCCGCGTCGAACCAAGCGATCCTGAAGACCCTCGCGGGCCTCGGCGCCGGCATGGACGTGGTGTCGGGCGGCGAATACGCGCGGGCCCGCGCCGCGGGCGTGGCGCCCGACCGGATCGTCTTTGCCGGCGTCGGCAAGACGCGCGCGGAGATCCGCGCGGCGCTCGAGGGCGGCGTGCGCCAGTTCAACGTCGAGAGCGAGCCCGAGCTGCAGGCGATCTCGGAGGTCGCGGTCGCGCTCGGCACGACGGCGCCGGTGACGCTGCGGGTGAACCCCGACGTCGACGCGAAGACCCACGCCAAGATCGCCACCGGCAAGTCGGAGAACAAGTTCGGCGTGCCCATCGCGCGGGCGCGCGAGGTCTACGCCGAGGCGGCGCGGCTGCCCGGGATCGCCGTCGTGGGCATCGACGTGCACATCGGCTCGCAGCTGACCGAGCTCGCGCCGTTCGAGGGTGCGTTCCGCAAGGTCGCGGAGCTGACCGAAACCCTGCGCGCCGACGGCCACGACATCACGCGGCTCGACCTCGGCGGCGGGCTCGGCATTCCCTACCGCAACTCGAACGCGGCGCCGCCGCTGCCCTTCGACTACGGCGCGCTGATCCGGCGCACGGTCGGGCACCTGGGCTGCGAGATCGAGATCGAGCCCGGGCGGCTCATCGCGGGCAATGCGGGGATCCTGCTGGCGCGGGTGATCTACGTGAAGGAGGGCGAGGGGCGGCGGTTCCTCATCCTCGACGCGGCGATGAACGACCTGATCCGCCCGGCGATGTACGACGCGTGGCACGACATCGTGCCGGTGACGGAGCCCGCGCCGGGCCACGAGCGCAGCGTTTACGATATCGTAGGCCCGGTATGCGAGAGCGGGGACACCTTCGCCCGCGCGCGCGAGATGCCGGAGGTGGCGGCGGGCGACCTCGTGGCGTTCCGGTCGGCGGGCGCCTACGGCGCGGTGATGGCGAGCGAGTACAACACGCGACCGCTGGTGCCCGAGGTGCTGGTGAAGGGCGATCACCATGCCGTCATCAGGGCAAGGCCGTCCTTTGACGACATCATCTCGCGCGATACCATTCCGCACTGGCTGTGAGCGCGCGCTCCCGGCCGAATCCGACCGGGAGAGCCCATGGCAGAGCCGCAGACACCGCCCTCGGACATCCTCCGGACCGTCCGACGCCCGCTGGCGCTGACCCGGGCCGGCATGGTGGCCGAACGGCTGGTCAGGGGCTTCTGGCCGCTGTGGTCGGTGCTCTTCGTCACCCTTGCCGCGCTGATGCTGGGCCTGCAGGACCTCGTGCCCGTGGAGGCGGTCTGGGCCGCGGCGGTGCTCCTGGGGCTCGCCGCGCTCTGGGCGCTCTGGCGCGGCCTGCGGCGGTTCTCCTGGCCGTCTCGGACGGCGGCGCTGGCGCGGCTCGACGCGACGATGCCGGGTCACCCGATCTCGGCGTTTCTCGACCGGCAGGCGATCGGCGACCGCGACGGGGCGTCCTCGGCGCTCTGGGCGGCGCACCAGGCGCGCATGCGCGCGCGGATGTCGGAGGCGCGGGCGCCGGATCCGGACCTGAGGGTGGCCGCGGCCGACCCCTTCGCGCTGCGCTACGTGGCGGCGCTGGCGCTGGTGACGGCGCTGCTCTTCGGATCGGTGCTGCGGGTGCAGTCCGTGACCGGCATGGCGCCCGGCGGCGGCGGGCAGGTCGCCTCCGGCCCGACCTGGGAAGGCTGGATCGAGCCGCCGGCCTACACGCGGCTGCCCTCGCTCTACCTGGGCGACATCACCGCGGCCGAGGTCACGGTGCCCGAAGGGGCGCGGGTGACGCTGCGCATGTACGGCGAGGCGGGCGCGCTGTCGGTGACAGAAACCGTGTCGGGCCGGCCGTTCGAGACCGAGGCGGCGCAGGAGACGGCGCAGGACTTCGCCGTCGCGCGGTCGGGCCGGATCGCGGTCGAGGGGCCGGGCGGGCGCGCCTGGGACGTGTTGATGACCGCCGATTCCGCGCCGCAGGTGACCCGCACCGGCCCGTTCGAGACCACGTGGGACGGCGAGACCTCGCTGCCCTTCGAGGCCTCGGACGATTACGGCGTGGTCGCGGGCACCGCGCGCATCTCGCTGGCGCTCGAGGAGGTCGACCGTCGCCACGCGCTGGAACGCGCACCGGAGCCGCGCGCGCCCATCGAGGTGGCGCTGCCCATGCCCATCGCCGGGGACCGCACGACCTTCGAGGAGGCGCTCGTCGACAACTTCTCCCAACATCCCTGGGCGAACCTGCCGGTTCGGGTCGAGCTCATGGTCGAGGATGCCGCGGCGCAGACCGGGCAGAGCGCGCCCGAGGTGCTGACGCTCCCGGGGCGGCGGTTCTTCGACCCGCTGGCCGCCGCGGTGGTGGAACAGCGCCGCGCGCTCCTGTGGAACCGCGAGGCTGCGGATGACGTCGCGATGATCCTGCGCGCGGTCAGCCACCGGCCGGACGACGTCTTCCGCGAGGCCAAGCATTTCCTGCGCATGCGGACGATCCGCACCAATCTGGAGGCCTATGCCGAGGACGGGCTCACGGGCGAGGAACGTGACGAGATCGCGGAGGCGCTCTGGGACTTCGCGGTGCTGCTCGAGGACGGCGACCTCGAGGACGCGCGCGAGCGGCTGGCACGGGCGCAGGAGCGGCTGAACGAGGCGATGCGCAACGGCGCCTCGGAGCAGGAGATCGCGGAGCTGATGCAGGAGCTGCGCGAGGCCACCAACGACTACATGCGGCAGCTCGCCCAGCAGGCGCAGCGCGAGTCCGAGGAAAACCCGGACATGTCGCAGAACCCGGCCGAGAACATGATGCAGATGACCCAGAACGATCTGCAGGAGATGATGGACCGGATCCAGGAACTGATGGAGCAGGGCCGCATGGCCGAGGCGCAGCAGGCGCTCGAGGAACTGCAGCAGCTTATGGAGAACATGCGCGTCACCCAGGGGCAGGGCCAGCAATCGCCGGGCGAGCAGGCGATGGAGGGTCTCGCCGAGACGCTGCGCGAGCAGCAGGAGCTGTCCGACCAGGCCTTCCGCGATTTCCAGGAGCAGTTCGACCCCGGCCAGCAGCGGCAGGGCCAGCAGGGTGAGCAGGGCCAGCAGGGCCAGCCGCAGGGACAGCAGCAGGGCCGTGGCCAGGGACAGGCGCAGGGCCAGGGCCAGGGACAATCGGAGCAGCAGCCCGGCCAGCAGGGCGAGGGCGGCCAGCAGCAATCGCTCGAGGACAGCCTCGCCGACCGGCAGGGCGCGCTGCGCAATGAACTGAACCGGCAGCGCCAGAACCTGCCCGGCGCGGGGTCCGAGGCAGGCGACCGCGCGGCCGAGGCGCTCGACCGCGCCGAGGGGGCGATGGACGGGGCCGAGGACGCGCTGCGCGAGAACGACCTCGCCGGGGCGATCGACCGGCAGTCCGAGGCGATGGAGGCGCTCCGCGAGGGCATGCGCAACCTGGGCGAGTCGATGGCGCAGGAGCAGGGCCAGCAGCCCGGCCAGCAGGGCCAGCAGGGCACGGCGCAGGGGCAGGATCCCGGCCAGCAGCGCGATCCGCTGGGCCGCAACCTCGGCTCGAACGGCCAGGTCGGCACCAACGAATCCATGCTGCAGGGCGAAGACGTCTACCGCCGCGCGCGCGAGCTTCTCGACGAGATCCGCCGCCGCACCGGCGAGGGCGAGCGCCCCGACGAGGAGCTCGAATATCTCGAGCGGCTGCTCGAGCGGTTCTGATTCCGCGGCGGGGTGCGGGGGCGAATTTCCGACCGCTCGGTCGGCGAATTTCCCTTGCGCTGCGCCGGACAATCGGCATCCTCTGGACATCCGCCGCGCGCCGGGAGGCGCCGCGCGGCCGGAACGCGGCCACAGCACCGCGGGGAGAGACAATCAGGACGCCCGTCGCGATCCCGTCGCCCGGAGCGGACAAGGGGAGGACATCATGAAGATCACGCGCAGAACCCTGGTGGGCGCGGCGCTGGCGCTCGGGCTCGGGTCCGGGGCAGCATCGGCGCAGGAGGTCACCCTGCGGATGCACCAGTTCCTGCCGCTGCAGGCGAACGTGCCGACGCACGTGCTCGAGGTGTGGAAGCAGCGGGTGGAGGAGCAGTCCGAGGGCCGCATCGCCGTCCAGCACTTTCCCTCGATGCAGCTGGGCGGCACGCCGCCGCAGCTCGTCGACCAGGTGATCGACGGGGTGGCCGACGTCATCTGGACCGTCGCGGGCTACACGCCCGGCCGCTTCCCGCGCGCCGAGGTCTTCGAGCTGCCGTTCACCGTGAGCGACGCTGAACCCGCGAGCCGCGCCTACTGGACGCTCGCCGAGGAGACGATGTTCGACGCGGACTTCAAGGATTTCAAGGTGCTCGCGGTCTGGGTGCACGGGCCCGGCGTCATCCATTCGAAGGAGCCGATCGTCGAGGTGGCGGACCTCAACGGCGTGAAGCTGCGCGCGCCCACGCGCACCACCAACATGATGTTCGAACGCCTCGGCGCGACGCCCGTGGGCATGCCGGTCCCGGCGATCCCGGAATCGCTGTCCAAGGGCGTGGTCGACGGCGCGGTCATCCCGTGGGAGGTGACGAGCGCGCTGCGCATCCCCGAGCTCGTGCAGAACCACACCGAGTTCGGGCCCGAGATGCTCTACACAACCTCGTTCATCTTCGCGATGAACCGGGCCAAGTACGACTCGCTGCCCGACGACCTGAAAAAGGTCATCGACGACAATTCCGGCATCGAGTTCTCGGCCTTCGCGGGAAAGACGATGCAGTCCTACGACACCCCGGCGCGCGATGCCGCGGTCGAGGCGGGCAACAACATCATCACGCTCGACGAGGCGCAGGTCGCCGCGTGGAAGGAGGCGGCCGCCCCCACCATCGACGCCTGGATCGAGGAGATGGACGGCCGTGACCTGGACGGCACCGGGCTCTACGACCGCGCGGTGTCGCTGATCGAGGAATACAGCGCCGAGTGACGCTGTCCGGCCGGCGCGGGATCCGACCCCGCGCCGGCCTTTTTCGTGCGCGCAGAGGGGAGGCGGCATGGCTGGTCTGGCAGAACGGGTCGCCCGGGTCATGGCGATCCTGGGCGGCGTGGTGCTGACCGCGCTGGTGGCGCTGACCTGCCTCAGCGTGCTCGGGCGCGGGCTCAACACGCTCGGGCATTCCGACGTCCTGACCACCATCGCGCCGGGCCTCGCCTCGGCGCTGATCGGTACCGGCGTCGGCCCGATCACCGGCGATTTCGAGCTGGTGGAGGCGGGCGTCGCCTTCGCGATCTTCGCCTTCCTGCCCATCTGCCAGCTCTATTCCGCGCATGCGACGGTGGACGTCTTCACCGGGATGATGCCCGCGCGGCTCAACCGCGGCATCGTCGCCTTCTGGGACGTGGTGCTGGCCGCGGTGCTTGTGCTGATCGCCTGGCGGCTCTGGTTCGGGATGACGGACAAGCTGCGCTACGGCGAGACCACGTTCCTGTTGCAGTTCCCGGTCTGGTGGGCCTACGCGGTGAGCCTCGTCGGCGCGGTCGTGGCGGCGCTCGTGGGTCTCTGGTGCGCATGGGCGCGCATCGCGGGCATCCTCACCGGCCGGCGGATCATGCCCGACGAACGGGAGGCCGACCATTGAGCGGTCTCGAGCTCGGGTTCTGGTCCTTTCCCGTCCTGCTCCTGATGATCTTTCTCAGGGCGCCGATCGGGCTTGCCATGATGCTGTGCGGGATCGGCGGGCTGTGGCTCGCCATCGGCTCGCCCGCGATGTTCATGTCCAAGCTCAAGTCCGAGACCTACACCACGTTTTCCAGCTACTCGCTGACCATCATCCCGATGTTCCTGCTGATGGGGCAGTTCGCGACGCTGTCGGGCATGTCGCAATCGCTGTTCAAGGCCGCGGAAAGCTGGCTCGGGCACCGCAAGGGCGGCGTCGCCATGGCCGCGGTGGGCGCCTGCGCGGGCTTCGGGGCGATCTGCGGCTCCTCGCTCGCCACCGCGGCCACGATGGGCCGGGTCGCCCTGCCCGAGATGCGGCGCTACGGCTATTCCGGCGGGTTCTCGACCGCGACGCTCGCCGCGGGCGGAACGCTCGGCATCCTGATCCCGCCTTCGGTCATCCTCGTGATCTACGCGATCCTGACCGAGCAGAACATCGCCAAGCTGTTCCTCGCGGCGTTCGTGCCGGGGGTGCTGGCGGCGCTCGGCTACATCATCGCGATCTCGATCTACGTCCGGGTCAACCCGGGCAGCGCGGGCACGCGGCCGCCGGTGCCCCATGCCGAGCGCTGGCGGGCGCTGATCGACGTCTGGCCGGTGCTCATCGTCTTCTTCCTCGTGGTGGGCGGCATCTACCTCGGTTGGTTCACCCCGACCGAGGGCGCGGCGGTCGGCGCCGCCGGCACCGGGATCGCGGCGCTCCTGTCGGGGAACCTGACCTGGCGGGTGTTCAAGGAAAGCATCGTCGCCACCGCGACCGCCACCGCGATGATCTTCTTCATCGTGCTTGGCGCGGCGTTCTACAACTCGTTCCTCGCCCTCAGCCAAGTCCCGCAGGAGCTGTCGGCCTGGGTCGTGGGACAGGGCTTCGCGCCGATGACGGTGCTGGTGATGATCCTCGCCTTCTACCTCGTCTTCGGCTGCCTGATGGACAGCCTCTCGATGATCCTGCTGACCATCCCGATCTTCTTTCCGGTGATCTCGGTGCTCGATTTCGGGATGCCGGCGGACCAGATGGCGATCTGGTTCGGCATCCTCGTGCTGATCGTGGTCGAGGTCGGGCTGATCACGCCGCCCGTCGGCATGAACCTTTTCATCATCAACGCCATGGACCGCCAGACCCCGATGGCCGAGACGTACCGCGCGGTCCTGTGGTTCGTCGGCTCGGACATCGTGCGGGTCGCGATTCTCGTCGCCTTCCCCGCGATCACCCTCTTTCTGATCCGGTAAAGCCGCTTTTGCGGGATCGGCATGCAGGCTTCTGCCGGGGGCAGTTGTCCGCACCGTCCGGTCCGGCATAAATTCCAGCCGGAAAGGAGCGTCCGCATGCAGGTGAACGGCGCAATGGCCCTCGTGTCGGGGGGCGGCAGCGGCCTTGGCGCGGCGACGGCGCGGCAATTCGCGCGGCTGGGCGCCCGCGTCGCCGTGCTCGACCGCAACGCGGAGGCGGCGCAGGCCGTGGCCGACGAGATCGAGGGCGTCGCGCTTCCTGTCGACGTCACCGACGCGGCCGCCGTGGGCACCGCCGTCGACGGCGCCGTCGACGCGCTGGGCGGCCCGCTGCGGATAGCCGTCAACTGCGCGGGCATCGCGCCCGCGGCGCGCGTGATCGGCCGCGAGGGCGCCCTGGCGACCGACCTCTTCCGTCAGGTGGTCGAGGTGAACCTGATCGGCAGCTACAACGTCATGAGCCACGCGGTGCGCCACATGGCGGTGGCCGAGGCGCTGGAGGACGGCGAGCGCGGGATCGTGGTCAACACCGCCTCCATCGCGTGGGAGGACGGGCAGGTGGGGCAGAGCGCCTATGCCGCG
This sequence comes from Roseivivax isoporae LMG 25204, assembly GCF_000521865.1. GTDB lineage: Bacteria > Pseudomonadota > Alphaproteobacteria > Rhodobacterales > Rhodobacteraceae > Roseivivax > Roseivivax isoporae. Next base: position 46,644 of record NZ_JAME01000029.1, read on the forward strand.
TCGAAGGGCGGCATCGCCGCGCTGAGCCTGCCGGCGGCGCGCGACCTCGCCCGGCACGGCGTGCGCGTCGTGGCGATCGCGCCCGGCCTCTTCCACACGCCGATGATGGAGGGGCTGCCCCGCGAAACCTCGGAAGCCATCGTGGCCAACATCCCCTTTCCACAGCGGCTGGGCGATCCGGCCGACTTTGCGCGCCTTGTCGTGCACGCCGTCGAGAACATTTACCTCAATGGCACGACGATCCGCCTCGATGCCGCGGTGCGGCTGCCCCAGAGATGAGGCGGATGCAGGGCTGGTGGCGCGGGTCTGGGCGCCGGCACCCACGGCCACGGGCCCGCGACGCAGCATGAGTGACATGGACAATATCAGTCAAAGCATCGGCGGCCCGCCTGACGGGGCCGAGGCCACCGGCACGGTGCTGGACGAGTTCGTGAGCTACGGCCTGCGTCGGGCATCGAACGCGGTGCAGTCGGACCTCGCACGCGCGCTGCGCGACATCGACCTCCGGCTCGTCACCATGTCCGTCCTCGTCGTGATCGCCGAGAATCCGGGCCTGCGACAGTCGCAGCTGTCGGACATCCTGTCGATCGAGCGGCCGAACCTCGTGTCGATCCTCGACGAGCTGGAGAGCCGCAGCCTGATGTCGCGCACCCGCGTTCCGACCGACCGGCGGGCCTACGCGCTCAGCGTGACGGAGGAGGGCCAGGCCTTGGCCGACCGGGCGCTCGAGGTCACCCGCGAACACGAGGAACGCGTGTTCGGCGGCCTCGACGCGGCCACGCGGCGCCTGCTGCGCACGGCGATCCTGCAGGTGCGCTTCGCCGCCGGGGGCTAGTCCGGGTCGACGCGGCCGCGCAGCGCCTTGACCGCCCCGCGCGCCTTCTTGGTCTCGATGCGGCGCCGCTTCTGCCCGAGCGAGGGCTTCGTCGGGATGCGCGGCTTGGGGCGCTCGAGCGCCTGCGCGACGAGCCGGGCCAGCCGGTCGCGCGCGATCTCGCGGTTGCGCGCCTGGCTGCGGGTCTCGTCCACCTGGATCACCAGCGCGCCGTCCTTGGTCCAGCGCCGCCCGGCGAGCCGGCGGAGCCGCGCCTTGACCGGTGGCGGGAGGTTCGGCGAGCGGTCCGCCTCGAACCGCAGTTCGACGGCGCTCGACACCTTGTTGACGTTCTGGCCTCCGGGGCCCGAGGCGCGGATGAACTGCTCGGTCATCTCCCAGTCCTCGAGGGCGATCCGATCGCTGATCCTGAGCATGGCTGTCGTCCTGTCCGGTCTTCTGCACGTGCGTGCCGTCAACGTAAAAGGGCCGCCCGGAGCATGGGCGACCCTTCGAGAACTAGGAGGCGGGGGTCGGTTAGACACTCGCCAATGCGGACCATCTTCCGCCAGGGGCTGCCCTAGGCGGCGATCCTCCGCACTGTTCCGATCCCTCTCTCCAATGCTTCTCTCGACACTGGATCACCTCCTTTCTGATGTTGAAACCGTAAGGGCAAGGTGGCATGTCGCGCCGATTTGTCCAAACAAAATCCTATGCCTGCGCGCGGGAGCGTGATCTCTGCCCGGAACATGTGCACGATCGCCATGTTTGCGTGGCATGGAACGCACACTCATCGTGACGGGCGCCGCCCATGTCCACCTTCCCGATCACCTGCGCGTGGCGCGCGAGGCCGGCTGGCGCATCGCCGGCGTGTGCGACCGCGATCCCGCGCGCGCCGAGGCCTGCGCCGCCGCGCTGTCGGTCCCCGTCGTGGAGGGCCCGGGCGCGGTCGAGGCGCGGGCTGCCCTCGTCTGTTCCGAGACGGTGCATCACGTCGAGGATTGCCTCGCCGCCTTCGACGCGGGGCTCGACGTCTTCTGCGAGAAGCCGCTCGGCGGCAGCGCGGATGCCGCGCGGCGCATCGCCGACGCCGCCGAAGCGCAGGGCAGGCTCCTGCAGACCGGGTACTTCATGCGCACCATCGCCCCGCTGCGCGAGCTGCGCGCGCGGATCGCGGGCGGCGCGATCGGCCGGGTGACGGCGGCGCGGCTGCGCTTCTCGCATGACGGCGGATATGCCGACTGGCTCGATCTCGACTGCTGGATGACCGATCCGGGCCTCGCCTGCTACGGCGGTTTCGTGGACGAGGCGGTGCACGGGATCGACGCCCTGCGCTGGATGCTCGGGCCGGTGGCGCGGGGCCACGCGGTGACCGGCAACGTGCTCGGCTGGCCGGTCGACGACCACGGCGCGGCGATCCTGACATTCGAGAGCGGCGCGACCGCGGTGGTCGAGGCCGGATGGACCGACACGCGCATGCGGCTCGAGCTGGACCTGATCGGTGCAGCGGGCGGCGCCGACCTGCGCGACGGCGTGGCGCGGCTCTGGACCCGCGACGGGGTGCCCGAGGAACTGCCGGACCGCGCCGTGCTCGACGCGGGCGACGGGATCCGGCCTTTCCTGCGCCGGCTCGACGGCGAGGAGGCGCCGGGGCTCGTTCCGCCGCACGAGGCGGCGGAGGTCAATGCCCTGATCGACGCGATGGGCCTCGCGCGGGCCTAGGCCGCGAGCGTGCGCCCCGACAGGCGCGCCACGATCATCCGGAAGGGGACAAGCGCGAGGATCGCCAGCGACAGCTTGACCAGCCAGTCCGCGATGCCGAGCGACACCCAGAGCGGCACGACCGGGCCGATGCCGAGGAGCGGCAGCGCCTCGTTCGCCCAGGACACGTCGTTCGCGGGCTCGATCACGCTGAGGGCGCCCGAGAACGCCACGGTGAAGAAGATCGCGGTGTCGAGCGTCGATCCCACGAGCGTCGAGGCGAGCGGGGCACGCCACCAGCGTCCGCCGCGCAACCGGTCGAAGATCGCCACGTCCGTCAGCTGCGCCGCGAGGAACGCCGCGCCCGAGGCGATGGCGATGCGGACCGTGACGAGGGGGCCGAACTCGCCCTGGATCTGCGTGCCGACGAGCGAGCAGATCACGCCCACGACGAAGCCCGCGACCACCACGCGCCGGGCGGGACCGGGGCCGTAGACGCGGTTCATCACGTCGGTGACGAGAAAGGCCAGGGGATAGGTGAAGGCGCCCCAGGTCAGCCACTGGCCGAAAAGGAACTGCACGAGGATGTTCGAGGCGACGACGACGGCCGCCATGGCAAGGATGCCGGGAAGATGCGCGCGGGTCATGGATCTGTCTTTCCCGTTTTGAGCAAGGTTGCGGGGACTTGGTCCCGGCCAGCCCGGGACAGCGCGCGCCATAAACGCTCCGTCCGCGTCGGGCAAGGTCAATCGGGGACGCGGTACTCGACGAACTCGGTCTGCTGGAAGAACTGCATGTTGTCGTCGGACAGCATGGTCAACCGGATCGTGCCGCCGGCATCGCGCCACACCGACAGCCCCTCGAGGTTGTCGTGGCGGCGCGTCGCGGTCTCGAGCAGCGTCGTGCCGTTGCGGAACCCGGTGCGGTCATGGTCGAAGCGGCGCACGCGGGTGCGGAAGCCGATGCCGGTGAACGCGCGCTCCAGCAGGTAGAACCGCCCGTCCGGGCCGAAATCCGCGCCCACGACGAGGAAGCCGCCGCTGCGGGGCAGCTCGCCCGCCTGCCGCCAGGCGCCGCCGGCGAAACGCCAGACCGGGAACGGACGGTTCTGCGCGCCCGAGCGTTCGGGAATGGCGTAGAGCAGGCCGTTCGCGTCCGCGGCCAGAGCCTCGAGCCCCGAATTGGCCTGCAGACGGGCAAAGGAGCGCGGCCGGTCGAGCGGGTGCGTCCGCCCGGACGGATCGAGCGCGGCGACCCGGTGCCGGCCCTCGAAGGACACGTAGAGCTGCCCGCGCGGGGTTCGCGCGAGCCCCTCCGCGTCGTGGGACTTCGCGTCCAGCGGTGCGCCCTGCGGACCCCGGAGCGGCAGGATGTCGCCCCGTGCCACCGACACGATGCGCCCCTCCTCCCGCCGGAAGGTCCCCTGCACGACGCGGCCCCGGTCGCCGATCGCGACGAAGCTCGCCCCGTCGGGCGAGACCTCGAGCCCGGAGAAGCCTCCGAAGGCCGGGTGGTCTGAGGTCCAGCGGAAACTGCCGACGAACGCCGCCTGGCCGGGATGCCCGGCCGGGGACGAAAGCGCGAGAATCGCCGCCAGCCCCGCGCCTAGCGCGAGGCCAGGACGCCGGAGCATTGCGCGGGCAGGTCAGCGAGGGTCAGGTCGGGCCGCGGCGGCGGCGGCACGTAGGTCGGATCGGGCGGCGGCGGGTTCAGGATGTTGTTCACCCATTGCTGCGCTTCGGCGCAGCCGTCGCCCGGGGGCGGGGCCTCCTGCTCGACGCAGCTGGTCGCGCCCGCCGGGCAGCCCAGCCGGACGTGGAAATGGTAGTGGTGCCCGCCGATGGGACGCACCTTGCGCAGCCACGACCGGTCGCCGGTCTCGTCGTTGCACATCTGCACCTTGGCGCCGGGGAAGATGAAGATGCGCGCGACGCGCGGATCCTGCGCCGCGGCCTTGATGGTCTCGTGCTGCGCGCGGCTCCAGAGGTTGTTCACGTAGGCGCCGCTGGCACGGCGGAAGGACACCGCAGAGAGATTCTCGCGCTCGGTCGTCGAGAGGTTCAGCCGGTCGGCCTGCATCAGCCAGATGTCGGCGTCGAGGCCGACTTGGTGGCTTGCATGCCCGGTCAGCATCGGCCCGCCCTTGGGCTGGGCCAGGTCGCCGATGTAGAGGCCCGCACCGCCCGGCTGCCGCGCCGCGACCCGGCTCAGGTCCTGCAGGAAGTCGATCAGGATCGGCTGGCCCCAGTTGCGGTTGCGCGAGAGCCGCATCGCCTGCCAGGTGGGACCGGTCTCGGCCAGCTGCACGTTGCCGGCCGCGCAGCCCTTGGAATAGAAGCCGATCGGTTCGGCGCGGTGCGTGGACCCGGTCTGTTCGGACCCGAAGAGCTGCTTGGCGCTGCGGGTGGACAGGACCGCCGAGGTGGCGACGGGCGCGGCGCGCGGGCCGCTCGCCGCCGCCTGCAGGTTCGCGGAACGGTTGTCGCCGCCGCAGGCGGCGAGCGCCAGCGTCAGCGCGGCGAGGATTGGGATTCGGACCATACTGCTCGATCTCCGTCGGGTTTGACCCAAAGTAGCAGACCGAGCCCGACCGCGAAAAGGAGAATGAGGGGAGAAACGCCCATCTGCTGCGATCCGGTCACCCAGGTGACGATCCCGATGAGCGTGGGGGCGAGGAACGAGGTGGCCTTTCCCGCGAGCGCGTAGAGGCCGAACGCCTCGGTCATGCGGTCGGGGCGGGCCTGCCGGACCATCATGGTGCGCGACGCCGATTGCAGCGCCCCGCCCGCCGCGCCGATCAGCGCGCCGATCGCGTAGAAGGCGATGTCGGGCAGGGCCGAGCCCTCGGGCAGCGGCACGAGGAAGAGGCTCTGCCGGCTGACCAGCACGGTCGAGACGGCGGCGAGGGTCAGCAGCAGGATGCAGGCGACGATCACCGGCTTCGGGCCGAAGCGGCTGTCGGCCCGCCCGCCGAGCCAGGAGAAGACCGCGCCCGACACGATGGCGAGGATGCCGAAGATGCCGGTGTCGACCACGCTCCATTCAAGCACGCCCGCCGCGTAGATGCCGCCGAAGGCGTACATGCCGTTCAGGGCGTCGCGGTAGAACATGGACGACCCGAGATAGGCGAAGAGCGACGGGGTCTCGGGCAGACGCGCGAGCGTGCGGCGCAACTCGCCGAGCGCCTTCCGGACCGCGCCCTTCGGCGCGGGCTTGGCCCGCGGGTCGCGCACCCAGAGGAAGAAGGGCACCATGAACACCACGTACCAGAGCGCGGTCAGCGGCCCGACGAACCGCGTGCCCTCGCGTGTCTCGGGGTCGAGCCCGAAGGCCGGCGCGAGGCCCACGAAGGTCGTGCCGGTCGTTCCGCTCTCCGCGAAGAAGAGCAGCATGAGCACGAGCGCGACGAAGCCGCCGGCATAGCCGAACGCCCAGCCGTTGCCCGAGATGCGCCCGATCTCCTCGCGCGGGCCGAGATCGGGCAGCATGGCATTGGTGAAGATGGTCGCGAACTCCATCCCCACGAGGCCCATGGCAAAGAAGAAGAGCGTGGCGAAGAGGTCGAAATCGCCGGGCCGCGCATGCCACAGCATGGCGGACCCGATCACGTAGAGGACCGAGAAGCCCCAGATCCACCGGAGCCGGTTGCCGCCGGTATCCGCGAGCGCGCCCAGCACCGGGGCGAGCACCGCGATCACGATGCCCGCGACGGCGATGCCCGCGGCCCAGGCGGTCTGCGCCGCGCTCCCGTCGTCGAGCAGTTCCTTGACGTAGGGGGCAAAGATGAAGGTGATGAGGAGCGTGTTGTAGGGCTGGCTGGCCCAGTCGAAGAAAAACCAGCCCCAGATCCGCTTTCGCGTTGAACCGCCCATGCCATCCGTCCCGATATCCCCGCGGCGGATCAAAGCGCGGCCTCCGCGCCGCCGCAAGGCCCGCGGCAGGGGTGCGGCGATTTCGCGGGCGCGCTGGCGCCCGCGGGCAACGGCGCCGTCAGTCCCGCATGGGCGGCCAGGGGCGCTCCGCATCCGCCGCGACCCAGGCGGCGATCCAGTCCGGCATGGGCGGCGAGACCGCGTCGAGACCCAGGGCCGCCACCACCTCGGCGGGGGACACGATGCCCTTCGGTCCCGTCACGGCCGAACGCAGCATGGCATGGCTCGCGCACTCGGCCGAGGTCTTCCACATGCTCTGTTCCATGTAGAAGAACCGCGCGTCCCAGCAGACGAGCCGCGAGCGCATCTCGATCCGGTCGAAGGCGCGCACGCGGCGCCGATAGCGCACCGTCGACCCCGCGACGGTGATGCCCCATCCGTTCGCGCGCAGCACTGGGATCAGGCCCGACCGGCCGGCCATGGGGATGCGGCCGAGATCGTAGAGCGTGAGCGTCCGGCCGTTGTTGAGCTCCATCCACGGATCGAGGTCCCAGGGCCAGCAGATGTGGTGCGACACGTGATCCTCGCCCACCGCGAGCGGCGGGGCGTTGCGGTGGACGAGCATTTCCTTGGCGAACCGGACGATCGGGTACATGCGGCATCTCCTTTGCGGCATCGCTCGCGCCCGGCCGCCGCTGCGTCAACCCGCGACCTTGCGGCACTCTTGCCCTCGGCCCGCCACGGTCTTACGTCTTGGGCGCCCGGGCCGGCGGGCGAGACAGGCCAAGGATTTCCGCACCCATGCAATCGCTCTTCCAGATCCTGATGCTGATCCTCGACGTGGTGTGGTTCTTCATCATCGCGCACGTCATCATGTCGTGGCTCATCAACTTCCAGGTGCTGAACCTGCGCCAGCCGCTGGTCGCCCAGATCTGGGACGGATTGAACCGGCTGCTCGAGCCGCTGTACCGGCCGCTGCGGCGGATCCTGCCGCCCATGGGCGGGCTCGACCTCGCGCCGCTGGTGGCGCTGATCGCGATCTACGCGCTGCGCATCATCCTCGCCAACAACGCGGGCTACTTCTACGGCTACTGACGCGCGGGGCGCCGCACATGGCGTCGCAGGCGGCCGCTCGGGGCTTGTTCACCGAATCCTGACGTGAGAACGTGAGGATCAGAGCAGTCCAGAACGATAGCCGCAGGTTCCGCCACATGCCCCGCGACATGGCCGATGCCCCCGCGCTCCTGCGCGACGTGTTCGGATTCGACGATTTCCGTCCCGGCCAGGGCGAGATCGTCGAGGCCGTCGCGAGCGGCGAGAACGTGCTCGCCATCATGCCGACGGGCGGGGGGAAGTCGCTCTGCTTCCAGCTGCCCGCGCTGATGCTGCCGGGCCTCACGGTCGTCATCTCGCCGCTCATCGCGCTGATGCGCGACCAGGTCCGCGGCCTGCGCGAGGCGGGCGTCGCGGCCGGTGCGCTGACCTCGGCCAACACGCCGGACGAGACCGACGCGGTGCTCGACGGCATCCGCGACGGCACGCTCCGGCTGCTCTACCTTGCGCCGGAACGGCTCGCCTCGGGGGGCACCCAGCGGATGCTGGCAGAGGCGGGCGTGTCGCTCGTCGCGGTGGACGAGGCGCACTGCGTCAGCCAGTGGGGCCACGACTTCCGCCCCGACTACCTCCGCATCGGCGTGCTGCGGCGTGCCCTCGGCGTGCCGCTCGCCGCCTTCACCGCCACCGCGGACGCCGAGACGCGGGACGAGATCGTCGCGCGGCTCTTCGACGGGGCCGCGCCGCGCACCTTCCTGCGGGGCTTCGACCGGCCGAACATCCACCTCGCCTTCCAGCCCAAGGACAGTCCGCGCAAGCAGATCCTCGCCTTCGCCGCGGCGCGCCGCGGGCAGTCGGGCATCGTCTATTGCGGCACCCGCGCCAAGACAGAGAGCCTTGCCGCGGCGCTGGCCGCCGAGGGCCACAGCGCCTGCGCCTATCACGGCGGCATGGAGGCCGAGGCGCGCCGGGCGGTCGAGGAACGCTTTGCCACCGAGGACGGTCTGATCGTGGTCGCCACCGTCGCCTTCGGCATGGGCGTCGACAAGCCGGACATCCGCTGGGTCGCCCATGCGGACCTGCCGAAATCCATCGAGGCCTATTACCAGGAGATCGGGCGCGCGGGGCGCGACGGCGGACCGGCCGAGACGCTGACCCTGTTCGGGGCCGACGACATCCGCCTGCGCCGCGCGCAGATCGACGAGGGGGCCGCGCCGCCCGAACGCCGCGACGCCGATCACGGCCGGCTGAACGCGCTCCTCGGGCTTGCCGAGGCGGTGGAATGCCGGCGCCGCGCGCTCCTGTCCTATTTCGGCGAGACGGGGCCGGAGGCGGGCTGCGGACATTGCGACCTCTGCGACACGCCGCCCGAGACCTTCGACGGCACCGAGGCGGTGCGCAAGGCGCTGTCGGCGGCGCTGCGCACGGGCGAGAGCTTCGGCGCAGGGCACCTCGTGGACATCCTGACCGGGACCGTGACGGACAAGGTCAGCCAGCGCGGACACGACACGCTGCCGACCTTCGGGGTCGGGCGCGACCTGAGCCGCAGCCAGTGGCAGGCGGTGTTCCGGCAGATGATGGGGCGCGACCTGATCCGGCCCGACCCCGAACGGCACGGCGCGCTCTGGATGACCGAGGCGGCGCGCCCGATCCTGCGGGGCGAGGCGACGATCCGCCTGCGGCGCGACACGATCGACGTGGCGCGCGCGTCGCGGCCGGCGGTTCGCACGCTCGTCTCGGACGAGGACGCGCCGCTCCTGTCGGCGCTCAAGGCCAAGCGCCGCGCCCTGGCCGAGGCCGCGCGCGTGCCGGCCTACGTGATCTTTCCCGACCGCACGCTGATCGAGATGGCCGAGGCGCGGCCGGCGAGCCTCGACGACATGGCGCGCATCTCGGGCGTCGGCGCGAAGAAGCTCGAACGCTACGGCGCGGCCTTCCTCGAGGTGATCGGCGGCGAGCCGGCCGCACCCGCTCACCCGGCGCGGCGCAAGCTCGCGGGCGGCGGGGCAGGCGCGCTCTACGACCAGCTCCTCGCCGCGCAGGCCGAGCTTGCCCGCGGCGAGGACGGCACGGAAAAGCCGCTGTCGTGCTCGGCGTCGCAGCTCGCACGGGTGGCCGAGCTGCGTCCCTCGGACAGCGACGCGCTGACGCGGCTTCTGGGCGAGCGGCGGGCCGAACGGTTCGGCCCGGCCTTCCTCGCGATCCTGTCGGCCGCCTGACCGCCCGACCCGGCCTTTCCGGCGCCGTCGATCCGGACTAGATCGGGCGCGACACCGACCGGAACGGACCTGCCATGCTGACCGTGATTTCGCCCGCCAAGCGGCTCGACTGGAGCCCGCGTGACGTGACCATGACCGACCCGGCCTTCGAGGCCGATGCGCAGAAGCTCGCGCGCACCATGCGCAACCTGACGCTGGGCGACCTGGCAAGGCTCATGGACCTCTCCGAGGACCTCGCGCGGCTGAACCGCGACCGGTTCCGCGCCTTCTCGGACGCGCCCGATGCCGACGCGCTGCGGCCGGCGGCGCTGGCCTTCGCCGGCGACACCTACCAGGGGCTCGAGGCGACCTCGCTCGACGCGGACGAACTCGACTGGGCGCAGGCGCGGCTGCGGATCCTGTCGGGGCTCTACGGGCTCCTCCGGCCGCTCGACGCGATCCAGCCCTACCGGCTCGAGATGGGGTCGCGGCTGCGGACGCGGCGGGGCGACACGCTCTATGCCTACTGGCGCGAGACGCTGGCGCAGGCACTGAACGAGACCGCGGCGGAGATCGGCACCGACACGCTCGTGAACTGCGCGAGCCAGGAATATTTCGGCGCCGTCCCGGCCCGGGCGCTGAAGCTGCGCGTGATCACGCCGCACTTCCTCGAGGACAAGGGCGGCACGCCCAAGGTCGTCAGCTTCTACGCCAAGCGGGCGCGCGGCGCGATGGCGCGGTTCATCGTGACGCACCGGCTGACCGACCCGGAGGCGCTGCGCGATTTCGACACCGGCGGCTATGCCTACCGCGCGGACCTGTCGGAACCCGACGCCCCGGTCTTCGTCCGCGCGGCCGCCTGAGCGTTCAGGCGTCCACAGGCGGCGCCGTGCAGTAGCGGTCGAGCACGGCGAGCAGCGCGTCCTTGCGCAGCGGTTTCGTCAGGTAGCCGTCGAGCCCCGCGGCGAGGATCGCGTCGCGGTCGCCCTCGAGCGCGTGCGCGGTCACCGCGATGATCGGCACCGGCGGTCGGCCATGCTCGAGCGCGCGGATCCGGCGCGTCGCCTCCTTGCCATCCATCTGCGGCATCGAGATGTCCATGAAGACGAGGTCGGGCCGGCGGGTGCGGAACGCCTCCACCGCCTCGATGCCGTTCGCGGCGAAGCGCAGGTCGAGCCGCCGGCCCGCCACCATCTTGCGGAAGACAAGCTGGTTCGTGCGGTTGTCCTCGGCCACCAGGATGTCGGGCACGGCGGGGCCGCCCGCATCCTCGACCGCGACCGGACCGGGGGCCGCGGGGGGCATGGTACCGGGGGGCATGGACCGGTCGAGGACGCGCGCCAGCGCCGAGAGCAGCGCGCGCCGCGGCGCGGGCAGGGTGACGGTGCCGCCGAGTGCGCCATCCCCCGGCACCGTCACCGGTGGGTCGAGAAGCGACGCGAGTAGGAGCGCGGGCGGGCGGCCGGGTCCCGCCTGCAGCCGCCGGGCAAGCGCCGCCCCGGCGACCTCGCCGACCTGCCGCGCGACGAGAAGGAGGTCGGGATCGCCCGATCCTGCGGCGGCGAGCGCCGCCTCGGCATCCGCGCAGGCGGTCACCGGGATGCCGAGCGCGCCGAGCTGCCGCGCGACGATCTCTCGCGCGGGCGCCGAGGGGTCCACCAGCAGGGCATGGCGCACCCGCGGCAGGGACGGGCGCGCGGGTTCGGCCTCGGCCTCGGCGGGCAGGTCGAGCGTGACGCCGAAGCAGGACCCCCGGCCCACGTCCGACCGCACCCAGATCTCGCCGCCCATGAGCGCGATCAGCCGGCGCGTGATGGCTAGGCCGAGCCCCGTGCCCTCGAACTGCCGGTTGCGGTCGTCCTCCACCTGGTTGAACTCCCCGAACACGTGCTCGATGCGGTCCGCGGGAATGCCGATGCCCGTGTCCTCGACCGAGAGCGACAGGCGCAGCGTCCCGCGCCCCTGCGGACGGCCGGTCACCCGCGCGAGGACGTGCCCCCGCGGCGTGAACTTCACCGCGTTCCCGAGGAGGTTCGTCAGCACCTGGCGGATCCGCGCCGCGTCGCCCACGAACCGCGCGGGCAGGTCCATGTCGTAGTCGAGCAGCATGGCGAGCCCCTTGGCCCGCGCCGCGGGCTGCAGCAGCACGAAGACGTCGAGCAGCACCGCCTCGAGGTCGAAGCCCTCGGCACGCAGGACCATGCGCTCCGCCTCGATCTTGGAATAGTCGAGCACGTCGTTGATGAGCGCCAGCAGCGCCTCGCCCGAATTGCGGATGGTCTCGGCAAAGAGCCGCTGCTCGTCGCTGAGGGCGGTCTCCATCAGCAGCTCGGCCATGCCGACGACGCCGTTCATGGGAGTGCGGATCTCGTGGCTCATGTTGGCGAGAAAGGCGGACTTGGCGCGGTTCGCGGCCTCGGCGCGTTCGGTCGCGCGTTCGAGGTCGCGCTGCACGCGCTTCAGGTCGGTGATGTCGACCCTGAGCCCGACCCGGCCGCCGTCCGACGTCTGCTTCTCGAAGACGCGCAGCCAGCGGCCGTCGCCCAGTTCCTGTTCCAGCACGGTCTGGGGATTGCGCCGCTGGGCGAGGCGCTGCTCGAGCCATTCCTCCTCGTGGCCGGCGGCATCGGCATATTGCCCGTGGGCGAGCCCGTGGCGCAGGATGTCCTCGAAGGGGGTGCCGGGCGTCATCGCGGGCGCGCTCGCGGCATAGAGCGCGCGGTAGCGCGCGTTGCAGGTCACGAGCCGGTCCTCGGCGTCATACAGCACGAAGCCGTCGGGCAGCTCCTGCACCGCCGACCACATCCGCATGAGGTCGGTCATGTCGACGACAAGGCTGACGACGCCGCCGCCCGGGGTGCGGCGGTTGATCATCTTCACGAACTGGCCGGTCCAGAGCCTTATCGTGACCGGGCGCAGCGCCTCGGCCTCCCATCCCGCATGCATCATCGCGGTCCACTCGGCGGGCGGCATGCCCTGCAGGTCGGCGATTCCCTCCTCGACCATGAGCGCAACGAGGTGGCTGTAATGCGCGCCGATCCCGGCGCTCGACACGTTGTCGAAGACCGACAGGTAGGCGCGGTTCGCGAGCTCGAGCAGGCCCTGCGCGCTCCAGAGCGCGAAGCCGTCGCGGATCGATCCGAGCGCCTGCCAGAGCTGCCCCTCGACCACGGCGATCTTCTCGTGTGCGGCGCCGAGCTTGGACAGGACGCGCATGTTCTCGTCCTCGACGGTGGCGACGCGGGCGCGGGTCTCGGTGATCTGGTCGCTCAGTTCGCGCGCATGCAGGCCGAGCTTGCGGTTCGCCTCGGTCAGTTCGCGGCGCTTCTGCTCGAGCAGGCGTTCGGCGGCCAGCCGTGCGCGCCGTTCCTCCGCCAGAGCCTGGGCAAGCGTCATCCGCGTCGATCCTCCGCACGACAGGACAGGTTTTCCGCCGCGTCGGTGAAGAATGGCTTAAGGCGCGGGAATCGTTGCGCGCCGCGGCCGCCGCGTGGCACGCTGCGGGTCTGAACCGGGTCAAAGGGAGGCCCCGCATGCGCCGGTACCTGTCAGTCGCGCTCGTGGCGCTCGGCCTCGTCGCGGGAGGCCATGCCGGTCCGGCCGGTGCGCAGGACGCGCCGCTCCTGCCCGAGCGCCGCAGCGTCGTGACGGGGGACGTGGACTTCTACGGCTCGGACCTGCAGCCCCTCTACGACACCACGCTCGAGGCCTGCGAGCGGCAGTGCCTGAACGACGCGTCCTGCGGTGCCTTCACCTACAACACCCGCGCGCAAGCCTGCTTTCCGAAGACCGGCGTGCGCGACCGCCAGCCTTTCGCGGGCGCCGTCTCGGGCGAGATCCGCGCGACCTCCCCGCAGGCGCAGGCGCAGGCGCGGGACAGGGCGGCCACGCTCGAGTTCCTGCAGCCCGAGGATTTCGAGGCGGCGCGCGCCGAGGCCGCGGCCCTCGGGCTGCGCCACCGCGCCGGCGACTGGACGCCCGAGGCGCTGCTGGCCGCCGCGGCCGAGCGGCGGCAGGCGGGTGACCTTCAGGGCGCGATCCGCTGGACCGGCGCGGCACTTGCGCAGCGGGACGCCTCGGCGCTCTGGCGCGCCTATGGCCGCCTGCTGGCCGACGCCGCCCGGACGGATGGCAGCGGCGAGGCCGAGCGGCTGCGCGCGGGCGCGCTGTCTGCGGCGGTCAACGCGGTCCTGCGCGCCGGTCCCGACGACGAGGCCGCCGTGGCGCTGGTGGACCTTGCGACCGCGCTCGAGGCGACCGGCCGCGGCAGGCAGTCGGTGCGGGCCTTGCGGCTGGCGCAGGATCTCGCTCCCTCCGAGGACATCGCCGGGCGGCTCGAGGCGGCGATCGCGCGCCACGGCTTCCGCGTGACCGACACCCGGGTCGAGAGCGACCGCGCCGAGCCGCGCATCTGCGCCGAGTTCTCGGACCCCCTCGTCCGCGCCGGCACCGATTACACGCCCTATGTCCAGCTGCCCGATGCACGGCTCGTGGTGCAGCCGGAGGACACGGCGCTCTGCGTCGCGGGGGTGCGCCACGGCGCGCGCTACACCGTCACCTTCCGCTCGGGCCTGCCCGCCGCGGACGGCGAGACCCTGGCCCGCGACGTGCCGGTCACGCTCTATGTCCGCGACCGCGCCCCGACGGTGCGGTTCCCCGGCCGGGCCTACGTGCTGCCGCCGGCGCCCGGCGCGGGCCTGCCGGTGGAGACGGTGAATGCCGGAACGCTCGACCTCGCGCTCGTTCGGGTCGACGACCGCAACCTCCTGCGCGCCATGCAGGACGGCTATTTCGGCGTGCCGCTGTCGCAATGGGGCCTCGACCGCTTCTCGGGCGAGGTGGGCGAGACGGTCTGGACCGGCACGGCCGAGGTGCCCGCGCCGCTCAATGCCGACCAGCTGACGCGCCTGCCGATGGACGCGGCGCTGGCAGGCCAGGCGCCCGGGCTGTTCGCGCTGACCGCATCTGTGCCTGACGCGCCCGACGCGGCTCTCGCCACGCAATGGTTCCTCGTCTCCGATCTGGGTCTCACGGCGTTCTCGGGCAGCGACGGACTGTCGGTCGTGGTGCGCGGCATCTCGGATGCGGGCCCCCGCGCCGGCGTGCCGGTGTCGCTCCTGTCGCGCGCGAACCGCGTGCTCGCGCGCGCGGAGACCGACGCCGACGGCATCGCGTCCTTCGACGCGGGCCTCCTGCGCGGGACGGACGGCGCGGCACCGGCGCTGGTGCTCGCGGGCGACGGCGAAACCGACCTGGCCTTCCTGTCGCTGACCGACCCGGCCTTCGACCTGTCGGACCGCGGCGTCGCGGGCCGCGAACCGGCCGGGCCGGTCGACGCCTTCCTTGCCACCGATCGCGGCGTCTACCGCGCGGGCGACCGGATCCACGTGACGGCACTCCTGCGCGACGCGCGTGCGCGCGCGCTCGACGGGCTGCCCGCCACGCTGGTCCTGAGCCGTCCCGACGGGGTCGAGCACCTGCGCCGCGTGTCCTCGGACGCGCGCGCGGGCGGGCACGTCTTTGACCTCGCGCTCGGGCGCGGGGTGCCGCGCGGGACGTGGCGCGTCGCGCTGCACGTGGACACCGAGGCGCCGCCGCTCGCCACCGCCACCGTGCTCGTCGAGGATTTCGTGCCGGAGCGCATCGATTTCGACCTCGCGCTGCCCGAGGGGCCCATCGACCCGGCCGCCCCGCCGTCGCTCGGGATCGCCGCGCGCTACCTCTTCGGCGCGCCGGGCGCGGACCTGCCGGTCGAGGGCGCGGTGACGCTCGGCCCGCTCGACAGGCTCGAGGCGCTGCCGCGCTGGCGGTTCGGGCGGCACGACGCGGTCCCCGACGCGGTCAGCCGGTCGCTGCCCGCCGACCTGCGCACCGGCGCGGACGGCACGCTGTCGCTGCCCCTGCCGGTGCCCGCGCCCGAGATCGCCGGCCGGCCCTATCGCGCCGAGGCCTCGGTGCGCCTGTCCGAGGGGTCGGGCCGCCCGGTCGAGCGCCGCATCACCCGCCCGCTCCTGCCCGAGGGCCCGATGATCGGCATCAGGCCCGACTTCGACGGCCGCGTGGCCGAGGGGACGGAAGCCGTCTTCGACCTGCAGGCCTTCGCCGGGGCCGCGCCCGAGCCCATGCGCGTGCGCTGGACCCTCAACCGGGTCGAGACGCGCTACCAGTGGTACGAGCTCTACGGCACCTGGAACTGGGAACCCGTCACCCTGCGCAGCGCCGTCGCCTCGGGCGAGGCGATGCTGGGAGACGACCCGCAGCGGGTGGCGGTGCCGGTCGACTGGGGCAGCCACGAGCTGGTGGTGGAACGGCTCGACGGGCCCTACGTGGCAAGCTCGGTCGGCTTCGACGCGGGCTGGGCGGTGACGGCCGAGGCCGATCCCTCGCCCGACCTGCTCGAACTGGCGCTCGACCGCGCGGCCTACGCGCCCGGCGACACCGCGACGCTCAGGATCGTGCCGCGCGCGCCCGGCACCGCGCTTGTCAGCGTCCTGTCGGACCGCGTGATCTCGATGCAGGCGGTGGCGGTGCCCGAGGGCGAGACGCGCCTGCCGCTGACCGTGACCGAGGAGTGGGGCGCGGGTGCCTACGTGACCGTGCAGATGATCCGCCCGCGCGACGCGGCGGCGGATCGCGCCCCGGTTCGGGCGCTGGGTCTCGCGCACGCGGCGGTCGATCCCGGCGAAGGCCGGCTTTCGGTGCGCATCGACGCGGCCGAGACGGCGGACCCGCGGGCACCGCTGCCGCTGACGGTCGCCGTCGACGGGGCGGAGGATGATACCTGGGTGACGCTGGCGGCGGTTGACGCGGGCATCCTGAACCTGACGGGCTTCACCCCGCCCGATCCCGCC
This sequence comes from Roseivivax isoporae LMG 25204, assembly GCF_000521865.1. Taxonomy (GTDB): domain Bacteria; phylum Pseudomonadota; class Alphaproteobacteria; order Rhodobacterales; family Rhodobacteraceae; genus Roseivivax; species Roseivivax isoporae. The sequence goes on from NZ_JAME01000029.1 coordinate 63,133, forward strand.
GCGCATTATTTCGGCCAGCGCCGGCTGGGGGTCGAGCTGCGCGACGTATACGGCAGGCTCATCGACGGGCAGAGCGGGGCCGCCGGCACCGTGCGGACGGGCGGCGACGGCGGCGCGTCCCTGTCGATGGACGGCACGCCCCCGACCGAGGCGGTGGTCGCCATGTTCGAGGGACCGGTGCAGGTCGACGCCTCGGGCGTCGCGCGGGCGCGCTTCGACGTTCCGGATTTCAACGGCACGGTGCGGCTGATGGCGGTCGCCTGGTCGCCCCGCGGCGTCGGTGCGGCCCATCGCGATGTCGTGGTGCGCGACCCGGTGGTGGTCACCGCCGCGCTGCCGCGCTTCCTCGCGCCCGGGGACACGGCGCGCCTGCTTCTCGAGTTCGCGCATGCCTCGGGACCGTCGGGCGAGATGGCGCTGTCGGTCACGGGACCGGGCGTCGGTGCCGTGCCGGCCTCGGTCGACGTGCCGGAGGGCGGACACGCGCGCGTGGAGGTGCCGCTGTCCGGGCCGGCGGTGGGCGACCACGCCATCGCGGTGGCGCTGACGCTGCCCGACGGCGGCCGGCTGACCCGGTCGCTGACGCTGCCGGTGCGGCGCAACGACCCCGCCATCGCCGAGACCCGGCGCCTGACGCTCGGGCCCGGCGAGGTGCTGACGCTCGACGACGCGCTCTTCGCGGGCTTTGCCCCGGACAGCGCCGAGGCGCTGGTGTCGGCGGGCCCGCTCGCGCGGTTCGACGTGCCGGGCCTGCTCGCCGCGCTCGACGCCTATCCCTACGGCTGCACCGAACAGGTGACGAGTCGCGCGCTGCCGCTCCTGTCGCTCGCGCCGGTGGCGCGCACGCTCGGGCTCGGCGACGACGCGGCGATCCGTGCCTCGATCGACGCGGCCATCGGGCAGGTGCTGGCGCGACAGGCCCCGAACGGCGCCTTCGGGCTCTGGTCGGCCGAGGCGGGCGACGGCTGGCTCGACGCCTACGTGACCGACTTCCTGTCGCGGGCGCGGGCGGCGGGGCATCCGGTGCCCGACCGCGCCCTTGATGCGGCGCTCGACAATCTCGCGAACCGGATCGCCTACGCGCCGGATTTCGACCGGGGCGGCGACGACGTGGCCTACGCGCTCTTCGTGCTGGCGCGCGAGGGGCGCGCGGCGATGGGGGACCTGCGCTACTACGCCGACGTCAAGGTCGGGGCCTTCGAGGCCCCTATGGCGTTGGCGCAGCTCGGCGCGGCGCTGGCGCAGTACGGCGACCAGGCCCGTGCCGACGCGCTGTTCCGGCAGGCCGCCGATCGCGTGCGCGTGGCAGCGCCAGACCGGGGCCTGCGCCCGGATTTCGGAAGCCCCCTGCGCGACGCCGCGGGTCTCGTGACGCTTGCCTCGGAGGCGCGGTCCGAGGCGGTCGACCGCGACGCGCTCGCCGCCCGCATCGCGGCGGCGGAGGGCCGGCTCTCGACGCAGGAACAGGCGTGGGCGCTTCTCGCCGCGCAGGCGCTGACCGGCACCGGCGGCGCGGCGTCGGACCTGCTGGTGGACGGGGTGCCGGCCGAGGGGCCGTTCCTGCGCCGCTACGCGGGCACCGTGCCGCCCGAACGGCTGACGCCCGCGGGCGCGGCGCCGGTGACGCTGACCATCACCACGCTCGGCGTGCCAGACGTGGCGCCGCCGGCGGGCGGCGCCGGCTACGTGATCGAGCGGGGCTACTACACGCTCACCGGCGATCCGTTCGACGTCCATGCCGGGCCGGTGCCGCAGGGCACGCGGCTCGTTGCCGTGCTGACCGTCAGGCCCGCCTCGGACGGCGCGGCGCGGCTGATGATCGACGACCCGCTGCCCGCGGGGTTCGAGATCGACAATCCCGCGCTCCTGCGTGCCGGCGACATCTCGGCGCTCGACTGGATCGACAGCGCCGAGGCGCGGCACGCCGAGTTCCGCTCCGACCGGTTTCTGGCCGCGATCGACCGGCAGGGCGCAGAGCCGCTGCGCGTGGCCTACGTCCTGCGCGCGGTGACGCCCGGCGAGTTCCATCATCCGGCGGCGAGCGTCGAGGACATGTACCGCCCCGAGGACCGCGCCCGCACCGCGACCGCCCGCGTGCGCGTGTCGCCATGACCGGGCGCACCGTCGGCACCATGCGCTGGCGCGCGCTCGACCGGGAGGGGCGCGACCGCTGCCGGCTCGTCCAGAACGACGCGGGCTGGATGCTGGTGGGGCATGCGCGGTTCCGCGAGCGCGAGGGCGCGAGCAGCATCGACTACGTGATCCGCTGCGACCCGGACTGGCAGACGCTGGTCGCGGACCTGTCGGGCAGCTGGCGCGACACGCCGCTCGCGCTGCACGTGGCGCGCGAGGGCACGTCGTGGCGGGTGAACGACCGGCTGCAGCCCGAGGCGGAGGGGGCGACCGACATCGACCTGGGCTTCAGCCCCGCGACGAACCTCATGCCGATCCGGCGCCTGCCCGAGATCGGCGGCATCGACGCCTGCGCCGCCTGGCTGCGCGATCCGGGCGCGGGCCTGTCGCGGCTCGACCAGCGCTACACCCGCGGGCGCGGCAACGTGGTGCACTACCGTGCCGAGCAGACCGGCTACGAGACCGACCTCAAGGTGGCCGAGACCGGCTTCGTCGCGCTCTATCCGGGCCTCTGGGAGGCCGAGCGTGCCCTCTGACAGGCGGCGGGGGCGGTGGGCCCTGCTGCTCGCGCTTGGTCTCTGGACGCTCGCGCTGGGGCGCGACGCGGCCGATCGCTGGATCGACGCGACCGTGCTGCCGCCCCTCGTGCCCGAAACCTCGACCGAGGTGCGCGCCCGCGACGGAACGCTCCTGCGCGCCTATACCGTCGAGGACGGGCGCTGGCGCATGGCGGTGTCGCGGGACGCCGTCGACCCGCTGTTCCTGCGGATGCTCATGGCCTACGAGGACCGCCGCTTCGACCGCCATGCGGGGGTCGATGTGCGGTCGGTGCTGCGGGCGGGCTGGCAGGCGCTGCGCCACGGCCGCGTGGTCTCGGGCGCCTCGACGCTCTCGATGCAGGCGGCGCGGCTGCTCGAGGACAGCGGAACGGGACGGGTCGCGTCGAAGCTGCGGCAGGTCCGGGTGGCGCTGGCGCTCGAGCGGCGGCTCGGCAAGGCGCAGGTCCTGTCGATCTACCTGCATCGCGCGCCCTATGGCGGCAACATCGAGGGAGTGCGCGCGGCCGCGCTGGCCTGGTTCGGCAAGGAGCCGCGGCGCCTGACGCCGGCCGAGGCCGCGCTTCTCGTGGCGCTGCCGCAGGCGCCGGCGGCGCGCCGGCCCGACCG
>NZ_JAME01000030.1 GCF_000521865.1 Roseivivax isoporae LMG 25204
GGCGCGACTGCGGCGCGCCGACGCGTTTCCGATGGGAAACTAGCCGCTGGCGAGGGTGTGTAAAGCGACACAGGCGACGCAAGTAAAGGGGAAGGCGACATCCGGTGCCCCCTGTCGCGCACCCCCGCTGGTCTCGGGGGAAAACTTGTGCTTGTTTCGGACCCGAACGGACACGACAGGAAACGACCATGTCGCTGAGGATCGCCTTCACCGCCTCGGATGCGCCCATCGCCGAGGCAGCCAAGGCGGCGCTGACGCGGGTCTACGGCGATCACGCGGAACGCGGCGCGGACGTGATCGTGGCCCTGGGCGGTGACGGGTTCATGCTGCAGACGCTGCACCGGACGCAGGCGCTCGCGGTGCCGGTCTACGGCATGAACCGCGGCACCGTGGGCTTCCTCATGAACGAGTATTCCGAGCACGGGCTCGAGGAACGGCTCGCCGCCGCCGAGGAGGCGGTCCTGAACCCGCTCTCGATGCACGCGCGCACCGCGGACGGGGCGGCGCACGAGGCGCTCGCCATCAACGAGGTGTCGCTGCTGCGGCAGGGGCCGCAGGCGGCGCGGCTGCGCATCAGCGTCGACGGCCGCCTGCGCATGGCCGAGCTCGTCTGCGACGGCGCGCTGGTGGCGACGCCCGCTGGCTCGACCGCCTACAACTATTCCGCCCACGGGCCGATCCTGCCCATCGGCGCCGACGTGCTGGCGCTGACCGCGATGTCGGCCTTCCGCCCGCGGCGCTGGCGCGGCGCGCTGCTGCCAAAGACCGCCGAGGTGACCTTCGAGGTGTTGAACGGCGAGAAGCGGCCGGTGATGGCCGAGGCGGATTCGCGGTCGGTGCGCGACGTGGTGCGCGTCGACATCCGCTCGGAGCCCTCGATCGCGCACCGGGTCCTGTTCGATCCCGGCCACGGCCTGGAGGAGAGGCTGATCCGCGAGCAGTTCGTCTGAGGCCGCCGCGGCGGGAACGCATCCGCGACGGCGTGGTTGGACGGGCATGGACACCCTGCGCAGCTTCCTCGATTCGCCCCTCTTCCTCGGGCTCTGGCTCGCGACGATGGTGCCGAGCGTCGTCTGGACGATCCGTGACCTCCGGACCCGCAACGCGCACCTGATGCCCCTGATGAAGCTCGTCTGGACGCTGACCGTGGCCTATTCGGGCGTGCTGGGGCTGCTGATCTACCGCTGGTCGGGGCGCAAGGAGATCGCCGACGACACGCTCGGCCGGCGCGGCTTCCGGTCGGTGTCGCATTGCTATTCGGGCTGCGGCATGGGCGAGATCCTGGGCGTTCTGGTGGCCGCGGGCCTCCTGCAGCTCGGGAACCTCTGGGTGTCGGTCACGACCTTCACGCTGGCCTACCTCTTCGGCTACGCGCTGACCGTGGGTCCGCTGGTGCAGGGCGGCATGGCGCCGCGACAGGCGCTGAAGGACGCGGCGCTCGCCGAAACGCCCTCGATCACGGTGATGGAGGTGACGGCCATCGGCGTCAGCCTCTGGCTCGCCGCCGGCGCGGGCATGGGCGAGGTGCGGTTCTGGACCGCGCTCATCGTGTCGCTGTCCTGCGGGCTGCTCGTCGCCTGGCCGGTCAACGTGCTGCTGATCCGCGCCGGCGTGAAGCAGGGCATGATGGACCCGCGCCACACCCATCACGGGCAGGGCGCTGTCCGCCAGGGTCACGTCCGCGGATAGCCGAGCGCCGCGATGCTGCCGCGGATCTCGTCGAGGATCGCGGGATCGTCGATCGTCGCGGGCAGCTTGAAATCCTCGCCGTCGGCGATGGCGGCCATCGTCCGGCGCAGGATCTTGCCCGACCGGGTCTTCGGCAGGCGGTCCACCACCTTGCAGAGCTTGAACGCCGCGACCGGGCCGATGTGGTCGCGCACGAGCGCGACGCATTCCTTCTCGACCTCCTCGTGCGGCCGGTTCACGCCCTTGGTCAGGCAGACGAAACCCATGGGCAGCTGGCCCTTGAGGTCGTCGCGCACGCCCACCACGGCGCATTCGGCGACGTCGGGATGGGCGGCCAGCACCTCCTCCATCCCGCCGGTGGAGAGCCGGTGGCCCGCCACGTTGATGACGTCGTCGGTGCGCGCCATGATCCAGAGATAGCCGTCCGCGTCCTTCATGCCCGCATCGCCGGTCTCGTAGTAGCCCGGAAAGCGCGAGAGGTAGGCCTTTCGGAACCGCTCGCCCGCATTCCAGAGCGTGGGCAGGGTGCCCGGCGGCAGCGGCAGCCGGACCGCGATGGCGCCCAGCTCTCCGGCCGGCTTCTCGTTGCCCTGCTCGTCGAGGATTCGCACGTCGTAGCCGGGCATCGCCACGGTGGGCGAGCCGATCTTGACCGGCAGAGCCTCGATGCCCACGGGGTTGCCGACGATGGGCCACCCGGTCTCGGTCTGCCACCAGTGGTCGTAGACGGGCTTGCCGGTCTTCTCCTGCGTCCACTCGATGGTGTCGGGATCGGCGCGTTCGCCGGCGAGGTAGATCGCGCGCAGCCGCGACAGGTCGTGGCGGGCGATATGCTCGCCCTTCGGATCCTCGCGCTTGACCGCGCGGAAGGCCGTCGGCGCGGTGAAGAAGCTCGCGACCCCGTGTTCGGCGATCACCCGCCAGAATGTCCCGGCATCGGGCGTGCCGACGGGCTTGCCCTCGAACACGATGGTGGTGTTGCCGTGCACCAGCGGCGCGTAGCAGATGTAGCTGTGGCCCACGACCCAGCCCACGTCCGAGGCGGCCCAGAACACCTCGCCCGGGTCGACGCCGTAGATCGCCTTCATCGTCCAGTTGAGCGCGACGAGGTGGCCCGCGGTCGGCCGCACGACGCCCTTCGGCGCGCCGGTCGTGCCCGACGTGTAGAGGATGTAGGCGGGATGGTCGCCCTCGACCGGCACGCAGTCCGCGGGCGTCGCGCCATACTGGAATCCGTGCCAGTCGACGTCGCGGCCGGGCGTCAGCTGCGCCACCTCCTGCTCGCGCTGCAGGATCACGCAGAACTCGGGCTTGTGCGTTGCCTGCGCGATGGCGCCGTCCAGCAGCGGCTTGTAGTGCACCACGCGGCCCGGCTCGATCCCGCAGGAGGCGGCGAGGATCGCGCGCGGCTTGGCGTCGTCGATCCGCACGGCAAGCTCGTTCGCGGCGAAGCCGCCGAAGACGACGGAGTGGATCGCCCCGAGCCGCGCGCAGGCCAGCATCGCCTCGACCGCCTCGGGCACCATGGGCATGTAGATGATGACGCGGTCGCCCTTTCCGACGCCCTTGGCGCGCAGGGCGCCGGCAAGCGTCGCCACGCGGTTGCGCAGCTCCGCGTAGGAAATCCAGCGCTTGGTGCCGGTCAGGGGGCTGTCGTGGATGATCGCCGTCTGCGCCCCGCGCCCGGCCTCGACATGGCGGTCGACGGCGTTCCAGCAGCCGTTCAGCATCCCGTCGGAAAACCAGTCGGAAATCCCGTCGCCGCGGTCGAACTGCGCCCGCGACGGCGGTGTGTGCCAGTCGATCCGCTTGGCTTCGGCCATCCAGTAAGCTTCGGGGTCGGCCTGCCAGCCGGCATAGACGTCCTGATAACCCATTGCGCACGCTCCTCCCTCGTACCGGGAAAGTCTTACGCGCCCGAGGGACGGTGCGGCAAGCCGCCCGCGCGATGATTGCGCTAGCGCCGGGCCGGGCACCGCCGGGAAGCAGGGCAGGGCCGGAGGCGTCCGGCCCCGCGCCGCCGGGATCAGCCGTACTTCGCGACCGGCGTGCCGGCGATCGCCGCCATGTTGAGCAGCCCGCGCGCGGTGATCGAGGGCGTGACGATGTGCGCGCGGTTGCCGAGACCCATGAGGATCGGCCCGACCTCGAGCCCGCCGGACTTGGCCTTGAGGATGTTGCGCACGCCCGAGGCCGCGTCGGCATGGCCGAAGATCAGCGTGTTGGCGGCGCCCTTCATCCGGTTGCCCGGGAACAGGCGTTCGCGCAGGTCGGGATCGAGCGCCGCCTCGACGCTCATCTCGCCCTCGACGCAGAAATCGTTCGGCATCGACTGCAGCAGCGCCAGCGCCGCGCGCATGCGTTCGGCGGAATCGCTCGACTGGGTGCCGAAGTTCGACTGCGAGCAGAGCGCGATGTTCGGCACCACGCCGAAGCGGCGCACGTGGCGCGCGGCCCCCAGCACGACCTGTGCCAGCTCGTCGGGAGTGGGGCGCGTGTGCACGTGAGTGTCGGCGATAAAGAGCGGCCCGTCCTCGAGGATCATCAGCGACAGCGCGCCCTGCGGGTAGAGCGTCGGCGTGCCCAGCACCTGGCTCACGTAGTTCAGGTGCCAGCGGTACTCGCCGAAGGTGCCGCAGATCAGGCTGTCCGCCTCGTCGCGGTGCACCATCACCGCGCCGATGGCGGTGGTGTTGGTGCGCATGATCGCGCGGGCGAGGTCGGGCGTGACGCCGCGCCGGCACATGAGCTCGTGGTAGCTCTGCCAGTAGTCGCGGTAGCGCGGGTCGTTCTCGGGGTTCACGATGTTGAAGTCGCGCGCGGGCCGGATCTCGAGCCCCATGCGCTCGCAGCGCATCTCGATCACCTCGGGCCGGCCGATCAGGATCGGCTGCTCCGTCGTCTCCTCGAGGATGGCCTGCGCGGCGCGCAGCACGCGTTCGTCCTCGCCCTCGGCGAAGACGATGCGCCGCGACGCGCTTTGGGAGGCCTCGAAGACCGGGCGCATCAGCAGCGCCGAGCGGTAGACGCTGGCGTTGAGCTTGGCGCGGTAGGCCTCGATGTCGGGGATGGGCCGCTTGGCCACGCCCGATTCCATCGCCGCCCGCGCCACCGCGACCGACACCGTCGCGGACAGCCGCGGGTCGAAGGGTTTCGGGATCAGGTAATCGGCGCCGAAGGTCAGCTGCTCGCCGCGATAGGCCGCCGCCGCCTCTGCCGAGGTCGTCGCGCGGGCGAGCGCGGCGATGCCCTCGACGCAGGCGATCTGCATCTCGTCGTTGATCTCGGTCGCGCCCACGTCGAGCGCGCCCCGGAAGATGAAGGGGAAGCAGAGGACGTTGTTGACCTGGTTGGGATAGTCCGACCGGCCCGTGGCGATGATCGCGTCCGGCACCGCGGCGCGCGCGTCGTCCGGCATGATTTCGGGATAGGGGTTCGCGAGCGCGAAGATGATCGGTCGCGCGGCCATCCTGCCGACCATCTCGGGCTTCAGCACGTTCGGCCCGGACAGCCCGAGGAAGAGGTCCGCCCCCTCGATCACGTCACCGAGCGCCCGCGGTCCGCCCGGCTGCGCGAACTCGGCCTTCTGGGGTGTCATGTCCTCGGTCCGGCCTTCGTGCACGAGCCCGTGCAGGTCGCAGAGCCAGACGTTCTCGCGCTTCACGCCGAGCTTCAGCAGCATGTTGAGGCAGGCGATGCCCGCCGCGCCGCCGCCCGTCGAGACGATCTTGATGTCCTCGAACCGCTTGCCCGCGACGCGCAGGGCGTTCGTGGCCGCCGCACCCACCACGATCGCGGTGCCGTGCTGGTCGTCGTGGAACACGGGGATGTTCATGCGCTCGCGGCAGATCTTCTCGACGATGAAGCAGTCGGGCGCCTTGATGTCCTCGAGGTTGATCGCGCCGAAGGTCGGCTCGAGCGCGCAGACGATCTCGGCCAGCTTCACCGGGTCGGGCTCGTTCAGCTCGATGTCGAAGCAGTCGATGCCCGAGAACTTCTTGAAGAGGACCGCCTTGCCTTCCATCACCGGCTTCGACGCGAGCGCGCCGATATTGCCGAGCCCGAGCACCGCGGTCCCGTTCGAGACGACCGCCACGAGGTTGCCGCGGGCGGTGTAGTCCTGCGCCGTCTCGGGGTCGGCCTTGATCTCGAGGCAGGCCTCCGCCACGCCGGGCGAATAGGCGCGGGCCAGGTCGCGACCGTTCGCCATGGGCTTCGTCGCGCGGATCTCGAGTTTGCCGGGCTTCGGATGCCGGTGATAGTCGAGCGCCTGCTGGCGCACCTGGTCGGTGGTCTGGTCGGACACGTCGTCTCTCCCCCCTCATCGTGTGCCGGGTCGGGCTAGCCGATTCCCCGCACAAGCGGAAGGCGTCACGGCATCACCCGGCACGCGGGCGGTCTTGCGTCCGGTCGCGGGCTCTGCGCACGATGAAGGCCCGGCATCGGAAGGAGCGGCAGGTGACGCAGGCGGACACGGACCTCAGGGATGCGGCGCGCGCGGTGCGCGAGAACGCCTACGCGCCCTATTCGCGCTTCAAGGTGGGGGCGGCGCTGCGCACGCCTTCGGGGCGCGTCTTTTCCGGCTGCAACGTCGAGAATGTGGCCTATCCCGAGGGCACCTGCGCCGAGGCGGGCGCCATCGCCGCCATGGTCGCCGCGGGCGAGACGCGCATCGCCGCGGCCTACGTGGTCGCCGACAGCTCCGCGCCGGTGCCGCCCTGCGGCGGCTGCCGCCAGAAGATCGCGGAATTCGCGGATCCGGACGTGGTGGTGACGCTCGCGACCACCGCCGGCACAGAGACGTCGCTCAGGGTCGCGGAGCTTCTGCCCGGGGCCTTCGGCGCGGGACACATGGAGGGCGCGTGAGCGACGCGCGCAGGGTGATCGCGACGCTGCGGCGCGGGGACAGCCCCCCGCCCGAAGACCTGGCCTGGTTCGCGGCGGGTCTGGCCGACGGCAGCGTCTCGGACGCGCAGGCGGGCGCCTTCGCCATGGCCATCTGCATGGGCGGGCTCGGGCCCGAGGGGCGCGCCGCGCTGACCTGCGCGATGCGCGATTCGGGCCGCGTCCTGACCTGGGATCTCGACGCGCCGGTCCTCGACAAGCATTCGACGGGCGGCGTCGGCGACTGCGTGAGCCTCGTGCTGGCCCCCGCGCTCGCCGCCTGCGGCGTCTACGTGCCGATGATCTCGGGACGCGGCCTCGGACATACCGGCGGCACCCTCGACAAGCTCGAGGCGATCCCGGGCGTGACCACGAGCCTCGATGCCGGGCGGTTCCGGCGGCTCGTGGCCGAGGCCGGCTGCGCCATCGTCGGCGCCTCTGCCGACATCGCGCCCGCGGACCGCAGGCTCTACGCGGTGCGCGACGTGACCGCCACGGTCGACAGCCTCGACCTCATCACCGCCTCGATCCTGTCGAAGAAGCTCGCCGCGGGGCTCGACGGGCTGGTCCTCGACGTCAAGGTCGGCTCGGGCGCGTTCATGAAGGACGACGCGCGGGCGCGGGCACTGGCCGAGGCGCTCGTCGCCACCGCCTGCCGCGCGGGCTGCCCGACGACGGCGCTGATCACCGGCATGGACGAACCGGCCGCCCCCGCGCTCGGCAACGCGCTCGAGGTGGCGGCGGCAATGGCCGTGCTGACGGGCGCCGCGACGGGGCCGCTCCACGACCTGGCGACCGCGCTCGGGGGCGAGCTACTCGCCTCGGCCGGGCTCGCCGCGTCGGCCGCGTCGGGGGCGGAACGCGTGCGGGACGCCATCGCCGGGGGCGGCGCGGCCGAGCGTTTCGGCCGCATGGTCTACGGCATGGGCGGGCCGCGCACCTTCGTCGAGGACTGGGCGCGCTTTTTGCCCGGGGCGCCGGTGGTGCGCGAGGTTTCGGCGCCGGAGGCGGGCCATGTCACCGCCATCGACGGCGAGGCGCTCGGACTGGCGGTGGTGGCGCTGGGCGGCGGCCGGCGGGTCGAAGGCGACCGGATCGACCCCGCGGTCGGCATCACCGACATGGTGCGCCTCGGCGCCCCGGTCGCGGCGGGCGCGCCGCTTGCACGGGTGCACGCCGCCCGCGAGGGCGCGGCGGACGCGGCGGCACGCGCGGTCGCGGCGGCGGTGACGATCCGCCCCGAACCGGGTCCCGTGCCGCCGCTCTTCCGCGGCCGGGTGGTCGACGAGGCACGACCGTGACGCGCGCCTTCCTCGTCGTCCTCGATTCCGTCGGCATCGGCGGGGCGCCCGATGCCGCGTCCTTCTTCAACGACGTCCGGCCCGACACCGGCGCCAACACGCTCCTGCACATCGCCGAGGCCTGCGCGTCGGGGCATGCCGAGACCGGCCGCTCGGGACCGCTGACGCTGCCGAACCTCGACCGGCTCGGGCTCGGCGCCGCGCTGGCCTGCGCGTCGGGGCAGGGGGCGCCCGGGCTGGGCGCCCCGCCCGAGGGACGCTGGGGAGCGGCGACCGAGATCAGCCCGGGCAAGGACACGCCCTCGGGGCACTGGGAACTCGCCGGCCTGCCGGTACCGTGGGACTGGCACTACTTTCCGCTCGAGGTGCCGGCCTTTCCGGCCGAGGTGATCGCGCGGGTGTCCGAGCTCGCCGGCACCGACGGCATCCTCGGCGCCTGCCACGGCTCGGGCACCGTCATGCTCGACCGCTTCGGCGCCGAACACCTGCGGACCGTGCGGCCGATCTGCTACACCTCCGCCGACAGCGTGTTCCAGATCGCCGCGCACGAGGAGAGCTTTGGCCTCGAGCGGTTGCTCGCGCTCTGCGAGGGGATCGCGCCCATGCTGCACGAGATGCGCGTGGGCCGCGTCATCGCGCGCCCCTTCGTCGGGCAGGAGGGCGCGTTCCGGCGCACCGCGAACCGGCGCGACTATGCCATCGCGCCGCCCATGCCGGTGCTGACCGACTGGGTGCAGCGGGCGGGGCAGCCGGTGATCGGCGTCGGCAAGATCGGCGACATCTTCTCGATGCGGGGGATCGACCGCGTGCTCAAGGGCGAGGACGCGGTGCTGATGGACCACCTCGACACGCTTGCGGACACCGCACCCGAGGGCGCGCTGGTCTTCGCCAACCTCGTCGAGTTCGATTCGCTCTGGGGCCACCGCCGCGACGTCGCGGGCTATGCCCGCGCGCTCGAATGGTTCGACGCGCGGCTCGGCACCTTCCTGCCGCGGCTCCGGCCGGGGGACCTCTTGTGCCTGACGGCCGATCACGGCAATGACCCCACGTGGCACGGCACCGACCACACCCGCGAGCGGGTGCCGGTGCTGGTCGCGGGATGCGGAACGGGGCCGGTCGGCCACGTGGCCTTCGCCGATGTCGCGGCGTCGGTCGCGGCGCATCTCGGGGTGACGGCGACGGGACCGGGACGGAGTTTCCTGTGATGGACGAGGACCAGATCGCGCACGTGGCGGACCTGCCCAAGGTCGAGCTGCACCTGCATCTCGAAGGCGCGGCGCCGCCGGCGCTGATCCGCGGCATCGCCGCCGAGAAACACGTCGACCTCTCGGGCGTGTTCCGCCCGGACGGCGGGTATGCCTTCAGCGACTTCGTGCACTTCCTGTCGGTCTACGAGGCCGCGACGGGCGTGCTGAAGACGCCCGCGGACTATGCCCGCCTGACGCGCGCGGTGCTCGAGGAAAGCGCCGCAAACGGCGTCGTCTACTCGGAAACCTTCCTGTCTCCCGATTTCTGCGGGGGCGGCGACCTGTCGGCCTGGCGGGACTACCTCGCCGCGATCCGCGAGACGGCGGAGGCCGCGGAGCGCGACATGGGCGTGACCCTGCGCGGGGTCGTCACCTGCATCCGTCATTTCGGCCCCGACAAGGCGCGCGCGGCGGCGCGCTGCGCGGCCGAGACCGCGGGCGACTGGCTCGTGGGTTTCGGCATGGGCGGGGACGAGAACCGCGGCGAGCAGAAGGATTTCGCCTATGCCTTCGACATGGCGCGCGAGGCGGGGCTGGGCCTGACCACCCACGCGGGCGAGTGGCGCGGGCCGGCCGAGGTGCGCGCGGCGATCGACGTGCTGGGCGTGTCGCGCGTCGGCCACGGTGTCCGCGCGGTCGAGGACCCGGCGCTGGTCGAGGAGCTGGCCGAGCGCGGCATCGCGCTCGAGGTCTGCCCGGGCTCGAACGTCGCGCTGGGCGTCTACCGGAAGCTTTCCGCGCACCCGATCGAGACCCTGCGCGGCAAGGGCGTGAAGGTCAGCGTGTCGACCGACGACCCGCCGTTCTTCCACACCACCATGAAGGACGAATACCGCAACCTTGCCAGGACCTTCGGCTGGGATGCCGATGTGCTGCGCGAGCTCAACCGGACCGCCCTCGACACCGCCTTCTGCGACGCGGCCACCCGCACCCGCATCGCCAAGCGACTGGAGACGCCATGACCGAGCACCTGACCGTCGTCGATCACCCGCTGGTCCAGCACAAGCTGACGATCATGCGCCAGCGCGACACTTCGACCGCGTCGTTCCGGCAGCTCCTGCGCGAGATCAGCCAGCTTCTGGCCTACGAGATCACGCGCGAGCTGCCGATGACGCGGCGCACCATCGAGACCCCGCTGATGGAGATGGAGGCGCCGGTCCTCGCGGGCAAGAAGCTCGCGCTGATCTCGATCCTGCGGGCGGGCAACGGGCTTCTCGACGGGGTGCTGGAACTCATCCCCTCGGCGCGGGTGGGCTTCATCGGGCTCTACCGCGACAAGACCACGCTGCAGCCGGTGCAGTACTACTTCAAGGTGCCCGACAGCCTCGAGGACCGGCTGGTGATCGCGGTCGACCCGATGCTCGCCACCGGCAACTCCTCTGCCGCCGCGGTCGACCTGCTGAAGCAGGCGGGCGCCACGAACATCCGGTTCCTCTGCCTCCTGGCCGCGCCCGAGGGTGTCGCGCGCATGCGCGAGGCCCATCCCGACGTGCCCATCGTGACCGCCGCGCTCGACGCGCGCCTGAACGAGAAGGGCTACATCGTGCCGGGCCTCGGCGATGCCGGGGACCGCATGTTCGGCACTAAATGAGCGGTCACAACGCTTTACAGACGCTATCCCTTGCTGGCATGGTGGTCCCGCATCTGTGGGGACAGACATGAATTTCAGACGCGCCCTCGCGCTGTGCTGCCTGGCGGGCGGCCTTTCCCTCGCGATGGCCGCCGAGGCGCAGCCACGCGACACCGACATTCCCGCCGAGTTCCCGCCCGAGAGTTTCGAGGGCCGGCAATACGTGGACAGCCGCGGCTGCGTCTATGTCCGCGCGGGGGTCGACGGGTCGACGGAATGGGTGCCGCGGGTCACCCGGTCGCGCGAGCACATCTGCGGGCAGACGCCGACGGGTGCCGGGGGCCCGATGCCGAGCGCGGGCGAGGAACGGCTTCGGGACGCCGAGAGGATCACCCTCGGGCCCGACGTGGCGCCGCCGCCGCCCCGCGCACGCCCGGTGCCCGCCGCGGCCGCCGCGCCGGTGCGCGCGCAGCCCTCGAAGCCGCCCGTCGCACCCGCGCCGCGCATCGTGCGGCCGGTGCCGCAGACCGTGGCGGACCGCGCGCCGCCGCCCTCCGCGCCGGCGCCGCGGGCCTACACGGTGCGCGGGACCGCGCCGCTCTGCTCGGCGACCGAGGGGCCGCACGGCGCGAACTACACGCTGCGCTGCGTGCCGAACACGTCCGACAGCGCCGTGATCCGCCGCAGCGCGCGGCAAGGGACGGTGACGGCCGCGTCCGACACGCTGCCGGGCACGACCCGCATCCTGCCGCGTCATGTCTGGGAAAGCCGCGACGAGCAGGTCCTGCGCATCCCCGACGGCTACCGCCCCGCCTGGGAGGACGACCGGCTCAACCGTCACCGCGCGAACATGTCCATCGACGGCTACATGCAGACGCAGCGGGTCTGGACGAACACGGTGCCGCGCCGGCTCGTGAACGCGGAGACGCCCCGCATCCGCCGGCCGAAGATCGTCGAGCCCTGAAGCCCGCGCCTCAGCCTCCGCAGATGCCCTGCAGCCGCAGCCAGTCGGCGTCGGTCAGGACCTGGCGGCTGCCCTCTCGCGCGCGCGGATCGGCCTCGATCAGCGCGATCGTCGTCTCGCCGGTGACGTCGAGCGCGTAGGCATAGGGCGAGGCGCGCAGTTCGGCCTTGGCGAAGGCGTCGATCAGCTGCTGCGTCGGCACCGGATCGTTCCGCCGCACGGTCAGAAGGTCCTCGGCATAGGCATCGAGCGCCGCGGCGGGCAGACCGCCGGTGGTCACGAGCTGCAGGCTTGCCATCAGCCCCGCATGGCGCAGCAGGTCCTCGAGCGGGTCGCTCGTCGCCGCGCGCAGCGCCTCGGCCAGCACGAAGCCCGCGGGAACGTCCGGATCCTCGGGGTCCTCGATCAGCGCGCGGTTCAGCAGGATGCGGCCGCCGGGCAGGTGCGCGGTGTCGGGCGGCCCCTCGGGCAGCACCACCAGCGCGTCGCGCCGCCGCTCGCCCAGCACCCGAGCCGCGAGCCGGCGCAGCGGCGCCTGCGCGTCGGGCGCATCGCAGGGCTGGCCCGCGACGCGGGTGATCCGCTCGAGCAGCGCCGAGCCGATCTCGGCCCGCTTGGCCTGCGGCACCACGTTGACCGAGTAGGTCATGAGCGCGCCGGGCAGCCAGAACACCGCCGCGGCGAGGATCGCCGCACCCGCGCCGCCTGTCAGCCAGACGCGCAGCTTGCCGGGCCGCGGCCGGCGGCGGTCGACCACGCGCAGGATGCGTTCGAGCGCGTCGATCATGTCGCGCTCGGTCTCGGGCAGCTCCAGCACCTCGCCCGGATCGCCGTCGGGATGGAAGAGCGCGGGGACCTGCCCGCGGGGCGTCGCGCGCGAGATCGCGGCCAGCGACCAGTGCGCCAGCACCCGGTCGCTCGTGTCCTTGATGGTCAGCGTGGCGTCGCCCAGCGCCACGACGACCTCGCGCCGCTGCGCGCCGATCTCGGGGCGCCAGAGACCGGTCGCCTCGAGCCGCTGATATTCCTTGAGCGCTGTCATGCCTCGGGCTGCTCTGCCTCGGTTCGGGCGATGCTAGCACGCCCTTTCCGCAAAGGTCCACGTGCGGAAAACGCGTGCGACAAGAGGGGCCTAGAGCGTCCGCGCCCGCTCGCGGAGCTGGAACTTCTGGATCTTGCCGGTCGAGGTCTTGGGCAGTTCCGCGAAGACGACGGTCTTGGGCGTCTTGAAGCCCGCGAGCCGCGCGCGCGCATAGGCGATGAGGTCGGCCTCGGTCACGTCGGCGCCGGGGCGGATCTCGACGAAGGCGCAGGGCACCTCGCCCCATTTGTCGTCGGGTTTCGCCACCACCGCGCAGAGGTTCACCGCCTCGTGTCCCATCAGCACGCCCTCGACCTCGACCGACGAGATGTTCTCGCCGCCCGAGATGATGATGTCCTTGGCGCGGTCGGCGATGCGCAGGTAGCCGTCCTCCTCCAGCAGGGCGAGGTCGCCGGAATGGAAGTAGCCGCCGGCAAAGCTTTCCTCGGTGGCCTCGGGATTGCGGTAGTACCCCTTCATCACGCCGTTGCCGCGGAACATGATCTCGCCCTGCACGGCACCGGTGCGCGGCACCTCGGTCATGGTCGCGGGGTCCATGACGGTCACGTGTTCCATGAACGGCATGCCCACGCCCTGCCGCGCCTTGCAGGCGGCGCGGTCGGCGCCCTCGAGGTGGTCCCACTTGGTCCGCCAGGTGCATTCGGTGGCGGGCCCGTAGGTCTCGGTCAGGCCGTAGACATGGGTGACGTTGAAGCCCATGGGCTCGATCCGTGCGAGCGTGGCGGGGGCGGGCGGCGCGCCGGCGGTGAAGACCTCGACCACGTGGTCGAGGGCGCGGCGGTCCTCCGCGGGCGCGTTGACGAGCGTGTTGAGCACGATGGGCGCGCCGCCGAAATGGGTGACCTTCTCGTCGGCGATGGCATCGAAGATGGCCTTGGCGCGGATCTCGCGGCAGCAGACGAGCGTGCCGCCCACCGCCGGCATCATCCAGGTGTGGCACCAGCCGTTGCAGTGGAAGAGCGGCACGATGGTCAGGTAGACGGGGTTCAGGACCATGCGCCAGGACAGGACCTGTCCCATGGCGTTCAGGTAGGCGCCCCGGTGGTGGTAGACGACGCCCTTGGGCCGGCCGGTGGTGCCGGACGTGTAGTTGAGCGCGAGGCTTTCCCATTCGTCGCCGGGCAGGATCCAGGCAAAGCGCGGATCGCCCGCGGCGAGGAAGTCCTCGTAGGTCTGGTGCCGGCCGGTCGCGGGATGGCCGGCCGCGTCGTCGGGCACCTCGACGATCCGGGGCGCGGGGCCTTCCATCGCCGCGACGGCCGCCTCGAGCAGCGGCACGAACTCGCTGTCGGCGATCACCACCCGGGCGCCGCCGTGATCGAGGATGTAGGCGACCGTGCCTGTGTCGAGCCGGGTGTTGACGGCGTTCAGCACCGCGCCCGAGGCCGGCACGCCGAAATGCGCCTCGGCATGTGCGGGCACGTTCGGCAGGAGGGTCGCCACCACGTCGCCCGGCGCGACGCCCGCGCGGGCGAGCGCCGAGGCGAGGCGCGTCGCGCGGTCGCGGTACTCGGCATAGGTGCGGCGGACGGCCCCGTAGACCACCGCCTCGTGGTCGGCGAAGACATGCGCCGCGCGCTCGAGGAAGGAGAGGGGCGTCAGGGGCGTGTGGTTCGCGCGGCGCTTCCCAAGCCCGGTCTCGTCGGCCAGCCAGCCCATGGTTCGTCTCCTCCCCTGATGCGCCCGTGCGGAGCCACAGGACCATGCGCCCGTTTGGACACTCTGGCAAGCGCGGCAGGGACGGGCGGATTTCCCGCGCCGGGGCGACCGGCTAGGATCGCGGCCATGATCATCTCGCGCCGGCGCCGCTACATCTTCGTGCACATCCCGAAGACCGGGGGCACCTCCATGGCGCTGGCGCTCGAGGCGCGGGCGGCGGCGGACGACATCCTGATCGGCGATACGCCCAAGGCGCGCGCCCGCCGGGGCCGCCTGAAGGGGCTCGAGGCGCCCGGGCGGCTCTGGAAGCACGCGACGCTGGCCGACATCGAGGGCCTCGTGCCGGAGGCGGAGATGGCGGGGATGCTGGTCTTCGCCCTGGTGCGCAACCCGTGGGATCGCATGGTGAGCTATTACCACTGGCTGCGGGTGCAGGACTTCCAGCACCGGGCGGTGGCGCTCGCCCGCGCGACCGATTTCGCGGGTTTCGTGGCGCATCCCGCGACCGCGCGGAGCCTCGCGCGATGGAGTTACGGCGCCTACCTGCGCGACCGCGCGGGGGTCGAGCGGCCGGGGCTGTTCCTGCGGCTCGAGCGGCTGTCCGAGGAGATGGCGCCGCTCGCCGCGCATCTGGGCTTCCTGCCCGAGCTTCCGCGCGTCAACGCCTCGGCGCGCCGGG
Source organism: Roseivivax isoporae LMG 25204 (assembly GCF_000521865.1). GTDB lineage: Bacteria > Pseudomonadota > Alphaproteobacteria > Rhodobacterales > Rhodobacteraceae > Roseivivax > Roseivivax isoporae. The sequence goes on from NZ_JAME01000030.1 coordinate 15,096, forward strand.
CGGACTGGCGCGGCTACTACGACGACCGGACGGCGGAACGGGTGGCGGCGATCTGCGCGGAGGACATCGCGCGGTTCGGCTACCGCTTCGACCCGGACGGGTCCGCCTGACCGCGCGGAGCGGCGCGCGGGCCGCGCGCCGCGCCGGTCATCTCGCCCGGCCGCCTGCGGCGTCCGGGCTCGGGCGGGGCCGCTGGCGGCGGAGGGGCTCAGACGCCCACGTCGGGTCCGTGGCAGATCATCGGCGCATCGTCCTGCCGCGCCTCGTAGAGCACGGTCTGGCCGGGATCGTTCTCGAACACGGCGCGCAGCCCACCCTCGGCGCGGAAGAAGCTCCAGCACTGCGGGACGGGATTGTCCTCGTAGACGAAGCAGATGTTGCCCGCGTCCTCGTACCAGATGCCGTCCTTGCAGTCGCCGTCGAGGAAGGACCAGCGCACGCGGCGGTCCTCGAGGTACGTCTCGACGCCGTAGGCCTCGCCGTTCTCGCCGAAATAGAGCGTCTTGCCGGTGACGTAGGCCTCGAACTCGGCGGCGGTCATGGCCTCCTGCGCGGTGGCCGCACCGGCGAGGGCGAGGACCGCGAGAAGGGGCAGGAGGAGGCGGCGTGCACGGGTCATGGGGCGAGCTTGGCAGAGGCGGGCGCCGGGGGAAAGCCGCTTGGTGCATGCTTGGCCCAGGCGCGGGCGCGGCGGTCCATCAGGCGCCGCCAGAGCGGCGGCACCAGCGCCGCGGTCGCCATCACCGGCAGTGCGTGCGGCAGGATCGGCATGCGGTCGCGGTCGAGCCTGAGGCCCGGATAGGGCCGCCCGGGATGGGCATGGTGGTCGGAGTGGCGCGGCGCGTTCAGCATGAGCCCGGCCGAGACGCCCTGCACCGCGTTCCAGGAATGCCTCGCGCCCACGGGTTCGAACCGGCCCGGCGCGATCTCGGCGCGCCGAAGCCCGTAATGCTGCACGTAGTCCGACAGGAGCAGCTGCAGCTGCGCGTAGGCCGCAAGGCCCACGTAGACCGCGAGCGCGGGGAGGCCGCCGAGCGCCGCGACGCCGGCGAGGCAGGCCGCGGCGCCTGCGCCGTAGAAGAGGTAGGGATGCGTCCCGCCCCGGCCCCGCCGCAGCGCCGCCTCGGCGCGGTAGCCCTCGCGCAGCGAGCCGATCCAGGCGCGGCGGGCGAAGTGCCAGAACCCCTCGCCGAGCCGGGCGGAGTTCGGATCGCGGTCGGTCGCCACGTGCACGTGGTGTACCTTCGGATGCGCCGAGGCGTGGTGGCCGAAGAGGAGGGTCACGAAGACCGCGGCGCCGAGCCGGCGCAGCCCGCGATGGCCGCGATGGATCAGCTCGTGCGCGTTCGAGTTGCCGACCTGACCGAGGAAGAGTCCGAGCGCGACGAAGCCCGCGGCCTTCTCGGGGAGGGAGAGGCCGGGGCCGGCGAGCGCCGCGACGCCGCCGAAGAGGAGCGGCAGGTGCAGGAGCCCGAGCGTCGCCGACAGGAGGGTTCCGGCGGGAAACTCCCGGCCGGGCATGTCGGGGGCCGCGAGCGCGGCGATGCGGTCGAGGGCCCAAGTCACGAGTGCGATGTAGGCGAGGGCCGCCCAGAGCAGGGGGCCGCCCGCGGCGAGCCCCGCGCCGAGGAGCGCCGCCATCAGGAGCGTGATCGTGGCGAAGCGCATCGTGCCGTCGTCCTTTCCGCGCCGCGTGCGCGTTCCCTCCTGCGCGCCGATCGGGCCGCTGGCGCGGCGCAGGCGGGGCAGGGATGGGGCGGGCGGGTCACGGCAGCAGCAGCCGTTCGAGCGTGCGCGCCATGACGCGCGCCGAATCCAGCATGTCCGTCACCCCCACCCATTCGTCGGGCACGTGCGCCAGTTCCAGCCGGCCCGGCCCGTAGGCGATGCAGTTCCGCAGCGTGCCGATACGGTCGATGTGCTTCTGGTCGTAGCTGCCGGGCGATGCGACGAATCCCGCCTCCTGTCCCAGCGCCTCGCGGATCGCCGCGCGCACCTCGCGCACCACCGGCGCGTCCTCGGGGGTCATCGAGGGCAGCACGCGGTTCACCTCGCGCAGGGTGTAGTCGAAGCGCGGCCGCCGCGCCTTCAGGTCCTCGAGGAGCGTCACGATCTCGGCCTCCACATCCTCCACCCGCTCCTCGATCAGGAAGCGGCGGTCGATCTGGATACGGCAGCGGTCGGGCACGTTGTGCGCGGGAAGCCCCGTGTCGCCGGCCGCCCGTTCGGGCTCGCCGCCATGGATCGCGTTGATGTTGAGCGTCGAGGCGCGGGCGCCGTCGGGAATGACCGGCATGTCCGTGCGCCGCGCGGCGAGTGCCGGGAACAGGTCCTCCTCGAAGCGCTGCAGCACCGCGCCCATGTGGCGCACCGCGCAGTCGCCGAGGAACGGCATCGAGCCGTGGGCGATGCGGCCGTGGGTCTCGATCTCGGCCCACCAGCCGCCGCGGTGGCCGAGGCAGATGCTGTCCTTGCCGAGCGGTTCGGGGATGATGACGTGCTGCACGCGGTCGGGGGCGAACCAGCCCTCGCGGGCCAGGTGGGCGACGCCGCCATAGCCGCCCGATTCCTCGTCCGCGGTCGCCGAGATCTCGATGGCGCCGGCGAATTCCGGATGTTCGTCGACGAAGGCCTCGACCGCGAGGATGGCGGCGGCGATGCCGCCTTTCATGTCGCAGGTGCCGCGCCCGTAGATGCGGTCGCCGTCGAGCTCGGCGCCGAAGGGATCGCGGGTCCAGCCCTCGCCCACGGTCACGACGTCGGTGTGGCCGTTGAAGTGCACGCAGGCGCCCGGTCGCGCGCCCTCGATCCGGGCGACGAGGTTCCAGCGCGGGTAGCGGTCGCTGTCGCCCGGCGCGCCCTCGGCGCGGACCAGGGTGCAGGCGAAGCCGCGCGGGGCGAGCCGCGCCTCGATCAGCGCGCAGATGTCGCGGTAGTTCTCTCCGGGCGGGTTGCGCGTCGGCACGCGGATCAGGTCCTGCGTCAGCGCGATCAGGTCGTCGCGGCGGTCGAGGATGCGGGCGAAGAGGCTGTCGGTCATGGGAGTCCTGTGGCGCTTGGGGGCCGATGTTCCCTGCAATGCCCGGCAGGTGCAAGCGCCGCGCGCCCCCGCGGTCCCCGGATCAGGGCAGGCGCAGACGCGGTGCGGGTCCAAGCGGCACCGGGCCGAGGAACATGCTGCCCTCGTCGATGCGGATGCCCAGGTCGAGCGTGTCGGGATTGCCGCGCAGGGTCGCGACGAAGCCGATCGCGTCCTCGATGCCCTCCGCGATGCCGGGATCGATCCGGCCGCGGTCTGCCGCATCTGCGACGAGGTCGCGCCATTCCTCGGCCTGCAGGTCGAGATCGCCCGAGAGCCGGCCCTCGCCGTCCACGTCGAAATCGCCCGACAGGCGCAGGCGCGCGGGGCCGGGGACGTATTCGGCGAGGTTGAGGTCGACCGCGGTGATGTCCGTGCGGGCGCCGTCGGTGGTGATGGGCGCCGTGAGCGTCACCACCGCGTCGAGACTGGCGCGCTCGGGGTCGCCCTCGGCGTCGCCCGCGGCGACGCCCGACAACGCGGTGCGGTAGCGCACCGGGTCGTCCGTGGTCGCGGCGAGCGCCGCGTGCACTTCCGCGAGCGCGAGCCTGTCGGCGAAGTCGGGCACGAGCGTGAGGCTCTCGGCCTCGAGGACGAGCCGCGCCACCCGGTCGAAGGTCAGCCCGGAGAGCTCGAGGCTGCCGCGCAGGCCGGCGCTCTCGATGGCGACGCGGCCGGCCTGGGTCTCGACGCTCTGGGTCTCGGGCCAGGCGACGATCACGTGGCCGGGCCGGTAGGCCAGGCGGAAGACCTGCGCGAACGGCGCCTCCCACGTGACGCGCCCCTCGGGATCGCCGAGGACGAGCCCGGTGAAGGTGGCGTCGATCCGGTTCGGAAAGCCGCGCATCTCGAGCGCCTCGTAGCTGGCCTGCCACCCCTCGGCCCGGCGGGCGTCGAACCATGCCTCGATCGCCGCGCGCTGCCAGCGCACCTGCAGGAACCAGAAGGCCGACCAGCCGAGCGCGAGGACGACGACAGCAAATGCCAGCCATTTCATCGGTCGCATGTCGCGTTCTCCGTGCCCTGCCCGCGCGGCACCGCGGGCCTTCAGACCCCTTCAATCCGCGTCTGCGATGGTGTTTACAGCGCGCATCGGCAAAGGACCATGGTGCATGACCCTCTGGGTGTTCGGATACGGCTCGCTTCTCTGGAATCCGGGCTTCGAGGTGGCGGAGCGGCAGCACGCGCGCCTGTCGGGCTACCGGCGCAGCTTCTGCATGCGCTCGGTCCACCACCGCGGGACAGAGGCGTCGCCGGGGCTCGTCCTCGCGCTCGATGCCGAACCGGGCAGCCATTGCGACGGCCTCGCGCTCGCCGCCCGCGACGACCAGCAGGAGGCGGTGCTGGCCTACCTGCGCGAGCGCGAGCTGATCTCGTCGGCCTATCTCGAACGGCTGGTCGAGCTCGACCTCGCGGACGGGCGGCGGGTCACGGCGCTGGCCTACGTGATCGACCCCGACCACGTCCAGTATTGCGGCGACCTGCCGCTCGAGGAGCAGGCGGAGATCATCGCGGGGGCCACCGGCGGCCGCGGTCCGAACAGCGAATACCTCTGGAACACGACCGCTCACCTGGCAGACCTGGGCATTCCGGATGCAGAGCTGCAATGGTTGAGCGACCGTGTCCGGGCCATCATGGGCTCACCGCTTGGCTTGACCCGGCCGAAGGCATAGGGTCGGCCCCAAGCGCAAAGCCGCAATCAAACTTTCAGGAGCGGTCCGCAGATGGATCAGCCGGACCTCGAGGCCGAGCCGCACTTCTCCCAGCCGATCCGCCAGACCTTCCTGATGGTGGCGGTGCTGGGGCTGTCCGCCGCGGGCGCCGTGATGGCGCTGCCGCGGGTGCTGCCGGTATTCCAGTCGAACCCCTACCTGAACGGCTTCATCGTCTTCGTCTTCGTGGTGGGTGTGCTGGCCTGCTTCTGGCAGGTGGCGCAGCTCATCACCTCGGTGCGCTGGATCGAGCGGTTCGTGAAGGGCCGCAATGCCGGCGATGCGGGCCGTGCGCCGCAGCTCCTGGCGCCGCTCGCGGCGCTGATGCGCACGCGCGGCCGGCGGATGCAGATCACCACGACCTCGTCGCGCTCGATCCTCGATTCCGTGGCGCAGCGCATCGACGAGGCCCGCGAGATCACGCGCTACATCGTGTCGCTCCTGATCTTCCTCGGGCTGCTGGGCACGTTCTACGGGCTCGCCACCACTGTGCCCGCGCTGGTCGACACGATCCGCAGCCTCGTGCCGCAGGAAGGCGAGAGCGGGACCGAGGTCTTCTCGAGGCTGATGAACGGGCTCGAGGGGCAGCTGGGCGGCATGGGCGTCGCCTTCGCCTCCTCGCTGCTCGGTCTCGCGGGGTCGCTCATCGTGGGCCTGCTCGAGCTGTTCGCGGGCCACGGCCAGAACCGGTTCTACCGCGAGCTCGAGGAATGGCTGTCGTCGATCACGCGGATCGGGCTGTCCTCCGGGGCGGAGGGCGGCGACGAGATGTCGGGCGCGGCGCTCGCGCTCGAACAGGTGGCCGACCAGATGGAGGGGCTGCAGCACCTCTATGCCCGGTCCGAGGACAGCCGCGCCGAGATCGAGGACCGGCTCGCCCAGCTTGCCGACAGCATCGAGCGCATGACCGAGCGGATGGAGGCAACGGCGCCAGCGTCCAGCGCGCTTGCCCGCATCGCGGACGGGCAGGAGCGGCTGATCGAGGCGCTCGCCGCGCGCGACACCGATGGCGGTCTGGACGCCGAGAGCCGGATGCGGCTGCGGTCGATCGACGTGCAGATGCTGCGCCTCCTCGAGGAGATCTCGGCCGGCCGGCAGGAGACGATGGCCGAGCTGCGCACCGATCTCGCCGCGCTGACGCGCGCCCTGGGTCAGCGCCAGTCGGCAGGCCGCACGCCGCCCGCGGGCGGCGACAGCCCCATCCGCGCGCAGCGCTTCCAGCCCAAGCAGAGCCGGGAGGGCTGAGCCATGGCGCTTGCCCGGCGCAGCGGACAGCGGTTCCAGGCGTCGATCTGGCCCGGCTTCGTCGACGCCATGACGGGCCTCCTGCTCGTGCTGATGTTCGTGCTCACGATCTTCATGGTGATCCAGTTCGTCCTGCGCGAGACCATCACCGGGCAGGAAAGCCGGCTCGACTCCCTCTCGGCCGAGGTCGCGGACCTTGCCACGGCGCTGGGCCTCGCCCAGCGCGAGAACGAGGGGCTGCAGTCGCGCGTGGGCGAGCTGACCGCGACCATCGACGACACCGAGACGCGGCTGGCCGAGAGCGAGGCGATCGTGCGCAGCCTGACCGCCGCGCGGGAGCGCCAGGATGCCGCGCTGGCCGAGGCCGAGGGCCGCATCGCGTCGTTCGAGGAGCAGGTGGCGGGGCTCCTGGCCGAGCGCGACGACGCCGAGGCGCGCATTGCCACGCTCGAGACCGAGGGCGCCGCGGACGACCGGCGCATCGCCGCGCTGTCGGACGAGCGCGACGCCCTCGACACGGCGCTCGCGCGTGCGCGCTCCGAGATCGACGCGGGGGCCGAGGCCGCGCGCCTCGCCGCCGCGCGCCGCGAGGCGCTCGAGGCGCTGGTGGCCGACCTGCGCACCCGCAACGCCGACATGGACGCCCGCGCCACCGCGCTGTCGGGAGAGGTCGAGGACCTGACTGCCGCCCTGAGCGAGGAGGAGGCGCAGCGCCTCGCCGAGGCCGAGGCGGCGCAGGCGCTGCGCGACCGGCTCGCCGCCTCGAGTGCGGAGTTGACCGCCATGACCATGGCGCTCGAGGCCGAGCGGGCCGAGGCGGAGGAGACGCTGACGCTTCTTGCCGCGGCGCGCGCGGCCGAGGACGACCTGAACGCCCGGCTCGCGGCGGCGCTCGTCGCCGAGGAGGAGGCTGAAGAGACCCTGCAGGCCGCCCTTTCCGCGCGCGACACCGCGGCGGCGGAGGCGGCATCGCTCGACGCGCGGCTCGCCGAGGCCCGTGCGCGGGCCGAGGACGCCCAGGCGCTCGAGGACCGCGTCGCCCGGCTCGAGGACGAGAACGCGGCGCTGGCCGCGGAACTCGGCGCGCGGGAGGACGCTTCCGGCGCGCAGGCCGCGGCGATGGAGACGCTCCGCGCCGAGCTCGAGGCCGCGCGCGCGGTCGCGGAGGACCGACGCGCGGCGGCGCAGGCGCTCGAGGCGCGGCTGGCCGAGGCCGTCGCGGCCCGCCAGGACGCTCGCCTGAGCGAGGAAGAGGTCCGCGAACGGCTGGTCGCGGCGCTTGCCGCGCGCGAGGACGCCGAGGCCGCCCGCGCCGACGCGCTGACCCAGGCCGAGACGCGCGCGGCACTCCTGTCAACTGCCCGCGACGAGCTGGCCGAGGAGACCGGGCGTGCCGATGCGGCGGTCCGCCAGACCGAGCTCCTGAACCGGCAGGTCGCGGCGCTGCGCACGCAGCTGTCGTCGCTGCAGGCGCTTCTCGACGACGCGCAGGACTGCGATGCGGAGGCGCAGGTGCAGCTGCAGAACCTCGGCCAGGACCTGAACCAGGCGCTGGCCCGCGCCGCCGCGGAGGAACGCCGCCGCCGGCAGCTGGAGGAGGCCGAGCGCCAGCGGCTCGAGGCGGAGAGAGAGGATCTCGAACGCTACCGCTCGGAATTCTTCGGCCGGCTCCGGCAGATCCTCGGCGACACCGAGGGCGTGCGGATCGAGGGCGACCGCTTCGTCTTTTCCTCCGAGGTGCTGTTCCCGCCGGGCGACGATGCGCTGTCGCCCCAGGGCCGCAACGAGATCGCCAAGGTGGCCGCCATCCTGCAGGGCGTCGCGGACGAGATCCCGTCCGAGATCGACTGGATCATCCGCGTGGACGGGCACACCGACGACGTGCCGCTCCGCCCGGGCGCGCAGTTCGCGGACAACTGGGAACTGAGCCAGGCACGGGCCCTGTCGGTGGTGCGGTACATGATCGACGCGCTGGGCCTGCCGCCCGAGCGGCTCGCGGCGAACGGGTTCGGCCAGTACCAGCCGGTCGATCCCTCCGACACCGCCGAGGCGCGCGCGCAGAACCGCCGGATCGAGCTGAAGCTGACCGAGCAATAGGGACCGGGCCCCGGCCGCGTTGCCAGCGCCGCGCGGGCGGATAGGCTTTCAGGACCGGAAACCGGCCAGGTCGGTGCGGTTGGCCCGGCCCCCGCAAGGGCGGGTCCTTCGGACCGGCGCTCCGGTTGCGGTGTCCCATGGTCCAGGCGACCGCGCAGTCCCTCGCGGCCGGAAAGAAAGAACATGCAGATGCAGCAGCAGATCGCGGTGATCACCCTCGGAATCTCGGACCTCGCGCGGTCGACGCGGTTCTATCGGGACGGTTTCGGCTGGCGGCCGGTCTTCGAAAGCGACGAGATCGCCTTCTACCAGATGAACGGCTTCGTCTTCGGGACGTCGCTCACCCCCACGCTGGAGGAGGAAACCGGGGTGACGTGCCTCGGCGCGCCCGGCGCCGTGGCGCTGGCCCACAACGTGCGCAGCGAGGGCGACGTGCAGGACGTGATGGACAGGCTGCTGGCCGCGGGTGCGACGCTTCTGCGGGGGGCCGAAGCGCCGCCGCAGGGCGGGCGCCGCGGTTATGTCGCGGACCCGGACGGCCACATGTGGGAAATCGCGTGGAACCCGTCCTGGCCCATCGACGCCGACGGGCACGTCACCTTCGCGCCCTGAGGACGTTTCAGCGGACCGCCACCTCCGCATGGCGCACGGCGATGGCCGTGTCGCCGCGCATGTGGCGCACCGTGCCGCGATAGGTGCCGGGCGCCCAGCCGCCCTCGGGTGCGCGGCGGCCGACGGCGCGGAAGAGTTGTGCCTGCCCGCGTGCGATCTCGACCGCCTCCTCGAAGAGCGCGCCTTCGGGCCCCGTGGCCGAGAGGTGCAGCACGTCGCCGGTCGCGGCATGGAAGGCGTGGCCGTAGAGGACGATGGCATCCCCGGGACCGAGGGTGGTGCGGCGGGCGGCGCCGCTCTGCACGTCCTCGAGGTCCGGGACCGCGTCGCTCATGCCGGCGGTGAAGAGGCCGGCGCGTTCGTAGGCGGGCGGATCGGTCCAGAGCGTCGGGCCCCCGCTGCCGCAGGCCGCGCCGGCCTCGGGTGCGAAGGGGTCGACGCGCGCGCCGTCCTTCAGGACCGTCAGGTGCAGGTGGGGATAGTTGGTCTCGCCCGAAAGGCCGACCTGGCCCAGCACGTCGCCCGCGGCGACCTCGGTGCCGGGCGTCACGGCAAGGCTGCCGCGTTTCAGGTGGCAGTAGAGCGTCTGCAGGCCGTTCGGATGCCCGATCCGGACCGCGTTGCCGCATTCGCGGCCCGCGATCTCGGCGCGGCGCCCGGGCGTCAGCGCGATGTCGGGCTCGCCGTCGCGCACCGCCTCCACGGTCCCCGGGGCGGCGGCGAGGACGTCCACGCCCGCCTCCATCGCCTCGAACGACAGCAGCGCGAAATCGGTGCCGCCGTGGTCCTGCCGGGCCTTCAGCCCGCAGGTGTAGTCCGCGACGCCGGGACCCGGGTCGGCGTCCATGTAGTCCTCGATGAAACAGTCTTGCCCGAGCGTGCACGCGAGGGGCAGGTCCAGAAACGCGACCTCCGCCGCGACGGGCGCGGCGGAGGCCAGAAGTGCGAGGGCCGAGAGCCCGGGTTTCACGAAGCCCTTACTCGGCCGTCAGGAGCGGCGGCCGATTGGACGAGAGACGGCGCTTTTCGGGACCGTCGAGCGTCAGGTCGAGCTTGTCGTCCTTGACGCTCACGCGGACCACGCCGCCCTTCGTCAGCTTGCCGAAGAGCAGTTCCTCGGCCAGCGGCTTCTTGATGTGTTCCTGGATCACGCGGCCCAGCGGACGTGCGCCCATCTTTTCGTCGTAGCCGCGATCGGCCAGCCATTCGGCCGCCGGCCGGCTCAGCTCGATCGTCACGCCGCGGTCGAGCAGCTGCGCCTCGAGCTGCAGGACGAACTTCTCGACCACCTGGAGGATGACCTCCTTGGGCAGCGGCTTGAACGAGATGACCGCGTCGAGCCGGTTGCGGAATTCCGGCGTGAACGTCCGCTCGATGGCGGCGGTGTCCTCGCCCTCGCGCCGGTCGCGGCCGAAGCCGATGGCGTTCTGCGCCTGCTCCTGCGCGCCGGCATTCGACGTCATGATCAGGATCACGTTGCGGAAATCCACCGTGCGCCCGTTATGGTCGGTCAGCGTGCCGTGATCCATCACCTGCAACAGGATGTTGTAGACATCGGGGTGTGCCTTCTCGATCTCGTCGAGCAGGAGCACGCAGTGCGGATGCTGGTCCACGCCGTCCGTCAGCTGGCCGCCCTGGTCGAAGCCGACATAGCCCGGAGGCGCGCCGATCAGGCGGCTGACCGCGTGCTTCTCCATGTATTCCGACATGTCGAAGCGCAGCATCTCGACCCCGAGCGTGTCTGCCAGCTGCTTCGCGACCTCGGTCTTGCCGACGCCGGTCGGACCCGCGAACAGGTAGTTGCCGATCGGCTTGTCCGGCTCGCGCAGGCCCGCGCGGGCGAGCTTGATCGCCGAGGACAGCGCCTCGATCGCCGGGTCCTGGCCGAAGACCACGCGCTTGAGCGAGTTCTCGAGGTCGCGCAGGACCTCCGCGTCGTCCTTCGACACGCTCTTGGGCGGGATGCGGGCGATCTTGGCGACGACCGCCTCGATCTCCTTCACGCCGATGGACTTGCGGCGCTTCGATTCCGCCACGAGATGCTGGGCGGCGCCGGCCTCGTCGATCACGTCGATGGCCTTGTCCGGCAGCTTGCGGTCGTTGATGTAGCGGGCCGACAGCTCGACCGCGGTCTTGATCGCCTCGTTGGTGTACTTGATCGAGTGATGGTCCTCGAAATAGGGCTTCAGGCCCTTGAGGATCTTCACGCTGTCCTCGACCGAGGGCTCGTTCACGTCGATCTTCTGGAACCGGCGGCTGAGCGCGCGGTCCTTCTCGAAGTGCTGGCGGAACTCCTTGTAGGTGGTCGACCCCATTGTGCGCAGCCGCCCGCCCTGCAGCGCGGGCTTGAGCAGGTTCGACGCGTCCATCGCGCCGCCCGACGTGGCCCCCGCACCGATGACGGTGTGGATCTCGTCGATGAACAGCACCGCGTCGGGGTGTTCCTCGAGCTCGTTGACCACGGCCTTGAGCCGCTCCTCGAAATCGCCGCGGTAGCGCGTGCCGGCCAGCAGCGCGCCCATGTCGAGCGAGAAGATCGTCGTCTGCGACAGCACCTCGGGGGTCTGGCCGTTCACGATCTTGCGCGCGAGGCCCTCCGCGATGGCGGTCTTGCCCACGCCGGGATCACCGACGAGGAGCGGGTTGTTCTTGCGGCGCCGGCACAAGACCTGGATGCACCGCTCCACCTCGTGTTCCCGGCCGATCAGCGGGTCCACGTCGCCCTTCCGGGACTTGGCGTTCAGGTCGACGCAATACTTGGCCAACGCGGATTCCTTCTGATCGCCGCCAGAGGCGGACTCGGTCGCCTGCGCCTCCTCCTCGGAGTCGGCCGCGCCCTGGACGGGGCGGCTTTCTCCGTAGGCGGGGTTCTTCGCCACGCCGTGCGCGATGAAGTTCACCGCGTCGTAGCGGGTCATTTCCTGCTCCTGCAGGAAGTAGGCAGCGTTGCTTTCGCGCTCCGCGAAGATGGCGACGAGCACGTTGGCACCGGTCACCTCGGTCCGGCCGGAGCTCTGGACGTGGATGGCGGCGCGCTGGATCACGCGCTGGAAGGCGGCGGTCGGAACCGCCTCGGACCCTTCGATGTCGGTCACGAGGTTCGACAGGTCGCCGTCGATGAACTCGACCAGCGAGGTCCGAAGCTCCTCGGTGTCGACATCGCAGGCCTTCATCACTCGGGCAGCGTCGGGTTCGTCGACGAGCGCGAGAAGAAGGTGCTCCAGCGTCGCGAATTCGTGGCTGCGCGAGTTGGCGAGTGCCAGCGCAGCGTGGATTGCCTGCTCAAGAGTGTTCGAGAATGAAGGCACTATCCTGTGCTCCTCTAGTCTGCGCCGGGCGCGCCGTCCCAGCTTTGCCTCGTGAGGTTAAAGTTCGGTCGATTGTCCCCGTCCTTCAAGTTTTTTCTGTGTCGCCGCCGGTCACATCTGTCGTGACGGGCGGCGGCTGTCGGGAAAACGTGCGACCGGTCTGCGGCGGTTCAGAAGCCGTCCTTCCGGCGCCGGATCTCGGCGAAGACCTCGGCGGCGGGAGCATCCATCATGTCCAGGTTGCGGCGCACGGGTTCGTCCGCGGCCCGGAGAAACGGATTGGTGGCGAGTTCGTCTGAAAGCTTGGACGGCACCGTGGGCTCGCCGCGCGCCCGTGCTGCCGTGATGGCGTCTGCACGTGATTTAAGCGCCGCATTGTCCGGTTCAATGGTCAACGCGAATTCGGCGTTCTTGGCGGTATATTCGTGGCCCGAGCACAGCGTGGTCCCGGCGGGCAGGGTGAGGAACTTCTGCAGGCTCTGCCACATCTGGTCCATCGTGCCCTCGAAGACCCGACCGCAGCCGAGCGCCATCAGGCTGTCGCCGGTGAACGCGATGGCCGAGCCGGGCAGGTGGAACGCGATGTGCCCCACCGTGTGGCCCGGGACCTCCATCACGAACACCTCCTCGCCGCCGAAGTCGAAGCTGTCGCCCTCGGACAGCGCACGGTCGAGCGGCGGCAGGCGCCCCTTGTCGGCGCGCGCGCCGGTCACCCGGGCGGGGTGGCGCGACAGGAGTTCCTCGACGCCCTGAATGTGGTCGTCGTGGTGGTGGGTCAGCCAGATCTCAGACAGGGTCCAGCCGCGGTCCTTCAGTGCGGCGTCGACGGGGCCGGCTTCGGGCACGTCGATCACCGCGGTCGCGCCGCTCTCGCTGTCATGCAGGAGGAACGTGTAGTTGTCCGACAGGGCCGGGATCGTCACGAGGTCGAGGGCCATTTCAATTTCGCTCCATCCTTATAGACTCGGGACAACGCTAGAGCTTTCGGCGGGAGGCCTGCAATGCATCTGGATGTCCGCACGCTGCGCGACTTCTATTACCGGCACGCGCTCGGCCGGGTGGCGCAGAAGCTGGTGCGGAACCGGGTGCGCGACTATTGGCCTGACACCCACGGCCACACGGTTGCGGGCTACGGCTTTGCCGTGCCGCTCCTGCGCCCGTTCCTGCCCGAGGCGCGGCGGGTGATCGGGCTCATGCCCGCACCGCAGGGGGTGATGCACTGGCCCGCGAACCAGCCCAACGTGTCGGTTCTCTGCCACGAGACCGAGTGGCCGCTCGAAACGGGACACGTGGACCGGCTGGTGCTGATGCATGGGCTCGAGACGTCCGAGAACGCCTCGGCGCTTCTCGACGAATGCTACCGCGTGCTGGGGCCGGGAGGACAGGCGCTCTTCGTCGTGCCGAACCGCACCGGGCTCTGGGCGCGGTCGGACCGCACACCCTTCGGCTACGGCCGGCCCTATTCCCTGAGCCAGCTCGAGGCGCAGCTCAGGGCGCACGACTTCATCCCCGAGGACCACGTGTCGGTGCTCTACCAGCCGCCGTCGACGCGGCGGTTCTGGATGCGCACGGGCCCCTTCTGGGAACGGATGGGCACGTGGATCCCCGCGGCCATGGCCGGCGGCGTCATGCTGGTCCTCGCCTCGAAGCGCTATCCGCCCACGCGCCGGGGGATCGGCGCACGGGTGCGCGAGCCGCTCGGCGCCCTCGCGCCGAGCCCGGTGGCAAAGCCCGTGTGACGCGGCCCGCCCGCGACCCGGCCGCTGCCTGCGACGGTTGGGCGCGCACCGGCCGCCGGCGCGCCGGGGAATCGTCCGCCACGTTCACGAAAAAGCGAACGTCTTGAGGCGTCTGGCGGATCCGGCTGCCTGCGACAATCGCGACAGCCGCGGGAAACACCTGAAAACAGGGCGTTTCATAGAAAGGTTGAAAACGTTCTACTATGTTGCGGGGGTGGGGATGCTCTGCTACATCCGCGCTGATTTTGACGCCCCGTGACCGCTGGGGCAAACCGGACAACGCCTCCTGACCCCGTGAAACGGGTCACGGGGGCTCGAATATCGGAAGGGTGGACGTGGCTGAACCAGCATCGATTTCCTCCGGCATCGCAGAGCGTTACGCTTCGGCCGTCTTCGAGATCGCAAGAGACGAGGATGCGATCGGCAAGCTCGAAACCGACATCGACGACCTGGCAGCAGCCCTCTCCGAAAGCGCCGATCTGCGCGACCTGATCCAGTCGCCGATCTACGCCCGGTCGGCGCAGAAGCAGGCGATCATGGCGGTGGCGGAGAAGATGGGTCTCTCGCCGGTGATGCGCAACACGCTGGGCCTGATGGCCGACAAGCGCCGGCTGTTCGTGCTGCCCGCGTTCGTGACGCAGCTGCGCGCGCTGCTGGCAGACCACAAGGGCGAGGTCACCGCGGACGTGGCCTCGGCCATCGAGCTGTCGGACGACCAGCGCGACCGTCTGGCGCGCACGCTGAAGGACAAGGTGGGCCGCGAGGTCAAGCTGAACACGACCGTCGATGAAAGCCTGATCGGTGGTCTCGTCGTCAAGGTGGGCTCGAAGATGATCGACACTTCGATCCGCTCGAAGCTCGCCGCTCTCCAGAATGCCATGAAAGAGGTCGGATAAATGGGTATCCAAGCAGCCGAGATTTCTGCGATCCTGAAGGAGCAGATCAAGAACTTCGGTCAGGAGGTCGAGGTCGCCGAGGTTGGCCGCGTGCTGTCGGTCGGCGACGGGATTGCCCGTGTCTACGGTCTCGACAACGTGCAGGCCGGCGAGATGGTGGAATTCCCCGGCGGCATCCGGGGCATGGCGCTGAACCTCGAGACCGACAATGTCGGCGTCGTGATCTTCGGCTCCGACAAGGACATCAAGGAAGGCGACACCGTCAAGCGCACGAACTCCATCGTGGACGTGCCCTGCGGTGACGCGCTGCTCGGCCGCGTGGTGGACGCGCTCGGCAACCCGATCGACGGCAAGGGCCCGATCGAGGCCGCGGAGCGCCGCGTCGCCGACGTGAAGGCGCCCGGCATCATGCCGCGCAAGTCGGTGCACGAGCCCATGGCGACGGGCCTCAAGGCCATCGACGCGATGATCCCGATCGGCCGCGGCCAGCGCGAGCTCATCATCGGCGACCGCCAGACCGGCAAGACCGCCGTCGCGCTCGACACCATGCTCAACCAGAAGAGCTACAACGAGGCGGCAGGCGACGACGAGGGCAAGAAGCTCTACTGCGTCTACGTCGCCATCGGCCAGAAGCGCTCGACCGTGGCGCAGCTGGTGAAGAAGCTCGAGGAATCGGGCGCCATCGAATATTCCATCGTCGTCGCCGCGACCGCCTCGGACCCCGCGCCGATGCAGTACCTCGCGCCCTACACCGCGACCGCGATGGGCGAGTATTTCCGCGACAATGGCCGCCACGCGCTGATGGTCTACGACGACCTGTCGAAGCAGGCCGTGTCCTACCGCCAGATGTCGCTCCTGCTGCGCCGCCCGCCGGGCCGCGAAGCCTACCCGGGCGACGTCTTCTACCTCCACTCGCGGCTGCTCGAGCGGTCGGCGAAGCTGAACGAGGCGAACGGCTCGGGCTCGCTGACGGCACTGCCGATCATCGAGACGCAGGGCGGCGACGTCTCGGCGTTCATCCCGACCAACGTGATCTCGATCACCGACGGCCAGATCTTCCTCGAGACCGAACTGTTCTACCAGGGCATCCGCCCGGCCGTGAACACCGGCCTCTCGGTGAGCCGCGTGGGCTCGTCGGCGCAGACCAACGCGATGAAGTCGGTCGCGGGCCCGGTGAAGCTGGAACTGGCGCAGTACCGCGAGATGGCGGCCTTCGCGCAGTTCGGCTCGGACCTCGACGCGGCGACCCAGCGCCAGCTGAACCGCGGCGCACGCCTGACCGAGCTGATGAAGCAGCCGCAATATGCGCCGCTCACCAACGCGGAAATCGTCTGCGTGATCTTCGCCGGCACCAACGGCTACCTCGACAAGCTGCCCGTCGGTGACGTGGGCCGGTTCGAGCGTGGGCTCCTGACGTTCCTGCGGTCCAAGAAGAAGGACGTGCTGGACTGGATCACCAACGAGGATCCGAAGATCAAGGGCGATGCCGCCAACAAGATCAAGGCTGCGCTGGACGAATACGCCGCCGACTTCGCGTAAGGGAGACGACGCATGCCGTCCCTCAAGGACCTGAAAAACCGGATCTCCTCGGTCAAGAACACGAGGAAGATCACGAAGGCCATGCAGATGGTCGCGGCGGCCAAGCTCCGTCGCGCCCAGGATGCGGCCGAGATGGCGCGCCCCTATGCCGAGCGGTTCAACGCCGTCATGGCGGCGCTCGCCGGATCGGTGGGCGACAGCGACAGCGCGCCCCGGCTGCTGGCCGGGACGGGATCGGACAAGGTGCACCTGCTCGTGGTCATGACCGCCGAGCGGGGGCTCTGCGGCGGCTTCAACGCCAACATCGCCAAGCTGGCGCGCCAGCGGGCGCAGAAGCTTCGCGGCGAGGGCAAGGACGTCAAGATCCTGACTGTCGGCAAGAAGGGCCGCGACAACCTGCGCCGCGATCTCGGTGCGCATTTCGTCGGGCACCATGACCTGTCGGACGTCAAGCGGCTGTCCTACGCGGACGCGCAGAAGATCGCGCAGGATCTGCTCGACCGCTTCGACAAGGGCGAATTCGACGTCGCGACGATCTTCTTCTCGAAGTTCGAGAACGTCGTGAGCCAGGTGCCGACCGCCCAGCAGGTGATCCCCGCGGACTACCAGCAGGACGACGCGGCGCCCGAGGCGAACATGCTCTACGACTACGAGCCGTCCGAGGAGGAGATCCTCGCGGACCTCCTGCCGCGCGGCGTGGCCACGCAGATCTTCGCGGCGCTGCTCGAGAACGGCGCGTCCGAGCAGGGTGCGCGGATGTCCGCGATGGACAACGCGACGCGCAACGCGGGCGAGATGATCGACGACCTGACGATCGAGTACAACCGCACCCGTCAGGCGGTCATCACCAACGAGCTGATCGAGATCATCTCGGGGGCAGAGGCGCTCTGAGTTCCGGCCGCCGGCCCGCCCGGCGGCCCGACCGAATGCATGCGCGGCAGGCGCGGGAGCGGGGCCAGGCCCCCGCGATCGGGCCCGCGGACGCCGCGCGACAACCGAATGAACCGACTTGGGGCCGCCGGCCCTCGAAAACCGGAGACGATAGATGGCAAACGCGAAAGGCAAAGTGACGCAGGTCATCGGCGCCGTGGTCGACGTCCAGTTCGACGACCACCTCCCCGAGATCCTGAACGCGCTCACGACCGACAACCATGGCCGCCGACTGGTGCTCGAGGTTGCCCAGCACCTCGGCGAGAACACCGTGCGCACCATCGCCATGGACGGGACCGAGGGCCTCGTGCGCGGCCAGGCCGTCGAGGACACCGGCAAGCCGATCACCGTGCCCGTGGGCAACGCCACGCTCGGCCGCATCCTGAACGTCGTGGGCGAGCCCGTGGACGAGGGTGAGGCGATCACGGCGGACGAGTACCGCCCGATCCACGCCCCGGCGCCCGAGTTCAGCGAGCAGTCGACCGAGTCCGAGATCCTCGTGACCGGCATCAAGGTGATCGACCTTCTCGCGCCCTACGCCAAGGGCGGCAAGATCGGCCTCTTCGGCGGTGCCGGCGTGGGCAAGACGGTTCTGATCATGGAACTGATCAACAACATCGCCAAGGTGCACTCGGGCTTCTCGGTCTTCGCCGGCGTCGGCGAGCGGACCCGCGAGGGCAACGACCTCTACCACGAGATGGTGGAATCGAACGTGATCAAGCCCGACAACCTGTCGGAATCCCAGGTGGCGCTGGTCTACGGCCAGATGAACGAGCCCCCGGGCGCCCGCGCGCGCGTCGCGCTGACCGGCCTCACGCTGGCCGAGCAGTTCCGCGACCAGTCGGGCACGGACGTCCTGTTCTTCGTCGACAACATCTTCCGCTTCACGCAGGCGGGTTCCGAGGTGTCGGCGCTTCTTGGCCGCATCCCCTCGGCCGTGGGCTACCAGCCGACGCTCGCCACCGACATGGGCGCGATGCAGGAACGCATCACCTCGACCAAGGCCGGCTCGATCACCTCGATCCAGGCCGTCTACGTTCCCGCCGACGACCTCACCGACCCTGCGCCGGCGACGACCTTCGCCCACCTCGACGCGACCACCGTTCTGTCGCGCGCGATCTCCGAGCTCGGCATCTACCCGGCCGTGGACCCGCTCGATTCGAACTCGCGCCTGATGGATCCGGGCATCCTCGGGGACGAGCACTATACCGTCGCGCGTGACGTGCAGGGGATCCTGCAGCGCTACAAGTCGCTGCAGGACATCATCGCGATCCTCGGGATGGACGAGCTGTCCGAAGAGGACAAGCTGACCGTGAGCCGCGCGCGCAAGATCCAGCGCTTCCTGTCGCAGCCCTTCGACGTGGCGAAGGTGTTCACCGGCTCGGACGGCATCCAGGTGCCGCTCGAGGACACGATCGCATCCTTCAAGGCGGTCGTGGCCGGCGAATACGACCACCTGCCCGAGGCGGCCTTCTACATGGTCGGCGGCATCGAGGACGTGAAGGCCAAGGCCGAGCGGCTCGCTTCGGAAGCCGCCTGATCCTGACGAGACTTGGGGCCGGGGGCGCGTTCGACGCCCCCGCCCGCAGTGAAGGAGGCCTTGAATGGCAGAGACCATGCAGTTCGACCTGGTGAGCCCGGAACGCCGGCTCATGCGGGAAGAGGTCGTGTCGGTCGTCATCCCCGGCGCCGACGGCGACCTGACGGCGATGCCGAACCACGCGCCGCTCATCACCACGCTGCGCCCCGGCATCATGCGGGTCGAGACGCCGTCGGGCACGAGGGAGTTCGTGGTCACCGGCGGCTTCGCCGAGCTGGGCGAGGGTCTGACGGTGCTCGCGGAGCGTGCGCTTGCGCGCGAGGACGTGACGCAGGAAACCTACGAGACGCTCGTGGCCGAGGCGGAGGAAACCTACCGCAAGGCCAAGGAGACGTTCCAGAACGAACCCGGCCCGGTGGACGACGCGGCAAAGCTGCTCGCCGACATGGTCGCCGTGGGCGGTCACATCGGCCTGTCGACCCGTCAGCCGAGCCTCTGACGTGCCGCACCGACCGGACGCAACGCCCCGCCGTCCCGGCGGGGCGTCGTCGTTTGCGGTCTCAGGCCATCGGACCAAGACGCATCCATGAAAAGACTGAACGGCGCGACGATCGGCGTGGACCAGGGCGCGGTGGACCTGTTCTCGGAGTTCGCGACCGGCGGCGACATGTGGACCGGGTCGGGCACGCGCGAACGGCGCCGGCGCATCGCCTTTTCCGAACCCTTCCGGGCGCCCCCGACGGTGCAGGTGGCGCTGGCGCTCTGGGACATGGATTCAGGGCCGAACATCCGCGCCGATGTGGCGGCGGACGACGTGAACGAGGACGGCTTCGACATGGTGTTCCGCACCTGGTCCGACAGTCGCGTGGCGCGGGTCCGCATGACCTGGCTGGCCATCGGCGAGCTGCGCGACGAAGACAGCTGGGAGCTCTACTGACGCCCATGCGCCGAGCTCTCACGGGGCGAAGAGCGGCTTGCGGTTCCTCAGGTGGCGCTGCACCAGTCCCTTTCCGCGCGCGCCCTGCGCCACGGGACGCGCCAGTCCGGGCAGGGGGCCCGCGGGCGCGTCTGTCAGCGCGAGGGCACGCAGCCGCGCCGCGGCATCCGGGCTGAGCGTGCGCAGCGCCTCCGACCCCGCATAGAGGCTTTCGGCCGGCGCGCCGTCGGCATTCACCACCTCATGCCGGTCGAAGGCCAGGTGGTAGTAGACCACGGACGCCACGTCCTCGCGCACGCGGATGCCTGGCAGGGGCAGGAGCAGGCGCGCGGCCACCAGCACCTCGTCCGAGGCGAACATGCGCCGGGCGATGGCCGAGCGGACCAGCATCCGGTGCTGAGGCGAGACGACCAGCGGCCGGCTCGGGCAGCCCGGGCCGAGCGCGCCCGGCGCGATCTCGATCGGCCGGTTCTTCGGGTTCGCGGCGAGTGCGGCGGGCGGCAGGTCCATCCGGCCGATCCAGCGCACCGGCTGGGCGCCGTGGTCGCGCGTCCGCATCAGGTCGCCGATCCCGATCTCCTCGACCCGAAGCTCGCGCCCGTCCGCCAGCTCGATCCGCGTGCCGAGGGCGAAACACACCACGTTCACCGAATTGTCGAAGGTGCTGACCGTGGCGGAATCGCTTGCGGTGACGTCGTCGAGCGCGCCGGTGGTGACGGCCGCGACGTCCATGTCGCCGTAGCTGTCGTCCGGGATGACGAAGTGGCGCGAGGTCGCGCCGTTGGTCACCGTCAGGAACGTGACCCAGAGGTTATCCTCGTGCGCCGGGAGGAAGCTGCGGGTGCTCCCGTCGGCCAGCAGGAACGTTCCCTGCGAGGCGGGTTTCTGGATCCGGCTGATCGTGTAGCCGACGCCGGCGATGGTGACGCGATCGCCCAGGTCGAACTCGCCGTCGTCGAGATCGGCCGAGGTCATCCCGTCGATCACCCCGAGGATCTGGCCGTCCGCGACCGAATAGGTCGTGTCGGCCGCAGGTTCGGTGGTGATCTCGATGAGATCGTAGATCGTCGCCATGTCCGCGTCCTGAAGCGCCTGGCGCCGGCCGGATCCGCGCGGCTGCGCCCGGTGCAACGGGCGGCGGCCGCGCGGCAGGGCCGGGCGTCAGTCTGGCTGGAGGGGACTCGGGACGTCAGTCACGCGGAACGGACCGCCGGTTGCGTGGTTGCGGCCACGGCACCCGAGAGACCGGCCGGGCATGAACCCGGAGAAGGCAAAACATCGCATCACACACCTGCACACCTTCTGGGTCCGTCCGCGTCGCCCTTGTTTTCCGGTTCGATCGGAACGAAACCAGCGTTCGATAATGATTATCTGCTAGAACTAGATTGCGGCAGGATCATGGCGGCGACGCTGGCGGTGGGCGGGCAGGCGCCTAGAGGATGCCCTCGTAGATCGGGCCCAGCGTCTCGGTCTCGAAGAGCGACGACACGCTCGTGCCGTTCCAGATGTTGAGGATCGCCTGCGCGAACATCGGGGCGGTGGGCAGCACGCGGATGTTGGGCGCGGCGCGGGCCGCGTCGCTGCACTCGATGGAATCGGTGATGACGAGCGACTTCATCACCGAGTTGGTGATGCGCTCGACCGCCGGGCCCGACATGACGCCGTGGGTGATGTAGGCATGGACCTCGGTCGCGCCGTGATCCTTCAGCACCTCGGCCGCCTTGCAGAGCGTGCCGGCCGTGTCGCAGATGTCGTCGACGATGAAGCACTGCTTGCCCGCGACGTCGCCGATCACGGTCATCTCGGCGATCTCGCCGGGCTTCTCGCGGCGCTTGTCGACGATGGCGAGCGGGGCCCCGATCCGCTTGGCCAGTTCCCGCGCGCGGGCGACGCCGCCCACGTCCGGCGACACCACCATCACGTCGTCCAGCTGGCCCTTGAGCTGGCTCTGGATGTCGAGCGCGAAGATCGGCGAGGCGTAGAGGTTGTCGACGGGGATGTCGAAGAAGCCCTGGATCTGCGCCGCGTGCAGGTCCATGGTCAGTACCCGCTCGATGCCCGAGCTCGCGATCATGTTGGCCACGAGCTTTGCGGTGATGGGCGTGCGCGCCTTGGTGCGGCGGTCCTGCCGGGCATAGCCGAAATAGGGGATCACCGCGGTGATGCGCGCGGCCGACGACCGGCGCAGCGCGTCGGCCATCACCAGCAGCTCCATCAGGTTGTCGTTGGCGGGGTTCGACGTCGGCTGGATGACGAACATGTCCTCGCCGCGCACGTTCTCGAACACCTCGACGAAGATCTCGGCGTCGTTGAAGCGCTCGACCCGCGCGTCGACCAGCCCCACGCTCATGCCCCGATAGAGCGACATGCGCCGCGCGATGGCCTTGGCGAGCGGCAGGTTCGCGTTGCCGGATATCAGCTTGGGTTCGATCACGCTGGGCATGGGACGGGGGCTCCGGAAATCGTCTCGTGGGGTCAGGTTGCGGTGCGCTTAGCATGCGCTTACCAATTGGCAAAGCCGATGCCCGCAGGAGAATGCCGCGATGCCGCATATCGACTACTACTTCACGACGCTTTCGCCCTTCACCTACCTCGCGGGCACCGAGCTCGAGACGATCGCCGAACGCCACGGCGCGGACATCACCTACAGGCCCGTCGACATCATGGCGCTGTTCGAGCGCACCGGCGGCACGCCCCCGGCGCAGCGTCACCCGAGCCGGCAGGAATACCGCGCGCAGGAGATCCTGCGCCTTTCGAAGAAGCGCGGCATGGACATGCACCTGAAGCCCGCGCACTGGCCGACGAACCCCGCGCCGTCCGCCTATGCCATCATCGCAGCGCAGAAGGCCGGCGGGGGCGACGTGGGTGCGCTGACCTTCTCGTTCCTGCGCGCCTGCTGGGCCGAGGAACGCGACATCGCCGAGGACGAGGTGGTGCGCGACTGCCTCGAGAAGGCGGGGTTCGATCCCGGCCTCGCGGATCGCGGGCTGCTCACCGGGGCGGAGATCTATGCCGCGAACCTCGAGGACGCGGTGGCCTCGGGCGCGTTCGGCGCGCCGTTCTACATCGTCGACAGCGGCCAGCGGTTCTGGGGGCACGACCGGCTCGAGGACCTCGACCTGCACCTCGCCGGCAAGCTCTGATGCCGGACGGGTCGCGGGCAGGCACGGCCGTCCACTGGCGGCGCCTCGGCAGGGGGACGGCGCCGGTGCTGTTCCTGCACTGCGCGCTCGCCCATTCGGGCGCATGGAAGGGGGTGGCGGAACGCCTCTCGGATCGCATCGACGCGGTGGCGCCGGACATGCCGGGACATGGCCGGAGCGCGGACTGGGACGGTACGGGCGACCTGCACGACGTGGTGACCGGGATCGCCGGCAGCTTTCTCGATGACGGGTCGCTCGGCACGCCCGTGCACCTCGTGGGGCACAGCTTCGGCGGCACGGTGGCCCTGCGGCTCGCCGAGGCGCATCCCGACCGGGTGGCCTCGCTGACGCTGGTCGAGCCCGTGCTCTTTGCCGCGGCGCGCGGCCACGCGCCCGAGGCCTTCGCCGGGCACGTGGCGGAGTTCGGGCCGATCCGGGCCGCCTTCGATGCGGGGCGGCGCGAAGAGGCCGCGCGCATCTTCACCACGCTCTGGGGTGACCCGGCGCGGGGATGGGACGACCTGAGCGCCGCGCAGCGCGCGGCCCTCGGCGCCGGCATGGCCTATGTCCTCGCCACCGACGGCGCGCTGATGGAGGATTCCCGCGGGCTGCTCGCGCCGGGCCGGCCAGAGGCGGTCACGGCGCCGACGCTCCTCATCCGCGGCGCGGAGACGCGGCCGGTGGTGGCGGGCATCCATGCCGGCCTCGAGGCGCGTCTGCCCAATGCCCGCGAGGTCGTCGTGCCGCAGGCAGGCCACATGGTGCCCATCACCCATCCCGACGCGGTGGCCGGGGCGCTGTCCGGTCAGATTCCGGGATGAGGGCAGGTCAGGGCTTGCGGCCAAGCCGCGGCTCGGTGCCCGCGCGCAGCCGGGCGAGGTTCTGCCGATGCCGCCAGTAGAGCAGCAGGGTCATCGCGATCCCGATGAGGAGAACGTCGCCCCGGCCGAGGAACACCATCCAGATGGTGGAGGAGGCCGCCGCCGCCAGCGCGCCCACGCTCGACACCCGCGTCAGCGCGACGCCCGCGATCCAGGTCGCGCAGGTCAGGAGCCCCACGGGCCAGATCAGCGCCAGCAGCACCCCGAGGAAGGTCGCGACCCCTTTGCCGCCACGGAACCGCAGCCAGGCCGGGTAGCAGTGTCCGACGAAGGCCAGGAGCCCCGCCACCTGCGCCGCGTCCTCGCCCGCCGCGAGCCGCGCGGCCAGCACCGCCAGCGCGCCCTTCACGGCGTCGAGGATCAGCGTCAGCGCGCCGGCGCTCTTCGAGCCGGTGCGCAGGACGTTGGTGGCGCCGATATTGCCCGACCCGATGCTGCGCGGATCGACAAGCCCCATGGCGCGGGTGACCACCAGCCCGAAGGGCACCGAGCCGGCAACGTAGCCGAGGAGGCCCCAGAGCAGGAGGACGGCCAGAGGGGAATCGATCGGGGGCATCAGGCGCTCTCGTAGACGACGGAACCGGCGACGAACGTCTTCAGGACCTTACCCTGCAGCCGCGCGCCGTCAAACGGCGTGTTCTTGGACTTCGAACGCAGCCCGAACCGGTCGAGCACGAAGGGCTTGTCGGCGTCGAAGAGGACGAGGTCCGCGGGCGCGCCCACGGCGAGCCGTCCGCCGTCGAGCCCGAGCCGCCGCGCGGGGTTCAGCGCGAGGGCCCGGAAAAGGACCGGCAGGTCGAGGTCGCCCGAATGGTAGAGCCGCAGCAGGACCGGCAGCATGGTCTCGAGCCCCACGGCGCCGGAGGCCGCCTCCTCGAAGGGCAGGCGCTTCGATTCCTCGTCCTGCGGCGTGTGCATGGACGAGATCGTGTCGATGAGCCCCGAGCGCACCGCCTCGATCACCGCCTGCCGGTCGTCCTCGGACCGGAGCGGCGGCTTCACCTTGAAGAACGTGCGGTAATCCGCGACGTCCATCTCGTTCAGCGTCAGGTGGTGCATGGACGTGCCCGCGGTCACGTCGAAGCCGTTGCGCTTGGCGCGCTCGAGCGCGGGCAGGGCGCGCGCGGTGGTGATCTGGTCGGCATGGAGCCGGACGCCCGTCATCTCGACGAGCGCGATGTCGCGGTCGAGCCCCATGCGCTCGGCCATGGCCGAGACGGAGGGCAGGCCGCGCAGCGTCGCGAACTTGCCCGAGGTCGCCGCCGTGCCGCGGCTCAGGCCCGGCTCCTGCGGATGGGTGACGATCAGCGCGCCGAGGCCCGCGGCATAGGTCATCGCGCGCGACAGGACGCGGGTGTCGGTGACCACGTGGTCGCAATCGGTGAAGGCGACGGCGCCGGCATCCATGAGAAAGCCGATCTCGGTCATCTCGCGGCCCTCGCGCCCCTTGGTCAGCGCGGCCATGGGAAGGACGGTGACCGGCGCGGCCTCGACGGCGCGGCGGCGGATGAACTCGAGCGTCTCGGGCGTGTCGATGGCGGGAAGTGTGTCCGGCCGCGTCACCATCGTGGTGACGCCGCCCGCCGCGGCGGCGGCGCCGGCGGTCTTGTAGCTTTCCTTGTGCCGCTCGCCAGGCTCGCAGACCTTCACCCCGATATCGACGATCCCGGGGGCGAGGAAACGGTCGTTCGCGTCGATCCGGTTGCGGTCCGGCACGCGGCCCGCGTCGATCTCGGGCTCGGGCGCATCGATGATCTCGGTGATGCGGCCGCCTTCGATCAGCAGGCTGCCGGCACGCACGGCGCCGGCCTCGGGGTCGACGAGGCGCGCGTTGCGGATCAGCACGGGCGCGTCGCGGTGGAGCGCGATCGGGGTCTCGGGGCCGCTCATCCGCCGAGCCCCAGCCCGATGGCGAGCGCGCCCACGAAGAGGACGATCAGCAGCACCGCGAGCGCGCGCAGGAGCCGGTTGCCCCCGAGCGCCCGGCCGCCGTCGCGGCTGGAGCCGCCGGACGTTCCGCGCGCGGCCTCGGAATGCAGGGGCGCCGCGGCCCGCCGCACCCGCGGCTCGAGGAACGTGCCGATCCAGCGCAGCGGTGACTGCACGTTCAGGACCTGCGCGGTATGGTCGAAGGCCTGGCTCGGCAGCACCACCACATGGCCCGCGAGCGCGTCGAGCTGCGGCCGCGCGGCTTCGAAATCCGGGCCCGACAGGGCATGCGCCTCGGCGAGGTAGGTCGACAGGGCCATGTCGCCGAGATCCGAGAGGCGCACGACCTCGACGAAGGCCGGGCGCAGCGTCTCGGCGCCGAGCGCGTATTGCAGCGGCCATTCGCCGGTGCCCGCCTGCGTGGTGAAGCGTTCGACCGCGTCGGCGGGCAGGTCGAGGTGGAAGACGCGCGTCACGCCCTCCTCGGCGGCGCTGATCTCCATCCGGGTCACGTGATCACCTCGGTCGGGCGGGCGCGCAGGTTGCGGGCCAGGAGGTCCATGGCCGCCATGCGCACCGCGACGCCCATCTCGACCTGTTCCTGGATCACCGAGCGGTTGATGTCGTCGGCCAGCGTGCCGTCGATCTCGACCCCGCGGTTCATCGGCCCGGGATGCATCACGATGGCGTCCTCCTTGGCATGGGCGAGCTTTTCCGCATCGAGCCCGTAGCGGTGGTAATATTCGCGCTCGGAGGGGATGAACCCGCCGTCCATCCGCTCCTTCTGCAGGCGCAGCATCATCACCACGTCCGCGTCCTTCAGCCCCTCGCGCATGTCGTGGGTGACCTCGACGCCGAAGCCGTCGATGCCGGCGGGCAGGAGCGTCGGCGGCGCGACGAGCCGCACGCGGTTCTCCATCCGGTGCAGGAGCAGGATGTTCGACCGCGCGACGCGGCTGTGCGCGATGTCGCCGCAGATCGCGACGGTCAGCCGGTGCAGCCGTCCCTTCGCCCGGCGGATGGTCAGCGCGTCGAGCAGCGCCTGCGTCGGGTGCTCGTGCCGACCGTCGCCGGCGTTGATGACCGCGCATCGGACCTTCTGCGCCAGGAGGTCGACCGCCCCCGATTGCGGGTGGCGCACCACGAGCAGGTCGGGATGCATGGCGTTCAGGGTCATCGCCGTGTCGATCAGCGTCTCGCCCTTCTTGATCGACGAGGCCTGCATCGACATCGACATGACGTCCGCGCCGAGCCGCTTGCCGGCCAGCTCGAAGCTCGCCTGCGTGCGGGTCGAGTTCTCGAAGAACATGTTGACCTGGGTGAGGCCCGCAAGGCTCGTCGCGTGCTTCTCGCGCTGGCGGCCGAGCGCCACGTAGCGGTCCGCGAGGTCGAGCAGCGTCACGATCTCGTCCGGGCGCAGCGGGTCGATCCCGAGAAGGTGGCGATGGTCGAAACGCATGGGAAACGGGTCTCCGTCGGGCGGTCCGGGGCGTTGTAGCGGCGCGGGCATGGGGCGGCAAGGCCGAGCCGGCAGACGGGCCGGCGCGCGGCCGCTGCCAAACGGCGCATTCCGCTCGGGCGCGCGGAACCTTAGGATGCGCGCATGGAATCGGCTCTGGACTGGCACGCGGCACTGGCGGCACTCGAATGGCAGGTGGATCTCGGCGTGACCGAGACCATCGCCGAGGGACCCGTGAACCGGTTCGAGGTCGCGGCCGAGCCGCCCCGGGCGGCCGCGATCACCGCCGCCGCCGCACCTGCGGCGCCGGCAGAGGTCGATCCGGTCGCAGAGGCGACGCGCGCCGCCGACGCCGCGGCCGACCTCGACGCCCTGCGCGCGGCCATGGAGGCCTATCCGCATTGCGACCTGCGCCGCGGCGCGCGGAACTGCGTCTTCGCGGACGGTGCGCCCTCGGCGCGGCTGATGATCGTGGGCGAGGCGCCGGGCCGCGAGGAGGACCTGCAGGGCCGCCCCTTTGTCGGGCGGGCCGGGCGGCTTCTCGACGCGATGCTCGCGGCGATCGGGCTCGGTCGCGACCGGTCGGGCGACGCGGGCGTCTACATCACCAACGTGCTGCCGTGGCGGCCGCCGCAGAACCGCGATCCCGCCGCCGAGGAGATCGCGATGATGCTGCCGTTCCTGCGCCGGCACGTGGCGCTCGCCGACCCGGACGTGCTGGTGGTCATGGGCAACATCTCGGCGCGGGCGGTGCTGGGCCGGAGCGGCATCACCCGGCTGCGCGGCACCTGGACCGAGGCGATGGACCGCCCGTGCCTGCCGATGTTCCACCCCGCCTACCTCCTGCGCAATCCCGCCGCCAAGCGCGAGGCGTGGGGGGACCTCCTCGACCTCAGGGCGCGGCTGGCCGCGTCGAACCCCAAGGACATTCCCGCCCCATGAGCCGCATCGACACGTCCCGCGATTTCCTGCCCGTCCGCATCGCCGTCCTGACCGTCAGCGACACCCGCGGCGCGGCGGACGACCGCTCGGGCGACACGCTGGTCGCCCGCCTGACCGAAGCCGGCCACACCCTTGCCGCCCGCGACATCGTGCGCGACGACCGCGACGTCATCGCCGGTCGGCTGCGCGCCTGGTGCGCCGATCCCGAGGTGGATGTCGTGATCTCGACCGGGGGGACCGGGCTCACCGGCCGCGACGTGACGGTGGAGGCACACCGCGACGTCTACGAGAAGGAGATCGAGGCCTTCGGCACCGTGTTCACCATCGTGTCGATGCAGAAGATCGGCACGTCGGCGGTGCAGTCGCGCGCGACCGGGGGCGTCGCGAACGGCACCTACCTCTTCGCGCTGCCGGGCTCGCCCTCGGCCTGCCGCGATGCGTGGGACGAGATCCTCGCGCCGCAGCTCGACTACCGGCACCGGCCCTGCAACTTCGTCGAGATCCTGCCGCGTCTCGACGAACACCTGCGACGGAAGTGAGGGCCCGGTCCGTAAAATCCCCGAGAGCCCGCATGGGACCGGCGCGCGGGCGCGCCATCTGAACGCGGCAAGCGGCACCGGAACGGGGAGGACGGACACGACATGCGGTTCCTGAGACGCAGCCTCGGCGGCCTGTTCATGACCGCGCTCACGCTCGCGCTGCTCGTCTGGGCGGCGGCGCTGGTGCGCGATGCGATCGCCGTGCGGCTGGCCGACGATCCGCCGCGCCCCGAGGGGCAGGAGCGCGTGTTCTCGGTGAACGTGGTGCTGCCCGAGGCCGAGACGTTGCGCCCGGTGCTGACTGCCTATGGCGAGGTGCGCACGCGCCGCGAGCTCGAGATCCGGGCGGGCACCTCGGGGCGGATCGTCGCGCTGTCGCCCTCCATGGACGAGGGCGGGCGCGTCGCCGCGGGCGAGGTGCTCGCCCGGATCGATCCGGCCGATGCCGAGGCCGCGCGCGATCGCGCGCGGTCAGATCTCGAGGATGCCGAGGCCGAGGGGCGCGAGGCGCGGCGCGCGGTGACGCTGGCGCGCGACAACCTCGACGCGGCCGAGGAGCAGGCGGCGCTCTATGCCCGCGCGCTGACCCGCCAGCGCGACCTTGGCGAGCGCGGCGTCGGCAGCACCTCGGCCGTCGAGGATGCCGAGCTCGCCGCCGCGGCGGCCCGTGCGACGGTGATCCAGCGCCGGCAGGCGGTGGCGGAGGCCGAGGCGCGGGTCGACCGGTCCGCGACGCTGCGCCGCCGGGCCGCCATCGCCGTCGAGGAGGCCGAGCGCGCGCTGGCCGATACCGAGATCCGCGCGGATTTCGCGGGCGTGCTCAGCGAGGTCTCCGTCGTCGAGGGCCGGCTCGTCTCCGAGAACGAGCAGATCGCGCGGCTGATCGATCCCGATGCGCTCGAGGTCGCCTTCCGCGTCTCGACCGAAGGCTACGCGCGGCTGCTCGACGGGGACGGTGCGCTGCGGGACGCCGAGGTGACGGTCACGCTCGACGTCTTCGGAACCGACATCGTGGCCGAGGGCCGCGTCGACCGTGCGGCGGGATCGGTGGCGGACGGCGAGACCGGCCGGGTGATCTACGCGCGGCTCGACCGCGCGCCGGGGTTCCGGCCGGGGGACTTCGTGACCGTGACCGTGGCGGAGCCGCCCCTGTCCGGGGTGGCGCGGCTGCCCGCGACGGCGATGGACCCCGCCGGCGCGGTGCTCGCCATCGGACCCGAGGACCGGCTCGAGGCGGTGCCGGTCACGCTGCTGCGCCGTCAGGGCGACGACATCCTCGTGGTCGCCGACGCCGTGGCCGGCCGGCAGGTCGTGGCGCAGCGCACGCCGCTTCTCGGTGCCGGGATCAAGGTGCGCGCCATCGGGCGCGCGGTTCCCGACGAGCTGGCCGCGACGGAGGCCGAGGCCGATTTCGTCTCGCTCACCGAGGAGCGGCGCGCGCGCCTCGTGAGCTTCGTCGAAGGCAACGAGCGCATGCCCGAGACCGCGCGCCAGCGCATCCTCGCGCAACTCGCCGAGCCGCAGGTGCCCGCGGACGTGGTGCGCCGCATCGAAGCCCGGATCGGGGGCTGATCAAGTGGCGCGGCGCGACGCAGGCGGGCTCTCGGGGCTGATCGGGTATTTCACCACCCACCGGACGCTCGCGAACCTCCTTCTCGTGGTGATGGTCGCGGCGGGCGCCGCGGCCCTGCCCAACATGCGGGCCCAGTTCTTTCCCGACACGGTGATCGAGGAGATCGACGTGGACGTGGTCTGGGAGGGTGCGGGGGCCGAGGATGTCGACGCGGGCATCGTCCAGCTTCTCGAGCCCGCGCTCGTGGCCGTCGACGGCGTCGCCGCGACCGAGGCACGTTCGGAGGAGGGCCGCGCGAGCCTCGAGATCCAGTTCGAGCCGGGCTGGGACATGGCGCGCGCGGCGAACGACGTGCGCGCGGCGGTCGACGCGGTGACCGGCCTGCCGCAGGAGGCCGAGGATCCCGAGGTCACGCGCAACAACTGGTTCGACCGGGTGACCGACGTGGTCGTCACCGGCCCGGTCGAGCCGCAGCAGCTCGCGGGATACGCCGACACCTTCGTCGCGCGGCTCTTCGAGGCAGGGGTGACCAATGCCACGATCCGCGGCCTCGCTGCCCCCCGCACGGTGGTCGAGGTGCCGTCGGCGAGCCTCATCGCCCACGACCTCACGCTGACCGACTTCGCCGACGCCATCGCCGCAGAGGTCGACGCCGACCCCGCGGGCGAGGTGGAGGGGGCGAACGCGCGCGTGCGCACGGGGCAGGAGAAACGCGCCGCGGACGAGATCGCGGGCATCGTCCTGCGCTCGAACCGCGACGGCACCAACCTGACCGTGGGCGACGTGGCGCGCGTGCGGGTCGAGGGCATCGACCGGCTGCGCAGCTACTACGTGGGCGACAACCCGGCGATCTCGATCCGCGTCGACCGCACCGCCCGCGGCGACGCCATCGCCATCCAGAACCAGGTCGAGGAGATCGCCGCCGAACTCACGGCCGAGCTGCCGGGCGGCACGCGCATCGACCTGATCCGCACCCGGTCCGAGGAGATCAGCGCGCGGCTCGACATCCTGGTCGAGAACGGCCTGACGGGCCTCGTGCTGGTGCTGGCGCTGCTCTTCCTGTTCCTGAACGCGCGCGTGGCCTTCTGGGTCGCAGCGGGCATCCCCACGGCGATGCTGGCGGCGGTGGCGCTGATGTACCTGGGTGGCATCACGTTCAACATGGTGTCGCTCTTCGCGCTCATCATCACGCTCGGCATCGTCGTCGACGACGCGATCGTGGTGGGCGAACATGCGGACGCGCTGGCCCGGCGCGGCCTGCCCCCGGCCGAGGCGGCCGAGCAGGCGGCGCGGCGGATGGCGCTGCCGGTGTTCTGCGCGACGCTGACCACGGTCATCGCCTTCTTCGGGCTGACCGTCATCGGCGGACCCTTCGGCGACATGATCCGCGACATCCCCTTCACGGTTATCGCCGTGCTGCTGGCAAGCCTCGCGGAATGCTTCCTGATCCTGCCGAACCACATGGCGCACGCGCTTGCCCGCTCGGGGGAGGACCGCTGGTACGACGCTCCTTCTCGCGTGGTGAACCGCGGCTTCCGGCATGTGCGGGAACGACTGTTCCGCCCGCTGATGCGCGGCGTGATCGCCGCGCGCTACCCGGTGCTCGCGGCGGCCGTCGTGGCGCTTGCGGCCTCGGCCGCACTGATGATCCGGGGCGACGTGCAGTGGCGCTTCTTCAACGCGCCCGAGCAGTCCTCGATCTCCGGCAACTTCGCCATGGCGCCGGGCGCCACGCGCGCGGACAGCCTCGCCATGATGCGCGAGATGCAGCGCGCGACCGAGGCGCTCGCGGCAGAATACGCGGAGCGGCACGGCACGAACCCGGTCGCCTACGTGATGACCGAGATCGGCGGCAGCGCCGGACGCGGGCTCGCCGGCACCGAGAACAAGGACCCGGACCTGCTGGGATCGATCTCGATCGAGCTGATCGACGCGGACCTGCGGCCCTTCTCGACCTTCGCCTTCGTCGGTGAACTGCAGGAGGCGGTGGTGCCGCATCCGCTGGCCGAGACGGTCAGCTTCCGCGGCTGGCGTTCGGGGCCGGGTGGCGATGCGATCGACGTCGAGTTCTCGGGCGCCGAGGCATCGGTGCTGAAACAGGCGGCCGAGGATCTGAAGGCGGCGCTCGGCCGCTTTCCCGAAGTCTCGGCGCTCGAGGACAATCTCGCCTACGACCAGGAGGAGCTGATCCTCGAGCTGACGGCGCAGGGGCAGGCGCTGGGCTTCGACATCGACGGGCTGGGCCGCACGCTGCGCGCACGGCTTGCCGGCGTCGAGGCGGCGACCTATCCGCTCGGGCCGCGCTCGGCCGAGATCCGGGTGCAACTGCCCGAGGACGAGCTGACCGCCGACTTCCTGTCGACCACCCAGCTGCGGACGCCGGACGGCGCCTACGTGGCGCTCGCCGACATCGTCGAAGTCGAGCGGCGCACCGGGTTCTCGACCGTGCGGCGCGAGAACGGGGTGCGCGTGATCTCGGTCACCGGCGACATCTCGGGCGACGATCCGGACCGCGCCGCGGGCATCATGGAGGCGCTCGAGCAGGAGATCCTGCCCGCAATCTCGGCCGAGCGGCAGGTGGACTACACGCTGTCGGGCCTGTCCGAGGACGAGGACGCGTTCCTGTCTGACGCGTTCGCGGGCCTCGTCTTCGTGCTGCTCGGCATCTACCTCGTGCTCGCCTGGGTCTTCGCCAGCTGGTCGCGGCCGCTGGTGGTGATGGCGGTCATTCCCTTCGGGCTCGTCGGCGCGATCTGGGGGCACCAGGTCTGGGACGTGCCGGCGTCGATGTTCACGGTCGTGGGGCTGCTTGGCATGACCGGGATCATCATCAACGATTCCATCGTTCTGGTGACGCAGATCGACGAATACGCGCGCGACCGCGGCATGGCGCCGGCCATCGTCGACGGCGCCGCGGACCGGCTGCGCCCGGTGCTGCTGACCACGCTGACCACGGTCCTCGGGCTTGCGCCGCTGCTCTACGAGGGGTCGAGCCAGGCCGAGTTCCTGAAGCCCACGGTCGTGACGCTGGTCTTCGGGCTGGCGTTCGGGATGCTGCTCGTTCTGCTGGTGGTGCCCGCGCTGCTCGCCGTGGGCGAGGACATCGCACGGTCGCGGGCCGCGTTCCGGCGCGGGCTCAGGCATCGCCGGCAGGGGCCCCGGCTGGGGCTCGGGGCGGTGGGCGCGCTCGCCCTGGGCTGGCTCGGGGTCACGGTGGGCTGGACCGCGCTCACGGGCACGCCGCCCGCGCCGCTTGCCGCGCACCTGCCGGCGGACGCGGGGACCGGCGCGGCTTTCCTCGTGTTCGCGGCGGGGCTCCTGGTGCTCTGCGGGGCGGCCTACCTGGCCGGGGCCGTGGCACTCCGGCGCGGGCGCCGCGCCACCTGAGGCGTCAGCCGGTGCAGCCGTGGATGTCCACCGCCTGGCCATCGGCGATCACGGTGATGCGCAGCCCCGAGCGGTCGAGCGCGAAGGGCCGTCCGTCCACGTGTTCGAGGCGGGTCTCGGCGGTCAGCGTGCCGCCGGCGCGGCGCGTGTCGGGCTCGGCCACCCAGACCTCGGGATTGCGCGCCTCGATCACGGTTTCCTCGTCGCGGCCGAGCGTCGGCATCTCGATCTCGGCGGTCAGCCGCAGCGCGTGCCCGTCCTGCGCCACGCGGCAGGTCACGCCGCGGACGCCCGCCTCGGAGGCCGAAAAGGGCCGCGACGCGAGCGCCGCCGCGATCACGGGGTCCGGCCGGGCGCCCGCGCCCGGAAGGGTGCCCGAGATCCGCAGCGTCGCCGGCAGGCAGATGTCCTTGCAGACGCCGAGCTGCATCTCGGCCGACAGCTCCACGTCGCCGGGCGCGCCCGGCGAGATCATGAGCGGCAGCACCACGCGGTCGGAATAGCCGACCGACCGCATGCCGGACTGGCGGAACACGTGCGGCACGGGCCAGGCGATGCTGAGCGTGCGCGCGTTCCGCGAGCCCGACCAGTCGAAGACCGGCGGGATGCCCGCGTCGCCCGGCGCGCGCCAGTAGGTCTTCCAGCCGGGCGCGAGGCGCAGTTCCAGCGCCGCCACATGCGTGCCGTCGGGGCGCCGCCATCCCGGCCGCAGCTCGGCCGAGATCGCTTCCTCCGCCATCGCGGGCGCCGGGCGCGCGACGGGTGCCGCCACGAGGCAGAGAACGGCAAGCGCGCGCGCGATGCGGGCAGTCCTGGACGGGGTTCGGTCAAACATGGCGCGAGGATTGGCGCAGCCGCGCTGAAATGGAAAGTCACGTTCCGGCGACAGGCGGCCGAGTGCGACATGCCGTCCCCGCCCGCGGGACGCGGCCTTGCGCCCGCGGATGCGAGCCGTCATGCTGCGGGGCATGACCGCATCGGAGCCACTCATGCCGTCCGACGACAGTCCCACGGACTTCACCGGGAAGCTCCTGATCGCCATGCCGGGGATGGGCGATTCCCGATTTTCCGGCAGCGTGGTGTTCATGTGCGCCCATTCCGAGGAAGGGGCGATGGGGCTGATCGTGAACAAGCCCGCGCCCGAGATCGACATGGCGATCCTGCTCGAGCAGCTGTCCATCGAGGGCGGGGAGGACCTGACCGAGGAACAGGTGCGGTTCGGCGGCCCGGTCGAGACCGGCCGCGGCTTCGTGCTGCACTCGCCGGACTACACCTCGGTCGTGACCACGCTCGAGGTGAACGAGAGCTTTCACATGACAGCGACGCTCGACATCCTCGAGGAGATCGGCCGCGGCACCGGGCCGACCGACCGGCTGATGTGCCTGGGCTACGCCGGCTGGGGCCCCGGCCAGCTCGAATCGGAGTTCGCGCAGAACGGCTGGCTCGTCTGCGACGCGACGCCCGAGCTCGTCTTCCGCACGCCGGACGCCCGCAAGTGGGAGGCCGCTCTGCAATCGATCGGCGTCGCGGCGCTGGCCCTGTCGGCCGAGGGCGGGCGGGCCTGAGCGACGCTCAGGCCTCCTCGCTGCGGTCCGTCGCGGGTGGCGGCGGCGGCATCAGCGCCGAGATCCGCGCGTAGAGCGCGTCGTCCATGTCGAAGCCCATCGCGGCGAGGGAGGGGGCGACCTGTTCGACCGACCGCGCCGAGAGGATCGGCACGGGCCGCGCCGCGTGCCGTGCCACCCATGCGACCGCGAGCGTCGCCGGATCGATCCCCACGTCGCGCGCGATCTCGGCCAGACCCGCGGCCGCGGCGTGCATCTCGGGCGCGCCGTAGCGCCGGGCATACATCGTGTCCTCGGTCAGCCGGCCTGAGCTGCCCGCGGCATACTTGCCGGTCAGGAGCCCGCCGCCGAGCGGCGAGTAGGGCACGGGCAGGATGCCCTCAGAGGCACACATGGGCAGGATCTCGACCTCGGCCTGCCGCTTGACCACGTTGTACATGGGCTGCAGCACGTCGATGCGCGTGCCGAGGCGCGTCGCGATGGCCTGCGCCTTCATCACCTGCCACGCGGCGGAGTTCGACAGCCCCAGGTGCCGCACGAGGCCCTCGTCCTGCAGCTCGGCCAGCGTGCCGATCGTCTCCTCGAGCGGCGTGTCCGGGTCGAAGCGATGCAGGTAGAGAAGGTCGATCCGGTCCATCCCGAGCCGCGACCGGCAGGTGTCGAACTGGCTGCGAATCGCCGCCCGCCCGCAGCCGGGGGTGTTGGCGACCTTGGTGGCG
This sequence comes from Roseivivax isoporae LMG 25204, assembly GCF_000521865.1. Lineage (GTDB taxonomy): Bacteria > Pseudomonadota > Alphaproteobacteria > Rhodobacterales > Rhodobacteraceae > Roseivivax > Roseivivax isoporae. Next base: position 50,867 of record NZ_JAME01000030.1, read on the forward strand.
ATGAAGAGCGCGTCGCGCTCGGCCGCGGCGAACCGGCCGAGCAAGGTCTCGGACCGCCCCTCGGTATAGACCCAGGCGGTGTCGAAATGCCGGATGCCCGCGGCGCGGCACGCATCGAACAGCGCCCGGCTCTGCGCCTCGTCGGCGCGCCCGCCGAACTGCATCGTGCCGAAGGCATAGGGCGGAACGGCCGATCCGTCCGGCGTGGTCAGCGTGGTCGTCATGGGCATCTCCCGTGGTCCGACCGCGACGATGCCGGGGCGGGCGCGCGGACGGAAGGGGCCGCCCGCTCAGCGCGCATAGGGGTCCTTGGGCGCGCGGTCGTCAGACAGCGTCGATTGCCGGCGCGTGACCAGCAGTTCGATCGCGTCGGCCAGGTGCTCCTCGGCGATGTGGTGGTCGCCGCGCGAGACGCGGATGCGGTGCGCCTCGATCATCACGTCCGCATGGGTGCAGCCCACGGGCGGTTCGAACTTGTAGGTCGCGAGCTCGATCAGCAGGCCCAGCGGATCCTTGAAGTAGATCGAGTCCATGAACCCGCGGTCCTTCGGGCCCGAATGGCCGATGCCGCGCGCGTCCAGCCGCTTGACCGCCTGCAGCCAGCTCGCGCGGCTGACGTTGAACGCGATGTGGTGCACGCAGCCCGGATCGGTGGGCGTGCGCCGGTGCACGGGCTTGCGGGCTTCGTTGGTGAAGATGGTGATGAGCCGCCCGTCGCCCGGGTCGAAGTAGAGGTGCCCCTCGTCCGGATCGTCGAGATTGGGCTGGTCGAACACGAAGGGCATGCCCAGCACGCCTTCCCAGAAATCGATGCTGGTCTGCCGGTCGGCGCCGGTGAGCGTGATGTGGTGCACGCCCTGCACCTGGAGTTTCTGCATGGCTGTCATTCCCCTCGTGGACTTGCCTTGCCCGGAATCCTAGCGGCGCGAACGCGTTTGGCGACCACCGCCGCGCGGTCGGGTGGTCAGCGGCAGAAAGCACGCAACCTTAAGGCGGTCTCTGCTAAGCTCGGACGATCGGGGTTCGGTTGCGGAGAGCGCCCATGCGCGAAAGGCCGGGCAGGACGGGAGGGGGGCTCGCGGCGGGGCTGCGGGGCCTGCGGGCGGCGCTTCTCGCGGGCTGCCTGATGGCGCCCGCAGGCCGCGCCTCCGAGCTTTGCACCGACGACGCCATGATCGTCTTCGACGGCTCGGGGTCAATGTCCGAGATTGGCTTCGATCCCTCGGGCGCGCCCCGGATCATCGAGGCGCGCCGCGCGGTCCGCGAGGCGATCCCGGGGATCGCGGGCACCCGGCGGCTGGGGCTCATCGTCTACGGGCCGGGCGGAAACCCGGTCTGCGACAACGTGCACCTGCGCTTCGGGCCGGTCTGGGGGGCCGCCGACCCGATCATCGGCGCGGTGGAGGCGCTCTGGCCCGCGGGGGCCACACCCCTCACCGACGCGGTGCTGCGCGCGGCGGAGGTCCTCGATTACCGCAACCGTCCGGGCGCGATCCTGCTCATCACCGACGGCAAGGAGACCTGCGGCGGCGCCCCCTGCCGGCTGGCGAGCCACCTCGCCGCGGCGGGGCGCGACCTGACGGTGCACGTGGTGGGCTTTCGCCTGCGGCCGGGGCCCGTGCGCTGGGGCAGCCGCGGCGCGCCGGACGACACGGTGGCCTCGGTGGCGCGCTGCCTCGCCGACGCGACGGGCGGGCAGTACGTCACCGCCGATTCGGCCGACGACCTTGTCGCGGCCATGCGGGTCACGCTCGGCTGCAACCTGATGGGCGCGGCGCCCGCGCGCGACGAAAACCGCCCTGGCTGAGATCCTGCCGCGCCGACGTCCGGTTTGCCTTACCTTGCGTCACCTTCAACCCATGATAGAACGAAGGGATATTTGAGGAAGGAATTGCACCATGCCAGACGGGACCATGAAGCGCCCGGAACCGGCCCGCGATTTCCGGCTCGACGATCTCCAGGCGGGGCGCAGGGACCCGCGCGGTCGGCTGGTGCGGGACATCCTCTGGGCCGTGGACGAATTCAAGATCTACCGCACCGACGCGGGCATCTCGCCCTTCTTCTCCGACGATCCCGACCTCGCGCGCGAGCAGAAGGGAATCTACCTGCGGATCGGCGAGGGCATCGCCGATTTCAACCACCTGATCCACACCCTGCGCCCGCATTGGTGGGTCGTGCCGGTCGAGACCCGCCGCCGCGCGGACCTCGTGCATTACGAACGCGAACTGGCACGCTGCATCGCGCAGGCGCTGCTCGGCCACGAGAACGAGGCCGCCGCCTCGCTCGTCTCGCTCCGCCAGCGGCTGGCCGCGCGCATCGCCAACCGCGCGCGGGTCGTGCACCTGATGATCAACGTGATCCTCGTGGCCGTTGCCATCGTCGGCGCGCTGAGCTTCGCGCGGTCGAGCTACGTCTCGGCCTTCGCCTTCGACGTCAAGGAGTTCTCCCTCGCGGTGATGATGGGCGCGGTCGGCGCGCTCTTCTCCACCACGGTGCGGCTGCAGAGCATGGAGGTCGATCCGACCGTCACCCAGATGATGCACTGGGTCTACGGCGCGCAGCGGGTGCTGGTGGGCGCCATGGGCGCGCTCGTGATCTATTTCGGCTTCCGCTCGGGCGTGCTGACAGGGCTCTTCCAGCCGCCGAGCGGCACCGCCCTGCCGATCGGCGCGGGCCGGTTCGATCCCTACTGGCTGAGCTTCATCTGCGTGATGGCTGGGTTCTCGGAACGGCTGGTGCCGAACCTCCTCGACGGTCAGGCGGCGCAGATGATGCGCGGCACGCCGGCAGAGCCGGACCGCCCGCGCGGTTGAGCGGCGCGGGACAGGGCGCCCGGGCGCCCTAGCTCGGGGGCATGGAACAGGTGACGCAACGGGTGTTCTCGGCCTTCTCGCGGCTCGTGGCGGTGCTGCTGCTCGTGGGGGCGGCCGCGGTGGTGCTTCTGGCGGTGGCGGCCTTCCTCGGCGAGGTGGTGCAGGTCGCGCGCGACACGCGCGGGGCGGTGACCTACGGCACGCTCCAGACGCTCTTCGACCTTCTGCTCGGCGCGGTCATCGCGCTCGAGCTCGCGAACTCGGTCCAATTGATGGCGAGCGGGCAGCGCGGCTTCGCGCAGGTGCGCAGCATCCTCGTGATCGGCATCCTCGCCGTGGTGCGCAAGCTCATCGTGCTCGAGCTCGACTCGGTCACGGGCGTGCTCCTGATGGGGCTTGCGGCGGCGGTGCTGGCGCTCGGGCTGTCCTTCGCGGCGCTGTCATGGCTCGACGGGACTGCGCGGAGGCAGGGCGAGGATTGACCGCCCGGCGGTGCCGCCGGGCGGAAAAGGCGCCGGGCGCGGCAGGCGCGCCCGGATCCGTGGCTCAGTTCGGGATCTCGCCCGTCAGCCCTTCGACGTAGAAGTCCATGCCGAGCAGGGTCTCGTCGTCCGCGACCTCGCCCTCCTCGAGCCAGACCGATCCGTCCTGGCGGTTCAGCGGTCCGGTGAAGGGGTGGTACTCGCCCGAGGCGATGCTGTCCTTCAGCGCGAGCGCGTCGGCCTTGACGTCCTCGGGCACGGCCGAGCTGATCTCGCCGATCCCGACCATGCCGGGGCCGATGCCGTCCCAGGTGTCGTCGCTTTCCCAGGTGCCGTCGATGACCGCCTGCACGCGGTCGATGTAGTAGGGCGCCCAGTTGTCGATGATCGAGGACACCCGCGGCGACGGCGCGTATTCCGCCATGTCGGAAGCCTGGCCGAAGGTGATGACGTTGCCCGCCTCCTGCGCGGCGGCCTGCGGCGCGGTCGAATCGGTGTGCTGCAGGATGACGTCGGCGCCGTTCTCGATCAGCGCGCGGGCGGCGTCGGCCTCCTTGGCGGGATCGAACCAGGTGTAGGCCCAGACGACCGAAAACTCGACGTCGGGGTTTTCCTTCTTGGCGTGGATGTAGGCGGAGTTGATGCCGCGGATGACCTCGGGGATCGGGAAGGACGCGATGTAGCCGACCTTGTTCGTCTCGGTCATGCGGCCCGCGATCAGGCCCTGCACCGCGCGGCCCTCGTAGAAGCGGGCCGAGTACGTGCCGACATTGTCCGACCGCTTGTAGCCGGTGGCGTGCTCGAACTTCACGTCCGGAAACTTCGCCGCGACCTCCATGGTCGGGTCCATGTAGCCGAACGAGGTGGTGAAGATGATGTCGGCACCCGACAGCGCCATCTGGGTGATCGCGCGCACGGCGTCCGCGCCCTCGGGCACGCTTTCCTGGTAGACGGTCTCGACCTGGTCGCCGAAATGCTCCTCGAGGGCGAGGCGGGCCTGGTCGTGCTCGTAGGTCCAGCCGCCGTCGCCGATCGGGCCGACATAGATGAAGCCCGCCTTGACGGGATCGTCCTGGGCCAGCGCGCCGCCGGCGGCGAGCGCCAGAGCCGCGGTGGCGAGTAGGGTTCTGCGAAGCATGGAAATCTCCCCTGTTCTTCTGTCAGTTTTCGGATCGGATCATCGGCGCTTTCGCCCGCCCGGGGCAAGGCCGTGCGGGCCGGGCATGCCGGAAAACCCGCGCGCCACGGTCCCTTGTGCGCAGCGCGCGTGCGGCGGCCCTACTGCGTGGCATGGAACGGCCGGCCGAGCGAGGCGGGCGCGGCATGCGCGCCGCGCGCCGAGATGAGGACGAGGACGGCGATGGTCACGAGGTAGGGCGACGCCGACAGGAGCGCCACGGGCACCTGCGCGCCGGCCGCCTGCAGGTTCAGCTGCAGCACGGTGACGCCGCCGAAGAGGTAGGCGCCGACCAGGACGCGCCACGGCCGCCACGAGGCGAAGACCACGATGGCGAGCGCGATCCAGCCCGCCCCCGCGGTCATTCCCTCGGTCCATTGCGGGACGCGCACGAGGCTCAGATAGGCGCCGCCGAGCCCCGCGCAGGCCCCGCCGAAGAAGATCGCGAGAAGCCGGATGCGCACCACCTTGTAGCCGAGCGCGTGCGCGGCCTCGTGGTTCTCGCCGACCGCGCGCAGCACGAGGCCCGCGCGCGTGTAGCGCAGGAACGCCCAGACCGCCGCGACCAGAAGGAGCGAGAGGTAGACCACCGCGTCGTGGGTAAAGAGCATCCGGCCCACCACCGGCAGGTCCGAGAGCGGTCCGAGATCGAGCCGCGGCAGGACCGGCGACTTCATCCCCTCGTAGGGCTTGCCGATGAGCGCCGAGAGGCCGAGGCCCACGAGCGTCAACCCGAGACCCGTCGCCACCTGGTTCGACAGGAAGATCTGCGTGAGGACGCCGAAGGTGAGCGACAGCGCGGCGGCCGCCAGCGCCGCCGCGGCGAAGCCCGTCGCGGCCGACCCGGTGCTGACCGCGACGGCGAATCCCACGACCGCCCCGGTGATCATCATGCCCTCGACCCCGAGGTTCAGGACACCCGCGCGTTCCACCACCATCTCGCCGATGGCGGCGAGGAGGAGCGGCGTCGCCGACAGCATCACCGACGCGATCAGCAGGACGGGATTGATGCTTTCCATCAGGCCTTTTCTCCCCTGCCGAGGCGCAGCCGGTAATTCGTGAGGACGTCGACGCCCAGGAGGAAGAACAGCAGCATCCCCTGGAAGAGCTGGATCGACGCGCCGGGCAGGCCGAGCATCAGCTGCGCGAGCTCGCCGCCGATATAGGTCAGCGCCATCAGGAGCCCGGCGAGCAGGATGCCCACCGGATGCAGCCGCCCGAGGAAGGCCACGATGATCGCGGTGAAGCCGTAGCCCGAGTTGAAGTCGATGGAGATCTGCCCGGCCGGCCCCGCCACCTCGAAGAGCCCGGCGAGCCCCGCGAGCGCCCCCGCGGTGCCGAGGCAGAAGATAACCACCCGCGCCGGGTTCACGCCCGCGAAACGCGCCGCGCGCGGCGCCTCGCCCGAGAGGCGGATGTTGAAGCCCTGGATGTGCCGCGTCAGCAGGATGTAGGCGAGGATCACGGCGATGAAGGCCGCGACCACGCCCCAGTGCAGGCCGGTGCCGGCGATCAGCTCGCGGTTCGCAGCGGCGTCCCATTGCGACAGGTTGCGCGAGCCCGGAAAACCGCGCCCCTCGGGGTTGCGCAACAGGCCCGAGGAGACCGAGGCGAGGATCGATTCGGCGACGTAGACCAGCATCAGCGACACGAGGATCTCGTTCGTGCCGAAGCGCGTCTTGAAGAAGGCGGGGATCATCGCCCAGGCCCAGCCGCCGAGCGCCCCCGCGACGACCATCAGCGGGAACACGAGGACGGAGGCGGACGGGTAGACCGCGAGCCCCGCCGCGGCGCCGCAGATCGCGCCCATGATGTACTGGCCCTCGGCGCCGATGTTCCAGATGCCGGCGCGGAAGCCCAGCGACAGCCCGATGGCGATGAGGATGAGCGGCCCCGCCTTCACGAGGAGCTGCGGCCGCGAATAGGCCGCGAACTGCGGGTCGAAGAGCGGATCCCAGAAGATCGTCCGGATCGCCTCGAGCGGCGCGACGCCCAGCGCGGCGAACATGGCGCCGCCCACGACCATGGTCAGCAGCACCGCGAGGACAGGGGCGGCCAGCATCCAGTGGCGCGAGGGCTGACGGCGTTTTTCGAGGACGATCATGCGCGGTCCCCGCGCGCGGGTGTCGGCTCAGGCATGGGCATGCGGGGCCTCCATGTCGTGGGCGCCGCCCATCATCAGGCCGATCTTCTCGACCGACAGGTCCGCCACGGGTCGCGCCGAGGTCAGGCGACCCTCGTTCAGGGCCGCGAACCGGTCGGAGATTTCCATGAGCTCGTCGAGGTCCTGGCTGATCACGATGATCCCGGCGCCGGCCTCGGCGAGGTCGAGGAGCGCCTGCCGGATCGCGGCCGCCGCGGCGGCGTCGACGCCCCATGTGGGCTGGTTGACCACCAGCACCTCCGGGCGCTGCAGGATCTCCCGGCCGATGACGAACTTCTGCAGGTTCCCGCCCGAAAGCGCGCGCGCCGCCGTGCCGGTGCCGGGCGTGCGCACGTCGAACCGGTCGATCACGGTCTGCGCGAAGTCGCGCGCGCGGCCCCAGTTGACGAAGCCGCGCGAGAGCAGCCCCTCGCGCCGCGCCGCGGTCAGCACCGCGTTCTCGGTCAGGCTCATGTCCGGCGCGGCGGCATGTCCCAGCCGTTCCTCGGGGCCCGAGAGCAGGCCTGCGTCCCGCCGGGCGAGGGGGCCCTTGCGGCTCACGTCCTGCCCCGAGAGCCGGACGCTGCCCGCGGGGGCCAGCCGTTCGCCCGACAGCGCGGCCAGGAGCTCGTCCTGACCGTTGCCGGCGACGCCGCCGATGCCCAGCACCTCGCCCCGGCGGAGCGTCAGGCTGATGTCGCGCAGGGGCGTGCCGAAAGCGCCCGGCGCCGGCAGCGACAGGCCCGCCACCTCGAGCAGAACCTCGCCCCTGGCACGCGGGCGCGCCACGGGCGCGGCAAAGCTCGCGCCGACCATCATCTCGGCCAGCTCGCGCGCCGAGACCTCGGCCGGGGTGCAGGTCGCGACCTTCTTGCCGAGCCTGAGGATCGTCGCCGTGTCGCAGAGCGCGCGGATCTCCTCGAGCTTGTGCGAGATGTAGAGGATCGACCGGCCCTCGGCCCGGAGCTGGCGCAGCGTGTCGAAGAGGATCGACACCTCCTGCGGCGTCAGCACCGAGGTCGGTTCGTCCATGATCAGGAGCCGCGGCTCCTGCAGGAGGCAGCGCACGATCTCGACCCGCTGGCGTTCGCCCGCCGACAGCGTGCCCACCACGCGGAAGGGGTCGAGCGGCAGGCCGTAGGCCTCGGACACCTCGCGGATGCGGCGGGCGAGGTCGCGGGTCCTGGGCGGCGCCTCCATCCCGAGGGCGACGTTCTCGGCCACGCTCAGCGCGTCGAAGAGCGAGAAGTGCTGGAACACCATCGCGACGCCCGCCCGCCGCGCCGCCGAAGGCTCGGAGGGTGCGTAGGGCGCACCGCCCAGCTGCATCTCGCCCGCGTCGGGCTTGACGAGGCCGTAGATCATCTTGACCAGCGTCGACTTGCCCGCGCCGTTCTCGCCGAGGAGCGCATGGATTTCGCCCTCGCCGATGGCGAAGGACACGTCGTCGTTGGCGACGACGCCGGGATAGGCCTTGGTGAGGCCGGTCAGGCTGAGGAGTGGCGCGGCCACGTGGCACCGTCCCTTGCGTTTTTTCGATCCAGTAGATCCGTGGCGACGCCGAGGGCAATGGCCTGCGGATGCTTGCCGAGCGATTTCTGCCCGATCGGGCAGCAGATGCGCGAAATCCGGGCAGCGTCATGGCCGAGCGCCGAGAGCCGGCTGGCGAACCGCGCGCGCTTGGTTTCGGACCCGATCAGCCCCGCGAAGGCGAAGTCGTGGCCGAGGAGCGCGTGGCAGAGCGCCAGGTCGATGTCGTGGCTGTAGGTCAGCACGAGGTGCATCGCGTCGTGCGGGGCGCGCGGCACCAGCCGTTCGGGTTCGGCCGCGGGCACTGTCGTCACGCCCTCGGGGACGGTTTCGGGAAAGCGCGCGGCGTCGGTGTCGACCCAGGTGATGGCGAGGCCGGGCAGGGGCGCCATGACCGCCACGACCGCGCGGCCGACATGGCCCGCGCCCCAGACCCAGAGCGGCGTCGCCGCGTCGGTCACCGGCTCGACCATCCAGCCCTCGACGAGCCGGGGCGCCGGGGCGGTGCCCGCCTCGATCAACCGCCGGACCGCCGGCGGCATCTCGCCGGGGCCGCGCGCGATCACGCGCGGATCGAGGTCGGCAAGCGCCGCGGCGACGTAGTGCTCGGTCAGGAGTGTCACCGCGCCGCCGCAGCACTGGCCGAGCGCGGGGCCGAGCGCGTGCCGCGTGATCCCGGTGCGGGCCAGCGCCGCCGCGGTCGCCTCGTATTCCAGTGCGCCCCCGCCGATCGTGCCGGACTGCCCGCCCTCCCAGACGAGCATCGCCGTGCCGACGCCGCGGGGCACCGAGCCGCGCGTCTCGGCGATGACGACGCGCGCGACGCGCCCGTGCCGCGCGACCGCGGCCTTGAGCGCCTCGAGGTCGAAGCTCATGCGCGCACCCGGGCGATCGCCGCGAGGACGCGTTCGGGCGTGGCCGGCGCGTCCAGCGCGGGATAACCCGGCCCGCACGCGGCGACCGCGTCCGACAGCGCGAGGAAGGTCGAGATGCCCAGCATGAGCGGCGGCTCTCCCACTGCCTTCGACCGGTAGATGGTTTCGGCGCGGTTCTCGCCGTCCCAGAGCGCGACGTTGAACACCTCGGGCACGTCCGAGCAGGCGGGGATCTTGTAGGTCGAGGGCGCGTGCGTCCTCAGGCGGCCGCTGTCGTCCCAGACGAGCTCCTCGGTCGTGAGCCAGCCCGCGCCCTGGATGAAGCCCCCTTCGACCTGGCCCAGGTCGATCGCGGGGTTCAGCGAGGCGCCGGCGTCGTGCAGGATGTCGGTCCGCAGCATCCGGTACTCGCCCGTCAGGGTATCGACCGCCACCTCCGTGCAGGCCGCGCCGTAGGCGAAATAGAAGAAAGGGCGCCCGTGGCCGCGGATGCGGTCCCAGGCGAGGTCAGGGGTGCGATAGAAGCCCGTGGCCGACAGGCTGACACGGTTCTCGTAGGCCAGCTTGACGGCCTCGGCGAAGGCGTAGCTCTCGCCGCCCACGTGCACGCGCCCGTCCTCGAAGCGGACCGCGGCGGGGTCGGCCTGGTGCCGTTCCGCGAGTAGGCCCGCGATGCGGTCGCGGATCGTGTCGCACGCCGCGCGCACCGCCATGCCGTTCAGGTCCGACCCGGACGACGCGGCCGTCGCCGAGGTGTTTGGGACCTTGGCGGTGTCCGTCGCGGTGATCTTGACCGCCGCCACGTCGACGCCGAAGCGGTGCGCGGCCACCTGCGCCACCTTGCGGAACAGGCCCTGTCCCATTTCGGTGCCGCCGTGGTTCATGGCGATCGATCCGTCCTGGTAGACATGCACCAGCGCGCCCGCCTGGTTGAGGTGGGTCAGGGTGAACGAGATTCCGAACTTCACGGGCGTGAGCGCGATGCCGCGTTTCAGGATCGTCTCGCGCGCGTTCCACTCGGCGACGGCCTGCCGCCGGCGGGCATAGTCGCAGGACGCGGCCAGCCGGTCGGTCAGCCCGTGCAGGATGAAATCCGTGACTTCCATGCCGTAGGGCGTCGACTGCGCGCGCGGCGCGGCGGGGGCCGCGCCCTCGGGCGGCAGCGAGCCGGTCG